>JAGLDY010000031.1 GCA_023145375.1 Candidatus Sabulitectum sp. | reverse complement strand
TGGCGCCTCGAGGAGGACTTGAACCTCCGACCTAGTGGTTAACAGCCACCCGCTCTGCCAACTGAGCTATCGAGGCACTGCGCTGAGGCGGTAATATCGGAATCCTATTCCAGTTTGTCAATAGAAAACCCGGAGATTTCTCTCCGGGTTCTCTTAACTGTTTGAAGCGTCTAGATCTTCACGAGCTCGAGAGTTGCAGACTCTCCCTGCTCATCAATAATGACGAAGACGTAGCTTCCGGCAGGAGCTGATGAGTTCCATGTCCAGGCGTTCTGGAAACTCTCACTTTCCACCTGACGACCGTACATATCGAATACGGTAACTGTTGCAGTCACACCAGGTGCCTGGAATGTTACAGCACCGCTGAAGGGGTTGGCAGAGGGAACTACACTCAGTCCCTGAATGCCTTCTTCGATACCTTCAGTAAGATCAACCTGGTAGATCTTGTCTGCATCAATATCGCTTACCCAGAGATACCCGCTGGGGTCAAGAGCCAATCCTCTGGCATTAGGAATAAGGCTGACATCGATATAGTCAACCATTGTATTGTTGCTGTTGTAGCATTTCACTGCGATACTTGTATTCTCAGAAGCTATCCAGGCGAGGCTGTCTGCAGCATTCATTGCAATATCACATGTAGTACTGTATCCTGCCAGATAAGAGAATAGTTTCAATGATGTGATTCCCGGAAGTGAGTAGTAGTAAACGCGATTCTGAGTTCTTGAGCCAAGGAAAATATGATTATTGCTAACACTCAGTCCCGTCACCGACGAGACAGGGTTTCCTCAACCACCGCACATGTCCACCATGCCCTGATAAGTGCCGGTGGGTGTGAACTTGAATACATAACCATTGGTCAGATACCAGCCTCCGCAGTAAACCATATTGTAGTTCTCTGAATAGGCCAGACCTGTTGGAACAACTGTAGTAACATGATTGAAGTAGAAACTGCTGATCACATCACCAGTTGCAGGATTCAATTCATACACATAGTCAGTAACAGCATCCATAGCCCAGAGCGAACCGTCACCCCATGCAAGACCGGATATGTTTGTATCCGGAGCATCCAGGGTTGTTATTATCGCTTTGGCCGATGCTGCTGCTGCTATGATAAGCAAAACAAATAGCACTTTACGCACAGCACACCTCCGAAGGTAAAATTAGTTACAAACATCACTTACGTGTATGTGTGTAAAATATATAGTATCTCGAAACCGGACAAGGCCAAGTAATGCGGAACCCATTGTTATTCAATAGCAAACCCGGGGATTTCTCCCCGGGTTTGCATTGCTGTTTAAAGTCGTCTAGATCTTCACAAGCTCAAGAGTCGTGGACTCTCCCTGCTCATCAATAATGACGAAGATATAGCTTCCGGCAGGAGCAGATGAGTTCCAGGTCCAGGCGTTCTGGAAACTGTCACTCTCTACCTGACGGCCGTACATATCGAATACGGCAACTGTTCCAGTAACACCTTGTGCCTGGAATGTTACAGCACCGCTGAACGGGTTGGCGGATGGAACTACACTTAGTCCCTGAACGCCTTCTTCGATACCTTCAGTAAGATCGACCTGGTAGATCTTATCTGCATCAATATCGCTAATCCACAGGTAGCCACTGGGATCAAGGGTCAACCCTCTGGCATTGGGGATAAGGCTGACAGGAATGTAGTCCACCATCGTATTGTTGTTATCGTAGCATTTTACAGCAATACTAGTATTCGTGGAAGCGGCCCAGACAATATTGTCTGGTACATCCATGGCAATGTCACAGGTAGAACTGAAGCCTGTAAAGTAAGTAAAGTTCACGCGACTTGTAATATTAGGAAGGGCGTACCGATAAACTCTGTTCTGACTTCTTGAGCCAAGGTAGATGTAGTTTCCATGAACACTCAGTCCCGTCACCGACGAGACAGGGTTTCCTCAACCACCACACATGTCCACCATACCCTGATAGGTGCCGGTGGGTGTGAACTTATAGACATAACCGTTGGTATTGTACCAGCCTCCGCAATAAACCATGTTGTGATTCTCAGAATAGGCAAGACCGGTTGGAACAACTGTAGTAGGATGATTGAAGTAGAAACTGCTGATCACGTCACCAGTTGCAGGATTCAATTCATACACATAGTCAGTAGTAGCATCCATAGCCCAGAGCGTACCGTCACCCCATGCAAGCCCCGTAATATTTGTATCAGGGGCATCCAGGGTTAGTATTATCGCCTTGGCAGACGCTGCTGCTGCTATGACAAGCAAAACAAAAAGTACTTTGCGCATAGCACACCTCCTAAAAAGTTAACTTTACTTACTCACACCAGTAAGATACGGAGTTTCCCGAAACAGGGCAAGCCCAGTTAAGGAGTTTACAGGGTGTTGATGACCAGGGTTATCAGCCAGTTCTTACCGGTACAGTAGAGAACTCCATCATCTGTTGCGGCGATTCCATTGAGAACCCCACCTGTGGCAGGGATTACATTGTTCAGATTGATAAATCTTTCCACATTCCCGTTCTCAGGGTTGATGAAGAGGATCCTGCTTGTGCGCCACTGATTGGCCAGAATCTGACCGTTCAGGTACTCCAGTTCATTGAGGTAGAACTGTGGCTGGTCGTTAAGTGTTACTGATATTGAGTCGCTTACTGAGAAATCAGTCGGGTTCCTGAAACGGAGAATGGCTGAACCGTCACTCTGAACAAGGAATTCACCGGTATAGCAGATGCCCCAGCCCTCCGTGTTCATATAGAATTCGTCTTCGATCTCCATGGTCCAGGGGTTAAGAAGAAATGCAGTTTGCTCCCTCCATGTGAGAAGGCAAACGGTTGAATCGTCCAGGAAAGTAAATCCTTCTGCAAAAACAGTATCAGGAAATCGGAGAATATCCAGAACCTCTCCAGTCTCAATATCTGTTCTTCTGAATGTGGAATGGCCGTAAATACCTGTGCTCTCCCACAGAAACCCGTTCCTGATCTCAAGCCCCTGAGTAAATGCGCCCGGGTCATGGGGGATCATCCCAGTGACACCAGGCGCAGATATCAGGACAAGAAACAGATAGAGGATTACCGTCTACCCCCGGAGGAAGAACCGCTACCAGTGGTAGTAGAACCGGTTCTTCCTGAGCCGGTTGTTGTTCCTCCGGAACCGCTTCTGTCTATTGTTTCTCCACCTCTTGAAGCAGGCTGTGTGGAACCTGCATTCGTATACTTTTCAGTAAACCTGGCTGTTCTTGCTGCTATCGCTTCAGGTGAAGGGGAGGCTAGTGATCCGTTCTCGATCTCGTTCATGATCCACTGGACTCTGTCTGAGGGGGTCGGGTGCGTCTGCCAGAATCCAGGTCCGCTCCTGCTGGCGAGTCCGTCCATGCGGTTCAACACTGCTACCAGAGCCATGGGGTCGTATCCAGCTCTTGCCAGTATGTGAACTGCAAGGCTGTCAGCCTGTTGCTCCGAGTCACGACTGTAGCCTCGAGTAACAAGGTTCATGGTGATGTCATCAACCACATCTCCGTAGTTATCCGACAGCTCGTCAACCTGATCACTGCCCAGGTGCCCCGCACCCTCGTGGCCAAGGGTTGTCCAGGCGGATGTGAGCTTTGCCTTTTCCACAGATTGTATTCCGTGACTGAGAACGATATGGGCAGCTTCATGGGCAAGAATGGCAGCAAGTTCATCTTCATTCTGAGCAAGGTCGCAGAGGCCCTTGTTAAGCAGCACAATACCGCCCGGGCAGGAGAGAGCGTTGATCCCGGAGTCATTCAGTATCATGAAGTGCCAGCCACCATAGGTGAATGGTTTGGGAGAAAATCCTGCTACAACTGCTCCAATCTCGTTCACATAAGCAACTGCATCCCAGTCAAACATCGGTGTTGATGAGGCAAGTATGTTCGCAGCCACTGCTCTGCCAATGTAGTATTCCTCGGTCTCGGTTATCTCACGATTGGCCTCGTCAAAAGCCTGGTAGACTGTAACGGCACTCTCAAGCTCATCGCTTTCCAGAGCATCTGTGATGTCTCCAAGGCCGAAAGCAAGGATAGCTGTCATAAATATTGCTGTCATCGTGAGCCTCCTTCAAGAAGAAGACCTTCAACCAGGAAGGTTTCAAGAACAGCAGGCTCTACAGTAATAGCTTCAATTGTGTCTACTTTATCCCAGGGAAGAGTTTTACCCTCAGCATAGGAGTTCTCAACATCGTGGTTGAACCCGCGGCCGGCAAGCATTATCATGTCACTGTCGTCAGTGCCCTCTGAACCTTCAGAGAGGACAGCACCTGTAAGGGCTGTGGTGTGAACCCAGCCGGTAACTCCACCGGCGGCTTCAATACTGAACCAGTCTTCCTGAACACCGGTGACTGCAACTACTGAACCGAAAGCAAGCTCTCCTGTTGGCTGTGCGTAGAATACCGGTGTGGGAAAAATGTACTGTTCACGGATCTTTACAGTGGCATTGCTGCCGACTTCAATGTCGTTATCCTCTGACATAGCTGTTCCTGCAAGAACTACCAGAGCGGTCAAGAGAATTAGCGTATATCTCATTGTTCCTCCTGTTCTAAAATGGTGTCATTTGTTAATTTCAAGTAAAATATAAGGGAAGAAACTACTTGGAGGTGAGAACCCAGGTTCCGTCCCATTCATGCGGTGTTCCATGCTCAATGAAATTTCTGCACCTGGATGCCATTGTTTTGGCCGGAGGATCATCCTGTGTTTCCATGAATTCTCTCAAGGCGGATTGGAAGTCTCCATTCCTGTACAGTTCCAGCCCTCTTCTGTATCTATCACTGAACTGTGTTTCTTTCAGCATTGGTTCCCATATGATTACCGGTTTCTTCTGACCGACAACCATAACCGTATCAACTTCACGGCAGATAATGGTTTTCGGCAGGGCTTCTCTTGTAGTGTTTGAGATGAGAATTGGTGTTCCGTAGACCTTGTTCACACCTTCAAGACGGCTGGCAAGATTGACATCCGTGCCCATCATGGTGTAATCGAACCGTTTACTGCTGCCCATATTGCCAACTACCATGGCGCCACTTGCCAGGCCCATTCTTGTGCTCAGCTCAGGGAAGTTTATCTCTCTGAGTTTTTTGTTAAGCGGTTCATGTATCCTCTGACATTCCAGTGCTGACAGTACTCCTCTTGCTGCATGATCCTCGAACTCAACCGGTGCACCCCAGAAGGCGATTATGGCATCACCTTCAAACTTATCCACAGTGCCTCCTGACTCAAGGATGATATCGGTCATTTCTGTCAGGTAGATGTTGAGGAGCTTTACCAGATCCTGCGGGTCAAGCTGTTCACTGATTGTGGTGAACCCGGCTACATCGCTGAAAAAGGCTGTCATTACCTTTTTTTCACCACCCAGTTTCAGCATCTCAGGATTACTTGCAACCTGTGAGACTATGGCAGGGGACAGGTACTGGGAGAAAGCAGCTTTCAAGAACTTCTTATCCTTTGTGGCAAACTGGTAGGCAACAATTGATCCTCCCAGCAGGGTGAGAACAGCTGAGGAAAGAGGGGGAACTGATACAAGCCAGATATCCATGTAGTTGAATAGAGCCAGTGAAACAGCAGCGTATGCAAGAATTGCGAATAGACCGGTGAGAGCTGCAGGGATCACCCTTGGGATGAACACAAGTGCTGAAGCAACTGCGATGCTGAGGAGCAGGGTCAGGATGAAAGTTGTCGCATGGCCGTGGGTTGCTACGTGCCTGCCGGAAAGAATGTTGTCAAGAGAATTGGCTATTACTTCCACACCGGGGCATCTTGCGGAATAAGGCATTGGTTTAAGGTCCATGAGGTCTGATGCGGTATAACCCACCATCACAATCTTACCCTCCAGTGTTGACGGGCTTAGAGCTGTTGTATCACCGGTCATAGCCCGAAAGACATCATCAGCACTGATGGTTCTGTAGCTGCCTGTGGGGCCTGCAAATCGCACATGCATCTCATAATCTTCAGTAAGGGGTATCTCGGAGTTGTTCCAGATAAGGGAACCATCCTCAAAAGAAACAGAGTGGTCATTCCTGAACAGCATTGCAATTGCCAGCGCAGGGGATGGGACCGTACCCTCGAGTGCCGGGAAGAACACGGGAGATTGCCTGAACATGCCGTCAGGATCAGGGTACGCATAGGGTGAAGCAAGGTAGGCAGCCCCCTCAGCAATGTCCGCTACTGGAGGTGATGCCAGTTTAAAAGGAGGCAGGTTCCCCGGAGGAAGCAGGAGATCAATTAATGCGTTGCGGGGAATAGGCTGGCCTTCTTCATGGCCAAGGGCGGTAATGAAAACAGTTTCTCCCATTCCCGCAACTGCTCCGAACACACTGTCTTCGTTCGCAGAGAAAGTAGAGCTGGTTGAAAATGTAATATCGAAATAGACAACCTCAACCCCTGACTCAAAGAGGAAGGAGGTCATATCCGACCATATCTGCCTTGGCCACGGCCACCCTAGCCAGTTCATGGATTCAAGGGATGCGTCATCAACGCTGATTATGATTATGCTGTCGTTCACAGAGTGCATATCAGGGAAGAGGTTAAACCTTAGATCAAGTGTAAGGTGCTCCAGTCCCTTGTCGAAGATGGTGGATATCAGCGACATGGTAAACAGCGTGGATAGTACGGCAATAACAAATATCAGTTTTTTCATGATTCGCTAATATAGCTCTATGGTTAACGCTGAACAGAGTCCTGAAAGTATATTCCCTTTCAACATTATGCAAAATATGGAGGTGTCCCGGGATGGATCTGCCGGTAGTGGCCATTGTTGGTCGAGTAAATGTAGGCAAATCTTCGCTTTTCAATAGATTGATAGGTGGAAGAACTGCTATAGTGGATAATGAGGCCGGTGTAACGCGCGATCGAAAGATCGGTGCCGGTGAGTGGAGTGGAGTCAACTTCATAGCTGTTGATACAGGAGGTTTATCTCCAGGCAGCGATGATCCTTTTCAGGAAGCAATTGTGAAGCAGGTTCACCTTGCAGTGGAAGAGGCTCAGGTCATCATCCTTCTTGTGGATGGGACAGAGGGGATTCATCCCTTTGATGAGGCTGCCGTAAAACTTGTAAGGAAAAGCGGACTACCCTGTCTGCTTGCTGTTAACAAGATAGATACCAATGAGCGACTTGGTCTTGAACATGAATTTGCAGCTCTCGGCCTTGGGAAACCATGGCCCGTCAGTGCAGCCCATGGACTGGGAGTTGGAGACCTGCTTGATGAGGTCATCCGTGATCTTCCTGTGGTTGAGAACCCTGATTTTGACGGTATCTCTGTGGCTGTGATAGGCAGACCCAATGTGGGCAAGAGTTCCATTATTAACCGTCTTCTTGATGACGAGCGGAATATTGTCACTCCCGTGGCAGGAACAACCAGAGACTCTATCGATTCCTATCTTACCTGGAAGGATACCAATTTTCGTCTTATTGACACCGCTGGTCTGCGGAGAAAATCCAGGAAAATGGAAGATATTGAGTTCTACAGTACTCTCCGTTCCTGGAAGAGCGTTGGCAGTGCTGATGTGGTGGTTGTGGTTCTGGATGGCAATGAGTATCCAACCACTCAGGATCTGAGACTGGCTACGAAGGCCTGGGAGATGGGCAAGGGACTTCTGATCTGCGTGAACAAGGTTGATCTGGGTCTGGACAGGCATCTCTGGATAAGAAGTGTGATACAGAGATTCCCTCTTGCCAAATGGATACCCATATTCTTCACCAGTGCTTTGGAGGGTAAAGGCATGGGAAGACTGCTTCCCATGGTTCAGTCGGTTGCAGAGAGACGCAAGATCGTTATCTCCACAGGAAAGCTCAACAAGATAATGAGAACTATTGTAAACACCATCCAGCCTCCTTCTCCGAAAGGGAAGATGCTGAGGTTCTTCTACATTACACAGGTTAAAGATACACCGCCTGTTGTGGTTGTCTTTATTTCCAGAGCAGACCTGATACCTGACAACTACAAGAGCTATTTTGAGAACAGGATGCATGAAGAATTGAATTTGAATGGAGTTCCTCTGAAGATCGTTTACAGGAACCGCGAGCACTGATGGACAGTGTACTGTACATTCTTCTGGGCTTCATCTGTGGCTCTGTACCTTTCTCCTGGTTGCTTGGTAAACTCAAAGGTATAGACCTTAGAGAGCATGGTTCGGGCAACCCGGGTGCTACAAACCTCCTTAGAACCAGTGGCACGGCAATGGGTGTTGCCGGCCTTCTTCTTGATGCGGCAAAAGGGGCGGCGCCTGTGCTGGTGGTCACTTCTTTTTCGGTTACTGCGGACTGGTTGCCCAGTGCAGTGGTCATTGCTGCAGTGTGTGGCCATGTGTTCATGCCATGGTTCGGATTTAAGGGGGGCAAAGGTGTTGCAACCGCCCTGGGAGCTCTCCTGGTGCTTTCCACATACCCGGTTCTCTGTGCCCTTGGGCTTTTTATTCTGCTGCTTGCCCTTTTCAAAATGGTTTCCCTTGGAAGCGTTATTGCAGGAATATCCCTTCCTTTTCTCGGAATGTACTTCAAAGAACCAATGTATCCTGAAATTGTTCTCGGCATAATTGCCCTGGCTATCCTGGTTACCCACAGGACCAACATAAGAAGGATATTCAGCGGGACTGAGAGGAAGATCAGTAAAAAATGACCGGTGGACTGCTTCTAATGAAGAGCCTGGTGGAAAAGGATCTGAAGGTACGGTACAAGAGAAGTTTCCTGGGATTCCTCTGGTTTCTTCTAAAACCTCTATTCAGCATGGTTGTGTACACCGTTGTTTTTACCAGGATCCTTCGGTTCGGTGGTGCTATCGAGCACTTCTCTCTGTTTCTTCTCACGGGACTTCTCCCATGGAACTTCTTTGCAGCATCTCTTTCCGCTTCCGCAAAAACACTGCTTGATAATCAGAAACTCATAAGATCCATCTACTTTCCCAGGGTTGCTCTGCCCATCTCTTCGGTGATAGCTAACGCGGTGCACATGCTCATGGCTCTTGGAGTTCTGGAGATAGTTCTTATTGCCTTCGGCCGCACTCCAAACCTGTCCCTTATCACACTGCCATTTGCAGTTATCCTTCTTGCCGCAATGACATCTGGATTCAGCATGATGATCTCTGTTGGCAATGTGTACTACAGAGATGTATCGCAGTTCCTGGAGATGATCCTTCTTGCCTGGTTCTATGCAAGCCCCATTATCTATCCTCTGGGTGCCGGGATAATTCCTGAAAGAATGGAATCGATCATCCGATTCAACCCTGTGGCCGGAGCAATGGAGATATTCCACTCAACCATGTATTACGGTAAATGGCCGGAACTATGGGCGTGGATATCTCTAACAGCATGGACTGCTGTTATTCTTGCAGCGGGTCTTCTTATCTTCAAGCGCATGGAACCCTCGGTAGTGAAGGAGCTGTAGGATGCAGAAGGGGCTTATCCAGTTCTCTGATGTCTCCCTTGACTACAGGCTTTACAGGGACCGCTCCGTGAGCATTATGGAAACGCTGATGAATGTCTTCGGCAGGGGAACCAGCCGGGACTGGTTCAGAGCCCTTGATCACGCTTCGTTTCAGATATCTCCTGGAGAGTCAGTTGCCCTGGTGGGAGCCAACGGGGCAGGCAAATCCACCACACTTAAACTTCTTGCAGGTATTTACGGCCCCACATCAGGTACAGTTGCAACATCAGGTCGAATTGCTTCCCTTCTTGACCTTGGAGTTGGTTTTCATCCTGAGCTTACAGGTGCAGAGAATGTCTTTCTCAACGGAGCCCTTCTGGGCTTTGATCAGAAGCAGATGCTTGAGCTTCTACCGGGTATTGCAGAGTTCTCAATGCTTGAGCGGTTCATGGATACGCCTGTGAAGTACTATTCCTCAGGGATGTTCATGAGACTGGGGTTTGCCCTCGCCACCAGCGTTGATCCTGACATTCTTCTCATAGATGAGGTACTTGCAGTGGGAGATGCTGCCTTTCAGGCAAAGTGCTATGACCGGATCTTCGGCTTCCGGGAATCGGGCAAAACCATTGTTTTTGTAAGTCATGATCCTGAAGCTGTCCGCAGGCTCTGTACGCGAGCCGTCTGGCTTGATTCAGGAAGAGTGAGAATGGATGGCCCTGTAGATGATGTGCTGGGTTCCTATCTGGAAGCCAATGCAGGCAGGCTTCAGAACAGCGCTTCAGCAGCCGCCCCCAGAGAATGGGGCAACCGTGAGGTGTTCTTCAGCAGAGTAACTCTCACTGACGGTAATGGTGTACCAACAAGAACCTTCAGACAGGGTGATACCCTGAAAGCAAATGTTTTGATCGAAACCAGAGAGGGCAGGAAAGTAGAGAACATCATTCTGGGCTTTTCTCTCCATCGTCCTGACGGTGAAACAGTTCTGGCATCCAACAATCTTGAGAACGGAGAACCGCTTCTCACCATAAATGGATCAGGTGAGGCATTCATCTCCATAACTCCTGAGATACTCGAACCGGGGAACTATCTCCTCTCAATATCTCTCACAGGAAATGATACCGACTACCACTGGCAGGACCATTTCTATCCAGTCTCTCTTCTTGGCGTTAAACAGACACCCCCCCTTGGAATAAAGAGCATGAGGGTTGCCGGGCTGGCTGCAGGTAACCCGGTGCTGTAGCACAGAAAAGATATTCATAAACGCATTCAAGTGCTTCGTCTTATCTTACCTATCCGTTTACCTGCTAAAGCTATATCTTATCTCTGTGGAGGAAAACCCGGAGATGGCTGTGAGCCGGCTGTGAAGGAGTTGTTATGAATGTTCTTCTGGAAGAGGTGGGTATCGAGGATAAGCAGGTTCTAATGAACCTTCTTGAGCTGTACCAGTATGACTTCAGCGAGTTTGACAAGGCTGATGTTAATGCTCACGGGCTTTACGGTTACAAATATCTGGATCATTACTGGACTGAACCGGGGAGACATCCGTTCTTTATAACTGTGGATGACGCTCTTGCGGGTTTTGTTCTGGTAAGCGACTTCTGCTACCTCTGTGAACCAGGGGATGCCAGATCCATCTCTGAATTTTTCGTTATGAAGAAATATCGAAGAATGGGAGTTGGGGAAATTGCAGCATGGAGTGTTTTCGAGATGTTCCCCGGCAAGTGGGAGATCATTCAGCACCCGGAAAACACACCGTCCATGGAATTCTGGGAGAAAGTGATCACGGATGTTACCAGAGGAGAGTACAGGAAGCTGGAGGCGGAGACAGAGGACTGGACAGGGCTGGCCCTTATCTTCACCAAAGGGGCTTCTCAGTGAATTATTCCGAGTTTAATACTCCTTTCGGAAACGGTTATTTCGTATGGGAGGAAAACACCGTGAACCGTATTTATCTTCCATCCTCTGATATTTCCCCAGAGGAGAAAATAAGGCAGGATCATGAACACGCAGTGAGAAAGAACTCTGTTTTCTCAGAGGAAATATCTGTGAAACTCACCAGCCTGGCAAATGGGATTCAGAAAAACATTTCTCTTAGGGATCTTGAATTTAGCAAGATATCCCTGTTCAAAAAAGCAGTACTGAACTCTCTCATGGAGATACCCTGTGGACAGACAGTTTCCTATGGAGAACTTGCAGAAAAAGCAGGTTTTACGGGAGCGGCCAGAGCCGTTGGGAACGCACTATCTTCAAATCCCTTTCCCCTTGCAATTCCATGTCACAGGGTTGTAAGAGCAGACGGAGCCGCTGGCTTCTATCAGGGCGGAATGGTTATGAAAAAGCATCTGCTGGAGGCAGAGAGTGGCCGATAGCAGGCTGGTTTCAAGTTTCATCCTGAAAAATCTCAGCCATGGAGTCTCCAGCGGTTCTTTCACTGCTACAGTTCTGCTTGCGGATATGAGAGGATTCACCCGTTTAACAGACGAGGCAATGAGTCGTGGAGATGGGGGAGCTGAATGGATATCCGGCGTACTAAGCTCAGCTTTAACTCCTTTTATTGATTTTGTTCATGAGGAGGGCGGCTTCATTGCTGAATTTGAAGGGGATGCTTCACTGGCAGTCTTTCCAGGTGACAGGCCGGAACTGCTGGGCAGAGCCAGGCAGGTGCTCAGGGATATATCTAAAGAAATTGACGAAGACATATCATTTACTGCAACTTCCGGTTCCGGTAGTATCAGCTGGGGGGTAAGTGGCTCCGAAGGAATCCTCTATCAGCTCTTCCACGGAGCGTCCGTTGCTGGTGCATTCAAGCTTGATCAGATACTGCCGGAGCCAGGTGAATGGATTGATGCAGATCCAGAAACAACCTGCTTTTTCCCATCGCTTATCACTGAAAAGACTTTCATCGAGGAATTCCGAACGGTGTTTCCTGCTTTTCTTTCCCTTCAGGTCTCAACGATCGAGGGGGCTCAGTCATTCTTTAGATCGGTCTGCAATTTCTCTTCAGCCATGGATGGTTTTTTGAACGGGACGCATCTCCGGGGAAGATACGCTACTGTCCTTGTTGTTTTTGGTGCTCCAAAGGCTTTTGAGAGCGATGCCCGGAGATGCGGAGAGCTTGTTCTCGGGCTCAGGGCACTTTTTCCTGAATTAAGAGCCGGGGTGACTGCTGGAACAGCTTATGCAGGATTTATCGGTTCCGGCAGCAGGTGTGACTACACTGTGCTGGGAAGCAGGGTAAATCTTGCTTCCAGATTGTGTGACCATGCTGAACCCGGTGAGATCCTTGTGAACTCTGATTACAGCGAGCTGGTGCGCTCTTCTTTTACTGTACGACAGGGTAGAACTCTTCAGTTAAAGGGATTCAAAGAGCCGCAATCTTCGTTCATACTGTGCGATTCCAGCCCTGATGCAGGAGATCAGCACCAAAGCAGATTTGTTGGCAGAAAAGAGGAAAGAGCACTTCTTGCCCGGTTATTGAGCAGCTGTATTGAAGAAAACAGGCTCATTGCTGTGAATATTCTTGGAGAACCGGGGATAGGGAAGAGCAGACTTCTAAGAGAAGTAATTAACAGTTGCCCACCGGAGGTTTTCACCCTTGTTCTTTCAGGTGATGAGTTCATGGCTGAAAGGGATCTGAATGTATGGAGAAGGGCTCTTCAGTTGCTTCCTGACAGCTGGATCCGGGATATGCTTGAGAGTTCCGAGCCAGGAGAGCTACGCGGTGAACTCAAGTGGGCGGAAAGCCATCTTGCTGACTTGTCGGATGATAGAAAAGAAGCATCATCCACCGGGGAAAATGCTGTATACAGTATTTCAATACTTCTTGATGCCATGGCAGACAACAGGAAATTCATTATCGGCGTGGAGAACCCCGGCAGTATGGATCCCGCTACACTGAAGACGCTGGAGTCGTTCCTTGGCAGGCGGAGATCCGGCAGGGGGCTCTTTATCACTACTTCCCGGTGGGAGGAGAAGATACCTGAATTTCTCAGGTGTGGGAATACGATCGACCTTGGACCGTTGGACATTCAGGAGACAGTGGAGAAACTGTCAGAGGATACCGGTATTCCCGTGCACGATGACATTGCAGGCTTTCTTTTCAAAAGATCCTCCGGTAATCCGCTCTATCTTGAAGAGTTGAGTGCAATGGTACATCAGGACCGGCTGAAAGGGACCTGGAATACTTGGCAGGACACTGAACATCTTCTGCCTGGCTCCCTGGGGTCACTTCTTGAGAGCAGGATCGATCACTTTTCCAGTGAGATGAGAGAAGCTGTTTCTGCAGCGTCTGTTCTAGGGCTGGAATTTGACCCGGAGGTCCTGAGGCATATGATGTCTGTCCGCTCAGCTTCTATCACCAGGGGTTTGTCTCTAGGCATCTGGAAGCTGTCACACTATGGAAGACTTGCCTTCCGTCAGCCCCTCCTCAGGGAAGCTGCATACAGAATGTTACTGGTAAGTACCCGAAAACGAATCCATCGACTTGCTGCGGATGTTATTCTGAAATTGTATCGGGAGCCTGAAGGGGAGCATCTGGTCTCACTTGCCATGCATGCTGCAAAGGCAGACTATTCTGAGGTCGCCCTGAGGTATCTGGAAGCCGCAGGGGACTACTGCAGGCTGGCTCATCAGAATCAGCAGGCCATTGGCAACTACACAGATCTTGAGTACCTGTCTGGAGATCCGGATATCAGAATGCGGGCAAGGGGAAAAAAAGGTGCAGTTCTAGAGGTTGTAGGAAGATGGGCTGAGGCTCTTGACATTTACAGAATATCAATTGATCTGGCAGACAGTGATCCTTCCATGGTTCAACACAGTTGCAGAATGAGAATATCCATGGGAAGACTTCTTATGGAGCAGGGGAATTACGATGAGGCAATTGCTGTTCTGGAAAAGGCGGAGGGATTTCTTTCAGAAGAACAGGAAATTGTTCTGGGAACTGTCTATGCCAATCTCGGGGGCTCGTGGTTGCGCAAGGGAGAACACCGGAAGGCTGCAGAGTACATCCATAAATGGCATGACATTACACGGAAGGCAGGTGACAAATATTCACTTGCAATGGTAATGGGAACTCTGGGTGTTCTCGCTGAGGAGTCCGGAGAAATTGAAAAAGCCATGGAATACTACCGTGTTCAGACTGAACTTGCTGAGGAGACGAACCAGGCCTTTCTTGCGAGTATATCCATCCACAATCTTGGTAACCTGGCCATGGAATCAGGGGATTATACTCTGGCAGAGACATATCTGGAAAAGGACCTGGCAACTTCCAGGAAGCTGGGGTACCGCTCAAGCGAAAGTGTGGCAATGGGGTCTCTCAGCAGGATTCTCTGTTACAAGGGTCAATTCAAAAAAGCTCTTGAATATGCAGGATTCCATCTGAGGGTCTCTCAGGCGCTGGGTAACGTATTCCGGGAGGTTTCAGCATTCAACGATGTGATCATCGTGCAGATCTACTCCGGCGCTTATTCCGATGCGGAGGAGACCATAAGACAGAAAACATCAGCTATTGAATCCACTGGCTCCCAAAAGAATGTTATCATGGATCATTATCTGCAGGGACTTCTTGAAATGTTCAGAGAGAACTTGAGCGAGGCGCTCCAGTTCATAAAAACTGCAGTGGAATATGCGGAGGAGAGTGGTATTGATGCAGGAAAATTGCATTATAGCCTTCTGGGATTTCTCCATTTAATTACCGGTAATACGAAAGCTGCAGAGAACCTCCTTGAGAAAGCCCAGGGTTCCGGATCTGTTTCAGAGGAGCCTGATCTTACCGAAAGGCTGCTCAGGGTGATAGAGTCTGAATCTGATCCTGTTGTTTCCGCAAAGGCTGTTTATCTGGCAGACAAGTACCTTGGTAGGATAAAGCGGTGAGACAGAAGCTTCAGGATAGTGTCTAGAAGGGATGTTTCGTGTTAAATAATTGCTTACTGCTCACAAAGGGGTCAGAGTAATGTCTCCCTTGAAGGATATTTTTGCTGCAAACTCTGCTGTTCCTTTAATCATGGCAGTAATTCACATGATCCGAAATGCCGGAAGGAACCAACCCGGGATATCCACTTAACAGCTGAGGTCACTGAAGTCTAAGGATCACTACCTTTGGATATCCTTCAGGATCTGATGAGAAAGCAAGTATTCGGTCCACACCCACTACCATCGTCCAGTCGTCTGAATCAGGATCACCCTCTTCAACAGAAGCAGTGAAAAGAAGCTCACCATCAAGGTCAAACACATCGAAACAGGGTAGAGCTTCAGAACCTCTTCTTGCCCACAGTTGATCCTGCGGGTCGATCATCAGGTCAGAAATTGCATAGTGATCAGGGTTGGGCTGGTAATCCAGTTCACCTGCCGGTATCTGGACACCCATGCTCTGCATTCGACCTCCTCCACCGGAAGTCGATCTGTTTTCCAGAAAAGTGTTGAAGTCCTCTATTTCATCTTCGATCTCAGCCGGTGTTTTTGGAACAGGCTGGTATTCCTGCTGGATGGTAAGGAATTGCTCTCCGCCTGCAAGGAACCCTTCAATCAGGTAACTGTCAGTTGACATTATGCTTGTGAAAACTCTTCCGCTCTGATCGGAGGCGAATGCTACCGAGGTTTCAGTGTATTCCGGGCCGATCATGGTTGGTTCGAAATCCATCATTTCCTCAGCATATACATGACCGGGTTCCGCTGTTCCATCCATTCTGACCAGTGAGTAGCCTATCTTGTTGTTCTCCGTGTTGAATTTTTTCAACAGGCCTATGATAGCCTGTCCATCAGCTCCTTCCATTGAAAGTGGCGGAGCGGGGAAGAAACCGGTTATCTCGCTTTCAAAAGTGTAGGAAGAAGAATCGAACAGAGTAATTTTTCCACCCCACGGGTCTGAGACTGCTAGCTGTCCGTTACCCAGCAGTGTCATGGCCATTGGTCTGAGGAATTCTCCAGGGCCGCTGCCCTGCCTGCCGATTGTTCTCAGGAACTCACCATCAGCGGAGAACACGGATATCTGTTTTTTTCCTCCGTCAAGAACAAGTATTTCATCATTTCGCCCGAACAGAGCACCGTCGGTCTGGCCGAAAACATAATTGCTGTCACCAAGCTCGACTCCTATGGTATCAACGGCAGCGATGACGTAATGGGGAGTTTCGGTGCTATCAGTAATATCGGTAATGGTATCCTCGCCTGAGTCCGGTGTTCCGCAGGCAAGAAGTGTAAGAATTGTAAAAAGTGCTGCTTTTTTCATTAGATACTCCCTGAATGATGGAGAGAAATTGAGAAATCACATTGATTGATATACAGGAATGTGTAACAAAGTACAATCTGTAAGGTTCCATCAGGGATCGGGTAGGGATTCCTTTGTTGTCCAGGCTGTCAGAAGCAATGATAGGACTGGAGAAGAGTAGAATAAAAGGACGAAACATTATCCGGATCAATTCTATTCGGTATACCTGAAGACAGGGCACTTGACAAAAGTTAGATGAGGCTAATATTACTTGCGACAGGGGGAAAACCATGCCGGAGAATCTTTCAGCAAGCCTTGAAGACTATATAGAATCTATTGCCGAGCTTACCGGAAGTTCAGGTGTAACTCGCGCTGCTGATATTGCAGACAAAATGGGTGTAAGTCGACCATCTGTAACGGTTGCCCTGAGGGCCCTGGCCTCGCGCGGGATGGTGAACTACAAACCTTACTCCACTGTCTCACTCACAGATAAAGGGCGAAAGCACGCCGCAGTAGTATTGAGAAAACACAGGATCCTCAGCAGGTTCTTTAACGAGATACTTGGTACAGATGTGGAGCTGGCTGACTCTGCAGCATGCAAAGTAGAGCACGCAATTGGTGAGGAGATCACTGACAGACTTGTAGATTTCCTTGCATTCATTGATAACTGTCCCATGGCCGCTGAAGGTGGATTTGAATTTAACAGCAGGAAGAGACAGAGTTTCAGGGAGAAAGGTGCAACAAATGAAAAAGACTGACTCCGAGATTATTCAGTTGCTTCATGCGCCAAAGGATACCCCATTGGAAATAGTCTCACTTAACGGAGGGAATATCCTTCACCAGAAGCTTACAGCAATGGGTCTTACGCACCACGCAGTGGTCAGAGTGCTCCGTGGAGGTGGCAGTGGCCCTATGGTTGTTGAAGTTCGCGGATCGAGAGTGGGGCTTGGAATGGGAATTTGCAGAAGAATTATGGTTCGGCCTTTTTTTTCAAAGACAGTTAGAGAAGTCTAACCATGAAGCGCCAGACTCTTACGATAGCCCTTGCTGGAAATCCCAATTCCGGTAAAACATCTATTTTTAACAAGCTTACCGGCGCAAGGCAATCTGTTGGGAACTACCCTGGTATAACTGTTGACCGGAAGGAAGGCCACTTCAGCTGGAAGGGTACGGATGTAAGAGTTGTTGATCTGCCGGGAACATACAGCCTCACAGCAGGCTCTCCGGAAGAGCTGATCGCCAGGAATGTTATCCTTGAAGAGAAGCCCGACCTTGTGATTAATGTTATTGATGCATCAAACCTGGAAAGAAACCTCTATCTTACCATGCAGCTCATGGAGCTGGGCGTTAACATGCTTCTTGCTATGAACATGTGGGATGCAGTGGAAAGAAGAGGTTACATTACCGATCTTGACAAGTTGGAATCCATACTTGGTCTTCCAGCAGTGAGAACTGTAGGTAACCGGGGCAGAGGAATTGCCGATCTTAAGAACGCTATTACTGCGCACAAAGGTGTGGCTACCTCAAGCCCCTGGGTAAAAGGAGCTTCTTCTCTGATAAAGAGAGCCGTAAGTTTGCTTTATGATGAATTGGAAGGTCACAATGAACAGCATTGTGAGTGGAAGGCAATAAAGCTTCTTGAGGGTGATTCCGAGGTGGGTGACCAGGAAGATGAAACGATTACAGGTTTTGTAAGTCAACTCTCTTCCCGTCTCGAGACAACTCGTGGTATCTCCAGTGCCATGCTTGTAGCCAGAGCTCGCTACAAGTACATTGAAGAACTTGTAAAGCAGGTCGTTGTCAGGCCTGTGAGTACAAGCATGTCACGCACCGACAGGATCGATGCTGTTGTAACGAATAAATACGCCGGGATCCCCATCTTTCTTGTAATGATGTACCTGGTGTTCTCATTTACTTTCACTGTTGGTGAGCCTCTAATGGGCTATATGGAACAGCTTTTTAAGTTATTGGGTAATGCTGTTTCCAGCTTCTGGCCCGCAGGTTCTGACAGTATGCTCAGGGCTTTGATTGTAGAGGGCGTTATTGGTGGTGTCGGTGGAGTACTTGTTTTTCTGCCCAATATCTTCCTGCTTTTCCTGGCAATAGCTCTTCTTGAGGACAGTGGATACATGGCAAGGGTCGCCTTCATAATGGACCCGCTAATGAAAAAGCTTGGTCTTCACGGTAAGAGCTTTGTGCCACTGATGGTGGGATTTGGTTGTACTGTCCCTGCCATTCTGGCAACCCGTACTCTTGAGAACCGCAATGACAGGTTCACAACCCTTATGGTGGCTCCGCTAATGAGTTGCGGTGCCCGATTCCCTATCTACATGATGATCATTCCCGCCTTTTTTCCACAGGCATGGAGGGCTCCTCTTGTCTGGATCATTTACCTGATCGGGATCCTGCTTGCCATTGGTGTGGCTAAATTCCTAAGACAGAAGGTTTTCAAGGGTGAAGAGACCCCGTTTGTCATGGAACTGCCCTCTTACCATATCCCCACACCTGTTTCCATTCTCAGGCATACATGGGACAATGCAGGAGAGTATGTTAAAAAAGCGGGAACAGTTATTCTGGCTATCTCCATCATCCTCTGGGTTCTTTCTTCATTTCCGAAGAAGAGCAAATTCACAACAGACTACGATGCAGAGATCGCTGCTGTAACCACCTCCGCTCTCCATGAAGAAGCAATAGCAGATTCAGTAGCAACCCTGGAGAACGCACGGCAGATGGAAGTGTTCACCCATACAGTTACAGGAAGACTCGGTAAGTTCTTTGAGCCTGCAATGGAGCCCCTTGGTTTCGACTGGCGGGTAACCACAGCCCTCATGGGAGCAATAGCGGCAAAAGAGGTGTTCGTTTCCCAGATGGGTGTGGTGTTCGCAGTTGGGGAGGCGGATGAAGACTCAAGCACTCTCAGGGAGAAACTCAGAGAGAACTACACCCCCCTTCAGGGTCTTGCAATGATGTTGTTCGCACTGATAAGTGCGCCCTGTGTGGCAACCATAGCAGCCACAAAGAAAGAAACAGAATCCTGGAAGTGGGCGATGATCCAGCTCTTCGGGCTGACCATCCTTGCTTACTTAGTCACTCTCATAGTGTACCAGGTGGGAATGCTGGTGATATAGCAATGGAAAATGCAGCGGTAATAATTATAGTGACAGCGGTAGTGGTATACCTTACAAGAAGAGCCATACGCAATCACAAATCAGGGAATGTGTGTTCAAGCTGTTCAGGCTCGTGTCCCTACAGCAGTGAATGTCCCAGTGTTAAAGAGGATTAAGGTACACATCCCGGCGGTGGCGTATTTTGACAACACAGATCACAAGCTTAGTTTCTTCGATGGAGTAGAGGATGCGGTAGCTTCCCTTTCTCAGGCGGTAGCGTTCCATTCCAGACAACTTCTTTGCCTGCGGCGGGCGAGGGTTTTCAGCAAGCTTACTTATAGTCAGCATGATTCTTTTTACCTCTTTACCCGAGATTTTGCACAGGTCTTTTGAAACAGATCTCTTAAAGAATATCCTATATGATCCCATCGCGTTTCAGACCCTTCAGAAAGACTTCATATTCAATCACTGGCTCAGCCAGTCTGTTTTCAAAAGTCTCAAGGTCAGAGACATCCTCTGCCAGCTCACGCCTGACAGCATCATTGATGAGCTCCGAAACCGATCGCGATGTTTCAATCGACTGAAGGCGCAGAGCCTTGTGTAAAGAAGGATCAAGATAGATGGTTGTTCTTTTTGTTAGAGTGCTCATAAAAACCTCCATTTCCAACGTCACAATAACATCACAACGCTATTATGTCAATAATCCCCTGGACCGTATATTTTCCAGTTTCTGTTTCCTTAAGCAGTATACCTGTCAAATATCCCATGAATATTACTTTGTGCGAAACACAATAATTCCAATACCAGCAGGGATACATTCCGGCCTCAGCATGGCATGTGGAGAAAATTGCAAAGTGCTTGTAATGTTATGATCAGGAATACTGATCTTCCTGCTTACTGCGGAGAAAGTCTCCGGTTGAATCAACATCAATTACTAAGCTCCTGGGTCTCGGAAAGAGATACTGTTATCATCCAGACAGGCTGGAAATGTTGAAGCTCTTTTGTGTATTTGATGCTTCGCATTTTGTCTGTTTCAATCAGGAGCTTCTTTCGAGGGTTATCTGTGATGAACGTAGCCCGATATGAGCTGAAACCTCTGGTTTCGAGTGTGCAGCATTTCCTCAGTAATTGCAAGGGGGCACGATGAAGACCTGGTACATCGGTCACGACAAGGCATACCAGAAGCGCAAGGCAGACGGGTATGAAGGCTGGGATACCAGCAGTGCTGGATACGATGAAGCTAAAACCAAACTTGAAAGGCTTTTCGGATACGGCCGGGCACCAGATAGTGGGAGGCTTCTGGAAATTGGGTGCGGGGCAGGCAACATAACGATCTGGCTTGCCGGGAAAGGCTACGAAACTTTCGGTATTGATATTGCACCGACTGCTGTTGCGTGGGCGCGTGAGAAAGCTGTCGGCCAGGGAGTGAATGTTCAATTTTCCGTTGGCAGTGTTCTGGAACTGAACACATTTACAAACAATTTCTTTGACTTTGTCCTTGACGGGCACTGTCTGCACTGTATCATCGGAGACGACCGCCAGCGGTTGTTTTCCAGTGTTTTTCGTGTGTTGCGGCCAGGGGGATACTTCCTTGTGGATACTATGTGCGGTCCTGTGGAACCCGGCGGGATCGAGAACTTCGACCCTGCTTCAGGGTGTACTGTCTCTAAAGGGATATATACCCGTTATTTCGGGTCATCTGACAGCATAAGGGACGAGATATCAGAAGCGGGATTCCAGATCCTCCACTGGGAGATCGAAAAGGAAGATTCTATTTGCTGTCTCACAGTGGAAGCGATCAAACCTGAATAAACACAGCCTCCTGAAATGTGATAAATGGTCCAGGGATTCCTCTATTCCGTGCCATATTACATAAGATTTCTTGTCAGAAACAGAAATACTTCTGTCTGCTCGTCAATTGTCATCTGTGTGGTTCTACCTCCACCGTGACCAACATTGGTCAATGTTCGCAGGAGAACCGGATTATGGGAAGTGCTTGCAGCCTGCAGTTTTGCCGCCATCTTAAAAGCATGCAGTGAGTCAGTTCCCCTGTCATCATGCAGAGATGTTTTGAGAAGTGTCGCAGGGAATCTTGAACCATCCTTCACATTATGGTAAGGTGAGTATGAGAGGAGCCACTCAAATTCTTCAGGTTTATCTGGATCGCCGTATTCAGAAATCCAGTACTTACCACCTTCAGTGAGATGGAAACGAAGCATATCAAGCAGTGGAACAGTGGAGACAACTGCAGCCCACAAATCCGGTCGCTGTACCAGTGCAGCTCCAGTAAGCAGTCCGCCGTTACTGCCACCCAATATTCCAAGGTGTTCGCGACTCGTATATCTACGAACAGCGAATTCATTTTCTCCGGCAAGCCGCACCGGTCTTTCACCGATAAGTGCTTCTCCTGCTGATATGAAATCATCAAACACGTTCTGCTTGTTTTCCAGCATGCCAGCCTGGTGCCAGCTCTCGCCGTATTCACCACCGCCGCGAATGTTTGCTATTGCATAGATCCCGCCCTGCTCAAGCCAGAAAACAACCGAGGCGGAAAAGTATGGCAGTACGGAGTGACTGAAACCTCCGTATCCAGTTAGGATTACAGGGTTTGAACCGTCTAATTCTGTATTACGGCGCCTGATGATGAACATCGGAACTACTGTGCCATCCAAGCTTGGAAAGAATGCCTGTTCAGAGAGATAGTCATCGGTGTCAATTACTAGACTGCTCTCTATGAACCTGCTTAATTTGTTTTGCCTGATATCATAATGATATACCTCTTCCGGTTGAAAAAAAGAGCTGTAGGAGACGAAAACAGCATCTACTTTCTCTTCCCCGTGGGGCAACGAAAAATCACCAATACCGGGGTACTTGATCTCTCCTGTTTCTTTTCCGTCAAGAGAATGAATGAAGGTATGCGCAATTACATCAATTGACCGTTTGATAAAGATCCTGTCACCAATAACATTCATCTCAAGCAGTGTATCGTTGCCCTCTGGTACGATTGTTTCCCACTTGTCCCATAGAGGTACTGCACCGTCCAGGTCAACTTTGCATACACGGTAATTTTGTGCCTCATTACTGGTTCTAACATAGAGAACATTCTTGTATATATCAGCATAGAAAAGACCTATATGATCTGCAGTTATAGATATAGCAGTGAGTACATCAGCAGAAAGATCTGTGTAAAATAGCTCATTCGAGGTGAGCCCGTGCTGCACTTCGATTATCAGATGGCGACCATCCCGTGAAATGGCCATAGCATTAGCCATGTCGGTTTCTGCAAGTTCATCCCCCAGAATTAGTTTGTCATTGCGCCAGTTCTCTACCAGTTTGTGCAGGAAAACAGATAGTCCGTTCTTTGAAAGATTGTCAGGATCGGAAGATCGTGAATAGAAAAAACCGCTGTTGTCCGGTAACCAGCATGTCCAGGTGTAAACCAGTTTGGGGATCTCATCCAGAATGTCACCTGTTTCAACATTCATGATGTAGAGATGCGTCCAGTCGCTGCCGTCTTGTGATAAGCTGTATGCAAGCAGGCTGCCATCCAATGTGGGGTAGAGTCCTGCAATGCTGACATTACCCTGATCACTGTATTTTTTAATATCAACAAGGAGCTGTTCTTCACCTTCTGGCCAGGAGCGCATATACAGTGAGGCATGTTTCTCACCTCTTTTTATCTTCCTGTAGAAAACACGGGAAAGAGACGATGCAGGGAAACCTGTTCTGTCATAGTTGAACAATTCATCAAATCGTTTTAAGAAAGCTTCACGCCCGGGGTCATCCAGAACAAGACTGTCAACAAGTTTGTTTTGCTGCTCTATCCATGTGCTTCGTTCTTCGCTGACTGTTTCCAGCCATCTGTAGTTATCAACCAATTTGTGGCCGTGAAGAGTTTCCTCAAACGGTCTTATCTTCGTCTTCACAATTTCATTTTGCATGGCACTCCAGATACAGTTGAAGAAAACAGTGGGAAGCACTTCACAAGAAGCAGTTACTAACTATACTTCAAATATACAGGCTGATCTTCATTGAAGAGAATCAGGTTGGAAAGAGTTTACTTTTCTCTGAAGATCAGATGATAACCGAACTGGGTTTCAACAATTCCAGAGATCTCGCCAACAGGCAGTGCGAAGGCAGCATCCTCAAATGGAGGTACCATCTGGCCCCGTCCGAATTCACCCAGATCACCGCCACGAGCGCTTGAAGGGCACTCAGAAAACTCTGCGGCTGCCTGTGCAAAATCGATCTCACCTTCTCTGAGCATCTCACTTATATCAGTGATCCTTGCAAAGGCTTCAGCTTTACTAAGGGTGAAATTCCCCCGAGCTGCGCAGCCGTCATAACAGATAAGGATGTGTCGCACTGATATTTTATCCGGCGTCTCCTGCGCAACAACAGTTGTAGCAGTAAGAACAGTAAGAAGCAAGATAAGAACCGGTAGTACTCTTTTCATTAAAAACTCCATTCCAATGTGTGTAACTTAAATACAGGTGAGTCAAAAGTTCCATGCAATTAATATCAGAGCTACATTATCAGTTGCTGGTAAAGCCGTTGTTTGAAATGCTGTTTCCCACCATTCGCAACCGGGTGATCGTTCCATCGTCTTGAAATGTAAAAAGATGGTCATTGTCAGAGATGACGCAATCAGCTATGAGCAGCTCATCTACACTTACAATACGGAAAGCTGTTTGAGTGTTATCTTTGATAATGCAATTTGTAATAGCCAGATTAGAACAATCGGTTATGAAAAATCCGACTTTTCCACAACCTCGGACTTCGCAAATATTTATTGTAATACCATTCGATCTGACCAGGTCAAATACAGAACCCTGGCAATAATCGAATTCCTCAGGCTCTACGTGGCTGAAGTAACCACCTGATATCTGGATGTTATAGCAGTCTTGCAATTGGACCACATGCTTTTCTGTATCATCCAGGAGAATTCTTGATCCAGGTTCAAAGATTATATCTATGTTTGACAGGTTTGAGAGATTTATAGTGGTCTCGCACAGGTAGGTGGCTCGGGAAAAAACTACTGAGTCGTGTCCGGCAGCCGCAGCATTAAGAATCTCAAGCTCTAGATCATATTCACCTTCAGTTATTATCAGTTGCTCTGCTTCTCCTTCTATGGCTAAAGCAGATGCTTGCATTGAAAAAAACACAGACAGGATCCAAATACATTTCACTGGAATCATAATCCTCCCATATCATTTTGTTACAGTTTACAGCACTATGATAGTACCAGACTCTTTTTGCAGTCAATAGAGTGCAAGACAGGCATGGGCTCCGTCGGTCAATGTGGTGTATGAACACCAACGCAACCGCAAGTTCCCTGTAGCATTTCAGCAAGCGGATAACTCCATTGCAGAATTACCAGTGCAGAGTGATCGACCGTAAAGCAGCAAACGGGTAACCATGTTTAATTTGAACGAATGACAGCTCTCCTTTTGTAACTAATAGTCAAATCACTCCAGCTTGACGTACGACAAAATGGGATGTAGATTTTAGAGACCGGAAATAGTTCCAGCATCGTATCATGAAACGCAAACAAAGGAGAATAGTGACAATTTTATTGACAGCAGCTCTTGTCACACTGACAGGATTTGGCTCCTGGACTTCCATTGGCCCTGAGGGCGGTGATGTTGATCTGCCTGTGGTGTCTCCGGACGATCCCCTTGAACTTTGGGCTCTATCAGGAAGTTATCCGACTAATGTTGTTCACAGTACTGATGGTGGTGCCACATGGGAAACTCTCGTTCTTTTGAACGGGGGAGATACTCGTGCTCTGACAGTGTGTCCAAACGGAGATCTGGTTGCAGCATCATCCGGGAAGACGTTTACCTCAACAGACGGAGGAGAAAGCTGGGCCACCCATACAGTTTCCGGCGTTTACTTCAAAGTGCTGGAAGCGCATCCAACCAATTCAGATCTGGTGTACGGGTGCGGTTTTATCACCAGCGGTGGTTGGAAGGCAGTATTCCTCTATTCAACTGATGGTGGCGCTTCTTTTACATACGATATACTACCAACAGCCGGTTCGTATAATTTCATTTATGCGAATGCAATAGATATCTCTCACAGTTCACCGAATACAATACTGGTGGGAGCATATGGCTATGCATACAAAGATTCCAGTGACGCTACGAACACACCATTCGTTTTTAAAACAACTGATGGTGGCGCTACATTTACAGAAGTAACTCCCACAGATCTGACAACAGACAAGAACTTCAACGGAGTGGCAATACACCCCACCAATCCTGATATCATGCTGGCCGGGTCCGATAGAAGTATGTATCGCTCTGTGAACGGTGGAGGCAGCTGGACAAAGGTTGCCACGGTTCAAACAGACAACTGGGAAATTCGTTTCAGCGAGGCAGATCCGAATTATGTATATGCAGCTGGTCATAGCAGAATTCATCGTTCTACAAACGCTGGTCAAAGCTGGAGTACAGTTACTACAGGCATCACTGGAACCCGCATCTACTGGATAGAGCCGAGTTGGTATAACAGCTCCGATGTTTACATAGGCAGTCAGCATGGTTTCTTCCGTTCTAATGACTGCGGAGAGAACTGGACTCTAAGTAACACCGGTCTTTTAGTTGGCGAGGTTCTTGCCATGGCTGAATCCCAGGGCTGGATCTTCATGAATGTGCTGGACATAGGGATGTACAAAACACCTTCAACAGGACCCATTGCATGGGAGGTTGTGTCAACTCCACTGGCCTGCGGTGATTTCTGCGACATCTGTGCAGATGGATCAGGAGTTCTCATGGCTCTCGAAGGGGCTGGTTGAGGAAACGCCGAGCTCTACAGGAGCACAGACGGAGGTTCCGTCTGGACGCAGGCTGACAGTTACTATTCCGATGGATACGGGCTTATTTACGCGGGAAACAACACTTTCTGGAGTTGTGGACGCAAATACATCTCCGGCACTGTTGCAGTTGTTTCCAAGTCAATCGACGGCGGGCTGACCTGGACAAGAGAAATCCTCTGCGACCCTTCCGATAATGGTTATGTGAGGGCTATAGCATCAGACCCGAACAACATAGACAGAGTCTATGCTATCGGTTACGAGGGTACTACCAGGAAGTTCTACAAGACTGAGGATGGCGGGTCAACATGGGCTGATATGAATGCCAACGGTTTTGTTGGGATCCCTTCTGATCTGATCTTCCATCCTACTGATCCCAGCAGGCTGGCAGCTGCTTCCAGCAGTGGTTTGTACGCAACTACAGATGGTGGCAATACCTGGAGTAAAGTTACTAACAGCTTTTCCAGCTGTTATACGATCTACCAGTCAGATCTTATGAATGGTCTTGTAGCATGCACGAATTCCGGTCTCTGGATCTGGGAGGAGTGGACAGGTGCGCCAGTTTACTTTGGAGAAGACCCGGGAACTCAGGTAGTTAAGTGTGCGCTGGAGACAGCAGAGGATTTTATCCTTGCAGGAACTACCGGCCGCTCTGTTTGGAGGTCCTACTGCGGATTATCCGTGGAAGAAAGCGAGAATATGGAAACTGGACGTTTTGCCCTCACAGTGAGCCCAAACCCGGTAGCTCGAGGTATAGCAGCGGCTGTGTCATTCAGCATGCCGGTATCCGGGTCAGCCAGGATGATAATTTTCGATATTGCTGGAAGAGCTGTCAGCACAGCTGAAACAGAGGAGTTGAACACAGGCATCAACGAGTTTTCTTTGAACACAGAATATCTGAGTTCAGGAATGTACATTGCCATTGTGAAAAGTGGCGAAAGCATAGATTCAGCAAGATTTATAGTAACGGATTAAAGTAACTGTTACTTAGCGGGAGCCGGCTGGTATGGATATGCCGGCTTCCTTCTAATTCAAACGGAGAGTCTCTCCAGCAATACTAACTTGCTTGTTTTATTATCCAACTCCCCCGGCAGCTATTGACAAAAGACTTATCGCTTCTATAATAAACTAAATGGTTAAACTAAATAGTTAGATGGAGGAAGAATGTCTCCGAAGAAGATTGATGAGCAGCTGATACTTGATGCAGCAGCGGAAGAGTTTGCGGAGAAAGGTTTTGATGGAGCAAGAGTAGATGCCATAGCAAAAAGAGCAGGTATCAACAAGGCAATGCTCTATTACCGTGTTGGTGACAAGGAAGAGCTTTACCGCAGAGTTGTTCTCAGAGGGCAGGCGGGGTTTCAGACTGCAATACTGAAAGCAATGGAATCCACAAGTACCGCCCCTGAAACAATGGCTTCAATACTGAAGGGTATCACAGAAAATGCAGCAGAGAATAAACTGATGCCGTCCATTATTCTGAGAGAGCTTGCCGGTAATGCAAAAACCTTCCCGGAACAGGGACGAGAAGGCTTAAAGGCATTTCTGAAAACTATCAGATCAATGGTAACAATGGGTGTTGAAGAAGGAGCTTTCAGAGATATTGACTCTACAGCCCTTCAATTCATGGTCACCGGTGCGATCTTTACACTTTCTCTTACCCGGGAAATGCGTCAGAAACTGAATCCGAATGATCCGGGACCCATTTCAACAGAGCAGATCACAGAATCGATAAAAGATATACTTCTCCATGGTATTCTCAATGAAGGAGATGAACAATGAAGAAAAACAGGATGATCCTTCTCCTTCTGCTAATGCTTGTACTGGCTTGCGGAAGCGGTAATGAAAACTTGTTTTCCGGCACGGTTGAGATTGACGATGTAAGGATATCTGCAAGAGTTGGGGGTCTTGTCGAGGAGCTGCTGGTGACGCAGGGAGATAAGATAGAAAAGGAGCAGATTCTGATCAGCATTGATCAAACGGAGTACATCCTTGCTTTAACCCGGGCAGAAGCTGCATTGAAAATTGCCCAGGCAAATCTGGCGACAATGCTGGAGGGCACAAGAGAACAGCAGATCATCTCAGCCTCATCAACAGTGGCTGCTGCCAGGGCTGCAAGAGACCAGAGAAGTTCCGACCTTTCAAGAGCGATGGAACTCTCACAGGCCGGAGCTATCTCTGACCAGCAGCTGCAGGCCGCCCAGACAGCTGCTACCCAGGCACAAAATCTGTACACCAGTGCGCAGCAGAGTTATTCACTGGCAGTGGAGGGTGCTCGTTCAACAGAAATAGAGGCGGCACAGGCTGCAGTGGAATCAGCAGAAGCAGCCAGGGATCTGGCTCTGCAGCGCCTCAGCTGGACAGAGATAACAGCGCCCCTCGCTGGAACAGTTATTGGAACCAATATTGAAGCCGGTGAGAACATTGCTCCTGGAATGACTCTGCTCACAGTGGCAGATATGGATACAGTCAAAGCTATTTTCTATATTTCACAGCCATACCTTGCAACCACGGAGACAGGCAATACGGTTACAGTGAGCACAAGTACAACAGAGGGTGCTCAGACGGTAACAGGAGCCATAACCCACATAGCTGACCGGGCTGAATTCACTCCTTCACAGGTAGAGACCAGGGAGGGAAGAACAAGCCTCGTTTACCGTGTAGAAGCAGTTTTTCCCAATCTGGAGAATACCTTCAAAGCAGGAATGCCTGTGGACGTGGAGCTAATCCGGTAATGAGCGAGAAAAGCGTAACAGTTCGCAACCTGACCATGTCATTCAAAGAGGTGCAGGCTGTTAAGGGTATCTCATTTGAAGTAGCCAGAGGTGAGGTGTTCGGTCTGGTGGGCCCTGATGGTGCCGGGAAGACCACCACCATGCGGATACTTGCCGCTATTCTTACTCCGGATTCCGGTGAAGCACAAATACTTGGTCTTAGCTCTGCCACAGAGAGAGAAAAGATCCATGACAGAATTGCATACATGAGTCAGAGGTTTGGCTTGTACCAGGATCTTACCGTCGAAGAGAATATGGAATTCTATGCTGACATGTACGGTGTGAAGAGATCAGAGTTGAAGGCAAGTATGGACAAGCTTCTCGACTGGAGCGGCCTTACACAATTCAGAAGCAGACCTGCCGGAAAACTTTCCGGTGGTATGAAGCAGAAACTGGGTCTTGCCTGCGCTCTTATACACACACCGGAACTGCTTTTGCTGGATGAACCCACCAACGGTGTTGATCCAGTATCACGGAAGGAGTTCTGGAATCTTCTCTACAAGCTGGTGGATGAAGGGCTCACCATTATTATGACAACCGCCTACCTGGATGAAGCGGAAAGATGTCATAGCCTCGCCTTCATGGACAGGGGGAAGATCACCGCACGGGGAACTCCAGAGGAGATAGTGGATCTGATACCAGGTGGAGTGCTCAAATTCAATTCAGACAACCCGTTCGAGGAGTCCAACAGAATAACAGAGAGTACGGAAGCTGTTTCAACGGTATTCGGTTCTCAGGTGCATGTAATGGGCAACATCAAGGAAGAAGAGATAGAGAGAAGCATAGATAGAAAGCCTGATATAATCAGATCTAGGGGATCAGTTGAAGACGCCTTTGTATACCTGTCAGAAATAGAAACAGATCATGGTTAAGCAGGAAGAAAAGAAACAGGAGCAGCCCGCAGTAGTGATCGATCATCTCACGAAGAAGTTCGGAGACTTTACAGCAGTGGATGACATTTCCTTCACAGTGAATAAGGGTGAGATATTCGGTTTCCTGGGCGCAAACGGAGCAGGCAAATCAACCACCATCAGAATGTTGTGCGGTATTCTTAAACCCACATCAGGCAGAGGTATTGTCGGCGGAGTTGATATCTCAAAGACCCCGGAAAAAGTTAAAACTTTTATCGGATACATGAGTCAGAAGTTCTCCCTTTACGACGATCTGACGATCCAGGAGAACCTCAACTTCTTCGCAGGTATCTACGGAGTAAAGGATAGAAAAGCAGCTGTCAAAAGAGCCGTCATCAGTGCAGGACTCACCGGCAAGGAAAAGAAGATCACCGGCAGTCTTCCCGTGGGCTGGAAGCAGAGGCTTTCACTTGCCAGCGCTCTAATGCATGAACCAGCCATTCTTTTTCTGGATGAACCAACATCCGGAGTTGACCCCATAACCAGGCGAAAGTTCTGGGAGACTATCAGGTCGATTTCCCAAAAAGGTACCACAGTTTTTGTGACCACCCACTACATGCTGGAGGCGGAGTACTGTGACCGGTTGTCTATCATGAGAGCAGGGAAGGTAATAGCTCTGGGCACCCCCGGTGAGCTGAAGCAGATGAACCATAAGAATTCACTTGAAGAAGTTTTTGTTTCTCTTGTTCAGGAAGAGGCTGTTCAGTGAACCGCCAGCGTGTAAAAGCCATTGCAAAGAAGGAGATCACCCATGTTCTCCGTGATCCCCGCAGTCTTGGAATGGGCCTTGCAATACCGGTTCTGCTGCTTGTTCTTTTCGGTTACGGACTTTCCCTCAACGTAGACAATGTGCCCCTGGCAGTATGGGATCAGGACAACACCACAACTTCAAGAAACCTCATCCGTGATTTCACAAATTCAGAAGCATTCCAACCGGCAGGTGTATGTCATTCTCAAAGGGATACCGAAGAGATAATCCAGTCTGGACAGGCAACCGCAGTTCTGGTGATACCACCCGACTTTGAAGAAAAAATTGCAAGGCGGGAACCTGCGACGGTTCAACTTCTTGTTGACGGCAGTGATTCCAACACCGCAAGACTGTCCATAATGTATGCAGACGGTATCACAAAGAATGCAGTTCAGACTGCAGCTATGAGTATCATCACAGCTTACAACCCCGCCATGGACACCACCTGGTCCATCATTCCCGGCCTCATTGCGATAATCCTGAATGTGATAGCTGCCATGCTTACCTCCCTGTGTGTGGCCAGAGAGTGGGAGAACGGCACCATGGAGCAGCTCATATCAACTCCCATGCGCAAGGGAGAGTTCCTTGCAGGCAAACTTGTTCCATACTACATCATAGGTGTTATCGATCTTATCATAGCAGTACTCATGGCACTGTTCCTCTTCGGTGTTCCTCTGAACGGCAGCCTCCTTGCTCTGGCAGGTGTCAGCGGGATGTTCATTTTCACAACGCTTTCTGTGGGCATTCTTATCAGTACAGCAGCAAAAAGTCAGCTGCTTGCAAGTCAGCTTGCTCTTGTGATCACTTTTCTGCCGGGATTTATTCTCTCCGGTTTTGTGTACGATATAAAGGCAATGCCAGCAATTGTTCAGGCCATAACAAAACTGATACCAGCCACATATTTTGTATCTCTGCTTAGAACCATCTTCCTGAAGGGCACATGGGGGATGGCTCCCGTAAAAGAACTGCTTTTCCTTACTCTGTTCGCAGCAGTTGTTCTGGCCATGACCATGAAGAAACTCAAGCTCAATCTGGACGGCAGATAATGACAAAGAGATTGAAATTCATGTTAAAAAAGGAGCTGCTGCAGACTCTTAGAGATCCCAGAATGAGAATTGTTATCCTGATAATGCCCATTTTTCAGACCCTGATCTTCGGATACGCTGTAACAACCGATGTAAAGAAAGTGGATACAGCGGTAGTAGACCTTGCCAACACAGTTGAAACAAGGGCAGTAACAGAGCAGTTCATCTCTTCAGGGATCTTCATTCCCACTTACCGAAACAGCTACGATGAAGCGTGGTATGCAATGGATCAGGGTGATATCCAGGCAATGATCCTTTTCAATCAGCAGGGACAGATGCAATTCGTTACCGATGGATCCCGCGGTTTATCAGCCGGTGTCACCGCAGGCTATGCAGCAGCGATCCTTGCAAGAGGTCAGCAATCACCCGTAACTGTGGAATCAAGGGCATGGTACAACCCGCTTTTGGAGAGCAGGAACTTCTATGTGCCCGGTGTTATCGCAATGATGGTAATGGTTGTTACTCTGATCTTAAGCAGTATGGCGGTTGTACGGGAGGTTGAAATAGGCACCATGGAGCAGATCATGGTAACCCCCATGAAAAGATGGGAGTTCATCGTAGGTAAGCTTCTTCCATTCGGAACCATTGGCATGGTGAATGTGCTGGTGGTAACTGCGGTGGCGGTGTTCTGGTTCAATATTCCTCTTCAGGGCAGTCTTCCTCTCCTTATGCTGGCAGCGGTGCTTTACCTGATGAACACCCTGGGCATGGGTCTTCTCATATCAACGGTTAGCCGCACACAGCAGCAGGCAATGCTCAGCGCTTTCTTCGTGATCTTCCCGGCCGCTCTTCTTTCAGGCTTTGCATTCCCCATAGCCAACATGCCCGGGATCATCAGGTTCTTCACCCTCTTCAACCCCATGCGCTACATGATGACCATCCTCCGGGACATCTTTCTCAAAGGCAACGGCCTGGACATCCTCTGGCCCAACTACCTGGCTATGTTCATCCTGGGAGTCACCCTTCTTACAACTGCTACGCTGAGGTTCAAGAAGACCGGTTAACGGGTTCAAGAATTGACTTTAAGCCTTTGTTGAATAACTGATCTACCGTATTCATTGGTAAAAATAGACGAGTTCTTTTGTATGATCCAGTCAGTTTCCGAAATCCGAATTGCATGTAGAAATGTTCAGCAGAATCATTCAGGCAATCAACAATTATCGCATACGCAGGCAGTACAGATTGAACTCTCAAAAGGTGTTCCAGCGCTCGGATCAGTGTGATTTTTCCCAACCCCCGCCCCTGACATTCAGTATGCACTGCAAGCTGAGCCAGCAAGAACACAGGAACCGGGTACTGTGGCAATTTCTTCGCATTCATTGAGGGAAGATCATTCCTTCTTAGAAAGCTGGGAGCAACGGTGAAGAAAGCGCATATATCTTTCATTCCTATAGAATTAGCTTCAACTGCAGGCAGAACCAGGGTATGCCCGACTCCGACCCTCATTTGTCGGAAAGCATACTTCTGCATATAGCTGTCCAGTTCGGGTTCTCCACAGTTGAAAGAAGCACGATCATGCAGCTGTTTGTCCAGTTGCACAAAAGTATCTGACCATTTCACTGGATTCCGGATTTCTTCGCTGTTAGAGCAGCTTTTCTCAAGTATTCAACAGGTTCTGATGCTGCTTCGCATACCTCCATGAATTTGTCAAATGAATCATTTCCCAGTGTAAGTTCCTCGTATTCAGAGATAACTTTGCTGGAATCTTCATCCATTAGTTTTACAATGTACTCTGTAAGACTTCTCATCCCCAGCAGTGCTGCAGCTCTTTCAGCCTTTCTCTTCACTCCGTCATCAAGTCTGATATCAAGTCTGGCTGTTGCCATCTTTCCTCCCTTTCTCCGTGTACGGAACATTTCCGTACCAACCTTTAGCTGTGGAAGTAGATTGTCAATACTGTACGGAATAGTTACGTACATGAATGCAGCTCTGATGTTCCTTAACTGAACAGAGGAACCTTACTTAATCTGCATTCCAGCTTACAAATGGAACTTAGCGCGGAATCCTTGAATCTCGATTGATTCCTTTTCCTGGATCAGCCCGGCGAGAAAATCCAGGTGATCTTGAAACCCTCTTGAAACTGCACTCTTGTCTGTGTTGTGAAGCAGGTATTTTGTGGTTATCATCAATGAAAGGATTGTTTCTTAACTGTAGTACACTGAGCATTGGAGGAGCATCATCAAAGCTTTTACACTGATAGCTATTCTTGCACTTGCAGCATTGGGAGCTCCGGTGCAGACAGTTACTCAAACCAGGTGGGATGGTGGCAGCGGAGTACTCGGGCCGGTTTTTCCATGGGAGCGCAGTTACTGGGAAGATACTCTGGTAACCATTTCATCAGGAGATATCAGCCTCACAACCAGTTTTGATCCGCTCCGTCATTCCATTCACGGCGGATCATGGGAAAGTCTCGTTGCAGCAGATGTGGACGGTGACGGGGATATAGATATCTGCGCAGTTGACCTGGATTCTTCTGTCAGGTGGTGGGAGAACACAGATGGCACAGGTACAACCTGGATTCAGCACACGGTTGCATCTGAATCTGGCCATACTTGGATTGATTCAGGAGACATTGACGGAGATGGTGACATCGACCTGATGACAGCGTATATGGATTTGGAGAACAATGACTACTACTGGTGGGAGAATACCGACGGCAGCGGATCTGCATGGACAAAACACACCATAGGCGGAGACATGGTGGAGCCTGGGTGCATTCATGGAGCAGACCTGGACGGCGACGGTTTTATTGATGTTATGGGCACTGCTGCCTATGAAAACCGGATCGTGTTGTTCATTAATGACGGAACAGGGAGCAGCTGGACCAGAAGTTACATCGATTCTGATAATGGCGCCGACATGATTATTTCCGCAGACATTGACGGAGATGGCGATCTGGATGTGCCTGCTACGGAATATGAAAATCTGGTCTGGTATGAGAACAACGGTTCGGCAACTTCGTGGACGCGCCATGTTGTGTCTAATGCCAGTGGCTGGAATCTTGAAGCAGTTTATGCGGCGGATGTAAACAGTGATGGAGACATTGATCTTGTTTATGCAGGGCTCGGTAGAAAAGTAGGATGGTATGAGAATACCGACGGCACAGGCACATCCTGGTCAGGCCGAGAACTCTCCAACTGCCACTCCACCGGGGCTATGTCCTTGGCAGCAGGTGATATGAATGGTGACGGTACAACTGACATCGTTGCAGGGTTTGACTGGAAGTACACTGTAGAGTGGTGGAGCAATCAGAATGGAACAGGGCAGGTATGGACCCACTGTGTGGTGGATGATCTTGACATGCCCTATTCGCTCTGTACCGCTGACTTGAATGGTGACGGTATAGATGAACCTGCAGGATGTGGATCAGGAGGGCTCAGATGGTGGAGCCCTGAATGGGAACCGCTTGCCGGCAATCTCGTCTCAAGCATTTTGAAGATCGATGGTGAACCTGACTGGGGAATGCTTTCATGGTCAGCAGACATTCATACCGGAAACAGTGTCTTCTTCCAGGTTAGAGGTGGAAGTGACTCCACATCCATGGGTGAATGGTCAGACACTCTTATGCTGCCATGCAGCCTGTTAACAGTGCTGGCTGATGATGACACTTTCATTCAGTACAAAGCCATCCTCCAGAGAGTGGACGACACGACAATACCCGCACTTGAAGAAGTATCTGTAAGCTACATCCTCAGGGCTATCGGCGGCATGCCTGAAGATGCTTATCACCTCAGCGATCCTTACCCGAACCCCTCTTCCTACTACATATCGATGAGTTTCCAGATACCCCTGCCGGGCAATGTAGAAGTAACGGTATTCGATGTTACAGGCAGGCTGGTAGCAACTCCTATGGATATGGAGCAGGAAGCGGGAGTCCACGGGATATTGATGGAGGACCTTAAACCAGGCGTCTATCTTATTAGAGTTGAATCCGGCCCGTGGTCGGAAACCGGTCGCTTCGTAGTTGTAGAGCAGTAAAGCAAAGCCGTCCGCGTTCTTCGCAATGACATAGATAAGATAGAGTAGCCCTAAAACAATCAACTCTTTCACCCTGGTGAATGATTGATGCTCTGGAAGGGTTTTCGACCGTAAGTGGCTTTACAACAGCTTATCACTCATCTATAATTCAACTGTAACAACCAGATGGAAGGATGATAACAATGACTAGAGCATTTATTATATATGCCGTCTTAGCAAGCAGTCTGCTTTTTACTGCATCTGCAGAATGGTTTGTGGGAACTGTATCAACCTCTGGTGGGCAAACTCCCGCTATCAGTCTGGACAGTTCAGGGCTTCCACGAATTGCCTACGGCAGATTGGCACAAGGTGCGAAATATGCTGAATACAACGGAACGAACTGGAGCACTGAGTTCATTTACGAGGCATACTACGGCAGCTGTGAATATTTCGATATTATCACTGAGGAATCTGATGTTTCGCATATTTCTTTCAGCTATTGTGGTTGCGTTTATTATGCTGTGCAGGATCCGGCTTTAGATAGCTGGAGTGTTGAATGGCCGCTGACTTCCTACGGAGAGTGGAATTCCATTGGATTAAGCAGTCAGAACTATCCGGGAATATGCTTTTATTCTTATGTCAAGAACCTTCAATTCGAATTCTGGAACGGCAGCCAGTGGACAACCCAGATTGTAGATGCAGGGACTGATACCGGCAACTACAATTCAATGCTCAGAGAAGGCGCTAACGAGGCTTTTGTAGCCTACAGCATGACTCAGCCCACCGCCGGCCTGAAATATGCCAACAGGGATGACAGTGAAGTGTGGCATACTGTTTTTGTAGACACATCCATGACCGAAGAGCCTATAGGCATTTCTCTTGTTCGTAATGGAAATGGTTATCCCTGTGTTTCATACACTGCACCGGGAGAGCTTAGATACGCCGAATGGGATGGCTCGGCGTGGAATGTGGAAACTGTATTGAGCCTGGCAACCGGTGATGCTAAAGAAACTGGTGCCAATGTATATGACACTTCCCTGGCACTTACCCAGTACGACCACCCCCGTATCGCACACTGCAACCTTAGTGGTGATTCACTTTCATATTCATGGAATGATGGAACAGGCTGGCAGACTGAAAGTATTTTCCCAGTAGGGGGCGGTGGTGGAGACCTTGATCTTGCTCTGGACTCACAGGACAGACCGCATATTGCGTTTTGTGCCGGTCAATCAGGGGGTCTAATGTATGCATATAACGATGAGGCTGCAGGTATTGAACACAATGAAGCAGGCATCCTACCGATAAATTTCAACCCTCTTACAAATCCGTTTTACGGAAGTCTGAATCTGTCCTTCAACCTTCCCGAACCATGTCAAGTTGAACTGACAGTTTACGATCTGCAGGGCAGAGAGGTGGCTAGTCCGCTGTCGGAATACCGCTCACAGGGAAGCAACCTGTTCAGCTGGACCCCGGACACTTTACTTCCATGCGGCGGGTACATTATCGTGCTGGATGCTTTGGGCAGAGCTGTTTCAGAGAAAGTGGTTTACCTGAAATAGCAGACCTTTTCTCTGCTATTATAGCTTTTGACTGCGGGTGCTTCATCCAGTATTATCCGTTTAGAGCGAAAATGTGGCGTTCAAGATTGAATGCACTTTTCTCGGATGTTGAATTTACAGCGGCTTTCAGGAATCCTGTTATCACACATGGCTGTTGAACATGGGAGACTATGATAAAAGATGATTTTGATAACTCTGCTGCATTGTTCAGTTAAGCAAATCCATGTCTAGCGAAAGAATCAGAGAGCTGGAAGAGAAGCTGGCTGCACTTCACGCTGATGGTGGGGTGTCCGAGCTTCTTGTTGATACTCTGGTTAATCTGGGTTATGCATATTCACTACGAGATCTGGACAAGAGTGGAGATTATGGCAAACAGGCCCGAAAGCTGTCAAAGCAGATCGGTTACAAAATTGGTGAATGCAGAAGCTACAATGTAACCGGGCTTGTCCTGAAGTTCAAGGGAGATTTTCCCGAAGCAATCAAATGGTTCAAACAGCTTTCCAGGTTAGCCGGGGAAATTGATTTCAAGATGGGAGAATCCAGCGCACTGGGCAATCTCGGTGCAATCCATTCTGCCCTTGGAAACTATGATGTTGCGTTGAAATTGTACTCTGAAACTGTCATTCTCAACGAGGAGATATCCAATAGCGACGGCCTCGTTCCCAACTATATAAACATAGGTGAGATTCACACTCACCTGAAGAATTATGACAGAGCTGTTTACTATTACAAGAAGGCTCTTTCAACGATCGACACTGATAGTAAAAGCTTATACCTTTCTACATTTGTAACCTCTGCTTTGAACCATATAGCGTCAACTTACCTCTCACAGAATGTCACCGAAGGAGTATTGGATTCAATAAATGAATCAATTGAGATCGGGATTCAAATCAGTGATACTGCGGGACTGGCATCATCTTATGCGATCCTTGGCAAATACTATGAAATACTCAAAGAGTACAGCACATCGCTTTCGTCATACAGCAAATCACTTGACCTGTATGAATCTCTTGGTTTCAGCAAAGAAATAGCTGAATCTTCAATTCACCTTGGACGAGTAAATTTGCTTTCAGGGAATTCACAGAAAGCACTGGAGTATCTGTATAAAGGGATTGAAATAGCGAAAACTATAGGTTCCAAGGCTACCGAGGCTAAAGGGTATGAGTATTTATCCGAATTGTACGAAGCCCGGGATGATTATCAAAAAAGTTTTCGTTTTTACAAGATCTATCGCGAATTGTACGATGAAACTCTGGGAAAAGATATTGCAGATAACCTGGCCAGGATGGAATTGGCACATGATATCATGAAGAATGAGAAAGAGGCTGAAATAGTTCGCTTGAAGAACATTGAGCTGGAGAATGAAATAGAAGAAAGAAAGCGAGTAGAGGCTGCTTTGAAGGAAAGTGAGGATAAGTATCGTCAACTTTCAATTGAAGACCCTCTAACGGGAGTGTTCAATCGGCGCTATCTGTTCGAATTGGGAGGAAAGATCGTAAACAGATCACTCCAGTCCAATTCTGATATTTGTCTTGGAATGCTCGATATAGATCACTTCAAGATTATTAACGACAAATTCGGCCATCAAGCAGGGGATTATGTTTTAAGGGAATTTGCACGAGTTGTCTCCAGGTGTATAAGACCCAATGACTTCCTTGCTCGATACGGCGGTGAAGAATTTGTAGTACTGTTGCTTGATTGTAAAATGCATAAAGCAAATGAGATTATGAACCGTATCAACAAAACCATAGAAGGCAACAAGTTTATTTTCAATGATCTGGAACTATCAATTACCGTAAGTGGTGGGATCTCACATTCCAGCGAGGTTGCTTCCTCAAACACTCTTACCGAGTTGATCAAACTGGCGGATAGTAGAATGTATCAGGCAAAGGACCTGGGCAGAAACAAGATAATCCACCAGGATATTTAGAATACCTGTCTCTGGAATTCAACCGCAGCCTGTGTTTCCCAGATTTTACAGAGAGAGCCAGCTTTTTTCAGTAACCGGCTGACTCGAAAGAGAACAGCCGGTTACAAGTAGCACGTATCCTCACTTCTTCAGATAACTCATGGCCATAATAACAGCACCCTGCGGATCCTGCACTTGGCAGAAACGACCCACTTCGGGAATGTCAAAAGCTGCGCGCAGCACCTTGCCTCCCAGTTCAGTAACGCTGGTAACCGTTGCATCAACATCATTCACAGTAACATAGATATCCCATGAGGTAGACATACCTTTGCATTCTTCCACCATTGCCATGATTCCTGCAACTGCAACACCATCAACCTTCACAATGGTGTACTCGGACCCGGGAATGGGAACTGTTTCGTATTCCCATCCGAACAGATCTTTGTAGAATGTCTTTGCTGCCTCCACATCGGTTGTCATCAGTTCGAACCACCCGAAAGCCCCATGCTTCATGCACGGATTCTCCATCTTTCTCTCCTCTCAAGGTAAACATATGTATACTATAGTCAATGTCAAGTAGAAAAACTGTGACTATCAAACACAAGATCGCCATGAAAAATGAATTGAATGATATTTACTCACATGCATCACCCCACCGGAGAGTCGTATAATTCACGAAGGTGGAATAACAACAGATTAATCTGAAACACGCTTTCAAAGAGTGGAGGGGCATGAGCATTTACGATAAGAACTATGTAGACGGCGGATACCTGATGAACTATGAAACTCCGAAACTGAACACAGCCGAGAATAGACGGGTTTTGCAGTTCATGATCATTCTGCAGGATATTGAACCTGTTATCTGGAGAAGAATTCAGGTACCGTCAGATTACAACTTCTGGGATCTTCATGTAGCCATTCAGAATGCCATGGGCTGGCAGGATTATCATCTGCATCATTTCCAGATAAAAGGAAAACGGAAACGGAAAGAAGTTCATATTGGAATTCCTGACTTTGATCGCTTCGAAGGAGTACAGGAAGTTTTCCCCGGTTGGGAAATCCCGGTTGGAGAGCATTTCAACGATCTGGGTGTAACTGCAAAGTACATCTACGACTATGGGGATGACTGGTACCATACCGTTATTCTTGAGGGGTATATCCTGAAAGACAGCCAGGTGGAGTACCCGATCAGTGTGGGTGGTGAGCGGGCCTGCCCTCCTGAAGACTGCGGTGGCGCTGGAGGCTACGGAGATCTGATAAAGGTTTTGAGTGATCCGAAAGATGAAGAGTATAAAGCCCTCAAAAAGTGGGCAGGTGTAAACTGGTCGCCTGAGAAGTTCGACCCGAAGCAGGTGAGTTTCGACAATCCCCACGTCAGGCTGTACGAGGCCTTTCTCGAAAGGTGATTAACTGTTCAGAAATATGCCCTTGATTTTCAGAAGTTTCTCTACCTTTTTCAGATACTTCCTGTCAGGAAGGGCAATCACCGTTTCAGAGAGCTGTACAGCCTTATTACCCGAGCTGGCCATAACTTTCAGTGCAGTCTCTTCGTCAGGGCAAGTGATTAGCACTCGGGTTTCTGCTGAAACTCTTCTGCATTCCGACACCCACAGTGTTATCTGTTGAGCAACTGCAGGTGGAACGACTTTATCCGATGTCTTTGTAAGAGTCTCCAGAATTTCATCAAGAAGCATACCTTTTCCAACTGCTCTGTAGATACTGGAGGAAGTGAGTATCAGAAGATTTCCTTCCATCAAGCCCGTGCGATCTGCAAACTTCCCAATTGATGCCATAGCGGCTGGCCTGGGGCCACTGAAAAACACAAGAAAGTCTGGTTGAACAGTAACCAACGGGTTTTCAGCGTTTTCCAATAGAATATCGTTAAGTTCACCGGCGAAGTAGCGGCCACTCTCACTGAGAGTGAAGACAAGTTCAGGTTGTTCCACGCCTTCAACACTGATATAGGTCGATGACAGCAGTCCTCTGGGAATCATTATGCGTTCCATATATTCTTTTAGATCAGCGCACCAGAGCTCTTCCATTTCATATGAATCGGTGAAATACTCCTTGTTAAACTCATCATTCTTCAGCATTGCTGCCCCGGCGTGAAAAAGAACCATGTAAGGGTTGTTCTCCTGGGAATGATAGCTAAAAAACGAGCTCGAAGTTATCGGTTCTGATAAACCGCAAAGGCTCTGGAATGCATGATATGCGGAAGAGAACAGGTAGGTTCTCTGATAGTATGATTTATTCAGTTCCTTCACCCTGTCAAGGCTGAACAGAATGGAATTTCCTTCTCCCCATACATCTCTGTTAAAACAATCTTTTTTCAACTCAAATCTATCTGGAATCAGTCGGTCCAGAGACTGTTTGATCTGGTACACAGCGGGTGCTTCAAGCCACTTCTTACCTTCATTAGACAGTATCATAAACTCTTTGTTATTTTCTCTTGTCAATATCTCCAGATACTCGGCTATCAGGGCTTCTCTGACAGCAAGATTGATTCTGTTTTCCCTGGTGTATTTTTCTTTAGAGATAACAGTTTCAGGAAGCTCAGTCAGTCTATTTTCCAGTTCAACACTCTTACGGGTATGCATCTGCAGACTTGACCTTAAGAGAGGTATCGGGTTTACTGATGCCTCGATCAGTAGTTCTGTCATGTCCTGCATCAGGAATGCAGGTGAGGGTTTCACTTCAACCGGAATACTCTCCATGACTTCGTCTTTGTTCTGATTCAAGAAATAGTAAACTTCATGCCAAATGCAGGTATACAGACAGTAATCCAATGCAGAGAATTCGATAAAAACCAGCATGTTTTCAAGCAGCATCTGAAATGCTTCCATTACCAGTTCAGGATCTTCAGAGGACACCAGTTCAGGTATACGGGCAACAGGAATCCATACATCATCCTGGAGGAGTTGTCGGAGCAATTTCTTTGCACATCTGAAAACACTTTCGAGATGTTCTACATCAGAATCCTGAATCGATTCCGGAGAGTAATTACTGTCTTCCCATGCTGAAAGGCTGCTGCATCTCAGAAAGACACCAAGCCATGCCGCTGCACCAACCTGCATTGCCAGATCAGACTCCGACCATCTACTATTCCGATGGAATCTGGTCATCCCTTCTCGCTCAGGTCTGCTGTAGAATGTGCGCAGATAGGCAATGAGATTTCCCATATTTACAGGCTCTGCTTCCCTGCATTCCATCAGTGGATCAAACAACCTGTGGAACTGCCGTGCTATAGTAGTAAATGTAAACTTCTTCCCGGTAGAGGATTCCTTAAGAAATTCCGCCGAAATGAATGGTTCAAGCACACTTCTGGGAAATGAATCTGCAGACACAACTGTGGGTTTAAGCTCAAGCAGAAAAAAGATCCTCTCATCGAATTCAAGATCTTCCCATGCGTAGCAGAACTCCAGCATATCGGTCCAGTTCAAGTTTATTAGTTTCATCACTATCCGTTCAGTTACAGCAAAAAAATGATAAGCAGAGATACCTGTCAATATATCGCATGTCAACGAAACCGATAAAAGAGAACCATATCTTATTACCTCACTGCTTTAAGGCAGGGAAGTAGGTGAAGAGGGGGTGGACTGGTTTCTATTAGTCTTGTGCTACTTCTGGAAGAAACAAGAACATTAGTGTTACTTGATAGAGGAAATGCGGCACACAAAAAGAATTGTGTCTTACCAGATACCCACAAATTGATTTGTGTAACCGTAAACATGTACACTTCCCACAAATGTTTGAAAAACTGGATGTGTGCTTGACTTACAGACTGAACATCAGGAGAATTACATACACATTGAAGTAGCTGGTTCAGATTCTATAATTAATGATCACAAAAGCAAGTACTCCAAAACTGCAGAATCAGTTTGATGTTTATGATCATTTTCGTGGCGTCACGAAAATGATCAATCTCGGCAAGGGAGGGCAGCGTGAAACAGAACATTTCATGCTGACAAGATATGCTTGGGTACAGGTAGTGGCCTTGCTTAGAGGGAATGTGCGATGAGTACAGATGCGGGGAATGCATGTCGGGGGTGGAATCAGCCAAAGGATAAATGCAAAGCAGTTGCAAGTAATACTGAATAGTGGTATTATATGCATACGCAATGCATGAGGGGAAATATGATCAATGTAATTGAAGCACTCCAGGTATTGGGTATATATAGCTTCACCAGAGCTGCCTTACGAGATAAACTCGGCATTTCAGATGGTGCCCTCAAGAGCTTTATTAGCAGGCAGGTTAAAGGCAGGAGGGCTGTTCATCTCCGCAGGGGCTATTACTCTGTAGTTCCGGTAGAGTATCTGAATTCTGGAGCTCCACCCGCCTCCTGGTTCATTGATGGTCTAATGAAGCACCTGAGCTGCACCTACTATGTAGGTCTGCTTACCGCAGCAGAACTATATGGAGCTTCTCATCATAAACCTCAGGTATTTCAGGTTGTAACGGAAGACTCAGGCAGACCCATATCTGCTGGAAGGAACTTGATTCGTTTCTATAAAAGCTCTACCATCAAACAGGCTGATACTGTGAGTATAAATACTTCAACCGGTTACATGTCAGTCTCCACAGCAGAACAAACTCTTATTGATCTGGTGAGATACATGGACTCATGCGGTGGCACCGGCAATGTTGTCACAGTGTTTTCTGAACTTGCCCCAGAAGCCAGCAGCATAAAACTCAAGAAGCTTCTTGAAAATGAAAAGACTCCTCTGGTTCAACGTGTTGGCCTTCTGCTTGAAGCAGTGGGTCAGCAGAATATTGCTCTTGCGGCAGAAAAGGTTCTGGCAAACAGAAGCTATCGCAGAATTCCTTTAAGTAGAGGGAGTAACAGACCTGAGAATTCTTATTCCCAGAAATGGAAGGTTTTCTTTCCTCCCGGTTTGGAGCCTGAAGCATGATACCACAGGCTTTCATTACAAGTCTCCTGCTTTGCCGGAGGTCATGGCCACTGGGGAGTTGCGTAAAAAGAGTTCCACATTTTGCTGATAAAGCGAACAGACTTTCAGACACACATTTGGGAGATGCAACAGAAACACTGTTGCAGCAGTAAGATGGAGAACACTTTACTGCCAGAGTATAGAATTACAGCTTAAAACAGCTTTTATCAGGCGGAAATGGGGTTGCTTCAGCGGCTATTATTGGTAATAATGCATAGACAATTCAACAGTGAACCAGACTCCTATACTCAGGAGGGATGTATGGACGCGTTCCGGCTTCGGGAAGAGATTGTCAATCAGTACAAATCTTATGTAAAAAGCTTTATCAATATCCGTGACCAGAGAATCGACAGTGAAGTAAACCGCACCGTTGAACGCGATCTGCTCTGGCCTGATCCTCTTATACAGATCAATCCCAAATTCCAGACTGGTGAATCAATTACAGACTTCATTGAACAGGGTATTCTTGACCCTGAATGTAAAAAAATCTTTGCAATGAAGAAGGAAAATCAACTCCCCAGACCCTTGACTCTTTACAAGCATCAGGCTGAAGCAATCAAAGCAGCCAACAGGGGAGAAAACTACATACTTACAACGGGTACTGGCTCCGGCAAAAGCCTTGCATATATCATTCCTATTGTTAACTATGCATTGAAGAACAAAGGCAAAAAGGGTATCAAGGCTATTATTGTATACCCGCTTAATGCTTTAGCAAACAGCCAGATAGAAGAATTAGACAGATTTGTTAACAGAGATTATCCCAACGAGAAAGGACCGGTTACCTTTAAGAAGTATACTGGTCAGGAATCAGATGAAGAAAAGCAGGAAGTCAGGGCTAATCCACCAGACATTCTTTTAACAAACTACGTGATGCTTGAACTTATTCTTACAAGACCGGAAGAGAAAAGCATTATCAGGAACGCACAGGGTTTGAAGTTTCTTGTTCTTGATGAACTCCACACATACAGAGGCAGACAAGGTGCAGATGTTGCAATGCTTGTTAGAAGAGCAAAGAGCTACTTCAATGCCACAGATATGATCTCTGTTGGAACGTCTGCTACAATGGCAGGCGAGGGAACCAAAGAGGAAAGCAATGCTCAGGTTGCTGCCGTTGCCACAAAACTGTTTGGGGCAGTTGTTAAGCCAAATAACATTATTGGTGAAACCCTTACAAGGGTTACAGATAATAGTGACATCAATGACGTAAGTTTTATTGAATCCCTGGGTAAGAGATTGAAAAACACAGAGTTTCCAGAGACTCTTGCTGATTTTAAAAAAGATGTATTGGCTCAGTGGGTTGAAACCACATTCGGTGTTGAACAACTGGATGATGGAAGCTTAAGAAGAGCAGAGCCAAAGCCAATCAGGGGCAGGAATGGTGTCGCCGGTAAACTGGCCCATCTTCTTTCTATGCAAAAGAATGAAACAGAGAGTTTTATCAGGAAAATGCTTGATGTCGGCAATACAATCAAATCTGAAGACTCGGAAGACAAACCCTGTTTTGCTTACAGATTACACCAGTTCATAAGCCCCAGTGAAACTGTATTCACCACTCTTGAAACACCGGAAACAAGAAAAGTAACTCTCAGTGGACAGTATTACTCTCCATCAGATCCAGATAAAATTCTTTACCCAATGGTCTTCTGCCGTGAGTGCGGTCAGGAATTCTATAGTGTCAGGCATAACAGGGAAGAAGGCTTGGTTGAACCCAGAGCTTTTCATGACAGGCAGAAGGAAGATGATGACGGAACTGCCGGTTTTCTCTACCTGAACACAGAGGACCCATGGCCTGAAGACAGAGAGGAAGCGCTGAAAAGGCTTCCAGAAGACTGGTTGGATGAAAAAGCTGGGAAGCTTCTCCTTCCAAGGAACAGAAGAACCTGGGCTCCTGAAGTATTACATCTCAATGAGACTGGAGATGAAACTGAGAAAGGGATGCAGTTTGCATTCATCAGGTCACCATTCAGATTCTGCCCTAAGTGCGGAATCGTTTACGCATCTCAGCAGAGATCGGACTTCGGCAAATTGGCTTCCCTCGGTACTGAAGGTCGAAGTACTGCAACAACAATTCTTACTTTAGGGGCAATCGCAGAGCTTCTGAAAGACAGCAATTTTGAAAAGGAAGCAAAAAAGCTCTTGAGCTTTACCGACAACAGGCAGGATGCTTCACTTCAGGCAGGTCATTTCAATGATTTCATTCATATGGGAATTCTCAGAGCTGGTATCTATAAAGCCATAGAAAAAGCTGGTGATGAGGGAATAGAACATGATGATCTTGTAGACAGAGTGTTTAATGCAATGAACATTCCTTTCCCGGAGTACTCACGGGATCCGGACCTTATTCCCATTGCAAGAACCGATGTTAACAAAGCTTTCAAGGGAGTGCTGGGTTACAGAATTTACAACGACCTGAGCAGAGGCTGGCGGGTAAATGTACCTAATCTCGAGCAGGTAGGTCTTCTGAAAATCGAGTACAAACATCTTAAATTAATTGCTGAAGGAAATGAATTCTGGGCTGCTTCTCATGAAGCCCTTGCATTTGCCACTGCTGAAGTCAGAGAACAAATTCTAAAAACCCTCCTTGATTACATGCGTAGAGAACTTGTTCTCAAAGTTGATTTTCTTGAACCGGATTACCAGGAAAGACTTCTTAGATTAAGCAATCAACACCTTAATGATCCGTGGGCATTGGATGAAGATGACAAACTTGCCTACTCAAGTATTCTTTTTCCAACCTCCAGACCCAAAGATGGGGGCTACCTGGGAAGTACAAGGAAATACCGTTATGTCTCTTCCAGAGGTGGAATGGGTCGATATCTGAGACGAATCTCAACACTTCCCGGTTACTCAGATAAACTCAGTCTTGATGACATCGACAGAATTATTAATAATCTCCTTGAAGTCCTCAGAAAAGGAGGTATTGTCGAACAGCTTCCTGCAAGCAGAAGCGGCCTTACAGGTTTTCGGCTTAACGCTTCCAGCCTTGTCTGGAAGGCTGGTGATGGTACAGCACCGGCACCGGATCAGATCAGAGTAGTAAGAGAGTCTGAAAGCACTGCAAAAACAAACGAGTATTTCAAACGATTCTATATAGAAGTTGGCAACAGAATTCCGGATATCAAAGCAGCAGAGCACACCGCACAGGTGAAGAATGAAGTAAGGCAACAGAGAGAGAATGACTTTAGAAGTGCCAAACTCCCTGTTCTCTTCTGTTCACCCACAATGGAGCTTGGAGTAGACATAGCCCAGCTCAATGTAGTGAACATGCGTAATGTGCCACCCAACCCTGCAAACTATGCCCAGAGAAGTGGGCGGGCAGGTCGAAGTGGTCAGCCGGCTCTTGTGTTTACCTATTGCGGTAAACGCAGACCCCATGACCAGTACTTCTTCAGAAGACCTGAAAAGATGGTGGCAGGTGCTGTAATCCCACCAAGAATTGATATGGTGAATGAGGAACTGATTCTTTCACACCTTCATGCCATCTGGCTTGCTGAGACAGGTGTAAAACTAGGTAAATCCCTCAAAGACATTCTTAGCCTTCCAGAAAGAGGCGGGGAACCGGTTCTATACCCTCACATCAGAGAAGAGTTTGAAGACCCGCATGCAAGACAGAGAACTCTTAAAAGAGTAGCAGCTATCTATGCAGATCTGATTCCTGATCTTGAAAAATCTTTCTGGTACAAGGATGGATGGTTTGAAGATCAACTCTCAAGAGTGATGGACAGGTTTGATCAGGCAACTGAACGCTGGAAGTATCTCTATTCATCTGCAGTGAGTCAAATGGATCAGCAGCATAAAATAAACCTTGATGCATCCAGAGATAAGAAGCAGAGAGACCGCTCACAAACTCTTTACCGTGAGGCAAAGCGCCAGAGAGACCTTCTTCTAAATGAAAACTTCGATCTGGGCAGTGACTTCTACAGTTACCGTTACTTTGCCAGCGAGGGTTTCCTGCCGGGATACAACTTCCCGAGACTTCCACTAAACGCTTACATTCCCGGCAGAAGAAGAAACGAGGGCGAGTATCTTTCACGGAGCAGATTCCTTGCTATAAGTGAATTTGGCCCCAGATCAATGATCTATCATGAAGGTGCCAAGTACGAGATAGACAGAGTAATTTTCCAGGTTGATGGTACAGAGATAACAACAGGCGAAGTTAAGATATGTGAAGAGTGCGGGTACCTCCACGAAGTGAATAACAACCCAACCCAGGACCTTTGTGAAAATTGCAACACAGAGCTTCCTGTACCAATGACCAACATGTTCAGGCTCAGAAATGTCTCCACAAGACGACGTGAGCGCATAAGTACCGATGAGGAAGAGCGAATGCGTTATGGGTTCGAGCTTAAAACCGCAGTTAAATTTGCAAAGTCATCTCAGGGCCGCCACATCAAAACCAGTACTGTTGAAGATAATGACAAGCACACAATCCTCACTCTGAAGTACGGCCCCTCTGCTACTATCTGGCGGATAAATCTTGGCTGGAAGCGCAGAAAAGACCAGTACAGATACGGATTTGTTCTTGATATCGAAAAAGGCAGATGGGAAAGACAGGATAAGGAAGCAAATACAGACGACCCAACAGCAGCCTTAACCAAAAGGGTGATTCCTTATGTTGAAGACACAAAGAACTGCCTGATAATAAAACCAGAGGAATCTCTTCCAAAGGATGTATTTTTCTCTTTCATGGCAGCTCTTAAAAATGCTATTCAACTTGTCTATAAAATTGAAGATAGAGAGCTTGCAGCTGAAGCACTACCCGACAAAGCCAACCCCACCAGCATTCTACTCTATGAATCATCTGAAGGTGGAGCCGGAGTACTGGAAAGAATCCTGAATGAAACAACTTCAATCAACAAAATAGCAGAGGAAGCCCTCAGAATCTGCCACTTCAACCCAACAACGGGGGAAAACGAAGCATCAGAAGAAGAGTGCAGCAAAGCCTGCTACAGCTGCCTCATGAGCTATTACAACCAGTCTGAACACAAACTTCTCGATAGAAACAAAATCAAAGACTTACTGATGAACCTAAAGCAGAGTACTCACAAGATTTCACCAAAAGACACAACAAGACAAGAACACCTCAACCGACTCAAAGCCCTCTGCGACTCGACCCTTGAAATAGAATGGCTGAACTTCCTGGAAGAACACAATCTGAACCTCCCTGACAAGGCTCAGGTGCTCATAAAAGAAGCGAATACGAGACTAGACTTTATGTATGAATACCTGGCAATCTATATCGATGGTCCGGTGCATGATGAACCAAAAACAAAAGCGGATGACAAACAGAAACGAGAAGCCCTGGAAGACATGGGTTACACAGTCATCTCCTTCAGATACGATGAGAAGAAGAACTGGCTGAACCAGATCAAAGCAGTAAAATCTGTATTCGGTTATTCAGGAAAGGCCTGAGAGATTTGATAACCTACCCCACGGGAGATGATGTGAGTTATGTAACCCTGCAGGTTGCAGAGTACGATAATGAATCAGAAAACACTGAATACAAACAACTGTGGCGCAGTGATATCCTTAAAGTCATTTCAGCTTTTGCGAACACCCGGGGAGGCATTCTTTATGTCGGGCTGGATGACAGGGGAAAACCAGTAGGAATACAGAACACAAAAAAGTTGCTGGAGGATATCCCAAACACTATCAGGAATAAGCTGGGAATCGTACCTTCTATTAAGCTCCGTAAAGAAGAGGGTAAAGAGGTAATTGATATAGCAGTGATTAAGTCATCTGTTCCAATTTCATTCAACGGAAGATTCTATGTAAGAAGCGGTAGTACTGTGCAGGAACTGAGTGGAAGCATCCTTACTGATTTTCTTTTATCAAAATCAGACAGTACCTGGGATGAGCGAGTTGAAGAGAGTGTAACTCTTGATGATCTTTGTATAGAAACCATTGAACGGTATAAAAGACTTGCACAAAAGAGAATTCCGTCAATTGTGTACGAAACAGATATCAGAACACTCCTGAAAAAGATGAATCTGATGAATGACAAGGGTATCACCAGGGCAGCGGTTCTTCTTTTTGGTAAAAACACTCAGAAGTATAATCGCCAGGCGGTTCTTAAGATCGGCAAATTTCTTTCAGAGATAGAAATACAATCAACAGATATTGTTAAGGGCAATCTGTTTGAGCAACTGGAGAATGCTCTGGAGATTCTTCAACTGAAGTATCTGCGCAGCAATATTCATTTTGAAGGTCTGCCTCGAATGGATGTCCTTGAGTATCCGTATGTGGCATTAAGAGAAGCCATCATCAATGCACTGATTCATCGGGATTACTCTGGTACTGCGCAGACTCAAATTCGGGTTTACCCTAATAAGCTGGTTATTATGAATCAGGGAATGCTTCCTGCTCGTGTTCCGGCAAGTGACCTGAAAATCAGTCATCTTTCTGTTCCCGGCAATACCCTGCTTGCTGAGACATTCTACAATGCAGGTTTTATTGAAGCCTGGGGTTATGGCACCATTAAGATAAAGGATCATTGTCTTGCACTGGGTCTACCTGAACCCGACTTTGAAGAATCAGCCGGTGCAGTAAAAGTTACCCTTTACAAGAATATGCTTTCAGAGGAATATCTCGGGAAACTCAACCTGAATAAGAGGCAGAAAAAAACACTTGCACTGTTAGACAAGAGTGATTCAATCAAAAGTAAAACATACGGAAACATTCACGGAATCTCTGAGAAAACAGCATTACGCGATTTGAACGCGCTTGTATCGTACGGGGTACTTTACATATCAGACATCTCTGTGAAGCCTATAAAATATTGTTTAAGAACAAGATGCAAGCCAGTTAAAGAAATCCTGCAAAAACCGGACAAAATCGCTATAAATACTCAAATTCCTTCAAAAACGCATGAAATAAGAGCTGAACAAAAGAGTGATGATGTGCTGCAGGGCAGTGGTCAAGATATGCCAGAGCAGTCAGATAAGCTACTTGACCATCCAGCGGAACAGTGTAGTGCACATGATAGTGCACATGATAAAGAATCAAGTGCAGATGATCAGGCATTAAATGCACATGATAGTGCACATGATATAGAGAGTCTTAATGAACAGGAAAAAAGATTATTGAAGGTGATGTATGGAGCAATGTCCAGATCAGAATTAATGGAATTGCTGGACTTACGACATCGAGGATATTTCTATAATCGTTATTTAAGACCACTCATAGAAAAGAATCTAGTAAAACCCACGAATTCAGAAAATGTTAAAACAAGATTCTTGAAGTATCGATTAACAACTCAGGGGCAAAGATTGTTAAAGAAATTGAAAAGGAAGCAATGAATTCATACACTACCTTATACGCATCAGGATCTTTGGTAAAAGCCCGGGGCAGAGAATGGGTAGTAATGCCCGAGAGCAGGGATGATCTCTTAATTCTAAAACCACTGGGTGGAACAGATGATGAGACAACAGGTATCTACCTGCCGCTGGAAACAGTTGAATCGGCAACATTCAAATTGCCAACTCCAGATGATCTGGGTGATTACAGATCAGCAAGACTTCTAAGGAATGCCGTTAAGCTCGGTTTCAGGAACAGTGCAGGGCCTTTCCGGTGCTTTGGCTCCATAGCAGTAGAGCCAAGACCTTATCAGCTTGTGCCGCTTCTTATGGCTCTTAAAATGGATCCAATCAGAATGCTCATAAGTGATGATGTTGGTATAGGTAAAACTATTGAAGCCTGCATGATTGTAAAAGAGTTGATGGCCAGGGGAGAGATAACAGGGTTCAGTGTTCTCTGCCCGGCTCAGCTTGCAGAGCAGTGGCAGAGTGAACTGAAGCACAAGTTTCATATTGACGCTGAACTGGTTCTGCCAAGAACAGTCAGAGCCCTGGAAACAAAATGCAAACTCAATCAGTCAATCTTTGAAAAATACCCGGTAACAATAGTATCACTGGATTTCATCAAAAGTGATAGAAACAGAAGTGATTTCATAAGAGCCTGCTCCAACACCGTCATTGTGGATGAAGCCCACTCTTGCAGCAGCAAAGGTACGAAAAGACACCAGCGGTACAACCTTGTAAAAGAGCTGTCAAAGAACAAAGAAAGAAACATGATCTTTGTTACAGCAACACCCCACAGTGGCAATGAAGATGCCTTCAGGTCTCTTATCACACTGCTTAAACCTGAATTCAAAGAACTCCCTGCAGCTCTTGCAGGCAAAGAAAACGAACACCACCGCAGAAACCTTGCAAAGCACTTTATTCAGCGTACCAGGGGAGACATCATAGCCTACATGGATGAGAACACATCTTTCCCCGAAAGGGAAGACAGTGAACAGGGCTACCTGCTGAGCAATGAGTATAAGAATCTCTTCAATCAGGTTATCGAGTACACCCGGGACTCAGTAACAAAAGCTGTAAAAGACCACGGCGGAAGAGTGCGTTACTGGTCAGCACTTGCACTGCTCCGGGCTCTTGCTTCAAGCCCCAGCGCCGCTGCGGCAACCCTCCGCAACAGATCAATAACTGAAGAGACAAAAACACCTGAAGAAGCAGATGAAGTAGGCCGCAGAACCGTTCTTGACCTTGATCTGGAAACAATGGAAGAGCCACCGGACATCATTCCCGGCAGCAAAACACAAGACAGCAGGCTGAAAAAGCTACAGAAAACAGCTGAAGCAATCACCCCTGAACAGGATGAAAAACTAAGAAAAGCAATCAAGCTTATACAAAAGCATCTTAAAGAGGGTTTTCACCCCATAGTATTCTGCCGTTTCATAGACACTGCGGAATATGTAACAAGCCACCTCAGAAAAAAGATGAAGAAGGCCAGTATTGAATGTGTTACCGGTACACTGCCACACGAGGAAAGAGAGAGAATAATTGAAGAACTCTCACAAAAAGAACAGAGAGTTCTGGTATGCACCGACTGCCTCAGTGAGGGAATAAATCTGCAGGACGGTTTCAACGCTGTAATACACTATGACCTTTCCTGGAACCCCATGCGCCACGAGCAGAGAGCAGGCAGGGTAGACAGGTTCGGTCAGAAAAGCCCCACAGTAAGAGTAACCAACTACTACGGTGAAGACAACGGAATAGATGAAAGAGTAATGAAGGTGCTTCTCAGAAAACATCAGAGCATCAGAAACTCTCTTGGAATCAGCGTACCCATACCAGGCTCAACCAGTGAGATCATGGAAGCCCTTATTGAAGACCTGTTCAACAGCACAAACAACCAGATGCTTCTCACAGGTTTTGAAAGCTACATGACAAAAACCGGCAATGAGATCTTCAAGAAGTGGGACAAAGCTGAAGAGCGGGAAAAGCAGTCAAGAACCATGTTCCGTCAGTTAACCATCAAAGTGGACGAGGTTGCAAGAGAGCTGAAGGAAGCCAGAGAGGCCACCGGCAGTGGAATCAGCATTGAAGAGTTTGTAACAGATGCACTCAAGTTCCACGGAGGTATTGTTACAAAGCAGGAAGCGAAACCAATTAGCCTGAACCTCACAGAGCTTCCCGATAACCTCAAAGATGCTCTTGAGATTACAGAAAAAACAAAAAACAGACAGGTAACATTCAACTTCCCGGCAAAGAACAATGAGGAATACATTTCACGCACACATCCATTCGTAGAGAATCTTGCAGGTTTCATCGTAGACACAACCATGGACAGTCAGACAGCAAACAAAGCCGGCAGATGTGGTGTAATAAGAACAGACGGAATACAAACCAGAACAACCCTTGTTCTTACCAGAAACCGTTACCACATAAACAATCTCTTAACTGAAGACACACAGCTTACTGCATTCACAGGCACACCGGAGAATCCCACAATTCTTACAAAACAAGAAGCAGAAGCTCTCCTAACCCTCAAACCCCAGGCACAGGTAAACCCCGACCTTGCAAAACAAGCCATAAAAAAAGTCACAGAACAAAAGGAAAAGCTCCAGAAGCTAATAACCGAGATAGCAAAACAAAAAGGTAAAGAAATCCTCAACTCCCACACCCGCGTAAGAGCAGCAAAGAAGCAAACAGAGAAACCCAGAATCAAGCTTCAGGAGCCCCCGGACATTCTTGGCATTTACATCTTCCTGCCAGTACCGGGAGGAATCAAGAATGCGTAACACAAACATCTTTGAAACAATAACCACACGGGGTTCTCTGCTTCCATCAGGTTTCCTGATGAAACTTGCAGGCAAAACAAGTGAAGTGGAAAGAACTAAACCGCAAGACTACAATCATTCAGGGCAGAAGTTAAATGAAGTCATCAGCAGAGCATGGAACACCCTTCAGGTACAGTGGGAGCACTTCGGCAAAACAGAAGACCCGTCAACAGCTCAAACCAGAGAAAGATGGCTTATACCATTATTCAGAGAGCTTGATTACGGCAACCTGAAAAGATCAGAGAAGCACCACATAGACGGCAAAGATTACCCCATCTCACACACAAGAGACAATGTACCAATTCATCTTCTTGGCACACAGACAAGCCTTGACCACAGAACACCGGGAAAAACAAGACAGATCCCGCATTCAATGTTCCAGGAGTACCTGAACAAATCAGAAACCCCCACCTGGGGATTACTGAGCAACGGCAACAAACTCAGAGTACTCAGGGAAAATGTAAGCATGACCCGCCAGGCATACATAGAGTTTGACCTTCAGAAGATGATGGAGGGTAAAACCTACAGTGACTTTGTTCTCTTATACCTCATCTGTCATGAATCAAGATTCACCACCGAAGAAGCAGAAACAAAAGAAACAAAAAAAGAAAAGAAACAAATCATTGAAGCCTGGTC
>JAGLDY010000030.1 GCA_023145375.1 Candidatus Sabulitectum sp. | reverse complement strand
TTGCTGTTAACCTTCTGGGAGTTGTACCACAGTTGAAGACAAGTTCCTACCGACGGAATGAAATTGAAACACTGGCACACAGGCTGCATCTTCCGGATGAGATTGCGGATGCTGTAGCAGATATTCCTCTTCTTCACAAGCTTAGGAATCCCAATATCCCTGATACTATTTTCTCTGCTGTTCTTGCATCTCAGAGAGCACTTGTTAATGCAAATCTCCGTGAGTGGACACCAGACTATCTTATTCAGCCTGATCTGAGCCGGTACACTGGATCTGAGTTCCATCTTGTTGAAGAAATTAGTGATATAGGTCTGGAAGCCACAGAAATAGCCATGCCTGATCTTGCCAGGAAGCTGGGTATGGCAATTCAACCTTTCGGTTGTGATTAAAAACTAGCATAATCGCTCTTTAAGGAATGTGTTAAACTAAATTGATCTGTTCGGGAGGGATCATGGCTCTATTCACAAGCACTGTTAAGAAAATGCAGAATGAGCTTGGCAGCCTAGCTGTTGACTGGGAGAAGCTTGCGTCTCTCTCCTCAGGCAGGTACGACCTGTCAGGAAAGAATTCCGCAGAGGGAAGAAATCTTATTACCACACTAATGAAGAGGGCTTCTGATTCCTCCGGTGGTGAAAGACCGTTTGCTCAGATATTCAGAAACATCACTTCCCGAGGGGGCGATTTCAACAGATCTGTCAACCCCACAGGGGCTACTCCTCTTCATGTGGCTTCTGAACTGGCTGACAGCACACTGCTCAGATCTCTTCTGGAGGCGGGAATTCAACCTGCGTCCACAACACTTTCAGGTTCCACGGCTCTTCATGCAGCAGTGAAAGCCGGCCTTGCTGAGAATGTAAAACTGCTTCTTGCAGCCGGTGCCGATCCGGGAGCCGAGGATGCTACCAGTAATGCACCTCTGCACTTTGCAGCTCAACTTGATGACCCGGTTGAAATAGTGAAGATACTCCTGGCTGCAGGAGCTAAGGCATACCACAGGAACGCACAGCAGAAAACTTCTGTAACCATCGCAGAGGAAAAAGGGCAGAC
>JAGLDY010000003.1 GCA_023145375.1 Candidatus Sabulitectum sp. | reverse complement strand
CGGGTTTGATCACTATTCAGTATTTGATCATGGTCACGGTAGAGCTGGTGTAACTGTTGACGAGGTTCTTGATTGGCTATCCGTAAACAAAACAAATCCAAATCCTAAACTGGTGGTGATTCATTTATTCGATGTACACGCCCCCTATGATCCGCCGGCACCGTATGATACCCGATTTGCTGTGAACGGCAGCCAGGGTGAGACAGACTGGATAACAGATTCACTTGGTGTTCTACAAAACCCGGATGCAGCCAGTCACCTGATCGATTTGTATGATGGTGAAATCTCCTGGGTAGATGCTCAACTGGGTCGATTATTCAGTGAACTGCGAGCAGCCGGTATCGCAGACAATGCATACATTATTTTAACATCAGACCATGGAGAAGAATTCCTTGAACACGGAAAGTGGTCCCACGGACATTCATTATATCAGGAACTTCTTCACGTTCCTCTAATAATTTCAGGTCCTGGTATTGCGCCGGGAGTAATCGATTCAACTAGCTGTGCGCATTTTGACATTTTGCCTGTTATTGCGGGATTTGCCGGTGTTCCGGTTCCCGAGGGCGTGGAGGGAATTGATCTGTTTAGCCAGAGATCTCCAGACAGATTAATCCCCTCTAGTGGAGTTATCCCGGGGCATTCCTGTTTCGGTGACTCAGAAGAATTTCAATCAATGTGCTCAGTCTTTAACGGAACAGAAATAGGTATTATTAACTTCTATACAATGCACGAACAGTTTTTCGACCTTGTTGCTGATCCAGGAGAGCAGAATCGGCTTCCATTAAGTACCGATTTCCTTTTAGAGCTTGAATACTACTGGTCTACTCCACCGGTAGGTCATCCACATGCTGTTGATGGAACTGTAGTTGAAGATGACCTCAGCGATCTGGGATACATCTAGTGCTATGTACACCTTAATGTTTCAATATAACGCGCTGCTATCCTGGCTACAGCAGGGGCTCTGGAGAGCCAGCGAAAAGCAGCCAAAGTCAATGGACTGGAAAGAAAAACGTTTTTCAATCATATTGCGGTCATGAAGGATATGAACACTGTCAAAAAAGACATCAGTGAAATTGCCGCTCACCTGGCTCTTATGGGCTGGTCTGAGGCAAATGCGGGGAATATCTCTGTTCTAATGCCCCGAGGAACAGAATTTGCCCTGGGAGAGAACCCGAATTCGCATCATTTCCCGGAACCTGTGAGGGTTCTTGCAGGAAGAACTATTCTTGTCACAGCATCCGGCAGCCGCTTCAGAAGAATGATACGCGACATGAATACACAGATCGTACCGGTTACTATCACAGAATTTGGAACCGCCGCTTTATGGCCGGCTGAATTTTCCAACCCCACCAGCGAGATAGGCACTCATATACAGGTACACTCACTGGCTCCTGATCTAGGCTGGGACACATCTGCAATAGTACACACCCATTCAACAAAGATGCTTGCTCTCTCCTCCAGTGACATTCCCGGGGAAATGCTTCAAGATGCAGTAGAAAGAGCTCATCCGGAGATATCTATCCTGATGGAAAAGGGGCTGTCTTTTCTGGATTTCGCCCCGCCCGGCACCTGGGAGCTTGGTGAAAAGACGAGAGAAGAATTCAAACAGGCAAATGCGGTCATCTGGCGAAAGCATGGAATTCTCGGATTCGCTGAAGAGCTGGAAATGGCCTGTGACTACGTTGAAATGACTGAAAAGGCCGCCGAGATACTTCTTCTGGAAAAAAGCGCTTTCGGCAATTTTCTCGGCTTAAAGGATAGAGAACTTGAGGAACTCCGTGAAGGATTTAAGCGGGATTGACGCAAGAACATATAGTTAGGATTGTTAGCATTGCATTTATAGATAATCTGAAGGGGTATGGAATGAAAAGACTTACTGCTGTTATTCTTCTTGCTGTTATCACGGTTTTCTCCGGTTGCGGAGATTCTGCAACCGAGATTCAGGGAACTCTTCCCGTCGTAACTGGAATCGCTGTTGACACAATTGGCAGTACCGGTGATACTATTGTTGTTACCTGGACAGCCATGGATACCACCCTTGTAGACGGGTATTTCCTCTGGACAAGGACTTACCTTGAGAACCCATGGTCTCTGGTTGCTGTGTGCGACAACAATGCAGGAACTCATATTGCCGTAAACGCTGCTTTCTACACCGTAATGGCTTTCAACGGGGATGATACTTCTTCAGACATCGGCCTGTGTGCAAACACAAAAACTGAAAGCATTTCAGAGATAAGAGAGCGCTTTACCTTAAAGGCACCGGTGGGATTCCGCATTGACCTGGAGGGTGATTCTCTTATCGCGGGAGATCCCAGATCAGCTGATTTCGCTCAGCACTTCACCGTAGCAATTGCTTGGACTGGAGAAAGATACTTATTCCCAGGCAGCGCTTATCCTGAACTATGGCCAGGGGGTGCAAGAACTATGATCTCCCCCATGGGTGGACTGGTTGCTCCTTCTCCGAACGACACGATCAACTGGAAGGACAGCATCTCCTACGGTGGGAACTTCTTCCTGGCGCTTGATGATGGCTTCTACTGTATGCTCAAAGGTTCTCACACATTCCCTGACACTGCCACCATGACAGACACACTGGTTCTCAGGGGACAGGTCCAGCCGATCATGGGTGTCCGGGTATTCACCGAACAGTAAGCACTGAATCCACAATATGGGAAGGGGAGAGCGTCGGCTCTCCCCTTCTTCTATTTTACCTGTTCTCCTGCATTAATTAAGGAGTAAGCCTCTTTACATCTCTGGGAAACATGGTTGTCAGACGGATGTTGTCTACTTTCAGAAGCCTGGCTGTAATTCTTTCCAGACCTATAGCAAGACCTCCATGCGGAGGGAGGCCATACTTGTGCGCCTGCAGATAGCTTCCAAAATCTTCCGGGTCCAGTCCCATTGAGACCATCTTATCGATCTGTTCCTGATAATCGTTTATTCTCTGTCCACCTGTGGTGATCTCAAGGCCTCTGAACAAAAGATCAAAACTAAGGGTTGTGCCGGGATTCTCAGGGTCATCCTTCGTGTAGAAAGGCCTTTTTTCAGTAGGAAAGTGGGTTACAAAAACAAAATCGCTGTCCCAGTTCTCTGCAGAATAAGTACAGAGCGCCCGTTCTTCCTCCGGCTCAAGATCCGGTTCTTTGGAGTAATCCTTACCTGTGACCTTCCCTGCAATTTCATGAGCTTCTGCAAGGGTCACAACTGGAATGTCTTCTCCTATTACAGGCATTTCCACATCGAGAAGAGCAAGTTCAGGAGCACAGGTCCTCTGAAGATGATCGATACAGTATTTCAGCAGGGCTGTTTCCATGAGCATCACCTCAGTGTGATCCTTCACAAATCCCATTTCAAAATCCAGAGAGGTATACTCGTTGATGTGACGGCTTGTCTGGTGGGGTTCCGCTCTGAAAACAGGACCGATCTCGAACACCCTTTCGTAGATACCCACACCCATCTGCTTGTAGAACTGGGGAGACTGTGCCAGATAGGCCGGTCTGCCGAAGTAATCCACTTCAAATATGTTGGCTCCACCTTCTGCACCGGCTACTCCGATCTTTGGTGTGCGGATCTCTGTGAATCCCTGTCCACGGAGAAATTCCGCAAACCCCAGCGCAAAGGCCTCTGACACCTTCAGCCTGGCTCTCTCAACCGGATGACGGAGGCTCAAAGGCCTGAGATCAAGATTGGTGTCTATGTGAAGGTCAAGAATTTTCTTAGAGAGGTCCACTGGAGGATGCTCTGCAGGAACAGATACTGTCTCTACCTCTTCCACCTGGATCTCCACTGTGTTCGGATTGATAGATATGTCTTTGATCTTTGCCTTCTTCACCAGACCTGTGATCTTCACTGACTGCTCCTCGGCAAGTCCGTCTATCAGCTCCTCATTTCCTTCCCGACCGATAACACACTGCAGCAGTCCGTCATGACGGCGAATCACTATAAAAGCGCCCCATCCGAGTCTGCGAATCCTCTGGATCATTCCGTGAACTGTTACCTTCTGTCCGTCCATCTCTCCCAGATCAGCTGCTGTAAGCAGTTTCTGGTCAGTGATAGTTGATACTCTGTACATCAATCATCTCCTGTTATCTGCCCGGCACCTCTGAGCAGGCGGTTAGGCGTACCTGTAAAATATGCCCTGGCCTCATTTACTGCTTTCTCAAGCGCTTCCAGTCTTTGGAATATACTGGAAGGAACCTGTTCCATCTTACTTATTTTATAGCGAAGTTGCTTAAAATCGATGTGCATCGCAGAAATAGCAGGTTGATAATAGCTTCGGGAATGTTCGCGAAAAAACCACAAAGATTTCTCTTCCTCAGAAAGAACATCCTCCTTCTCCAGTTTGAATGATCTCCTGAGGCGGGCAAGAGATCTCTCCAGGAAGCTGAGTTCTTCCTCCACATCTGCAACTGTCCTAAGATTTCCACTCATGATAAGGTTGCCTTATATTCTGCTGTCAATTAATAGAATCCACACAATGCGACACAGTTGCAAAGATAGCAGATAACCCCTGAGGAGGGAAGATGAGGATACTTGCTGTAAATCCGGGCTCAACTTCAACAAAGATCTCCGTTTTCGAGGATGAGAAAGAGATATGGGAGCTGAAACTGCCACACTCCCCTGAGGAGCTCTCCTCTTTCGGCACAAATATCTTTGAGCAGTATGGATTCAGACGAGATGTCATTGTATCTGCTTTAAAGGATGCTGGATACCCGGTTGAGAGCTTTTACGGAATAGTTGGAAGAGGGGGACTGGTAAAGCCTATCCCAGGTGGAACCTACATCGTGGATAACAACCTTCTTAAAGACCTTGAAAAAGGAATTCTGGGTCAGCATGCATCAAATCTTGGCGGTCCCATAGCAGCAGAGCTGGCAAAAACTGCCGGATGCGAAGCCTTCATTGTAGACCCTGTGGTTGTTGATGAGATGGAACCCATAGCAAAATACACAGGAAGCCCTCTTCTTACCAGAAAAAGCATTTTTCATGCGCTCAACCAGAAAGCTGTGGCCAGGAAGGCGGCAAAGGAGCTTGGTGGAGAGTATGATTCAAGCAATTTTATTGTAATACACCTTGGAGGAGGAATTAGTGTTGGGGCACACAGAAAGGGGCAGGTTGTAGATGTTAACAACGCCCTGGACGGAGACGGTCCTTTCACTCCTGAAAGATCGGGAGGCCTTCCTGCCGGGGATCTGGCAAAACTCTGCTTTTCCGGTGACTACACCCTGAACGATATCAAGAAGATCATTAAGGGCAGTGGCGGTATAGTGGCATACCTGGGAACGAACGACATGATGAGGGTTGAAGACGAAGTGAAAAAGGGTAATGAAGAATGGCTTGCAGTTTACCATGCAATGGCCTACCAGATAGCAAAAGAGACCGGAGCAATGGCTGCGGTTCTTAAAGGAGAAGTCGATGCAGTGGTAGTTTCCGGTGGAATTGCCTACGACAAGAAGTTCATTGGGTGGCTTAAAGAAATGATTGAATTCATAGCGCCGGTAATTGTATACCCAGGCGAAATGGAAATGGAAGCCCTGGCTCTTGGAGCTCTTAGAGTTCTTACAAAAAAAGAAGTACCAAGGGTCTACAATCCTGAATAAAGAACCGGAGGACATCAAATATGAGTGACATGTTCAACGATGCAAAAAGCGCCTGGGAAAATACCATTCTGGCCAAAGTACTGGGAAGGTTTCCGGAGCGCAGGCAAGAATTCTTAACAGGCTCAGACAATCCTGTAGACCGGATCTATTTCCCATCCGAACCTGACGAAAAGTATCTTGATGATTCAGGTTTCCCCGGCGAATTCCCTTACACCAGAGGTGTCCAGCCAACCATGTACAGAGGCAGGCTATGGACCATGCGCCAGTATGCCGGTTTTGGCAGTGCCATCGAGTCGAACAAGCGTTACAGGTACCTTCTTGATGCAGGCCAGACAGGCCTTTCCGTGGCTTTTGATCTGCCGACTCAGATAGGATACGATTCAGACCACCCTCTCTGTGCCGGGGAAGTGGGCAAGGTTGGAGTGGCAATAGACAGTCTTTCCGATATGGAGCTTCTCTTCAAGGATATTCCTCTTGGCAAGGTATCTACCTCCATGACCATAAACGCCCCTGCTGCTGCCCTTCTTGCCATGTACATCGTGGTTGCTGAAAAGCAGGGTGTTGCAAGTGAGAATCTCAGAGGAACGATTCAGAACGATATCCTCAAAGAGTACATGGCCAGGGGTACATACATCTTCCCCCCCAGCCATTCCATGAGACTTATCACTGATATCTTCGCTTTCTGCAAAGAGAGTATTCCCATGTGGAATACCATATCGATCAGCGGATACCACATAAGAGAGGCAGGCAGTACAGCTGCCCAGGAAGTGGGTTTCACCATAGCTGACGGGATTGCCTATGTTGAGGCTGCAGTGGAAGCTGGACTTGGTGTGGATGACTTTGCTCCCAGACTCAGTTTCTTCTTTAATGCGCACAACGATCTTCTGGAAGAAGTTGCCAAATACCGTGCGGCAAGAAGACTATGGTCCAGGATCATGAGGGACAGGTTCGGAGCTAAGAATCCCAAAAGCCTTATGCTGAGATTCCACACCCAGACAGGCGGGTCAACCCTTACTGCTCAGCAACCTGACAACAACATTGTAAGAGTCGCTGTACAAACCCTTGCTGCAGTAATGGGAGGTACACAAAGCCTCCACACCAACAGCCGTGATGAAGCCCTTGCCCTTCCAACACAGCAGGCTGTCACCATAGCTCTTCGTACCCAGCAGATAGTAGCCCACGAAAGCGGTGTAACAAACACCATTGACCCTCTTGCAGGCAGTTATTTTGTGGAAAACCTAACAGACCGTATAGAGGAAGACGCCTTGAACTACATTGCAAACATCGATAACATCGGCGGGATGGTAAAAGCAGTCGAGGAAGGGTACCCCCAGAGACAGATACAGGATTCAGCATACGACTACCAGAGGAGCATTGAATCAGGAGACAGGATAGTAGTGGGAGTGAATAAATTCCAGCAGGAGGAGCCTCCTCCCACCGGCCTTCTCAGAGTAGATCCTGCTGTTGAGACTGCACAGAGGAATAAACTTATGACAGACAAAGCTGCAAGAGACAATGACAGAGTTAAAACAACTCTCGCCACATTAAGGAATGTGTCCAGGTCAAATGAAAATCTTATGCCTGCAATCATTGACTGCGTGAGATGCTATGGTACCCTGGGCGAAATATGCGGAGTACTCCGGGAGGAGTTCGGAGAGTATCAGCCCAAAACCGTTGTGTAAACTAAGCCTGTTTTGACCGTTAATCGTATAAGGTGATGAATATTGGGCTCTTCCCCTCTCTTGACACTGGAAGTTCCTCGGAACTATCATTAAGTGTGTTCCGTTTTTTCAACAGAAAGGATGTTGAGATGAAGATTTTAGCTCTTGTTTCGGTAATGGCCGTTGCTGCTTTTGCAATGACCGATGCAGCTCCTCAAATAGGAGTAACTCAACCTGGCGTAGATACCTGGCTGGAAGAAATAGCTTATTTCGATCTGGAGGGTGGGGGCATCCCTAATGCCTACACTGTTGGATGCGGATGGGATGGGGTTGACTTCTGGATCACAAACGGTGCAGGACAGGCCGGTTCAAGCACAGGCATGTTCTACATTTTTGACCATGACGGTATCCTTACCGACAGTTTCCCCCAGGTCAACGCCCCAGGCTGGGGTCTTCGTGACCTCTGCTGTGATGGCACCTATATGTACGGCAGCGTAAGCAGCTCCATAGACTACTATGACATCACCACCCGCGCAAAGGTTGGGAACTTCATAGGTCCTATCAGCCCCAACCGCGCTCTTGCTTACGACGGTACCCACTTTTACACCAGCTCATTCTCCACCGATGTCTACCAGCTCATCTGGGACGGTGTCAGCGGATCAACAGCTGCCAGTACCATCTGGTCAACAGCTGCCACAAGCGCCTATGGCGCAGCCTGGGATGCCCTGGGTGACTGTCTCTGGGTAACCAGCGCAAACGGTAGCGGTATTCTTGATCAGATAGCAGCGGACGGCTCTCTTATAGCGCATCACACCCTAAGTGGTCTATCGACGATGGGTGGAGCCACCATGGCGGGAATGTACCCGGTCAACGAACTTTATGTTCTGGCGCAGGGCTCACCTGACGCCATGCACGGCTACGATGTTAATCCTGTTGCTCTCCAGCGTGATACATGGGGTTCCATCAAGGTTTTATTCTAGGTCAACACTGACTGAATCGTAAAGGAGGCTCCTTCCGGAGCCTCCTTTTTGTATGCAGCTGATCAAACGGTTCCATCCTGGTGTTTCAATTGTATATTAGAGAATAGCATCTAAGTGTGGTCTGTTGCTTTAAAGGGGTTTGGTATGATAAAGGCATTAGCTGTTTCAGCAGTTGCGTTTCTTCTTGCAGGATGCGGTTCTCCCAATGGAAATAGCTGGCTTATCAGAACAGCCACCGATGAAGTTTCTGTAAAGGAAGCCGGGATCAGATGGATAGAAATGGCCCCGGAAGCCAGAATTCGTTTCCTGTCAGGCAACAATCCAGTTGGAGATTTTGTAACAGCCCTTGGCAGAAATTCAATGGTCACAGAAGAGATAGACAACGAGACATACCTGTATTCTCCTGTGGTTCAAACCATGAGGGATTGCTGGTTAACAAATTCATCTTTCATAGCATATACAGATTCGATCACCTCACAGGTCAGAGAGAACATCTCTGAAGGAGATCTCTCCAATTACAGAGAGCTTCTCGGAAAAATTGTGTGGTATTCTTCAGAAACGGAGGGGCAGCAGGGTCCCGAAAGACTTCCTGAACTTGGGTGGGCTGTTGCGTTCGCTTTTGATTCTATGGATACTGGCTCCACCGTGGAGATCGAAGGACTGGTTTACACTCTGGACTCTGTAGTTACATCTCCACGGCACTTGATAGATGAAACCCTTGCAGACACTGACAGGTTTGTTGCTTTCGCCATAAACAGTCTGGCAGAAAGTCGTGTAAAACGACATCTTGCCTCCCTGAAGAACACAGTCCTGGAATCGATCAACATTGATTCTGCAGCAGTAGCCACTTACTGCACCAGACGGGGATCCATGGAAGACTCAGCAATACTTGCATCATGGAATAGCGGTTCTATCTCAGTGCTGGAGTTCGACGGGATCACTACTTTCCTCTCGATCGGTCGTCCATACACAACGACCTCCGCCTCCTGGGTATCCCACAATCTCAACAACCAGGCCCGTCTCTCTTACATTACTGAGATCTATGCGGAGGAGAATCCTGATGACTTCATTACCATTCAGCAGGAGGCAAATGATTTTGCCGTGGATAAAGCAAGCGAATTGCTTTACACGGCAAATGTGACAAATATGGTGGTGGTTCCTGACTCCATGGTACTGGAGGCATACTCGGTAATGGATTCAATTCCAATGATGCCTGAGTCGAGAATTTTTGAATCTGTAGCTGTTTCCGGAGATGTTCTGGATGAAGCTCTTGCAATGGTTAACAATGGTGATGATCTGCTTGAATTCGGCAATCCGGGATACAGGGAATTTCTTGCACCGGGAACAGAGTTCCTCTCGCGACAGGTTTATCCCACCGAATTGCCTCAGTCCATGGAAACGACCCTATTCCTCCTTGAGGAAGGAGATTCGCAGTGGCAGAGACCCATTGAGGTCGTGGAGGACTTATTTGTCATTTACAGGCTGGTGGAGATCATTCCTCCACACACCGCTTCTTTTGAAGAGATGTATGAATCCATCAAACTTGGTCTTCTTGTCCACCTTGAAGAGCAGAGAACCATGGAATGGATATGCGAGCTGGAACAGAACTACGATCTGCAGATCAATCACGAAATACTCGGTGATCTTCCTGAAGATCCATCTCTATGGGGGTCTCTGTAGCAGATCTACGGGGATGGAGCCTGCCGGATCCATCCCCTGTTTCTCATCGGTCTATCTAAAAACGCAAAGCTTCTCTGTGGCAGTAACACCCTGATCCTCGGCTCTGACCAGGTAAATACCGGTCTGCAGGTCTGTGAATGTCTCACTGTGGTATCCGCTGGCAACCTGGCGACCGGTCATGTCATGAATGGTAAACTCGCCTGATGATGATACTGTAACCGCACCGGTGGCAGGGTTGGCACTGAATAGAATTTCTGGAGCAGGAGGAGTGTCATCATCTTCTATACCAAGAATATGCATGGCTGGCATAATTGTAGGATCGCCTATTACAACCATTCCAAGATGCCAGTACTGCTCGGACGGGTTGAATCCGCCACTGATGATGTAGTCCCACCAGGCTTTGTATGCCTCACCAAAACTGGCTCCATTTCCCAGAGGAGTGTAGAACTGCGCGAATTT
>JAGLDY010000029.1 GCA_023145375.1 Candidatus Sabulitectum sp. | reverse complement strand
CTGGATATGTGGGATCACCTGCAGATCACCTGCGGGGAATGTGGAAAGGTCACACCGGCCACTGTTCTTGACGGTGAAGTCTAGCTTACCATTCGCCAGCATCAGAGAATCGAATTCGAATCCTGTCCGGGGTGCCAGTACAAACTTATGTAGATAAGCTGTAGGGCCTTACAGCCCAGTTCGAAACTCGAATACGGGGTGTGCTAACGAGACCAATCATGTTCTGGTTATTGGAACATTTCATCCATGACTAAGTAGATGCAGAGGAATGGTTATATTGTCATTACTTACAGGTAAAGGGGGAAGTATTCATGATCAGGTTTGTTTTTCTAGTTGCATTGAATCTCCTTGTATCAACTCAGGTTCTTGCTCAGACTTGGAACATCGAGATAGTTGATTCAGATGGATCTGTGGGGCGTTTCAGCTCAATCGCTATCGATGATCAGGATTACCCGCACATTTCTTACTACGATTGGACCAATCACGACCTGAAGTATGCCACATGGACTGGATCAGACTGGGAACTGGAAACAGTCGATTCCATCGGAATGATTGGGCGATACAGCTCTCTTGTTCTTGATCCGTCTGGACTTCCTCGAATTGCTTATTTTGACTATCCCGATGGTGGCTTGAAGTATGCCAGCTGGAACGGATCAAGCTGGGAAATTGACAACGTGGATCCAGCATGCAGTGGAAGATCTATATCTCTGGCTTTGGATACTCAGGGCATCCCACATATCTCATACTGGGACACCTCAGGATCCCTGAGGAAGGTGATGCATGCGTATAGAGCAGGTTCATCCTGGGAAACTGAAGTAGTTTTTGAAACAAGCACTTCAATTTACTATTCCAATTCTCTTGCCATCGATGATTACGATGTTCTACATTTGTCATACTCAGACAATGAAGGTCTGAACTATACCTTCTTCAACGGATCAGCCTGGGAAACTCAAGTGGTAGATGCTTCATGTGAGGGCTCTTACGCTTCTCTTGAGCTGGATTCACAAGGGAATCCCTGTATTGCTTATGTGGATCAGAGTTATTTTTGGGAACCAACACTGAAGTACGCCCGATGGAATGGTTCAAGCTGGATTGTGCAGGATGTAAGGGAGCTTATTGCTCCAATTGAATGCACGTCGCTTGCTATTGGCTCCGATGATAATCCCCATATCTCATATGCACATGCCTGGCACAACAGCCTCACCTACACCTGCTGGACAGGCTCAGAATGGGCATCTTACGATGTGGATACCATTGGGAACATTGCTTATCAGACATCCATCGAACTTGATTCGTCTGACAATCCCCATTTTTCCTATTTCGATATGGATATGGACGATCTGAGATATGCAATTCTTAACACTACCGGCATAAACGACGACCTTTATCAGCCTGGATGTTCCTGGATAAGTATTGCGCCTAATCCTTCAAAAGGAACAGCCCTCGTTTCTTTTTCTCTTCCAGAAGCATCTCAGGTGGGTTTCTCTCTGTATGACTCTGCTGGAAGACTTGTGCAGGATGTCCATTCCAATTACTTCCCAGCTGGGATTAGCAGTGTCCCTTTGGAGCAACTGTCGACTGGTCTCTATTTCTGCGTGATAACGACGGATGAGTTCAACACAACACAGAGGTTCGTTGTTGTAAAGTAGAGTGCTCATTTGATCATGCAGTTGCCGTTACAGATGTTGGTTGCTGTCTCGCTCAAGAACTGCTGAACGCGAGAGAACCATTACTCCTCGCGAAAGGTTCCAAAAGACATAATGGTTGGACCGACCCCTCTGGTTAGGGTACCTTACCCTTATCAGAATCTTCAACCGGAAGGGTGATCCATTGTGTTAATAAGATATGTCGGTCTCGATGTCCATAAGGACAGCATCAAGATAGCTGTGGCAGAAGAGGGTAGAGAGCCAGCTCGACTCTTCGTATCAATACCTGGCGATACTAATAAACTCATCGCCCGTATCAGAAAACTTGGATCAAAGAGTAGTTTAAGATGCTGCTACGAAGCCGGTCCTGGGGGGTACACCGTTTATCGATCTTTAACAGCAGCAGGAATTGACTGTAAGGTCATTGCTCCTTCCTTGATACCAAAACAGAGCGGTAAGCGGGTCAAAACTGACCGGCTCGATGCAGAGAATCTCGCTCATTACCTCCGTTCCGGTGATCTCACAGAGGTATGGGTACCGGATGAAACTACCGAAAGCATCAGGAACCTTGTAAGACTCAGAGAGGATGCCAGGATTGCGCGGCATAAGGCAAGGCAGCAGTTGAATCAGTTTCTGCTTCGCAAAGGTAGGGTATGTCGTCAATTTAAAACAAGGTGGAATGTTGGTCACATGTCCTGGATCAATTCGCAGAAATTTGCCGAGGAAGCAGACAATGTAACCCTTTCTTCTTACTTGAGGCAGACAGAGCTTCTTGACGATAGAATTGCCTGCATAGAAAAGGATCTCAAGCTTTACAGCAGCCATTGGAGTCAAAACACTCTGGTTGAAAGCCTTCAGGGTCTTAAGGGAATCGCCTTTGTGTCAGCAGTCGCCATTGCTGCTGAGGTCGGTGACTTAAGGCGATTTCCCTCTGCAGGCAAGTTCATGTCTTATGTGGGCCTTGTACCTGCAGAATATTCATCAGGTCAGAAAGAGAATAGAGGCTCGATTACCAGATGCGGCAATGCCATCATCAGACGACTGCTTGTTGAGGCTGCCTGGTATTACAGACACAAACCAGGCAAATCAAGGGCTTTCACACTCAGGAATGAAAAGCTACCGAAAAGAATCCGGGAAACATCCTGGAAGGCCCAGCAAAGACTTCACCGTAAGTACATGAAGTTACTGATGGGTGGCAAACCCAAGAACAAAGTGATTGTGGCCGTCGCAAGGGAGCTTGCAGGCTTTATCTGGTCGATAGGGCAGAGTATATAATGAATGGATCAGCAGCTGGTGTTATCATCAGGTACGGGAAATCCTCGAGGATGCAATGTGCGCAGCAATGCTTGTATGCACGGTAAAAGAATGAGGAAACCCCAGACGAATAGATGAAATGCGGTAACCAATCCGCGGATATCAGCATGATCAGACCGTCGATTGACTGACACCGGTTGCTGGTCCCTTGAGAGAAGGGAAAAAACAAAGAAAAGGTTATTTACTCCTTGACTCGTCCAACCATGTCAGTATCCACTACGGGGTAGCAAAGCGAATGCATAGAACTTCTTCTATAAAGTTCGCGAGTTTTAGTATAGGGAGTAGAGATTAGGATTTGAGATACCTTTTTGCTGTTTACTTCCCCTCTTATTCTCATACCAGCATCGTAGTATGGTTGATGCTCTACCGGCAGTGCGCGCTTTTTCGAGAAGGTTGTGGTGATCAGGTAGCCCTGGTATACTCAATTTCGGATCTCACTTATCATAAGCCTCTGCTTTTTCCAGCTTAACAAGGTTCCTGACCCGGTAAGGGATCGAGAACATCAGGGTATCATTGAGCGACCGAACTCCCTGAATCAGGTTGCATCAACCTCTTGTTTTGCATAGTATTAGAGACGGAGGTGTTATCATGAACCTTATTCGATGTCTTTTTGTTTGTGTTGCAGTTACACCGGCAGCATTCGGTGGCAGTGTTGTCACCTCTTTTCAGGCTCCAGGTGCAACGGTTACAGGTCTTGCCGCAGGGGATGACCTGCTGTGGGTGCTGGACCCTGACCTTGAGGTCATCTTTGGTCTTGAAGTATCCGGGTCTGATTACACAATTGTAGAGATCATTGATACTCAGCTGTCTGAACCGGATAATCTTGCGTATGCCCAGGGAACGCTGTACTACACTCAGCAGGGTTCTTCTGTTATCCATTCAGTGAGTGCCGATGGTTCTGCCCGGGATTCTATGGATGTTTCATCACTTGGTCTGTCGAGCATATCAGGGCTTGGATATGAGAATCACAATTTTGGTGGAAATGCCTGCATGTACGTTCTTGATGATGTTCAGGAGAAGGTTTTCAATATCTATCCCCTTGATGACTTCAGCTCTATTGAAGAAATAGCCGATACGGGGTTACTGCCGCAGTTCTTTGATGTTGCGGGATCTGGAGAAAACTCCCAGGTCTGGATCGCATGTGGTTCTGAGGAGGACAATTTTCAGTTATGGGACTCTTCCGGAGAGTTGTGGGGTTTCTCTGTTCCTGAAGCTCCCATGGTTACTGAGATCGCCCAGGATGAGATCATGTATCCCATGGAATTCATGTGGTTCTATGATCAGACGTACAACACTATACTTCTGGTGTATTATGGCATGTCAGTTGAAGGGGCCACCTGGGGTCGTATCAAATCAACTTTCTTCTTCTAGCCACCTATCGTGGTCTTTATCCGTTAATCCTGTTGAAAAAGAGGTTCTACAGCTTTCTCAAATATGCTTCTGCATGCTTTCTTAACCTTTTGCTTGAACTCAGGGGCACAGGCGACAGTGAGCAGGCTGCGGTTGGGTTTGGCCTTCATCATGTACTCTGAGAAAGGTGGGTCTATCTTATCCAGCGGGATCATGCGATCTCTTTCATCAAGGAATCTGATGTCCAGTTTCTGGAATCTTTCCTCGGATATCTTTACCGCTTCAATGGGAAGATCCACAAGAATGTAACCTGTGTCTACTCCTGCCTTCTCTGCTATTTCTCTAGTCAGAAGTTCAGCAACCTTCTTTGGAGAGTTATTCTGGTTTCTGAGGCTGTTCAGGAAGTGATTGTCATTCTCGGAAGTGGTAACAGCATCGATTCTGAAGACCTGGGTGAAGATACCCTGTCTGTACTTGACCCTCCAGGCCATTTCTCTCACCCACGGGTCTGCGGATCCCTTCTCCAGGAAACTGAGAATCTCGTCATCAGTCATGAACATGAAGTCATCAATTTCTTTCAGCTCGATTATGCTTTTTCGGGCGGTACTTAGCAGCATCTTGTCAACGATCCTTGTTTTTCTGTGAAGATACACTGATGAGTACATCTGAAGTCTTGCAAGGAGGAAATCCCTAATGGCATTCAATCCCTTTTTAAGGAAAACCAGTTTGCCGTTCTTGATGGCCATGATGGAGATGATCCTGTCCACTTCGATATGGCCGAATGCAACGCCGGTGAAGTAAAAATCTCTCTGGAGATAGTCCAGCATATCTGCATCCACCTCGCCGAAGATCATCTGCTGGACAAACTCCTGCTTCGTGTATCTGCCTGTGATCAAGTCTGCCACATCTTCAGGGTCTATCTCGTGTTTTCTGAGTATTTCCGGTATCTTCCCCGCACCGCGAACAGGCATTACAGTTCTTCCGGTAACCATGTCAGCCACAAGGTCCATGTGGTCACCGCCGGTGAGTTCAATATAGAGGGGTTCCAGAGTATGGGACCATGGTGTGTGACCTATGTCGTGAAGAAGCCCTGCAGCTTCAACCATATCTCTTGTGGTTCCTGATATATCCTTGTATTCCTCGGGGCTTCTGTCGCTGAGGTGGCCTGCAATACGACCCGCCAGATGGGAAACGCCCAGAGCATGGGCAAGTCTCATGCAGTGGGCTCCCGGGTAGCTCTGGAATGTAGTGCCCAGCTGGTGAATGAAACTGAGTCTTTGAACCTCTACTGTTTTCAGCAGCTCTTCCTGTAGCCTGGAAAGACGAATAGTACCCAGTACAGGTTCTCTTATGTACATTACCTTGTCACTCATATTCTGCCCTCCCGGGACTAGCCTTATTCAGACTTACTCTTGCGCAGTGTTGTTACTTGACCATCCTATGATAATATTCAAAGCATACAGAGAGGAGATACATTGGGATTGTGCGATTTTCATACACACAGCACCGCGTCGGACGGCAGGCTCACACCCACTGAACTGGTGGATGAAGCAGCTAGGTGTGGTCTTGACGGATTTGCTGTAAGTGACCATGACACACTGGCAGGTATTGAGGAGGCTGCGGCTCGGGCTTCCTTCCATGGCTTGTTCTACATTCCAGCGGTGGAACTCAGCGTAGATCTTCATATAGGAGGATCGGCTCATCTGCTTGGTTATTTCCCGGGAGCGGAACTCTCGGTTCTATGTGACAGTTCTTCAGAGATCCAGCAGGCTCTTCAGTTTGTAGTTGATGGAAGAAATACAAGGAATCCTGAAATAGTTCACAAGTTTCAGGAACTTGGTTTCAACATCACAATGGCAGATGTGAAGGCTGAAGCCGGGGAAGCTGTTGTTGGAAGGCCTCACATTGCCGCCGTTCTGGTGAAGAAGGGGCTGGTTGGCTCTTCTGAAGAGGTTTTCAACAGATATCTCGGATCTGGAAAACCTGCTTACGTCGAAAGAAAGCGTCTTGGAGATTACAGGGCTATGGAAATTATCCTGCAGGCCGGGGGACTGCCCGTGCTTGCCCATCCCAAGTATATTCAAACTGGGAGTTTCAAGGAACTGGGAGCCCTTATTTCCTCCATGTCGGATGCGGGTCTGGCTGGCTTGGAGGCATACTACCCTGACCAGTCCGGCACCATGATTTCCTTTCTTGAGGATGCTTCCAGAAAACACAATATTCTTCTCACAGGAGGAAGTGATTTTCACGGGATCAAACATCCGCTTCCAGGGTGGTGTGATGGATTTTTCGGAGTGGAAACAGGTAAGGTTGTGAATTTTATGAATGAGTGCATTTCCAGGGGAAGGATAACCAATGGCAAAACTCAGTGATATTGTTAAACAGATCGATCAGACTGCAAAAAGCGGAGATAGAGAGAAGGCTCTCAAAATGCTTGACAATCTTTTAAAAAAGGTACCTGAATCAAAGGCTCCGCCTTTGCTCAAGAGGCACAAACTTTATAAGAGTGAGCTTGCAACTGAACAGCGTATCATCGCACTGGAGAAGCAGTACAGCGTTTAACCATGCGCAGGTATTTGTCAATTCTCTTTTTTCTTATGACCATTGCCTGTGGCCCTGAAGTTGTTGATCTGTCTTCTGAGGTTTCGTCGTATGCAGGCAGAGCATCCTGGCAGTGGGAAAGCGTAGAGCACTTCCTTCTCAGAGGCCGGGCAAGGCTTCAGGGAGAGAATCAGCTTTTCTCCGGCCCATTCCTGCTATGGGCTTCAAAAGAAGCTCAGGCTGTAAGAGCTGATTTCTGCGGTCCGGACGGTTCCCCTGTGATATCTCTGCTTCTTGATTCAGCCGGCTGTCTCATATACCAGCCGGAGGAGGCGTCTGCTGTCTATGTTGCAGGTGGTTTGCCTGCGGGGAGCGGCTATCTTGATGTTTACGCAGTCATTTCACTTCTCAGGACAGGATTCCCGGAGATCCCGGTGCAGTGGGAGATGGTTGTCTCTGCAGACACCTCATCACAGGGAGAAATTCGCTGGGTCTATACCTCTTTAACTGTAGATACTGCAGTCGTCACTTTGAAGAACTCCCGTCTTTTTCCCATGCTGGACACCGGCTCTCTCTCTCTTGAAGTAACCGCCACTTCATGGCACGATCAATTCAACGCGTGGCCCCTCGAATGGACTCTGGGGTCTTCAACGGTGAACGCCATAATTCGGCTTAGAAGCTATGATACAGAAACTGAACCTCCGGGAACCGTGTGGAACCTGGTTGTTCCAGTTCCCATAGATACGGTTTTCACCGAAGGAGGACGATGGAGGTCAGCCTTTGAATTTCCAATCCGTTAACTGCCTTAGTTAACATATCATTCCGTCTGAGTACCCTTTCGGGGTAACCCCTTTTCATCTTACTCAATAAGTAGTATATAGCCTGCGTTACCAGAGTAAACATGCTGATTTTACATCAGGAGAATGAAAATGGGTATAAGAGACTTCATTGCCAGGCTAAGAGGTTCAGAGAGCTCCAGCGGATCTGGAATGTTCTCATCTGCCATGGCCATTGATCTTGGTACTGCAAACACTATCATCCACCAGCTTGACAGAGGGATCGTCCTTGAAGAGCCAAGTGTGATCGCCATTGAAAGAGACACCGGGAATGTTCAGGCAGTAGGCAGAGAAGCGAAAGCTATGCTTGGCAGAACCGGTGGGGATATCTCTGTTGTCCGTCCCCTTAAGGATGGTGTAATAAAAGAGGCTACTGCTACAATGGCCATGCTGAGAACATTCTTTGAACAGGCTCAGACCAGAAGATTCTCAATGCGTCCCAAGGTTCTTGTCTGTGTTCCAAGTGGAATTACAGAGGTTGAAGTTAACGCAGTACGCACCTCGCTGGAGAGAGCAGGAGCGAGAGAAGTGCTGCTGGTTCCCGAGCCACTTGCAGCGGCTGTTGGCGTGGGGCTTCCTGTGGATTCTGCAGTTGGTAACATGGTGGTGGATATCGGTGGAGGAACCACAGAGGTTGCTGTTATCAGCCTCAACTCCATTGCAGCTGACAGTTCGATCAGAATTGGTGGCGATGAAATGAACGAGGCAATTGTCAGTCACATGAAGAAGAATGCAAATCTCCTGATAGGTGAACGCACTGCAGAGATAGTTAAGATCAATCTTGGATCTCTGTTTGAGGATGATAACAGGGAAGAAGAAGTCAGTGGTACGAATATCCTCCGAGGTGTTCCTCTGACCATTACAGTGCAGGCCAGTCAGATCAGGGAAGCTCTGGAACAACCTGTTACCTCAATAATTCAGGCCATAATACAAGGTTTGGAGAGAACTCCCCCTGAGCTGGCAAGGGATATTGTTAACCGAGGCATCGTTCTCACGGGTGGAGGGGCACTCCTCCGGGGGCTGGATGTACTTATTACCAGGAATACAGGTTTGCCCGTTCGAATCGCAGATAATCCTCTTTCCTGTACTGTGCTCGGAGCCGGAATTATTCTGTCCGATCTTTACAGGTATCGCAAGTTGCTCATCAACTGATCATGAAAAGTCGTGACGTAAGACAGGTGTGGAGTATTGCAGCTGCAGTTGTATTGTTGTTTCTTGGCCCCTCCATCCTTGGCGTGGGTGGATCTATACTGGGAGCAAAGTTTGCGTCGCTTTTCTTTTCTGAGGACCAGCCGGTTGAGTCCGACTATCTTTCACTTTCAGTAAAACTGATGCTGGAGAATGCGGAACTCCGTGAGATGGCAGCCAAAAGCCGGCTTTACAGATCCATGCTCAGTTACACCAGGATGCCTGAGGTCACAGCTCTTGTTGGAAGAGTAATGTACAGATCCGAGGGGTTGATAAGGGGTGATCTCGTTATTGACAGGGGGACAGATCATGGAATTTACTCCGGTGCTGTCTGTATTACCAGCAGGGGTCTGGTGGGTATTGTCACATCGGTTGAATCAACCAGCTCCACAATTGTTCCCATAACAAGTCCTGCAATTCATGTGAGTTGTATAACCGCAACAACAGGTTCTCTGGGGATACTGGGTTCTGAAGCGAACGGCAGGCTCTTTTTGGAATATGTAGACAGTTCTTCCCTTCCTCTCGTTGGAGAAACTGTTCTTACAAGCAGATTCGGTGGTGTTTACCCCGAGGGGATCGTAGTAGGGAAGGTTGAGGAAATAGCCGAAGGTGCAAGAGGGCTTGACCTTTCTCTTGAAGTAACTCCTGCAGTAGAATTTGAGAGGGTGAACGAAGTTTTGATACTTTTATCAGAGGATTCTGGAGAATGAGAGCCAGTCTCTCCGGCTGGCTGGTTGTTTCTTTAGCAATGATTGTACAGTTTCTCTTTGAAGTTACTCTGGGAAGAGTTTTTGTTGCACCAGCCATTCTTGTACCAGTTCTTGTTTACATGTCCATCTCAGATTCTGATCACTGGGCGATCGAAGGAGCTTTCTGGAGTGGCTTTGTTATTGATCTTCTTCTTCATCAGCCTCTCGGTGTCAGTTCTATCTCAATGCTTCTTGGAATTACTCTGTCAAACCGGCTGCTTAAGGTGACAACAGGAGCCCTTGAAATGACTTTCATTGTCAATGCTCTTCTCGCTTCGATCCTGTCAGATCTCTGTTTTGTTTTTCTCGCAGCGCGACCGGTGGGAAGCGGATTCAGTTTGAACACTCTTCTTATTGCCCCTCGAGTTCTTATTCCTCTTGCTCTTTACCTGAGTATTCCCCTGCTCTTTGGAAGAAGGGTCAGGAATTCAGGATGAGGCTTTCTTCACCGGTAAATGAGAGACCATACCGTTCAGTCATGATAGTAACCATGATCCTGTTCCTTGTGATCTCCGGAAAGCTGGTGGAGCTTCAGATAGTCAAGGGTGATTATTACAGTGAGCTCTCTTCCAGGAACCATATTCGATCGGTTATTCGCCCTGCACCCAGAGGTATAGTAAGAGACAGGAACGGTGTTGTTCTGGCGGATAATATCCCATCATTTACAGTTTCAATGGTAAGTGTGGAATTTGACAGTGCCAACTCTCTTCTTCTTGGAGAGCTTCTCCGGATGGAGCCACAGATGCTTCAGGAAAGGCTGAGTGCTGCAGCATCAAATCCGTACAGATCCACTCAGCTGCTCAATGGGCTTACTGTGGAGAATGCCGGAAGAGTAGCGGATAACCTATACCGCCTGGGTGGAGTCTCGGTTGATGTTCTTCCCAGGAGGCGTTATCCTCTGAGTTCTTCATTCTGCCATCTGATCGGCTATGTTGGTCTTGCTGACAGTGCCAGAGTCTTTGAGGGTGAATTGGAAGGAAGGACAGGAATTGAGAGAATTCTCAACCACAGGCTGATGGGTTCACACGGCATTGTGAGAGAGGTAGTGGATGCTTATGGAAGGGTGGTGGAAAAATTCAAGGAAGGGGATGTGGACCCCACGCCAGGTGAGAACGTTACTCTTACAGTTGATGCGGAACTACAGCTGATTGCTGATTCACTGATAATATCTACAGGTCATCCTGGAGCAGCAGTTGTTCTTAACTGGGAAACCGGTGAGATCCTTGTTCTTTCTTCCATTCCCGGTTTTGACACCAACCAGTTCATCGGGGGTATTTCCTCTGAGAACTGGAACAATATCCTTTCCGATCCAGGAAAGCCAATGCTTAATCGTTCCTGGGCAACAGCGTATCCTCCAGGGTCAACGTACAAGATAGTTACTGCCGCCTGGCTTCTGGAATCCGGAATAGTTGACGAGAACACAATGCCTGATCCGTGCTATGGAACATTTCATTTTGCAGGGAGCGATTTCAGTTGCTGGAGCACCCATGGCAGATTGAATATTGTCGGAGCACTTGTCCAATCCTGCGATACCTACTTCTACAGAACAAGCATGCTTGGTGATATGGATGAACTGGCTGAGTTCTCCAGAGGTTATGGTCTGGGTGCGCCAGTTACTGATATTCTTCCAGGAGAAGCTGATGGCACATTACCCACCCGGGAGTTGCTCAACCAGCTGTTTGGTCAGGGGGGATGGGGACTTGGAAATTTGATGATTGCCTCAATAGGGCAGGGGGAGGTACTTGCTACACCATTGCAGATCGCAGTTACTGCTGCATTGATAGCGTCAGGAGGTGAGTTGCCTCCTCTGTCTCTTGTGTCCGGTGAACTCTCTTCTCACAGGAGTTGGGAAACACACACTTCTGAAGAGACATTTCGAATAGTAAGAGAGGGTATGAGACTGGCTGTTTCCTCGCCTCGGGGAACGCTGAATCAGTCCATGGGTTATCTGCCGGTAACAGTTTTTGGGAAATCCGGCACAGCAGAGGCAGGGAGCGGTGGAGATCATGCGTGGGTTACCGGATACCTGGAAGAGCCAGTGCCTGTTGCTTTCGCAGTTATTATAGAAAATGGAGGTCATGGGGGAGCTGTCGCCGGCCCTGTTGCCGCTGGCATTATTGAGAAAATAGTGGAGATCGATCATGAGAGATAATGAAAGAATTGACTGGTTCTTTGCAGTGTCTCTTTTTCTGCTGTTGTCCATGGGTCTGTTAAGCATTTACTCTGCATCTGGCACCGACAAAACTCTCTTTACTCATCAGATGTACTTTGTAATTATCGGAGCTGTTGTATTTCTTTTTGCTTCAATATTCCCGCTGAGATTTCTTGAGGAAGCTGTTCCGTTACTATACGGTATTACTTTGATCCTGCTTGTACTTACCATTTTTTTTGGGGGCGGTCCTGCGGGAAGGTGGCTTCAGATCGGTCCTTTGAACATTCAGGCATCGGAGTTCGCCAAGTTTTGTGTGGTTGTGCTTTCCGCAAGGTGGCTTCCTGCACTTAGAAGAGAGTTCATTACCGGAGGAGTTCCTCTCTACCTTGCAACGGTTGGTTTACTTACGGTGCTGACTCTTCTGCAACCTGACCTTGGTACTGCTGCAGCAATGGTAATGATGGTCTTCGGTATGATCTACTGGGCAGGCTTTGGTTTCAGCTGGATATTCCTTTTCCTTAGCCCTCTTGCTGCTGCGGTCTCTTCAATAAGATTTGCTTCCTGGTTGGCCTTTACTGCTCTTCTCAGTCTTGTTCTATACAGATCCGGAGCAAAACCACGCAGATGGGTGTTCTTTCTGGTCATGACAACTGTTATCGCCGCTGCAACACCATCTGCCTGGGGTCTTCTCCGTCCGTATCAGCAGACAAGATTGACCACTTTTCTTAACCCTGAGGCAGATCCATACGGTGCAGGCTGGAATGTTATCCAGTCAAAGGTTGCAATTGGAGCAGGAGGTATCACAGGTGAGGGCTTTCTGAATGGAAGTCAGAATGAACTTGCATTCCTTCCCGCCAGACATACTGATTTTGTTTTTTCCGTCTGGGCGGAGGAATGGGGTTTCGTTGGAAGTCTGTTCCTTCTTTTTATCTACTCTGTTCTTGTGTGGAGGATACTGCTTGGAGCAAAGCGTTCCTTGAATCCATTCAACTCGATAGTTGGTGCAGGTACTGCGATATTCATCATTATTCACGTTGTTGTGAATGTAGGAATGACCCTGGGAATGATGCCGGTGACAGGTCTTCCTCTACCATTGATAACGTACGGGGGCAGTCACATAATTACGGAAATGCTGCTTCTCGGTTTTTCCTACAACGTTATCAGGAACTGGCGCAGTTACTGACAGCAACACTCCTCTTCATTATCATACGTCATTCGTTAAACTAAAAGATTGAGGGGGGAATATGCATCCGATTCTTTTCAAGATAGGCTCGCTGCCCATAAACAGCTATGGTCTTATGCTTGCAATTTCGTTTCTGCTGGGGGTAAAACTTGCATCCCGCAGAGCGCTGAAACTTGGAATTCCCGCAGATGAAACTGTGAACCTCAGTATCTGGATAATGGCTGCTGCCATTATTGGATCCAGAGCATTTTATGTGATCACCCATATGGATCAGTACGCTCATGATCCTCTGGCAATTGTTGCATTCTGGAAAGGTTTGTACGGTCTTAGCATGCTTGGAGGGGTTGCTCTTGCAATGGTTGTGGGGTTCAGCTGGATCATTAAGAAGAAATGGCCTGTCTGGTCTTTTGCTGACGCGATCATTCCCTCTTTTGCGCTGGGGATCTTTATTACCAGAGTGGGCTGCTTCTTTAATGGCTGCTGTTTCGGATTAGAAACAAGCTGTGCAGTTGGCGTGTCGTTCCCATCAGGCTCGCTACCGTTCGCTGTGTACGGAGGCGTCCCTATTCATCCCACGCAACTGTATAGTTCTTTAGGCGGGCTTGTCATTCTTCTCCTGCTGCTTTTTGCTGACCGTAGAAAGAATTATCCCGGTTTTATCTTTTCCATGTTCATGGGCCTATATGGAGCCACGAGATTCGGCATGGAAGAGTTCAGATACTTTGACCATGCTCCAAGTGGATTTGGTTACAGTGTATTTGCCTCGAGGCCTGGAATGACAGATAACCAGCTAATTAGTCTTGGTATGATCCTTCTTTCATTCGTTTTGGGAATATGGCTTTACTATCGGAATCAAAGAAATCCTTCCTGAACCCTCTGGTTCACCGGTGTATCGGTTGTGGTAGCAGGATAGGATCCAGCAGGGGAAGATTCTGTTCCTGGTGTCTTATCAGGATGTATCCTGACGGCAGGCGCCCTGTGGGTGATATTCAGGTTCTTACCGGGTTCTTTCATTCCGGGGTTATGCGTGAGATGATCCTCAGGTTTAAATTCGGCGGGGAGAGACATCTTGGGAAAGAACTTGCACGACTTGCACTCGAGTCATGGGCGGAAACGCCGTCAATAGGTGACTTTCTCATTCCAGTTCCTGTATCCAGAAAAAGATTCAGAGAAAGAGGGTATAACCAGGCTGCACTGCTTGCAAGGGCAATTTCCCGGGAGACAGGTGCAGCTTTTGAAAACCCCCTTGTCCGAAGCGGTGGTGAATCCCAGATCAGAGTATCCGGTGCTGAAAGGGCTGAGAACATTAGGGGGAAGTTCTCTCTTTCTCCGGGAACAGTATACAAAGGTAGAGTGTGGCTGATCGATGATGTGATGACCACAGGAGCAACTATTGCGGAAGTTCTATCCACTCTTTCAGATGCTGGAATTCACAGAGTCCAACCAGGTGTGGTATGCTTTCGGAAGATCAGTGAAGAGAGTATTATTCAAAGTAATATGACCAGTGTTGAAAGCCAGGAGGTTGACCATGGAGAAACAGGGAACTGATAATGCAGTCCGCAGTAATGTACACAAATTGAAATTTCAGGTGAAAGACACTCTCCTGGCAGCCAGGTACGGATTCAATGCTCGGAATATATGGGTATTCTGGAAAGGAATCGTGACTGCATGGGTTGTATGGGCATTCTTTGTTTATGCAGGTTTTCTTGCAGCAGGAGATTCTGTTGCCCACAGGTTTTCTGCTGCAATGTTGTGCCCTCTGCCGGACAGTCTTTTCATGGCTAACACCCCTTCAGTTATTCTGCTGGTTCTTGGCTCTCTGCTTGCCTTTTTTATCTACATGCTCACTGCTCTCAAGGTTTCAAGGTTAACATTTGAGCAGCTTCGCGGGGACCAGTTCTTTTCCGAAGCGGATGGACGCAGATTCTGCAGATCCAACTGGAAACCTGTTGTATCAGTTCCTCTGCTGATCGCAACAGGGATCGCATTTGGAATTCTTGCCATTTTTGTGATGGGACTGATAGGAAGAATACCTTCACTGGGACCTGTAGTAGTCGGATTACTTGCTATCCCTGCGTGGATACTGGGTCTTTTCATCGTGCTTGCTCTGGTTGTTCTATTGCTTGCTGTTTTTCTCGTTCCAGTAATTACCGCAACCACTAAGGGTGACACATTTGAATGCCTTTTTGAAGTTTTCAGTACGGTAACATCCCAGCCCCTGCGACTGTTTCGCGGCGTTGTTTCAGGTCTGTTCATAAGAGTGCTGGCCCTTGCAGTTTTCTCGCTGTTTGCCTGGGGTTCGGTTACATTGGTTTCCTCTGTGCTTAACAGCACATCTGGAGTAGTAGGGTTCGGGGATACAATGGAATCAGGGTTTTCGAGAATTGCCCCGGAAGTGGTTCCATTTTACTCATCGATCTTCAGCCCGGTCTCTTCTACAGAACACTCGGACTTATCCTGGGGCGGGGTAGCAGGGTTGCTTGTTTCCCTGGCAGGTGCAGCCGTATTCATAACTCTTTGTGCATACTGGTTGTCAAGTTCCACAGCCCAGTGGACGATATTGTATCTGGGAGCCAGACACCACCGCGACAGGGAGGATCTTCTTCTCCGTGCGGAAGAGGAGGAGTACCGTGAGTTCAACAGACTTTACAATTCAACTGAAGACGGAGGCAAAAAGTCTAAATGAGCTCTTCAAGATTCGTTCATCTTCATCTTCACTCTGAATACAGTCTTCTTGACGGAGCTATCCGCTTTGAGCAGCTGGGTGATTTTCTTGTTAAGAATGGAATGGATGCTGTTGCAGTTACAGATCATGGAAACATGTTCGGAGCGGTTCAGTTCTGCGAGAAGATGAAAGCTGCAGGTGTGAAGCCGATCGTAGGTAGCGAGGTGTACCTTTCCCCGGGAAGTATGAAGAATAAGAAAAACATCTCCGGCAGACCTAAATACTATCATCTCACATTACTCGCCTCCAGTGAGGAAGGATACCTGAACCTCATGAAGCTTTCATCTGAAGGGTATCTTGAGGGCTTTTACTACAAACCCAGGATAGACCGTGAGCTTCTTGAGAAACACAGTGCAGGGTTGATAATAGGGTCTGCCTGTCTGTCAGGTGAGGTTTCAAGGCACCTTCTTGCCGGTAACAGAGACAAGGCTGTGGAAGCTGTTCGATACTATCAGGATCTTGTGGGGAAAGATAGATTCTTTATAGAGCTGATGGATCACGGGTTGGAAGATGAAAAGAAGATAATCCATGAACTTGCTGACCTTGCCCGGGAGACCGGAGCCATGCCCGTTGCAACTAATGATGCACATTACCTGTCCAGGGATGATGCCAGGGCTCATGAGGCTCTCCTCTGTCTTCAGACAGGAAAAACCATGGATGATCCGGGACGGATGAAATTTGGAGCTGATGAGTTCTATGTTAAGACGCCGGAAGAAATGGAAAAACTGTTCAGCTGGATCCCTGAGGCAGTATCCAATTCATGCATCATTGCTGATATGTGTGATTTCTCTGTGGAAAAGGGAGACTTTCTTCTTCCCGACGCACCTATGCCTGAGGGCTTCAGCAGTCAGGGAGAGTATCTGTCACAACTTGCGGTTTCCGGTCTTGAAAAAAGACTTGGGCGTAAAGCCTCGGATATTGAGACTGAGCGCCTTGATTACGAGTTGGGAGTTATCAATGGAATGGGTTTCCCCGGATACTTTCTTATTGTATCGGAACTCATGCGATGGGCCCGTGAACAGCTTATTCCCGTTGGTCCTGGAAGAGGCTCCGCTGCAGGAAGTCTTGTTTCTTTTGCCGTTGAGATAACCGATGTAAATCCACTGGATCATGATCTGAGTTTTGAACGATTCCTGAACCCGGCAAGAGCTCAGATGCCGGATATTGATCTCGATGTGTGCGTGGAGCGCAGAGGTGAGATAATAGACCACCTGAAACAACTGTATGGTAAGGAAAGTGTTTGTCAGATAATTACATACAGTAGAATGAAGAACAAGGCTGTTATCAAGGATATAGCAAGAGTTCTGGGAATCAGCTACAGTGATGGCGAATCTCTTTCGAAGCTCATTGGAGAGGCTGATGATGGCAGTGGCAAGAGCCTTTTGGAGATAACTGAATCAAACACTGCACTCAATAGCCGGATCAATAGTATTAAAAACGCATCAAAGCTGATCGAGTACGCTGACCGTCTTTCAGGCATGGTCAGACATGCAGGTGTACACGCAGCCGGTGTGGTTATTACTCCAGGACGGCTTGATACACATGTACCTCTTTGCTGGACAAAGGGGAAAGGTGTTACTACACAGTACGAGATGAAGGCTGCAGAAAAGATAGGTCTCCTCAAGCTTGATGTCCTTGGACTTAGAACTGTAACTGTTCTTCATCATGCTGAAGAGGCAATAAAGCTGTTCAAGTCGGAATTTTCAGTTGAGAATATCCCATTTGATGATCATAGAACTCTGGAAATGATAAGTTCCGGTGATACAACAGCTGTTTTTCAGCTTGAAAGCAGTGGAATGCGGGAAGCTCTTCGCAAAATAGGGGTGAATCGTTTCGATGATGTTACTGCAGCCGTAGCTATTTACCGTCCTGGAGCCATGCACATGATCGATCTGTATGCTTCAAACAAGGAAAAAAGCGCCAGGAATGAGGAGATCAGCTACTCACATCCCTTGTTGAAGGAGGTGCTGGAGGACACTTACGGTGTGACCATTTATCAGGAACAGGTCATGCGGATCGCTAATGTTATTGCGGGAATGAGTATGTCAGACGCAGATAATCTTAGAAGGGCAATGTCCAAGAAGATCGTATCTCAGATGGCGAAAATGAAGACTGTTTTCCTTAAAGGTACTGCAGAAAGGGAGATACCGAAGAAGAAAGCTGTGGAGATATGGGACTCCATCAAGAAGTTTGCAGAATACGGGTTCAACAAGTGCCACTCTGTGTGCTATGCGATCATTGCATACAGAACCGCCTACATGAAGTGTCATTACCCCGCAGAGTTCATGGCTGCCAGTCTTACCAGCGAGATCGGTGATGTATCAAAACTTCGAACTCTTGTTAAGGAAGCGATCCGTCTTGGGGTCACTGTTACGGGTCCTTCTGTGAATCAGGGTATGTCAATATTTGTTGCTTCCACCCCGAATGAGATCATTTATTCTCTTGCCGCCATCAAGAATGTTGGCATGGGTGCTGCGAAGGACATTGCAGAGGCAAGGAAAGTATCAGGTAAATTTACAACAATATTTGACCTTTGTGCCGGTGTTTCTCTTGTTGAAGAGTCTTCAGGGTTGAACAAGCGAGCTCTTGAGGCTCTGATCCTTGCCGGCGCTACAGATTGTCTTGAAGGCAACAGAGCTCAACAACTGAAAGTAATGGAGCATGCTCTTGAGTATGCTTCTGCAACCAGGCGCCATCATGATTCAGGACAGATGTCTCTGTTCGGAGTCCAGGGTGAGGAGCCGGTTGCTCCTGCTCTTGCTCAGTGTGATGAAATTCCCCTGGAGGAGAAGCTGGAGATGGAAAGAGAGATGCTGGGATTCTATTTCTCCGGCCATCCCATGGATGTATACAGAGAGGAGATCCTGGGTTTCACAACTCATTATGTTGATCAAATATCTTCTGCACCAACGGGCAATCTATCTGTCGCTGGAACCATTACAGAGATAAGGAAGATAAAAACCCGTAAAGGGTTAATGGCCTTTGTGACCATTGCAGGCAGGAAAGGGTCAGCTGAGATTCTTTTCTTTTCAGATGTACTGGAAAAATATGGAGACCTGGTTCAGAAAGGCGCTCTTCTTCTATTTGAGGGTGAGGTAACGGAAGGCAAGGGTGACAGGGAAGACAAAATGCTGGTCAACATGGTTATTCCTCTTGGTAGATCCAGGGAACTAATGAATGCAGGAGTATTTATAGAGGTTGATGGTTTTGAATGTGATGCAGTGACCCTGGAGCATGTTGCGGAGTATCTGAAAGAGAATGCCGGCAGTGGAAGGGTATTCATGAAAGTAAAATTCCCATCGGGAAGAGTTGTAAGTGCCATCTCCAGATCCATAAAAGTAAAACCGGGAAACGAGATCCTGGAGGGATTGAGGAATATCTTGCCGGAGAAGTCTGTTGTTTCTCTTTGCAGGGGTGACGGGAGGTTCACATGAGGTTCTTTTCCTTTACACTGTTTTTTCTGGTGATCTGCTCCACTGGGCTGGCTGGTGAGCTCATGCGGGTTGCCGGAGAACCTACTGCCGGGGTTATTGCTCCCAGAACGTTCAATGTGGCTATGAATACTTTCCCCGTAAGCGGGCTGAAGTTCTCTGTTATCATGGGAATCCTGCCAAGGTTCATGGCTGGACTGGGATATGGCGGATGGAACATCAATGGAATGGGCGATCCTGACTGGTTCAATGAAGTCTACCTTAAGGCAAGATTCAGAGTATTTGATGAAAAGCAATCTTTTCCCGCCATTGCTGTTGGATACGATAACGAAGAAGAACATGCCAGATCCGGAGCTGAGTACTTAAGACCTGCCAGGGATTTCTATCTGGTATTCAGCAAGAATTTTTCCGGTCTGGGCGGGGACATGGGTTTTCATTTCGGAGCGAATCTGACCAGCGACAGTCCCAACCATCTTGGAAGCTGGCTGGGGGTGGATAAGTCTTTTCCCGGAGGATTCGGAGTAGCGGTGGACTGGGATCTTGCAACAAATGGTGATACGGAGTACAGATTTGAGAAGTCCGGTGGTTTTGTTGATGTGGAAGCTTACTGGGAAAGCTTTGGTCAGGTGAGGATCGGCCTCCGCTTCAGTGATGTTCTGGAAACTGGAGGATCGCAATATCGCTCACTGGTAATTGATTTTCTTGGATTGATCTGAAGTTTGATAAAGGAGTGTAGATGAACAGGAATTTGATGAGAGCATATTCTGAGGTGATCCTCGGTAGTGCTCTCAAGATAAAGAAGGGTGATGTCCTCTGGCTTCGGAGCGAGCCGGTACATCTTGAGTTTGCCAGGTTTATTGCAGAACAGGCATACAAACTTGGAGCAAGGTTTGTGAATGTTTCGCTGGAGGATCCGTCATTCTCCCGCATTCGCATCGATTCTACAACAGATGAAGAATTCCTGGATTACATTCCAGAGAACAGAACACCAATGTTTGATTCTGTAGTGAAGGAGGGTTGGCGTTCTCTGGCGATAAGAGGACCTGCAGAACCTGACCTTATGGAGGGAGTTGACTCTGCCAAACTTGGAAGGACCACTAAGGCTGCTTCGCTTGCAAGAAAGAGTTTCCTTTCTGCCATATCTTCAAATAATCTGCCTTGGAATGTTTGTCTTCTCCCGACCAGGGCATGGGCGGTTAAGGTACTGGGTAGCGATGAAGACTGGGAAAAGAGGATCTGGGACATCTTAATACCTATCCTTCGCCTTGACAGAGACGACCCTGCAGAAGCATGGCTGGAGCACGATGCCATGCTCAAGGAACGGGCAGCATTTCTTAACTCGCATTTGTTTCCGAAGATCAGATTCAAAGGGCCTGGAACCGACCTGACGATAGGTATGCTGCCTGACAGGCGCTTTAATGGCGGAAGTGCTGTTTCCTCCGATGGAACAGTTTTCTTTCCCAACGTACCAACTGAAGAAGTCTTCAGCACTCCGGATATGACTGCAACCCACGGGAAAGTCAGGTGCACAAGACCTGTGACAGTATACGGTGCACAGGTGAATGGAGCCTGGTTCAAATTTGAAAAAGGTAGAGTGGTGGATTCAGGAGCAGAGAGTAACGGGAACGTTCTTAAACAGTATCTCTCTACGGATCAGGGTGCTTCCATGGTGGGAGAGGTTGCTCTTGTTGGCGTGGATTCACCCATATACAGATCCGGTAAGATCTTTCACAACATACTCTTTGATGAGAATGCATCATGCCATATCGCACTTGGTAACGGATATACAGACTGCATTGTCGGTGGTACTTCCATGGACGAGGATGCTCTTCGAGCCTGCAGATGCAACCAGTCTCTGGTCCACACAGATTTCATGATAGGCAGTGAAGAGGTTGATGTGGTGGGTATTGCTGCTGACTCCACAGAGACAATGATAATCAGGAACGGTGAGTTCGTTATCTGAAGGGAAGATAGAATGGTTGACCCAAGATTGCTTGAGATCCTGGTGTGCCCCAGGTGCAAAGGTGAACTTGATCACAGGACGGGAACAGAAAATGAGGAACTTCTCATCTGCCACAGCTGTGCACTGGCATTCCCTGTGAGAGATGATATACCTGTAATGCTTCTGGATGAGGCTGTTGCTCTTAGCGATCCGGTGACGGAAAGCTGAAGGCAAGCATCCTTCTCAGAATAAAAGTAATTCCGGGAAGCAGCAGAACAGAGTTCATTGCCTTTATGGATGATGGATCCTATAAGATCCGTCTAAAAGCTGCCCCAGTTCACGGGAAGGCCAATGCTGAATTACTGCGCTGGTTGTCAAAGCAGTTTGCAGTCGGACGGGATACTCTTTTGATCAAGTCAGGATCTACATCCAGAAGAAAGACCGTCAGAATCAATTCTCCTTTCCGGACTCCAGGATGGTTTCATGGGTGAGAAAGCGCTTGCAGATATCATTCGCAGAGAGATCCTGGATAGAGGCAGGAAACGAATACTCGTCAGAAACCTGCATGCCCCCCGCAAGTTATTGGAAACTCTTTCCTCTGTTCTTGATGATATGCGAATTCTGCAGGTGGATTGCACCGATGATAATTCCCTGAGAGAAAGCGTATTCAGCTTCTTTGCAGGAGATGGGCTGCTCTCCGGTGAAACTGCATTTGAGGCTGGCTGGCGTTCACATGCCACGGAGATATCCCTTTGTTCGGAAGGGGTGGGACTTGAAATAGCAGCAGGTCTGCAAAATGTAAAAGCTGAAATAAAGGGTTTCGTTCTGAGCACTGTTTCAAAGCCACCGGATGATAGAACTCTTGCCCTGATCTTTTCATCTTTTGCATGGTCACTTCCCACGCTGATCTGTTTCTTCAACTATTCAGGGCGACAGGGAAGTCCCGTTTCTTCTCTGCGGGCTGTTGCGCAACTACGGGTACCTCCTGTTCTTGTCTGCAGGGCGGATAGTGGAGGACTTGAAGGCTCTGATCTCATCCTCCAGTCAGAGGTTATGTCCCTTGAAGCTATTCAGCATCTTTTGCTGACGGAAAACTCCTGTGTAACGGCTGAGGCAGTTCTGAGAGCCACCGGGGGTGATGAAGGTCTCGTTAAACTGTATATGGGATTGAGACAGGACACAGAGGGGAATCATGAAGATGTTTTTGTCTTGTTTGACACTTTTCTTAACAGTGATCCACAGTTTGAGAGGTTTGCCCGGGCAGCGGCATTGTTCGGAATGCAGTTCCTTCCCGGTGAGGTTGCGATCCTGTCAGAGCTGAAATCAGATTATCATTTTCCTTCCGGCAAAAAGATGGGTCTCTGGCGTGGACAGCTGACAGGATGCTTCTCAGGAAAAAGTGTTCGTGAGCATCTGATGGAAAGCATATCTGCAGACCAGAAGGATAGAATGCTCCAAAGAGCAGCTGAGATCGTTTTGGAATTCAGAGGAAAAAATTCCCGATCACTTCAAATAGCCGGTGATCTCATGGTTAGAGCAGGAAGAAGTCTTTCAGCTTCAGATCTTTATAGAAGAGCAGCGGAGCAGGAAGAAGGAGACTTCCGCAAAGCTGATCTGTATAAAAAGGCTGCTTTGTTTGTCAGGGACGATGTAGACCGGGATCGTTTTTTCTTCCTGGCTGCACTGAACCTGTATAGATGCGAGGCTTACTCAGATGCAATTAAGGTGCTGAAATCTCTAAGATCATATTCTGAACCGGCAGCGGATGTGTTGCTTGGACTGTGTTTAACTTCCACAGGTGAAGCTCTTTCCCGGGAACTTCGTCCCGTGGGAGAAATTGATTTTCCCGAGCTGGTATCTGAGATCATTGAATCCCGTGATCTTCGCCGGAAAGGTCACTATCAAAAAGCTGAGAGAGTTCTTCTTTACAGTGCTGTTGAAAACGGAGATCCGCTGACTTCAGTTGCCTGTCTTGTCGAACTTGGTGAGCAGTTGTACAGGCGGGGAATGGTGGAGAATTCTTTAAACACCATGATATCTGCAGGACATATGGCTGTAAGGCTTGGAGCCGGCTGGCTTGAGAGAAGAGCTCTTTTTACTTCAATCAAGGCATGGAACCGCCTGGGAAAACAGGAAAGAATTCATTCGAAACTGAGCAGATTGATACAGTTGACACTTCTATCCGGCAACAGAAGAAAGCTGGCATCGGTCTATAATCTGTACGGGAATAACCAGTTGTTAGGAAAAAAACACAGCAAAGCATTGAAGTTTTACTCCACAGCTCTCAGAACACTACCTGCTTCTCCGGAGGAGCACAGTTTAAGAATTGTTGTTCTGAACAACATTGGAGTTGTTCAAAGAAAACTTTTTCACACCGGTGACTCTCTGCGAACTCTCATGCGGTTAGTGAGGATATCAGTCTCATCCGGGAAATTGTCCCAGGCCTGCATAGCTTATGGAAATCTGGCCCGCCTTTTCATTCACCTGGGAAAGGTGGAAGCTGCTGAGGATTGTCTTGAAACAATGATCGAATTTGCCGGTCTTGGGAACGTAGTTGAAGCCTCTGAACCCATCTGTTACATTTCATCACAGCTTGCATTCATGAAGAATGAATCTGAAACAGCTATTTCGCTCATAGAACAGTCCGTTCAGCTCTCAAGAGAATCAGGCAAGAAAAGGAGACTTTCATTGTGTATGGTAAAGAAAGGTTCCATGCTTCTCAGACTGAAAAGGTACCGGGAGGCAATTGAAACCCTTGCTGAGGCAATGGAAGTATCCCAGGCAGTTGGATCAGGGCTCAATACCTACCTGGCAGAGATGAAACTCACCGCAGCTAAGTGTTTCCTTGGTGAGTGTTCGCCGGTTGACCTTCTAGCTGTTAAACTCAGGGGAGACCCCGATGATACACACAGGGGAGAGCATATCTACTACCACTGGCTTCTCACCGGAAGCAGGCAGAGCATGACTGCAGCAGCTCAGCTTTTTTCAACAGGACTGTCCCATGGGCTATATTTCCATTCCTATCTCTATATGCTGCAAAGGATTGCAGAGGAAATCCCCGCCAGTCTTGCAGATGCCATTCCCCTTTTGCATAATTACCCTTCCTGTGATTGAATGAAAGGTGAATAATGTATATTTCTCTGCCCCGTAACTGGGGAGATGTAATCTCTCCCAGAGGTGGAATTTGTGTTTCTGAAGGGTACTCTGTAGACCATGTTAGAGAAGCGCTTGGTAAGGGTGAGGATACTTTCCTTATCGGTGCGGATGCTGTTTCGAACAGCACCTGCTGGCTTCTTGTAAGGGATCACCTGGCTCTGTTTGGTACCGGCTCTCTTGCAGGGGATAATCACTCTGCAGGGCCAAGGTTCCCGAACCTGAGAGGTATGTATATTGTTCCTGATATCAGGTGGGGATCAGGTCCTGTAAAGACTGGAACCGTGTTAAGGGTTCCAGATGTTGGTTTAAGTACAGGTGCCGAGTTGAATGCTTTTCCCTGCGATGCTCTTGTTACCCTGGGTATTGATCAGGCAATAGCAGCGGCACACGGTGGTGGCCGGGTGCTTTTTGTTCTGAATTGCATAGAGCCGGGCTGTGCCGGATGTAACAATGATTTTTCTTTCCTGGAAAAGTTGATCCAGGAATTTGAGGGAGGTGAGGAGTAGTGAACTACAAAGAAACCATCAAGCTTCCGAAAACCAGCTTCTCCATGAAGGGTGGACTTATCAAGCGGGAACCGGAGCTTCTGGAAAGATGGAAGGAAATGAACCTTGAAGGCATGATCTCGGAAGCCAGACGCCACTCCGATCCCTTTATTCTCCACGATGGCCCGCCGTATGCCAACGGACATGTTCACCTGGGGACTGCCCTTAACAAGATATTGAAAGACTTTATTGTAAAAAGTCATACCATGCTTGGTTACTATTCACCTTACGTACCAGGCTGGGATTGTCATGGTATGCCTATTGAGCACAAGGTTATGACCGATGCAGGAGAGGAAAGGGCTTCACTCTCTCTAATGGAAATTCGTAAAAGGTGTCGGGAATACGCTGCAGGGTTTGTTGACATACAGAGAGAAGAGTTCAAGAGACTTGGTGTATTCGGAAGGTGGGAGAATCCTTATCTCACCATGAAGAAAACCTATGAAGCTGGAATTGTTAGAGCTTTCGGCAAGCTTGTAGAGAGTGGGTACATTTATCAGGGGCTTCGTCCCATCCACTGGTGTACATCCTGTACTACAGCTCTGGCAGATGCAGAAGTGGAATACGGGGATCATACTTCTCCTTCGGTTTACGTTGCATTCAGGCAATCAGTCAGTGCAGACTGGAGTGCTGCAGGTGTTCCAGAAGCCGTTGAGGTAGTTATCTGGACAACCACACCTTGGACCCTTCCAGCAAACATGGCAGTAGCACTGAATCCCGGTGAGAACTATGTGATAATTGATACTGCTGATCGCCACTTCCTGGTGGCCGAAAGAAGAGCACAGGCTTTCATGGATGATGCCGATGTTCATGGAAAGATAAGAGAAAACCTTGTATTCAAAGGCAGAGAGCTTGAGAACCTGCTTCTTGAGCATCCGGTAGATCCGTCAAGGACCTCTATTGTTATCCTTGCTGACCATGTTACAATGGACGAAGGTACCGGCTGTGTTCACACGGCCCCCGGTCATGGAGCAGATGACTTTATGGTCTGCCAGGCATACGGAATAGAGACTTTCTGCCCTGTGGGACCAGAAGGCACCTTCACTGAAGAGGGTGGTAAATACCATGGTCTGCATGTACACAAGGCCAACCCGGTGATAGTAGAAGACCTTACTGCATCTGGAAGGATGATAGCTTCCCGAAAGATCAAACACAGTTATCCCCACTGCTGGAGATGCAAAAAGCCTCTTATTTTCCGTGCCACGGAACAGTTCTTCCTGAGTCTCTCCCATAAGGATCTGAAAAATAGAGTTCTTGATATGGTGGATCAGACAAGCTGGTACCCTGACTGGGGGTACGACAGAATGAAGAACATGATGTCCGTTCGCCCGGACTGGTGTCTTTCCAGACAGCGCTCCTGGGGGGTGGCTCTTCCTGTATTCACCTGTCCTGATTGCGGGAAAGCAGTTCTTGACGCAGAACTCATAGCAAAAGTCGCGGAAAAAGTGCTGGAAGAAAGTGCCGATGTCTGGTTTGGAATGACAGTTGATGAGATATTCGCACTGGACTCAAAAAAAGCTGAGTGTCCCCATTGTGGTGGAACAAACCTGAACAGGGTTGACGACATTCTGGATGTCTGGTTTGACAGCTCTTTGAGCCACTACAACGTACTCACGGAAGAGTACGGTCTCACAAGACCGGCGTCTGTATACATTGAGGCTACTGATCAGCACAGAGGCTGGTTCGGTGTGAGCCTGATAACATCCAATGCTCTTGGTTTTTCCCGACCTGCGGACAACATCATAACCCACGGACTCATTCAGGACAAAAAGGGCAAGAAGATGTCTAAATCGCTTGGCAACGTGATATCTCCCCTGAAAGTAATAGATGCGAATGGTGCTGATATTCTCAGGTTGTGGTTTGCAGGTATTGACTACACATCCGACTTCAGAGCAGATCTGGGACAACTGGCAGACTCAAGAGAAGCCTACAGAAAGATAAGGAATACCATTCGATTCATGCTTGGCAACCTTGGAGACTGTACTGGGGAGATGGTGGACTCTGACAGCCTCAAGGGCCTTGACCGGTACATCTGGCTTAGATTCAGAAAGCTTATGGCTTTCTGTCTGGAGGAGTACAGAAAATTCCAGTTCCATCGAGTGTACAGAGAACTGAGAAATTTCATGGTGATCGAGCTCTCAGGGCTCTACCTGGATGCCAGGAAAGACAGGCTGTACTGTGATCCTGTTGACAGTTCTGAAAGAAAAGCAACTGTGGAGCTGCTTGGATGGCTTACTGTAGAGCTCACAAGACTTTTGGCTCCCATGATCCCTTTCACCGCAGAGGACATCTGGGACCATCTTCCAGAGAAATTGAAAGACTCTGCCAGTGTTCATCTGGAACTCTTCACAAAGGATTCGGCTCTGACCTCTGACGAAGCAGAAGAGCTCTCTTCCTGGTCTCCCTATCTCGATGTGAGAAAGGAAGTGCTGAAGCACCTGGAGGATCAGCGCGCCGGTGGAGTTATAGGCGGTGGACTGGATGCTCATGTTTACCTGACACTTCCTGAGGAAATGACAGAGAGTGCGCTGGGTGAAGACTGGGCTGATTTCCTTATTGTGTCCAGAGCACTTGTGAGCGCCGGAGAGAGTCTTGAGGTCAATGCGGTAAAAGCCGATGGTGATAAGTGTCATAGGTGCTGGAAGATCAACCCTGAGGTCGGGTCTCATCCATTTGCCGATGATCTCTGTCCCAGATGCGGAAAGGTGCTGGAGACCATTGAGAAGTAAACCAGCAGCTTTTACAGCAGCGGCAGTTGTTCTGCTCCTTGATCAGGCGACAAAGTACGCAGCCAGGCATGTATTGATGGACGGCATCCCAAGAGATGTAATAGGCAGCGTTTTCAAAATGACTCTCCGGTATAACACCGGTGCTGCTTTCAGCCTGGGATGGGGAGGGCCGGTGTTTCTCTCAGTTTTCACGGCGGTGGCCTGTTTCCTGCTGATCCGATACATGATGAAGATTCACAAAAGGAAGCAGCTGCTCTGGCTGGGAGTTATTCTAGGCGGAGCAATTGGGAATCTTCTTGACAGGGTCGCAATGGGAAAAGTAACTGATTTCATCGATATAGGATCAACCGGGTGGAGATGGCCCACCTTTAATGTAGCTGATATCGCCATCTGTATCGGGGGCATCGCCGTATTCTTTCTATTCAAGGGAGAAAAGCGGCTGGAGGTACCCACAAAGGAAACAGAAAAATGAAGAACACTGGCAGGATAGTTGTTGCCATTGGAGGGAATTCTCTGATAAACCCCGGAAGCGGACGGGGAAACAGAGAGACCCACGAGGTTGCCCGTGCTGTATGCGAGGAACTTGCCTCAATTGCGGATATGTTCGGCAGTCTTGTTCTTACACACGGTAACGGACCTCAGGTTGGCTATGAGCTCATTAGAAATGCCCAGGCTGACCACATCATTCCACGGGATGGGATGGATGCTAATGTTGCAGCCACTCAGGGTATCATAGGCTACCTGCTGCAACAGGTGCTGGGTGATGTCCTTGAGGAACTTGGCAAAAGCATTCCTATCTCGAGCCTTATTACTCAGATAGAGGTTAAGGCGGATGATCCCGGCTTTAAGAACCCCACCAAACCTGTTGGTCCCTTTTACAGTGAAGAAGATGCAAAAGACAAGATGAAGTCAAAGGGATGGAACATGAAGGAGGATGCCGGCAGAGGCTGGCGGAGAGTGGTTCCATCACCTATCCCGAAAAAGATCGTTGAACTGACAACCATCAATACACTGGTTGATGCCGGGCAGATAGTGATCTGTGCCGGTGGCGGTGGAGTACCTGTTGTAAGAGAAGGCAAAAAGATCAGAGGAGTTGCAGCAGTAATCGATAAAGATCACGCCAGTGCTCTTCTTGGCTCAAAACTGGGTGCCCCCACTTTTGTCATTTCAACAGGAGTTCCAGAGGTGTACATCAACTTCGGCAAGCCTGATCAGAAAGCTCTTCGCAAAGTCACTGCGAAAGAGATGAAGATGTACATGGATCAGGGTCACTTTGCAGAGGGTTCCATGAAGCCAAAGATAAGAGCGGCCCTGGGCTTCCTTGACCACGGCGGTTCCAGGGTTGTGATCTCTTCGCCCGGGAACCTCATCAGTGCCCTTAATGGTGAGACCGGAACAACCATAACTGCTGAATAACATGAAATAGGGAGGGACTGCTGAGCCCCTCCCTTTTCACCAGTCAGTTCAGAATTAGAATCCGCTTTTTATCCCCGCCCAGGTGGTTCTCTCCAAAGCCACGAACTGGTCTCTTACAATCTTGAAGAGGTCACCGGTCTGCAGGGATGAGCTTAGGGGAGCCCAGCCCCATCCAGATGATGTAGTTCTGTGACCTTCTATACCACTTACAGTCGTTCCACAGAGTGGATACCAGGTGCTTCCATCGTTACGGTGTGTTCCAAGCCACACAGTATCGTAAGTGGTAAGAGGATCCATGGACATATCCAGATTAGTTCTCCAGACCGTATAGTTGTAAAAAGTGAACCCGCTATCCCACGCGATACAGGGGTAAGATGTTTGTAGTATAGGTGCACCGTCAGGTCCTGAATCATCAGGAACCACAAGAAGCTCAAGTTCCGTGGGAGGGACAGCAGTTGTTACTGCCCAGCATGTGTAGCTTCTGATGTAAACTCCAGTATATCCGAAATCATCAACTACAGCATAATCTCCATGTGAAGCAGGTATGCTGGTGAAAACGTCATCTGCATTGTAGGCATAGCTGTCAAATACTGCATCGGTGGCAGGTAGAGCATATCCTACCCCGCCGGATTCTCCCCGGAGTGTCCCTGATGCAGAAGCAAAACCGGTTAACACGATAAGTATTAAGACCACCTTCATAGAAATCCTCCTTTTGCTTTCCCTGATAATGAAGGCTGAGGTCAGGCAAGTCAATGCAGAATGTCTGGTACAGTACAAAAAAAGGGAGAGGCTGCGAAGCCCCTCCCTTAAATCGAATAAACGATTTAGAACATGTTCTTGATACCAGCCCAGGTGTTTCTTTCAAGAGAAACGTTACCGTCGAGAACCTTGAAGAGGTCGCCGGCTACAAGGGAATTGCTGAAGGGTTCCCAGGCCCAGCCTGCAGCGAGTGTTCTGTAACCCTCGGTACCTGTAACAGTTGTTCCACCGATTGGGTACCAGTTGCTACCGTCGTTACGGTGTGTTGAAACCCAGATAGGTGCAGCGAGTGCAATAGGTGCTGCGGAACAGTCAACAACAGCAAGCCAGATTTGGTATGAACCGTAAGTCATACCTGTGTCTGAAACTGTAGCTGAGTAGGAATCCTGGCTTGTAGGAGCACCGGAAGGAGCGCCGGAAGCATCTGCTACTACCATGATCTCAAGTGCTGTAGGAGCAGTCTGTGTTGTTACACCCCACATTGTGTATGTGAGCAATTCACCATCAGGACCGTTGTAGTCATCGATTGTTGCGTAATCTGTGAAAGATGCGCCGATGTTATCCATCTGCTCACCTGCGCTGTAAGCATAACTGTCCATCTCGGCATCGGTTGCAGGAAGAGTGTAGTTTGCAACGCCACCGGGTCCGCCACGAAGGGTTCCTGATGCAAAAGCCATTGCAGAAATAGCAAGAAGAATCACAAAAAGTTTCATTGTAAACTCCCGTTCTTTAGTTTGTACCTTTAATTAGCAAGGCACATGAATGATAGTAACACTTTGCGGGATTCACCTGCCCGCGAATAACAAATAACAAAGAATCGTTCCCAAGTCAATAGGCAAAACACACTTGACAGTTTAACTGTATATAGGCTATTATCGGCGGCAGTGTAGAAGACATCTTTGAGCAGTTGCAGTGGGCGATTAGCTCAGTTGGTTAGAGTGCTTGCTTGACATGCAAGAGGTCACCGGTTCGATTCCAGTATCGCCCACCATGTTTATTTGTTACTTCAGATCACCTGGGAGGAGGTTGAGCGGCATGATTCGTATATCGTTATCTGACAACAGTTCAAGAGAGATTCCCAAAGGAACAACCGGCCGGGATGTTGCTTTATCCATCTCAAAAGGTCTTGCAAAGAAAGCTCTGGTTTTTGATCTGGACGGAGAACTTTTTGATCTTTCCTGTGAGATACCGCACGGCGGAAGTATCCGTATCATTACTGTGGAAGATGCAGAATCGGTTGACATTGTAAGGCACAGCACTGCTCACCTGATGGCTGCGGCTGTGCTTGAGCTGTACCCTGAAACGAAGTTCGGCATTGGCCCTACTATCGAGAACGGCTTTTACTACGACATGTTCATTCCGGGTTTTAACGGAGAGAAGGATCTTTCTGCAATTCGTTCCAGGATGAAGAGGCTCGTTAAAAGGAATATTCCTTTTGAACGAGCAGAGATGCCTTACAGCCAGGCACTGGAGTTGTTCTCATCACAGGACGAAAGATTCAAATTGGAGTTGCTGAAGGAGATAGAAGACAGAGGAGAGACCATTTCTCTCTACACTCTGGGTGGTTTTACTGATCTCTGCCGGGGTCCACACGTTCCTTCAACTAAATTTCTTTCCAATTTTGAATTGCTCAGCGTTGCCGGTGCTTACTGGCGTGGCAGTGAAGAGAATGAAATGCTCACCAGGATCTACGGAACTGCGTTTCATTCTTCTGAAGACCTTAAGTCCCACCTTGATCTTTTGAAGGAAGCAAAGAAGAGGGATCACCGCAAACTTGGCGCTGAGCTTGAGCTGTTCAGCAGCAAAGGTATGGGTGGACCGGGGTTTGTTTACTGGCTTCCCAAAGGAACCATAGTCAAGGAAAACCTTGAGAATCTGTGGAAGGATGCCCACAGGCATATGGGTTATCAGCTTGTCAGTACTCCGCACATTGCTCCGGTTGAGCTCTGGAAAACCTCCGGTCATTACGATTACTACAGAGACAACATGTATTTCACTGAAGTGGAGAACGGCGAGTATGCCCTCAAGCCCATGAATTGCCCCGGGCACATAATAGTTTACAAGAACTCGAAAAGATCCTACAAGGAACTGCCAATGCGAATTGCCGAGCTTGGCACGGTGTATCGCTACGAGAGAAGTGGTGCTCTGCATGGCTTAATGAGGGTCAGGGGTTTTACAGTTGATGACGGTCACATATTCTGTACTGCAGAGCAGATCGTTTCAGAGATCCAGGATGTGGTAAGGTTTGCTCTCTACTTCCTTAGGATGTTTGATTTTGGCTACCAGATCGAGCTTTCTCTCATGGACCCGGATGACATGGATCATTATGCAGGTGACCCTGAAGACTGGGCGAAGGTTGAGCCACTGCTGGCTAAGGCACTTGATGATATGGGAGAGAACTACAAGACAGTTATCGGCGAAGCTGCGTTCTACGGACCCAAGATTGATATAAAACTAAGGGATGCTCTCGGGCGTTACTGGCAGGGACCTACTGTTCAATTTGATTTTAACATTCCCAGCAGATTCGATCTGTCGTACATTGGCTCTGATGGAGCGGAACACAGAGTGTATATGGTTCACAGGGCGCTGTTTGGTTCAGTTGAACGGTTCATCGGGAACCTTATTGAGCATTATACCGGGAATTTTCCGGGCTGGCTCTCGCCGGTTCAGCTTGTTATCTTACCGATTACCTCCCTGCAGAACGATTTTGCAGAGAGATTATGTAATACAGCTATGGATGCCGGGTTACGATGTGAGCTCGACAACCGCAGTGAAACGATTGGTTACAGGATTCGAGCCGCAGAGACCGACAAGGTTCCACATATGTTCGTTGTCGGGCAACTGGAGGCTGGGTCCGAAACAGTGGCTGTTCGCAGACATGGTGAAGGTGATATCGGCAAGATGCCTGTTGATCAGGCTGTACAAGCAGTTGTTGATGCCTGCGCCAGGCCTGCGCTGCCGGAACGGAGGTAAAGGGAAATCGCAAACTCCACCCGTGTTAATGGTGAGATCAGAAGTCAGAAAGTCAGGCTGATTGATCAGGATGGGGAGCATGTAGGAGTGGTTGATTATGCCAGGGCCATGGATATGGCTGGTGCGGCAGGTCTTGATCTTGTTGAAATAAGTGGTGTCAGTAATCCCCCTGTGTGCAGGATCATGGATTACGGCAAGTATCGGTACCAGTTGAACCGAAAGGAAAGGGAAGCTCGCAAAAAACAGCATTCCGGCGGGCTGAAGGAAGTAAAATTCAGACCCAATACCGATACCCACGATTACAATTTCAAGATGAAGCACGCAAGAGAATTTCTTGAGTCCAGGCACAAAGTAAAGGCAACAGTGGTCTTTCGTGGAAGACAGATGGTTTACAAGGATCAGGGTTACGATCTTTTAAATCGTCTTTCAAATGATGTGGAAGACCTTGCACAGATAGAGAGACAACCGGTAATGGAGGGCAGGTTTCTTACAATGATACTTGCTCCAAAACGGGAAAAGAACACAAAGCAGTAGCAGAAGAGACGGGGATCAATATGCCCAAGATGAAGACCCACAAAGGTGCCGCAAGGCGATTCAAAAAGACAGGAACCGGTAAGATCCGTGTTAGACACAGTCATGCCGGTCACATTAAAACCAAAAAGAGCAGCAAGCGGAAACGCAAACTGCGCACAGCAGGAATAGCGTCACCCTCCGATACCAGGCGCATGAGAGTACTCCTGCCTAAGTAACTACGGAGGCTGAATAATGAGTAGAGTTAGGAACGCCGTTGCCAGGCATAAGAGGCACAAGAAGGTACTTAAGGCTGCCAAGGGCAATGTTGGCGGAAGACGGAAGCTGTATACAGTTGCCGCCGATGCGAACAAGAGAGCACTTGAGTATCAGTACAGAGACAGAAGAAACAAGAAGAGGAATTTCAGAGCACTCTGGATCACCCGTATCAACGCTGCTGCTAGAGAGCACGGGATATCTTACAGTGTTCTTATCAGCGGTCTTATTAAGGCCGGAGTTATTATTGACAGAAAAATACTGGCAGATCTTGCTGTGAAGGATCCAGTGGCGTTCGGCAAAATTGTCGAAGTCGCCAGGAAGGGTCTTCAAGAATAAGGAGGCTTCCCGTTGCCCATGGCCGGCGCATCCGAGAGACTTACAGAAGCGGTTGACAGATTGATACTTCGATACCGCTCTATGGATGAAGAGAACAGGCGCTTGTCAGGAAGGGTTGAGGAGCTCGAAAGCAGGGTAGAGTATCAGAAGGGTAACGCTGATTCTGAGGGGTATAATCTCCTCAGAATTCACTACGCCCGACTTCTGCGCGAGAGGCAGGAGTTAAAGCAGAGACTTGAGGCTCTGCTTGGAAGACTGGAAAGACTGAAAAGTCAGCAGGGACAGGGTACTAATGACTGATCGTCCGGAAACCACAAGAGTGAACATCTACGGGCGTGAATATTCCATAAGAGGTGAGGGCGATCCGGCGTACATTGCGGAGATCGCCCACTTTCTTGATATGCGTATGCGGCAGATGACAGAGAATGTCGCCATGACTTCCACAGCGAAGGTGGCTATTCTCGCATCTTTGAACATAACTGATGAGCTTTTTTCCAGAACCAGACAACTGGAGGAAACGGAAGACGTTCATCAGCTGTTACTGTCTACTCTAGCGGATAGAATAGACAAAGTTCTCGTCCAGGTGGATGTTTCACCGGAAGATAATGACCGTGTACAGCATGAACCTGTCATAAGTGCTACGGAAAGCACCCTGTCGATTATTCAGGAATCCAGCCCAGGCAGCAGCAAAGAACGGTTATAGTCCTCGGAGGACAGTTCTCCCGGATGTGTCGCGGGGTTCTGGAGGTTGAATACTGTTTCTCCGTTTGATATAGAAGTCGTCCTGCGCCTGAAACGGAGATACAGGTATGGGTTATATCATTCCCGGTGCAATTGCTATTGCAGCATTCGTGCTTGGCTTTTATCTGCACAAGATGCTGGTATCAAAGGAAATAGGTGGTGCTTCAACAGAAGCTGAGCGCATTGTTGCTGAGGCTAATAGAGAGATCGAGACCCTAAAAAAAGAAGTTCTTCTCGAGGGCAGAGAAAAGATTGTTGAAGAGCGGTCAAAGGTACTTGAGAAGCTGCACAAAAAGCAGTCTGAACTTGATAAACGAGAGAATGACATCAACAGACTTTCTCAGCAGTCTGAAAGAACAAAAGAAAACCTCGATAATCGTGCTGAATCACTTTCTCAGCAGGAAACTGCACTGGGAGAGATGGAGCAGGCTCTGCTTGCGAAGCATCAGAGGGCCAACAAACTTCTGGAGGAGCACAACACAAGACTGGAAGAAGTGGCTAAACTTTCGAGTGATCAAGCTCGTGAGCTTCTTCTTGCGAACCTCCGCGAAGAGACGGATATGGAGGCAGCAAAGCTCACAAGAAGAATACTTGATGAAGCAGAGAGAGCTGCAGATGACCAGGCCAACAGTATACTTGCCACAACCATACAGAGATGTGCGGCAAATCATGTTGTCGAGAGTTGCATTTCTGTGGTTAATCTTGCCAATGATGACATGAAGGGTCGTATCATTGGCCGTGAAGGTCGCAACATCAGAGCTTTTGAAAAGGCAACCGGAGTGGATGTGGTTATTGATGACACCCCTGAAGCTGTTGTTCTTTCCTGTTTTGATCCTGTGCGCAGAGAGGTTGCCCGACTTTCTCTTGATAAGCTGATAAACGATGGCAGGATACATCCAGGGCGTATTGAGGCTGTAGTGGCTAAGGTTCGCAGTGAGATGGAGCGTACCATAAGAAAACTTGGTAACGAGCTGGCCATGGAAGCAAGCGTTACCGGTTTGCATCCTCAGTTGATAAGACATCTGGGAAGACTGAGATACAGAACAAGTTACGGTCAGAACATGTATCAGCATTCCCTTGAAGTTTCACACATGTGTGGCCTTCTGGCAAGTGAACTTCGTCTTGACCCGGCCATGGCCAGAAGAGTTGGTCTTCTTCACGACATAGGAAAAGCAACAGATCATGAACTTGAAGGATCACATGCGATGGTGGGCATGGAGCTTGCCAGAAAATTCAACGAACCAAAGATCGTATCAAACGCCATTGGTGCACATCACGAGGAAATTGAACCTGAAAGCCTGTATGCCATACTTGTTCAGGCTGCAGATGCTGTGAGCAGTGCCAGACCTGGAGCACGAAGAGAAACCCTCGAGCTATACATCAAGCGTCTTCGCAGGCTTGAGACCATTGCTGATTCTTTTGAAGGTGTAAAGAAATCATATGCTATCCAGGCAGGAAGAGAACTCAGGATAGCAGTGAGACCTGAGGCAGTGTCAGACGAGACAGCAGTTGATATGGCCAGGCAGATAGCCAGGAAGATAGAAGAGGAAATGGAGTATCCGGGACAGATCAAAGTAACCGTAATAAGGGAGTTAAGAACCTCGGAAACAGCAAGGTAAAGGTAGCTGAATGAGGTTTCTTCTTCTCGGTGATGTTGTAGGAAGACCTGGAAGGCTTGCTGTGGCCTCCTACCTTTCAAAGGTCAGGGACAGATACGATCTCATTGTGGTGAATGGAGAGAACGCTGCAGGAGGGTTTGGAATAACACCTGAGATCGTTCAGGATCTTCTGGAAGCGGGAGCAGATGTAATAACATCCGGTAACCATATCTGGAAAAAAGATTCCATTATCCCAGTTCTGTCAGATGATGCAACGGTAGTGTTGCGTCCTGCTAATTACCCCGCTGATAAGCCTGGAAAAGGCTTTGTAACCAGAGAGGTGTGTGGCCTCAAAATTCAGGTCATCAACCTTCAGGGTACTGTCTTCACCGACTTTTCCGGAGAGAGCCCTTTCAAAGTTATAGATAAGATCCTAAGCAGTACCAGTGCTGACTTGCGAATAGTTGACTTTCACGCAGAAGCTACCAGCGAGAAGCTTGCCCTTGCACATTATGTGGATGGCAGAGTGAATGTATTCGCTGGAACACATACCCACGTCCAGACTGCTGATGAGCAGGTATTACCAGGCGGAACCGCGTACCTGACCGATCTGGGTATGTGCGGTTCTTCCAGGGGTGTGATCGGCATGGAAGTGAAGTCATCAATAAGTAGATTCTTGAGTGACCGATACAGCAAATTGATGCTTGCCCGGGGTGGAGAAATGGTTAATGGTTTTGATGTAACTCTGGATGCTAAGCTTGCTGTCTCAGAATTAAGGCGTGTATATGAGTATGTCCATTGGACTGAAGAATTCACTTAGAGAGAGTGTTCTCAAGGTGGAGGAATCGCTGAACAGACTTCCTCTGTTCTGCGAAGAGAGCTTGCAGGCAGAGAGTTGCTCGTATTCTATCAGCGCAGGCGGTAAACGGTTGCGCCCATTTCTTGTTCTTCGATCATGTGAGGCACTTGGGGGGAGAGTTGAAGATGCTCTGCCTGCGGCATGTTCTGTTGAGATGATCCATACATATTCCCTTATTCATGACGATCTCCCGGGAATGGATGATGACGATACGAGAAGGGGAAGACCCGCTCTTCACAAGGTTTGCGGAAAAGAAAAGGCGGTCTTTGCAGGTGACAGACTTTTGCTGGAATCTTTCAGGACACTCCTTGGAGCAGATCTTCCTGAGTCTACTGTAACGGCTATGTTATACAGATTGACCAGGGCGGCAGGTGCTTCATTCCTTGTGGGAGGACAGTTCATGGATATGTATCATCCAGTAGTTGCAGACCGCATCTGGACCGAGCGAATGATAACAGGGAAGACTTCTGCAATGATTAGAGTCTCAATGGAACTTGGTTCATTGTCTGCTGGTTTTCCGAAAAAAGAACTTGAGGCGATCTCATCAATTGGAGATCAGGTCGGGTGGTTGTTTCAGCTTACAGATGATATCCTTGATGTTACCGGTACCAGCGAGGAAATGGGTAAAGCTGTTTCAAAGGATGCGGGAATGGGGAAGTGGAATCCGGTGAACGAGCTTGGTGTTCAGGGCGCTAAGGAACTCGCATTCCGGAATGCGGTTTCCATCTCCAGGCACCTTGATACCCTTGATGGTGACTGGTCAGTTATTAAAGAGCTGGTTGAATACCTTCCGGAAAGAAGGAAATAGTGTCACAGATTCTTGACGGGATACAGGAGCCTGGACAGGTAGCAGAATTATCTCTGGAGGACAGGGTAACTCTTGCTGCAGAGGTGAGAAAAAGGATAATTGGTGTGATATGTAACACAGGAGGCCATCTGGCTTCAAGCCTGGGTGTGGTTGAATTGACTATTGCACTTCTAACTATTTACGATCCGGGCATAGATAGGATAGTATGGGATGTGGGTCATCAGACCTACCCGTGGAAACTGCTGACCGGCCGGGGGGAGTTGTTTCACACCATCCGGCAGACCGGTGGATTAAGTGGTTTTCCCCGAAGATCTGAAAGCAGATTTGATGTGTATGGAACCGGCCACTCCAGCACATCGATTAGTGCAGCCCTGGGTTTTGCAGGCGCCAGGGATATATCGGGAAGGGGAGAAAGAGTTGTTGCGGTCATTGGCGACGGTTCAATGACAGCGGGGCTGGCACTTGAGGGATTGAACAATGCCGGAGCCCTTCAAACTGATATCACGATCATTCTCAACGACAATGAGATGTCTATATCGAAGAACGTTGGTGCTCTTTCAAAACATCTCAATAAACTTCTCACAGATCCTACTTACAATCGATTCAAAGACGGTGTCTGGAAGGCCCTAGGCAAGGTACCTTCCCTTGGAGAGAGAATGAGGATCGCTGCCCATGAGGTCTCATCTGCTGTAAAAAAGACCATTGTTACCCCGGCAAGCATTTTTGAAGAGTTTGGTGTTAACTATTTCGGACCTATTCCAGGTCATGACCTGGCGGCACTCACAGGCGTTCTGAGCAGAGTAAAAAAGCTTCCCGGTCCGGTTCTTATTCATGTTATCACACGGAAGGGCAAAGGTTACAGTCCTGCGGAATCCCAACCTGTTTCCCATCACGGCGTCAGTGGTGTCGTTGCAAAAACATCAGGTGCCAAATTTACAGGTTCTTTTTCCGAGGCAATCCTTGATGCAGCGGAAAAGGACCCAACTGTTGTGGCAATTACCGCAGCAATGCCTGATGGTACTGGTCTTACCAAATTTGCGAACAGGTTTCCCCATCGCTTCTTCGATGTGGGTATTGCAGAGCAGCATGCAGTTAGTTTTGCATGCGGTCTGGCTTTTGGTGGTATGAAACCCGTGGTTGCTATTTACAGCAGCTTTATGCAGCGGGCCTATGATCAGGTTATTCATGATGCGGCATTGCAGGATGCACCGGTTCTTTTTGCCATGGACAGAGCAGGGGTGGTGGGGGCGGATGGACCCACCCATCACGGAATCTACGATATTTCCATGTTCCTTGCTGTTCCAGGGCTCAAACTTGCTGCACCAAGAGACTGTACCGTACTTAAAAAGTTGATATCAAAAGAGCTGGAAGATCTGTCCGGACCTACAGGTATCAGGTATCCCAGGGGACAGGAGCCGGAACTTCGATTCTCCTCACCGGACAGCCTGCCACAGGGAACTGGACAAGTAGTAAGAGAAGGTGACCAGGTTTTGATAATTGCGGTTGGCCCTATGGTTTCCACCGCAGCGCTTGCAGGGGATATCTTGAAAGAGAAGGGTATAGATGTGATGGTCTTTGACCCTGTGTGGCTGAAGCCAGCACCTGTGGAAACTATCCGGAGCCTTGCTGAGAACAGATCTGTGATAACTCTGGAGGAAGGTTCTGTCATAGGAGGGTTCGGGCAGTATGTTACCTCAATTCTACCGGCGTTGGATGTTCTTAACTTGGGTATTCCTGACGAATTTGCTCCCCATGGCAGCACTCTGGAGATACTTGCTGACCTGAAACTGGATCCTGCAGGTGTGGCTGGCTCCATAGAGGATCATGTAAGGAATCGTAGTGAAGGCTGTTAAAAAAGTATACATTCCCAGTCCTGCTGCGGAGGAATACGGTAATCTGTTCACAGACTCAGGCATTGGCGTACTTACACACCCTGATGGAGCGGATGCAGCGATTGCCATTGGTGGTGACGGGACCATTCTTAAGGTCATGGATGCACTTCTTGGAACTAACCTGCCTATTCTCGGAGTGAATGCAGGCCACCTTGGATTCCTTGCAGACAGTGAACTGGACAGGGTGGAAGATTCCATCACCTGTCTCATTTCCGGAGATTATGGTATTGATGATCTACCAGTTCTAAAAACTACCGGTCCCGGTGGTGTATGCGTCAGAGCGCTCAATGAGATATGCATAAGCCGTGCTGCGGAAGGAGGAATACTTCATATACGCATCCTGGTTGATGGCAGAGAAATTGCCGTTGTGGCCTCTGATGGTGTACTGGTGTCGACTCCCTCCGGATCAACTGCATACAATCTTTCCTGTGGCGGACCCATATTACACCCGAATCTTCCAGTTGTTATCATAACGGCAATCTGTCCACATCTTCTGGCCATCAGACCCATTGTTGTCCCTCTTTCTTCCCTGATCGAGTTTACGATCCTTCGATCCAGAGGTAAGAACCCCTTGATACTGGCCGATGGAATGGCAAAATGCGGATCCATGGCAGAGGGAGATACCATCGCAGTTCAACCTTCATCACTAACATGCCCGGTAATCAGAACAGGAAGAAGGTCTGACTATTACGCCATGCTGGGGAAGAAGCTTGGCTGGGGATACAGGGGGTAGACAAGTGCCGATGCTCAGTTCTATCACTCTTAAGAATCTGGCCACCATCAGTGATACATCAATGGAGTTTGAAAAGGGTTTAAATGTAATTACAGGTGAGACAGGCAGTGGCAAATCCATACTTGTTGACGGTCTTATGCTGGCCACAGGTGCCCGTGCTGACAGAACACTTATTCGGCCCGGCGCGAGGACTGCTTCGGTTGAAGCTGTTTTTCAACTTCCCGCTGGAGATGAAACCGTTATTCGCAGAGAGATCAGCATTCAAGGCAGAAGTCGGGTGTTTATTGATGAGGCCCTTTCCACTCTTGAGGAAGTAAGGGAAAAGGTTCAGAATCTTGTAACACTTCATAGCCAGCGGACAACGCCTGTTCTTCTGAAAACTGCCAGACAGATGGACATTCTTGACACATTTGCAGAAACCATGCCACTCCGAGAGGAGTACCGGCAGTTGTTCACAGCTTGGAAGACTGCTTCGTCCAGAATTTCTGAACTCAGATCGTTCCTTGGTGAATCAGGTGCAAGCCGGGAGCTGCTTCTCCACGAAATGTCCCTTTTTGAGAAGGCGGACCCTTCCTTGAAGGACTATGAATTACTTGTGAATAAGAGGCAGCAGATCAGCGGTATCATGGAGCATTCAGCACTCTTTCAGGAAACTCTTGGTGTTTTACAGGGAGATGATGGGGTTTCAGCTCTGCTATCCGGTGTGCTTAGAAAGCTTCAGAGGGAGGCTGTTGAAAAAGAAGAGCTGGCCGAACTGATCTCACAAGCCTCTATTTCAGTTGAGGAGGCTTCCGGTCTTGTCCTTTCTGAGATTTCGGATCTTGAAGATGCTCCGTTGAGAATATCAGAGATAGACGCCAGACTTGATGAGTATTCAGTACTGATATCCCGGTGCGGTGGTACCATACAGTCTGTAATGGAGTACAGTGAGTCTCTTTTTAACCGTCTTCAGGAGTACAGCACTGCGGAGAAGGAATTGAGAGCTATTGAAGACACCATACAGGAGCTCTCTGATAAGGTTATGGAAATAGCTCTGCAGCTTACATCCAAACGGGAGCAAATGGCTGGGAAACTTGCAGAACGGGCAGTTGCCGAGATGAAGCATCTTAACATGCCCTTCGCTGAGTTCTCCGTTCAGTTTAACCCTCCGCCGTCACCGGTAGTTGTAGCCGAGAAAAAACTGGGCTTAACAGGTGCTGAATCAGTTCTCTTCATGTTCTCCGCTAACAAGGGAATTCCCCGGGATTCTCTGGAATCTGTTGCCAGCGGGGGTGAACTTTCACGGGTGGCTCTTGCTCTTGCTCTAGTTCTTGCAGAGTCAGCTTCTGCCTCTACCCTTATCTTTGACGAGATAGATGCGGGAACCGGTGGTGAGACCGCTCACAATCTCGCTCACTCTCTTCTCAGGGCAGCTTCATCAAGACAGATCATTGTGATATCTCATCTTGCCCAGATAGCTTCAAGGGCAGACAGACACCTGGCTGTAACGAAAACTTACAGTGATGAAATGCCGGTTACAACAGTTACCGCTCTTAAATCCCAACCTGAGAGATTGAAAGAACTTGCCAGACTGCTCGGAGGAGGAGCCGGTGCAGAGGATCATGCGTTAAGCCTCCTTGGGGCTGAGTTTTGATCACCGGGAAGTTCTTTACTGCAGCAAATATGGTCAGCGTGCTGAGGATACCTCTTGCACTTGCTGCCTGCTACTTTCTCTGGCATGGTAATTCCCCGCTTACCTTCCTTTTTGTATTTCTTGCGATTATCTCTGATGCTGTTGATGGTAAACTTGCTAGAGCCACTGGAACAGTCAGCGATTGGGGCAAGATCCTGGATCCACTGGCAGACAAGATAGCTTTTGTTGTTTTTGCGGTTACTCTGCTTATGATGCACAGTATACCTTCCTGGATGTTTGTTATTCTTGTGGGAAGAGACCTTCTGATAATTGCCGGAGGCCTTCTTTTCTACAGACACGAGAAACCGCCTTCATCCAACATCTGGGGTAAGCTGGCAACTATGTTTCTCTCTTTTTACATGCTCCGACAGGCTGTATTTCCCGGTTTTCAACTCCCACGGTCTGACTGGTTCCTTTCCACAGACAGTCTGGGTATGCTTTCAATTATCCTGGTGGTGTTGAGTTTTGTCACCTACGTGTACACTGCTGTGAGGCAAAGAGGAGATTCGGATGAGACTTAAGAGACTTGAGATCATGGGGTTTAAATCTTTTGCCGATCCATTCAGTATTGATTTTAAACGGGGTATCTCCGCCATAGTAGGTCCAAATGGATGCGGTAAGAGCAATGTTGCTGATGCCATGAGATGGGTTCTAGGCAATCAAAGTCCCAAACAGCTTCGAGCGGACAAAATGGAATCGGTGATATTCTCAGGCTCAGCAAAGCGTAAACAGCTTGGAATGGCTGAGGTTACGCTGACCTTTGATAATACTGACAGATTACTTGGTCTTGATTACGATGAGGTTTCAGTATCAAGAAGGCTTTTTCGCTCCGGCGAGAGTGAATACAGCATTAACGGCAGCAGATGCAGGCTGATGGACATTACGGATCTTGTTGTGGATAAAGGGTTGGGGTCTACCGGTTACTGGATACTTGAATCCAAAATGGTTGGAAAGATCCTTTCCAGCAGACCAGAGGATCGCAGATTCCTCTTTGATGAAGCCGCAGGGATCGTGAAGTACAAGATACAAAGGCACAGAGCAGAGTTGAAGCTGGACTCCGCTGCCGGTGATCTTGAAAGGTTGTCTGACATTATTACAGAGGTGGAGTCCACATGTAATGGTCTGAAACGCCAGGTCTCCGCCTTCAAAAGACACGATAAAGTTTCAGCAGCGATCAAGGCTGTGCGAGAAGCCATGAGCTTTATGGAGTCCTCCGAGATCAGAGGGAAACTGAATGAGAAGGGCAAGCTTCTTGATGAGACCGGCTCTGTTGTGGGCAGGGAGACGGCAGCTCTTTCATCCCGAAGTACAATTCTAGCAGAGGCTAGAATGGAATTCAGCCGGGTTCAGAACAGGCTTGATGAAGCTCACAGAAAGTGCGCTGCACTTGATTCGAAGCTTGCCTCTAACGACAGGGAAACTGCAGTAACTGCAGAGAAGATTATCTCAGCTGAAACCAGAATAGCGGAGAATAACGCCAGAATGGCCAGAGAGCGCGAGAGGATCCTGCGGTACTCTAAAGATATTGAGACACTGGAGGACGAGAACTCACAGTTAGTGGTTTCTTCAAAGAGTTATGAGGATGATCACGCGGCATCTGTTAAGAAGCTTGGAGAACTGAGATCCGATCTGGAGAAAATGAGTTCCGGGCAGTCGGAAGCAAAAACTGCCAGACTGGACCTGGAAGCAGAACTTGAAAAGCTTCGTCAGTCCTACAGGGAGCTTGTGAGAGTGGAAGAGTCCCGTTCTCAGAGACTTACTTATTTGAGGGAATCTATGGAAACTCTGGGGAAAAAAGAAACTACTCTTTCAGGTAGTGTAACCTCCTCCAGTGAAGAGCTGACAGATATTCAAGAAAAAACTGATTCCCTGCTGGTATCTCATGAGAAGAGGATCGGTTTGCAGGCAGAGTTATCTCTGACAATTACTGATCTAAGGGGCAGGATCTCCGAGTCCAGACAGGCCATTGCCGTTTTAAGAGAGCAGGTCAGAAGGATCAGTGGACTTCTTCAGGAATCTTCAATGATCGAATCAATTTCCGCCATTATCAAGCCTCTTCCGGGAATGGGGAAAGCTATTGGGGCCTTTCTTGATGGATTCAACGCGGCTCAATTCGCAGACAGTATTACAGATGAGATCCCTGGAGAGGGAAGACGGTATGCGATACCTGTCGGTCCTTTTAACGGTGAACTTCCTGCGGGAGCAGTTTCTCTGGCGGACTGTGTGGAGGAGGGAGAAGAAGGCGAAAAGATCGGATCTCTTCTCAGCCATGGTGTACTCGCACCGGACCGGGCCACAGCAGAACTTTGGATAAGTGACGGGTTGAAAATTCCTGCAGTAACCGCCGACGGAGACATTTATAGAACTGATGGTCTTGTAAGGCTGGGAGTTGCGGAATCCAGCGCAGGTTCACTGGAGCTCTCCGAGATCCTTGATGAAATTGAGAAACAGCTGTTTGAATCCGTGGAAGCTGAGGAGAAACTGAGCGCTTTGCTGGAGGAGAGGAATGAAGATCTTTCAGCAGTAAAAGACTCAGCTCGGAAATTGGGAGAGGAACTCAGGCTCAACGAGAAGAAACTTGCCGGACTTCAGGCATCTCTTGCGAGTCAGGAGAATGAACTGCAATCAGTGAAAGAACAACTCTCATTGCATTCAGTGGAACTTGAAGGCGTTGAAGAAGCCAATTCCAGCAGTGCTTCTGTTGCGGTAGAGGATGAAATCTCACTTCTTGAAGAGAAAAAGAAGAAGGCCGTATCTACAGAGGAGCAGGCTTCGGCTCTGGTCTCCAACGCAGAAAATCTCCTTGCAGAAGCTGGAAGAACCCTGGATAACAGTAGTTTTGCTCTCAGAGAGAATCAGAGCAGGCAGAAGGAGATCGGTGACAGGGTTAACATGCTCAGCAAAGAGGCTGATGGTTTGCAGGATCTTCTTGAAGAGCTTCTTAGAGAAAATGATAATTCCGGAGGAATGATCGCTGATCTTGGAAGCAGAACCACCGTTCTCACAGAGGAGAACAAAGTTCTAAAGGGCAGAAGAGGGGAAGAGGAGAGTTCAAGAAAAGACTATTCCGTTGAGCGAAACAGCCTTATGGAAAGTACCGCAGTGCTGGAAAAGGAAGTGCACCAGATACGGGAGAGACTGGGCAAGGCAAAAAGCTTCATGATAGAATTGGAAGCGCAGTCAGAGTTTCTTCGAGATAAGCTGAATGACCTGGAGGACGGGTGCACCTTTGAGGATAACTCCTTCCTTGGAAAAACACCGGAGGAGCTTGCTCATGAGCTTTCTTCGAGAAACGCTCTTCTTGAGAGGATCGGCCCTGTAAACATGCTGGCGGTTTCCGAGCATGAGGAAGCCAGGGAAAGACTGGATTATCTGGTGGACCAGAGAAATGATCTCGAGAGTGCGCGGGCATCACTTTCAAGAGCAATTGCAGAGATCAACGCGGAAGCAGCGGGAAGATTCAAGGAGACCTTTGATAAGGTCAGGGAGAATTTCCAGGACATGTTCTCAAAGCTCTTTGGCGGTGGAGATGGGGACATAGTTTCAATTGAGGGAGATGACCCCCTTGAGGGTGGAATAGAGATCATGGCCAGACCGCCTGGGAAAAAGCTGAAGAACGTGATCGCCTTATCAGACGGGGAAAAGGCGTTAACTGCAGTAGCGCTTCTGTTCAGCCTTTACCTTGTCAAGCCCTCTCCTTTCTGCGTTCTTGATGAGTTGGACGGACCCTTTGACGATTCCAACACAGACAAGTTCATTGCTATTCTCAGAGACTTCATGGAGAACACGCAGTTCATCGTTATTACCCACAACAAGCGAACGATGGAAGGGTCTGATGTTCTTTACGGAATAACCATGGCTGAAAAAGGTGTCAGTACAGTTACATCGGTGAGTCTGGAAGACATGGTTCAGGAACAATGAATCTAAGAGAGAAACTGAGAAAAAGCAGAAATGCGCTGACGAACAAACTTGGGGTTGTATTCGGACACGGGCTGGACAAGAACACTCTGGATCTTGCGGAGGAGATCCTTCTTGCAAGTGATCTGGGCTGGGAACTTACTGATCTGGTACTTCAGAGGTTCAGGAAGGAATTCAAACTAAACAGTGACGTCAGCTGGAGAACTGTTCTTACTGATGTTCTTCAGGAGTTCCTTCCGGAATATGAGCCACTGGTACACACAGAAAAACCGCTGGTTACAATGGTTGTTGGAGTGAATGGGGCAGGAAAGACCACTACAATTGCCCGTCTTTCCCAGAGACTTGCCGTCCAGGGTAATTCGGTTCTAATGGCTTGTGCTGACACTTACAGAGCAGCGGCATCAGAGCAGCTTTCCCTGTGGGGGCAGAAGCTCTCTCTGCCTGTTCACACAAGTATTGAGGGTACAGACCCTGGTGCTGTTACATTTGATGCAATTCGGAAAGCTCAGACAAAACAATTTGATCATGTTATCATTGATACTGCAGGCAGGCTTCCCACACAAAAGGGGCTCATGGATGAGCTGTCCAAGGTTTACCGTGTTGCGGGAAAGGCCATGGAAGGTGCTCCTCACAGAGTTTTTCTTGTTCTTGATGGGACCGTGGGTCAGAATGCTCTGCCTCAGGCACAGCAGTTCATGAAGTTTATTCCAGTCACCGACCTGATCGTTACAAAACTGGATGGAACTGCAAAAGGCGGTTCTGTCTTTGCCATGGCCAGGGAGCTTAAGCTACCCATTCGGTACATTGGTGTTGGGGAAGGTCCCGAAGATCTCCTGCCATTCAACGGGAGGGATTTTCTTGAAGCGATCGTTGGAAAGAATGACTGACAACAAAGGTCTTGAGATATCTTCACTGGTTAAACTGTACGGAAAAAAGACTGCTGTGGACGATCTATCCTTTTCTGTAGCCAGAGGTGACATATTTGCTCTTCTCGGCCCGAATGGAGCAGGCAAAACAACCACATTGAAGATGATCAGCGGCCTCATAATTCCCGATTCAGGAGTTGTTACGCTTGATGGCCAGCCTGTGAGTACAGTTAGAGAAAAGATTGCCTACGTCCCGGATGAACCCACAATTTTTCCGAATCTTTCCGGAAGAGAATTCCTGAGGTATACCGGAAGGCTTCGAGGGCTGGACCCTGATGTGATCACCAGGCGGATCCTTCTCTGCTCGGAGGTTTTTGAGATGGACGGCTGGCTGGACCACAGATCCGGTTCTTATTCCCACGGTATGATACAGAGAGTTGTTCTGTCAGGTGCTTTCGTTGCGAGACCGGATCTGTATGTAATAGATGAGCCACTGGTTGGTCTGGACCCCCCGGCTGCAGAGACATTCTGGAGAATGGTTGAGGCTGCTGCTGCTGAGGGAGCAGTGGTGCTCATTTCAACACATACTCTTCCAATAGCATCTATTCACTGCAGGCGCTTTGGGATTATCCATCAAGGCAGGCTGCTCCGTACCTTCTCACAGGGAGAGTTGTCCGGAAATGATCTTCAGGAATTGTTTTTCAAGATCACCGGAACTTCTCCTGCGGAGGTGCAAAACTTCTTTATCGGAGAGTAACCTCTCCTTTTTCATCGAAGTAATTCAAAAACCATCAGAAAAGAAATGAATCATGCTTTTCGAAATGAAACCTTTCTCTATCTCCTCCAGATGTTGTAATAAGTGCTTCTCTATCAAAAATACGCCTGGTTATACTGACTCAGTTAAACAGTGCTGTATTCGTGGATATCTAGACAACTGTAATTATTTATGTCCTAACATCACCTGTTGACAACGATAGATACACCATGCATCTTTTCAGCATGCTGAAAGACCCTGGTTACACTGAGCGCAGTATAATAATTGTTGAAATACGCATAAGCGCAAAGCCAAACCGAGCGGCAAATTCCACGACGCTTATCATCAGCAAAATCGCCGACTCCAAATTTTGATGA
>JAGLDY010000028.1 GCA_023145375.1 Candidatus Sabulitectum sp. | reverse complement strand
CTTTTTCAGTGGCGGTTCTCACCTGTTCCACCAGATCATCCACCTGACCCTCTGCAGGTCTCACTTCTATAACAGGGTCAATGAGACCGGTGGGTCTGACTATCTGTTCAACGATATTCCCGGATATTTCCAGCTCGTAATTTGCAGGAGTGGCGGACATGCAGACCTTTCTGCCTGTGATTCCTGTGAACTCCTCAAGAAAGAGAGGTCTGTTATCCAGGGCGGAGGGGAGCCTGAAACCGTAGTTCACAAGTGTCTGCTTCCTGGACCTGTCGCCTTTGTACATGCCTCTTATCTGAGGCAGGGTACGGTGACTTTCATCGATGAAGACCAGATAGTCATCAGGAAAGTAGTCCAGAAGACATGAGGGTCTCTCCCCCTCCTTCCGGTCACCGATCAGTCTGCTGTAGTTCTCGATTCCGGAGCAGTAGCCTGTCTCCCCCATCATTTCAAGGTCGAAGTTGGTCCTGGATTCAAGCCGGTGGGCCTCAAGCATCTTTCCCGCAGCCCTGAGTTCAACAAGCCTTTCTTCCAGCTCAGTGCGAATCCTGCCCATGGCCAGGTTAAGTTTCCTCTCCCCTGTTACGAAGTGCCTCGCAGGGAAGATAGTGGTCTTTTCCATGGAATTCATCACGTGGCCTGTGAGATGGTCCATCTGTCTGATACTCTCCACAGTGTCACCGAAGAACTCAACCCGAATACCGGTACTGGCATAGGATGGAACAAGATCAACAATATCACCCCTGACCCGGAAGTAGCCTCTGGTAAGAGCTGCATCATTCCGTCTGTACTGCATTCCAATGAGCTTCATTAAAAGCAGATCCCGGGAGATGGTTTCCCCCTGCGCTATTTTGAATCCGGTGTCCATGAAATCTTTTGGCGACCCAAGACCGTACAGACAGCTTACAGAAGCAACCACGATAACATCATCTCTACTTAGAAGACTGGCAGTTGTTCTAAGACGCAACCGGTCCAGCTCCTCGTTCAGGCTGGCGTCCTTTTCAATGAACATGTCTCTGGCAGGAAGGTATGCCTCAGGCTGATAGTAGTCGTAGTAACTGACAAAATACTCCACGGCATTCTCCGGAAAGAAACCGGACAGCTCCCCGAAAAGCTGAGCAGCAAGGGTCTTGTTGTGGCAGATAACCAGAGAAGGCAGATTCATCTTCTCTATTACATTTGCCATTGTGAAGGTTTTTCCGGAACCTGTAACCCCGAGAAGGGTCTGCCACTCTGTATTCTTCTCTAATCCGTCAACCAGCCCTTCTATGGCTCCGGGCTGGTGTCCTGCAGGGCCATAGGGAGCTTGCAGTGAGAAAACGGACAGTTTAGACCCTCAGGCTTTCCAGCGGCAGTTCAAATCCTGCCACCGGTACGGTTATCCCCCATGTTTCAAGAACACCAGGGTGAAACTCTCCGAGGATTCCAACCTCGCCACCGTTTATCACAACAGCCGCACTTCTTCCTGGTATGAACCTCGGGTCATCCAGAGCCTTCAGAGAAAGCTCCAGCCCCCTGAGATGACAGATTATCCCCAGAATAGAATGAATTTCACCAAAATCACCATCTCCGATGCTCACAGCAAGATTCATCTGCGTTTCACATAGGGAATTGTCTCTTCTGCAGAGGATCTCACCCACCGTGAACAACCTGTGCGGGAAGGCGGCGTGACCACTGGAAGACTCCACCTCAAGAAGAGCGGGAAGAAGGGTGTTTGATACCACACCGTATTCCGCGGTCATGGGGTTGCTTATCCTGATGGGCAGTTCCGGCGTTCTTGTGAGTGTTGATATCTTCTCAAAGCTTGTTAGTATCGGTCGCATTATCTCCTCACAACCGGCACCCACAAGAAGAGCTTTTACAGAGCGGGCAAGGATCTCAACCGGTGCTGCAGAACCCACGGTGTACTCCGAAGGAAGAATGGGCCCCATATTGCCAAGTCCTATTGCAATAACAATGTCTTCCATCAAGTCTCTCGGGTGGATCCCGTCACGCCTGTAGGGGGGCATTACAGCGGTAACTGAATCCTCTCCCATTTCGATCTCACCGTAGTCCATCTTAGAAAGCAGTACTTCAAGGTCAAGTTCTTTTACATCGATCCCGATCATCCTGCTGATATCCTTGAAGGAAGCCGTGAGTGTGTCCCTGTAGATCACAGGTGTTACAGTGACTTCTCCGTGGGGGTATCTGATCTCCACAGGGCTGATAACAGCACCTCTGTCCTCCAGATTGCATGCAAGTATAGTCGCCGTGAGATTAACAGTGTGCCAGTCAGTTCCCGTTACCTCACAGAAGAGTCCACTGTCTCCCGGAGTAACTTTTCCAGTGATATGACTGTTGAGAACCGGAGGGAATGAGAGAATGGCTCCGGATCTGTCTTTAAGAATGGGATACTCTTTGAAGCCTTTAAGTATGTCCGCATACTTCATTCCTGTCTCGGTCTTCTCGAGAATTTCTGCAAGAGTCATTTCAGTTTCCTCACCAAGTGGCTGAAAACTGGTTTCAGTGGAAGTGGTCTCATAACGCACGGGAAAACTTATCCCTTCAAGAGGATAGAAACCAATGGCTGCAGTCTTTCTTTCTTTCCCGAAACCGGCAGTGATCTTCTCCTGGGCTGTTATCAATGATTCAAGGCCGTCTTCGTCAACTTTCCACCCTGTGGCTGTGAATGCAGCAATAAAGGGGCGAATATCCTTCAGGTTACTGTGTACATCTATATGCACCTCCGGAGCCTTCAAAGAATCAAGATGGGATTCTGCTCCGTTCTTCCAGCAGCGCAGCCCCCTGGCCACACCTTCAGCGGTCCACAGGTCAGGTCTGTTTGTATCATTCAATTCGATCTTGACTGTTTTTTCGTACAAACCATCCAGCTCTGCCTTGAGAGACTCAAGAAGCTTTTCCAGATCGTCTGTGTTCTCAAGCCCGGCCAGGGGAAGAAAATCTGCCAGAGGTATTTCGATCTTAGGCATTATCACCACCTCCAAGCAGTTTCTCCGGTGTTGATCTCATCTCTCGAAGCTTTGCAAGATCCGGATTCAGCAGGTCTCTGATGTCTGAAAGACCAAGGGCCAGCAGAGCCATCCTGTCAAGCCCCAGCCCCCAGGCTATCACCGGTACATCAATACCCATTGGTTCGCAGACCTCCCGTCGGAAGAGCCCTGCTCCACCCATCTCAAACCATCCGAGAACAGGGTGCTTCACATGAAGCTCTACAGAGGGTTCTGTGAACGGGAAGTAAGCTGGAACAAATTTGTACTCGGTTGCCCCTGCTACCTCTGTTGCAAAGAGCTTCAGCAATCCGAGGAGATGCCTCATGTTGATATCCTCGCCAAGCACTATTCCCTCAACCTGAAAGAAGTCAGGAAGGTGGGTTGCATCAACCTGATCATAGCGGAAGCATTTGGCTATTCCGAAGTACTTTCCGGGAATGTCAGGATCCGAACCCAGGGTTCGTGCAGAAAGAGCCGTTCCCTGAGATCGCATTATGGCCTTGAGTGATCTTTCCCATTCAAAGTTGTACTCCCAGCCCCTGCCTCCGGTGTTTCCACCGTTCTCGTGTGCTGATCTGACCTTGTCCCCAAGGTCTCTGGAGGGAGGAGCCACCTTGATCCCATCTTCAAGATAGTAAGCATCATGAATATCACGGGCTGGATGAAACTGCGGCATGAAGAGTGCGTCGTTGTTCCAGAACTCGCTTTCAGCAAGAGAGCCCTTCATTTCCTGAAAGCCCATGGCTTGAAGTTTATCCCTTACAGAGTCCAGGAACAGTGCATAGGGATGGAATCTTCCAATGTGTATCCTGGAGGGTGGTATATCCACCTGGTACCTTCTGAAAGAGCCATTCTTCCATTCACCTGAGGCGAGTATCTCCCTTGTGAGAATACCGATGGTGCTTTTGCCTCTGGCAGCTTCAAGAGCTTCAGTTCCCAGAGGAGCAATCTCGATAACAGAGCTTGTGGTCTCATTTATCACGAATTCCGCTCTGGATCTTCCCCTTTTAGGAGCCCTGCTGGAAACCTCTGCCACCACACTCTCTTTCAGCTGAGAGAGATGGACGGTTCCTCCTTCGCCCAGAACAGAATAAACACCGCTCCATACGGCGGGAAACACTCCTCCGGATGGATCGTTCAAAGCCAGTCCATCCGGGCCTTTCTTCAACACTCCGGATTTGAGAAGAGCACCCATGGCACTTCCCCACTGGGCTCTGTCAAACAGTTCATTCTTCTGGATCTCCGGTAACAGAGCTACTCCGCTTCTCACCAATTCAATGAGAGCAAGTTCAGGTGTTATCCCTTTCTCAGCATATACTGTGCCCACTGCACCCAGTTCAACCGTTACAGTCTTACTGCTGGAAATGATGGAAGCCATGTTCCTTGAGAGAAGCCACTGAAGAGCTCTTCTGTAAGAGCCTTCGTCCATCCCCGTACCCGCCATTGCTTCCATGTCACTGCCTGACCCGTGCTCAGCAAGCCATTTCAGCAGTGTTTTTTCCAGGGGATGCAGATCTTTTGATACAGTCTCTGACAATTTATTACCTCTTCTATTCCCAGACAGATTCATCCGGGTTAAGGAACAGTCCCTGTTCCGGTCTGGGAATTCGATACTCGCCCTTGAGAACCGTTCCACATTCAGGGCACTCCACCATTCCCTCATCAACTACCGAGTCGCAGACCGGACAGATCCTGGCCATCATGGAATCCACATATTCAACCAGTTCCTCGGCTGTAATAACACCGTTACCGTTACTGTCAGCAGCACCTCTGGAGCCTTCAAGAAGAATTGGTGTGAGAACCCTCTCGCTGACGGATTTATCTTCCCTGGCTGCGGTGAGAATAAGAATATTATCCCCCTGGGAGAAATCGTTCACAAACCCTCCGGAGTTACATGCATCGGTAAACAGGTAGACCGAACCTGGAAAGCCTGAAACAAGATCATGCATCTCATCATCGGAGATGTCTTCGTTGTAGAAGCATAGAACCTCATTCACTCCATCAGATTCCTCACTGCCACCGGATCCAGGAGGCTCCTGAGAACCGTGACCACTGTAAAAAAGGATCAGACGATCATCTGAACCTGCCCTTTGGCAGATATCGCTTACAGCATTCCTGAAAGCATCTGCTCGTGCCTCAGCATCAACAAGGAGGACCATGTGATCAGAATCGATATTCTGATCATCCCGAAGGAACCGATAGAATTCGATGGCATCCATGCTGGACCTTGAGAGGATGTCTGCCCGGGATTCATAGCCGCTGATTCCAGCCACCACTGCCCAGCTGTCTGCGGAAGCAGTGTTTCCCGGCGCCAGTGTTTCCGATGGGATCCTCTCAGTTTCAAGGGTAAAAGTGCCCTCACCATCCCTGGTGTATGCATACACTGTAACACCGTAAACAGCATCCTCCTGACAGTACAGCGCTACAGATTCATCTGCGGCACTGTCAGTATTGCTCAGTCCGCCCTGGGCCTGGAGAGCATATCCCGGACCGCTTACCAGCATATCAAGGTCAAAGTCACGCTGATCACCTCGAAGTTCTATAACCAGGGTACTCCCTGCTTCACCGTGAACGGTATAGAATTTCTGTGAATTTGTTGTTTCATCTATCCGTCCGTGGGTCTGACCCACAACAGGTTCAGAAACTGTTGGTTCAACAGATACCCGGCAGAGTCCGCCTGAGGCGGAATCCATGAAACCCGGAGATATCCAGAGAGTATCACCCTGTTCTGTCCAGAAAGAAAAGCTTTCATTGCCTCTTTCTGTCATAAGGAATACAGCCGGCTCACCGTAGCTGTCGAACAATCTAACGTCACCGTCACGAAGTTTATCAAAGAGACCGGAAATGGTGTAAAAGCCAGATGATGGTGCAATGAATCTGAGAAGAGCGGAACTTCCATATCCAGTCTCAACTTCAACAGCTCTAGCCTCTCTTATCTCCTCGGAAGAATGTACGAGATTCAACCTGTAGGGAAATGCTTCCAGCCCTTCTCCAACATCGTAGGGAAGCACCTCAACAACAGACGGAGAATCCCCTGCCGGTATCACTAACCCCTCGGAATAGAGATAGGTAGTTGACGAATAGAGCACTTCACCGTGGGAATCACGGACAAGCAGATCAATATCCCCCTGGTTCTCGAAGGTCAATTCAAGAAGAGCCTCGCTTTCCATCACCGGCAACTTGAATCGTTTGATGCTTCCTGAGATGGCATCGCCTGAAAGTGACCCTGTGAGCACATCCATTTCTCCAGACCGCATGATCTCAAGGGAGTAGTCGCCACTACCGCCCTTATTGTATCTGGAGACCACCACCTGGATGCTCTCACCCTCCAGAAGAGCCAGAGAGAGCTTTTCTGATGAGTTTGTACTGTAACTTCCAGCCCACAGGGCATTGCCTGCGCCGTAAAGCTCAAGGTCAAGATCTGAAATGTCATCCGTCCCACTAATGAGGAATTTCCAGTCTCCTTCTTCTTCAGCGGTGAAAGTCCAGATCTCAGCCATTTCAGCAGATGACAGTGAAGATAAGATTCCGCTGGAGCCAACAGGTTCAGCATCAACGTATCTCACAGTGAACTCAACAGGTTCATCACTCTGTGCCTTGATCCAGAACCAGTAATCACTGTACGCGGACAACACCAGTGGGTCTCCGTTGAGGGAGAAGGCCAGAGGTTCTCCTGCATTGTTGTAAGCAGTCATTGGAACTGCCGGAGAAGAAGCGACCTCCAGAACGGTATAATCGCTTTCCAGAATACGAACCCACTGATAACCTTCTGTACCTGCACTCTCCACAGTCTCACCTGCGTTGATCCCAGGGACTGTCACCGCATCTGGAAGAGTCACTGCAATAAGAACGACCAGAGAAAAAGTAATACCAGCCAAAAATACAACCGCCTTTCAAATCCCTTAAAAATAAAAAACACCCAAGCTGATAAGATAACAGAATATGGACATGAACTGCTTAAAAATCGGAATGCTCAGCAAAAAGAGAAAAAGTTGGGGTACTTAGCTGAATATTTCTCTCTCTGTCTGCAATATCGCAGGCAAGGTCCCATACACAGAGAAGGCCATACCCGAACAGCTTCCGACTGAAAGAGATCACCAGTGGTACCGATGAATCTCTCACTGAAAGGTGAATAGAGACCGTTTCCTCACCTGGTCGCCAGGCATCAGGCAGTCTGCCTCCAGCAGGCCAGACCGAGAACACCAGCTTCAGCTCAGGAGCCGACGGTTCAGGTCTTTCAAGCATGTCAATGAAACGGGTGCTATCTCCACCAAGATGATGAATAGCAGATCGGATCTGAGAAACTGTTCTGATCGGGTTGCTGGACGGGTCAGGAAGAGCAGTAATAAAATCAATTCCATCCTCTCGTCTGTAACCCAGTTCCAGAAGTGAGGAAGCTTCTTCTGCACAGGCGGCAAGAAGAGCAGAAGCACCTGCAGCAGGCAGTATTGTACTTGATACAGATTCATCAGTCCACAGATTGACCTGGCGAAAAATGCGTCTGACCCTCTCTCCTGAAGGTGTTCTTGATATATCAGATATAGTCTGATAAAGCCTGGGTAGCTGTGGGACCCGAACACCAGACCTGCCCAGGGCAGATCTTGCGGCAGCCCGCTTGAAGAGAGCCTCCAGATCATCCAGCTTATGTAATTCTGCAGGAAATTTCACCAAGTTCCAATCCCCCTTGGATGGTATTTTTTAACAGCGTCTGAAAGCCGCTTCCGGCTGACAGAAGTATATATCTCCGTGGTCCGAATGTCAGAGTGCCCAAGAAGTTCCTGAACCACCCTTAGATCTGCACCCCCTTCAAGCAGGTGAGTAGCAAATGAATGCCTGAGAGTATGGGGGTGTATCCTGGACATAATTCCAGCTTTTAAGGCCGAACTGTGCACAATGTTCCACACAGTCATTCTGGAAAGAGGATTTCCATTTCTTGTAAGAAAAACCGTTTTCCCACTACTGTTCCCGGCCAGAGAAGCTCTCCAACTGTCAAGGTAGACGCCCAACCATTCTGTGGAAGGCTCACTCATGGGAACCATCCTCTCCTTTCCCCCTTTGCCCAGAGGTCGAACCCACCCGTCATCAAGGCTGATTCTGTCAACAGTAAGGGTAACAAGCTCTCCTTCCCTCAGTCCGGAACCGTAGGCAAGTTCCATTAGAGCTCTGTTCCGGGCTGAAAGGGCGTTTTCCGCAGTCCAGACCTCGATAAGCTGTGTCACCTCCTCCACTGATATGCAATGGGGCATGATATAGACCCTGGCCGGCGGCCTCAACCCTGCTGCTGGATTTGATACGATGATCTCTGTCCGGGCAAGGTATGAAAAGAATGCCTTAAGAGATGAAAGTTTCCTGGCGATGGTCGAGGGAGCCAGACCCTTCCTGGAAAGATGCTGAAGCCATTGCCCAAGTTCTGCGGAGTCAGAGGATACAAGACCATCTACGAACTCAGCAGCTTCGATCAGATCACGGTTGTAAGCAGAGATGGTATTGGGAGAGAGATTTCTTACAAGCACTGCCCAGGCAAGGAATCCATCAAGATGTTCGTTCGTATCCATTCAGCCACCCAAAGAGAGATGCCCCGGGAGATGTATCCGCTACGGGAAGTGAACTGGAAGAGTAACCAGGTATAAGAGATACTGGAATACCCTGCTCAGCAAGCTCTGACAAGGTCACAAGAGCATCTATACGCTCACTGAATCCAGCAAGAGCCACAGGCGTACTTCTTATCAATCGTTCGGCCTTATCCTTTGAGAAAACAAAGAACTCGCACAACACGCCCTGCACCCGTTCTCTCTCTTCCACTGCCACCGGGTGAAGATAGATCAGAACTGTTCTCATGGATGTCACAGCCTCAGGAGGTTTTGAAAGAGGTAGATCTCTGGAAACAACAGCCGGGGAAGCTACCGCAGGTACTGTGAATTCAATTCTGTATGGATCCCGGTGAACATCTTTCTTATCATTGCCTGCATCGATCCTGCCATACGACACCGGGGGAAAAGTTACCTGAACTACAGCAGGAGGCTCAAAATTGATAACTGCAGGCTGAAAACCTTCTTCTGCAATTGAAGAATGAGCGGTATCAGCCGCTGCCGGAGGAGAATCTCCAGCAGCAGCATACAGTTTCGATTCAGGGGTAACTGAAGATTGAATTTTCACTGTTTTTTTAAAAGCTGTTGCAGTGTGGGTGGAAAAGGTGCTTTTTCCTCTGCCTGATATACCAGCCAGATCTCCGGGAGAACGAATCTCCACGATCCCCCCTGCTCTCTCAAGAATATTCTTAATGGATTCAGCAGTGGGTCTATCAGCATCTGTTCTAAGTGCTATCGGGATACGGGCAAGGAATCGGATAACTTCCTCAGTTGGCAGATGGCTGAGCTTTTGAAGTGCTGTCCTCAGTCTGCCCCTGCTACCAGGACGATACCCCATAAGGACAGGAACACATGCAACATCGTCCCGCTGTATGGAAATACGAACCGAACCATCATGAGGCAACTCATCAGAAAGGGCCTGGGCTCTTTCCCTGGTAATACCCGTCTGAAGCACTATTCCAGCAGGAGAATCAAGCATGTTCCGAACAGAGTCTATTGTTTCTCCGGTCCGGGCACACAACACCGCAAGAATCCTGCCTGAGGGTTCGCCCCCCGTTAAGACGATCTTCCAGAACATCAGTTTCTACTTGTTGATCTCTGCGTCTCTACTCTTTGCAGTGGTCCTAATCCACCTGGCTCCGACTGAGATACAGTTTTTCTCCCGGATCGATGAGATCAGCTGTTCTGATACTGACTATCATGGCGGCACAACTCCTGGCTTCTGTGGTAAGAATTACAACATCAGCCACAGGTATCTCAGCAGTGGAGACCCACTGGTCATTAATGTCTCTAATCTGCTCGCTGGCAGTGTAGGCTGTAAACACATCTCCAGGGCTTATGCCCTGTGAGCTGCCTTCACTGAGATAGATCACGTCAAAGGTATATGCCCTGCGTCTGTCAGGGTCCTTAAAGCCGAGTACCCAGACCGTTCCCCGATCAACTCCTACCTCATTATGAATATGGATGTCCGTCGCAGCATGGTACGGCTCAACAAAGTCACCTTCAAAAATAGGCAGGTAGCCATGGAGAACTTTTGCAATGGATGTACCGGCTGTTGTGCTCTCTATCTGACAGACACCGGCAATTCTGATAATATTACCCTTGTCTCCCGTTTCCGGATCCTCAACTTCCTCACACTCGCGGAGGATGTGGTAAACTCCACCAACTGCAGCACCCTGGCTAGTCCCGAAATCGAGTTCGAGAAGATCGCCGGGAAGTGCAGTGAGCTGTCTGTAAACACCTTCATCTTCAGCGTTCGTGGCAAGGATGTAACCATCAGGATTTACCGGGCCAAAGCTGATGAACCCTGCGGACTCAATTTGAAGACGGGAAAGAATAGGCTCACTTGATCTGATAAGAATCGCTCCCGCAGGCATATCAACCGCGTAACTTGTGGAACCGGAAACTACTTCCCCTGCGTTAGGGATCTGAAGAACCATCCCGGGAACCAGATACTCGGCTCCTCTGAGATCCGGATTGGCTTCAAGGATATCAACCCACTTCTCCCAGGTACCATAAAAATGCAGGGAAATATCAGAGAGGGTATCACCGTAACCAACAACATATTCGCCTGCTACTGAAACAGTTACAAGCATCGCAACCATAAGAAATACGTACTTCACCGACTCACCTCCAGCTTTTTATTAGTGGTGCATTCTCCAATATCATAACTTCATAAATTCTAAACTACTAGGTATGGGTAAGTCAACCTCACGGAAATTACCTGTCTGCAGGATAAAATACGACTGTTCCAGGCCGTCTTGCATAAGTGCCTGCTTCCACCATTACTGAATAAACTCCTCTGGAATCCATACTGCCTTCCAGGGGCACATTGACAGCAAGCATCAAGCTGCCGGTTCCGGGAGATTCACCGATCCAGCAGTCACCGGCTGCAACGGGAACACCGTCTGCTCCAATCTGAAAGACAAGCTCACCGGAAGTAGCAGCCGGTACCAGAGAAACAGAGGACGAGTATTTCTCCTGTCCCTGGGGATCAGCAGTACCTGTCTCTGTCACAACGGTTCCGGTACTGCGAAGAGAGAGGATCTCTCCCAGCTCCAGTTCGATACCGGTATCCAGCCATCCAAATGCCGCATCAACCTCAAATGTTTCACTCTTGATCTCAATGTCATTTTCTGAGTTTTCCCAGATTATCAGATAGACTGAGTCACGGGGAATAGAGTGCGATCCTGCGGAAGCGGTCTCTGCAGAAACCATGACCTCTCCGGAGAAAGTTCTTCCATCAAGACCCCATACCCGCCCGTGATCCGGCAGGTCAACCGCTCCATGGGAAAAAACTGCACTGCCCGCTCCTATTGTTTGAAGCTCCCCTTCCATAACCGTTCCGTCGGCAGCCACTAGAACATCCCCTGTTCTATCCATACAACCTGCAAAGGAAAGAAGAGATACTGCTGCAATCAGAATCGTATTTTTTCTTTTCAAACTAGTCACCCCAGATTATCAGGTGATCCATCGCCTGACCGATTTCAGAAATAGGTACAAATTCCATCGCTTTCCTCTGAACCTCAGGCACATCCTCCAGATCTCTCATGTTCTCAACAGGAAGAAGGATCTTTTCGATACCGGCAGAAAGAGCTCCCAGTACTTTTTCTTTAACCCCTCCCACGGGAAGTACCGTTCCACGAAGAGTTATCTCACCTGTGACAGCGACCCTGTTTCTCACAGGTTTTCCGCTTAAAGCACTGAGAATAGAAGCAGATAACGCGACTCCGGCAGATGGTCCGTCCTTAGGAGTTGCTCCTGCTGGAACATGAACATGTATATCAAATTCCGCAGGGTCATGTTTAAGACCAACTCTGTTTGCTCTGATCCAGCTCAATGCCGCCTGGGCGGATTCCTTCATCACATCACCAAGCTGACCTGTAAGTATCAATTTCCCGTTGCCAGGCAGCAGAACGGCTTCGATCATCAGGATCTCACCTCCAACTGCAGTCCATGCAAGACCGGTTGCTACTCCTACTGCTGGTTCAGAAAGCCTTGATTCTCTGGTATACTTCCATGAACCGAGGAAATCCGGAACTCTTTTTCCAGTCACTGTGACCATTGTCTGATCACCTCCGGCAACCTTGACCGCACACTTCCTGCAGATGGCTCCTATTGAACGCTCAAGCTCTCTTACTCCTGCTTCACGGGTGTAGCGCTTGATAATACAACGAATGCCACTTTCTCTGAAACGGATAAGCTTACCTGAAAGACCGGTTCTTTTGACCTGCCTTTTTACCAGATACCTTCTGGCTATCTCAAATTTGTCGTTCTCAGTATATCCCGGGATACGTATGATCTCCATTCGATCTCGAAGAGGACCTGGAATAGTGTCCAGGGTGTTTGCTGTTGTAATAAATTTAACTGCACTGAGATCAAATGGTGTATTCAAGTAGTTATCTCTGAATGAGAAGTTCTGCTCAGGGTCAAGAACCTCCAGTAGAGCCGAGGTCGGGTCTCCCCGAAAATCTCTTCCAATCTTGTCTATCTCATCCAGCATGAACACAGGGTTGGATGATCCTGCTTCCTTTAGACCCTGAATGATCCTTCCGGGCATGGCTCCAATGTAGGTTTTTCTGTGCCCCCTGATCTCTGCTTCATCATGAACTCCACCAAGGCTCAGTCTGATGAACTTTCTTCCAAGGGCTCTGGCAATGGATCTACCCATGCTGGTCTTGCCAACACCGGGGGGGCCCACGAAGCAGATGATGGGAGCCTTGCCGGCGGGATTAAGTTTTCTCACCGCAAGGAACTCAAGAACTCTCTCTTTAACATCCTTAAGATCGTAATGGTCCTCATTGAGGATCCTGTCCGCCTGATCAATATCAAGACGATCCACTGTTCTATCCATCCATGGGAGTTGAAGGATCCATTCAATATAATTTCTGGCCACTCCTGCCTCAGGAGAACCCGGATGTAGTTTTGAAAGCCTTTTCAGTTCCTCCTCTGCAGATGTGACAGCTGATTCAGGCAGCTCCTTCTTGTCGAGCTTCTCGGAAAGCTCCACCACATCAGGGTTGATAGATACTCCCCCAAGCTCCTTCTGTATTACCTTCATTTTTTCTTTGAGGTAGTATTCCTTCTGATCCTGCTCCATCTCCATACGAACTTGACCTTCAATGTGCTCTCTGAGCTTAAGTCTCTGTATCTCGTAATTCATCATGGACCTGAGCAGTCGGAATCTGAGGATAATACTGTTCTCCTCCAGGAAATTCTGTTTTCTGAATACAGGTGCTTCGAGGCCACTTGCTGCCACAAAACCCAGTCTTTCCGGATCGCGGAGAAGGGTGATCAGCTGAAGCTCATCAGGGATTCCAGGAGTAAGATCCATGATCCTGCGCAGCTGAACTTCAATGGATTTGCGCCATGCCTCAAGCTCGTCAATGTCATCCGGGTAAGTGGTGATAAGTCTTTCGACCCTGACACAGCTGATGTTGTTCACTTCCAGTTCTTCAAGGATCCTGAATCTGTACAATCCCTTCAGAGTAACCCTTACCACATCACCGGGAAATCGATAGAGCTTCATTATTCCTGCTGCTGTACCAACGGTATACCTGGCTCCCACTGGAGATTCAGCCACCACTCCGATGATTTTGTCGCCTTTAACAGCATGGTCTATCATGGCGATCATATCAGGATCAGTTACTGTAAGAGGCAGTATCGTGTAGGGCATAAGAATGCCCTGATCAAACAGATGGACAGGTATGATCTCTGGTATATCCCCGCCCTTTGTCATAAGCTTTCCTGAGATTGAACAGGTATTGATACCCTCACAGGTTTCTGTCTGACAAGCGTAATATGAAGAACGCCTGATTTGAGATCAGCAGAAACACTGGCAGTATCCACTCTGGATGGAAGATGGATCTCTTTCTGAAACATGCCAGTCTGAATCTCAATAGCCAGTGCAGTGGCACCTTGACCAGGGGTGGTCTTCACCCCCTGTATCCTCACAGCAAAGGGAGTGACCTCCAGCTCTATTTCCTCACGATCGATACCCGGCACCTCCACAAAAACCTCAAATCGGTCAGCGGTACCGTAAACATCCGCATGGAGGGTCCAGTTATCAGTATTCCTGTACATTCTCTACTCTACATCAAAGCGAACCGAAACCTGAGTGGTGATCTCAATGGGAACTCCACCCTGTGATGCAGGATTGAATACCCACTGGCTCACTGCAGCCTGGGCAGCTGCTCCACAACCAAGTCCAAGTTCATCGCTGACCACAGTAACATTCTTCACAGATCCGTCGGCACCCACAAGAACATCAAGGTAAACATAACCATGAACATCTCCCATATCGCTTGCAAGATTGGGGATCTGAGGTGCAATCTGTGAGATCGGGAACGGTGGTATCACAGGCTGTTCCTCTGCAATTTCCTCTGGTTGTTCAGGCTGAGCTTCAGCGGCAGTATACCTGATGCTGGAATCCTCTCCTGCAGTAATATTGATGGTAATGGTCTGGTCCTCAAAATCTGGATTTGTTAGAAGTACCGTGTACGAGCCCTCTTCCAGTTCAATGGGAGCCATTGGTGTCTGCCCCATACCTGCACCGTCAATAGTAACATTTGCCCATGGCTCAGGTGCAATAAGAAGTCTTCCCGTAGTAGTTATCTCAACGGGAGAAACAGTTGCACTGTAACCGTCCACATCCAGAGTTATTGTTCTTGTCCATGACTCGTAGTTCTCTATCTCAACCCGCAGGCTATGACTGCCGAAAGGCAGAACTTCTGTTATCCTGCGAACACCTGAGCCCACCCTGTTACCGTCAATAGTAAAATTGGCTGATCCGGGAATGTCTCCTGCAATAGCCAGAGTCACCTGGGACTCCTCAAGTGAAAGCAGTGCAAGAGAGATTTGAAGAGCCTCTTCAGAGTAGTCTACCAGGATCGACTCTGGAACAGAGTTGTAACCCTCAAGAACTGCCTGGAAAACATGTATGCCCGTGGCCAGTTCAATAGTATTCTCTGTCTCATCTCCGTCAACAAACCAGGTAACCTCGCCATCATCAGATCCCTCTCCCTGAGCCAGCATAACGATCTGCACTGTGTTTGTTCCTATAGGATCAAGAGATATCTCAAGAGCCGATGTCTCACCACTTTCAAAAGAGACTTCTTCCGTCCAGGTCTCAAATCCCGCAGAGCGGATCTCAATGATCATGGCATCCTGGGATTCACCTTCCACAGAAAAGGAATTATCCGCAAGAACCGTTACTGTCTGACCGTCAACTGTGGCAGAGAATGACTCTGGACCTGCTACAGTGTATGTGACACTGAAAGGCTGGAAAACATCCACTTCAATCGGGATAACCTCATCTTCCCCGCCACCGAACGGTTTTATGACCACAAAGATCAGGATCAGAATTACAGCGGCAATTGCACCGGCAATAAGTGCTATCGGTTTCTTTTTCTCCTGCTTATCTTCAGGCTTGTCGATCTTACCCACTGGAACCGCAACCGGCTTTTTGCTTTTCTTTCCGGAAAGTTTCTCCAGTCTGTCCAGCAACTCTCTGATGGTTCGGTTCTCCGGGTACTTTTTCCCTGCTTCCTGTGCTTCCTCAAGAGCACCGGCAAAGTCACTTCGGGATATTTTTCCCCTCACGGAAGTAATGGCTGCGTCTACAAGAGATGTTTTCTCTTTGTCCGGAGCAGAAACTGTGCTCCTCTCAACCTCAAATTCATCCTCAGTCTCCAGATCCTCAATAACCTCCAGGGCCTCAATCTCATCCAGATGCTCCACATCGTCATCAGAAGGCTGATACTCTTCAATTTTATCAAGGAGGTCTATAAGAACAGGCGCTCCAGCCCATATCTTGAACATCGCTCTGGCATTCTTAACAGCGGCTACCGGATCTCCTTCACGGAGTTTGGCAAGTGCCAGATCGTACAGGTTGTCTGTTTTGATCTGTCTACGAACGGTAATGATCTTGCGACGAACAAGCTTGTTATCAGGGTCATGACGCTTTGCCCGCTCCAATTCCTGAAGGGCACGAACCTCATCGCCCTGTCGGAACGCATCCTCGGATCTGGCAATACACTCGTCTACGAAATCACCGGAACTGACAGTCTTTCCCGTGCTGTGTTTTCTGGAGTCTCTAGTCTTTTTGAAATTCCTCATTGCTGAGATCTCACGCTCTATTTCTGAGATCCTCTTTACAGCTGATCGATTTTTTGAATCTATTTCGAGAACTTTGCGTAACTTGGTTAGCGCTTTCTCCCTCTCGCCTTTTTGAATATGCTCCTCGGCGGAGTTGATAAGTCGCTGAATCCTAGCTTTTTCGCTCGCTGCCATGCCCCCCCCAGTGGCTATCAGGAACCACAAAGAATAATCGTTTGAGAATTATCATCCTGCACCATGTAAAAGTATTAGTCTGAGCGGCAGTGTCAAGCCCCTGTTCATACTGGCGGAAGCTCCATGTCAAAGTACCTCCACAACTGGCTTTCAATAAAACGTCTGATCCTGTCTAAAGGGATGGAGGGCATACCACTAACCGCCCTGAGCAATTGCCCGTCAACTGACAGATCCGCCACTCTGAATTTCGGGAGCCCGTGTTGAGCTGTTCCCAGCACCTGTCCGGGACCCCTTATGGAAAGATCTTTCTCGGCGATAACAAAGCCATCTGATATGGAAGCAAGCAAATTGAGCCTTTCAAGAGAAACAGCGGATGCTTCTTCTCCGGGAACGAGAAAACACCAGGAATCCTTCCCCCCTCTCCCTACTCTGCCCCGAAGCTGATGGAGCTGACTGAGCCCGAATCGCTCCGCATTGGCAATAACCATTACGGTTGCCATGGGAACATCTATCCCCACCTCTATGACTGTTGTACTCACAAGAACTGCGATCTCACCTGTGCTGAAATCATGGGTAATTCTTACTTTTTCCGCCGGAGGCATGCTTCCATGAAGCAACCCTATACCGAATTCAGCCATGGGGCCGTCTAAAACAGTCTCAAAGGCAGTGGCAGCATCCCGCAGGTCGCTCTTCTCAGAGGCTTCCTTCAAGGGATAGACAAGAAAAATCCTCTCTCCCGCTCGCAGTCTTTCAAGCATGAATTTGAATACATCACTCTTACCAGATGAGTCAACAACTCTGGTCTCAGTCAAGCCTCTACCCGGAGGCATTTTATCTATAACAGAAATATCAAGATCACCGTAAAAAGTCATTGCAAGTGTTCTTGGTATAGGGGTTGCAGACATTACAAGGGCATGAGGTCTTGGATTCCTGGAGGCGAGAAGCTTTTCCCTTTGAGCCACTCCAAAACGGTGCTGTTCATCTATCACAAGAAGAGCAAGTGATCCCAGGGGAACCCAGTCTTCCAGTATGGCATGTGTGCCGATCAAAATGGATTGGGGCCTCTCCAGAAGTTTCTCTGCGATCAGTTTTCTTACTGACCCTGAAGTTCCTCCTGTGAGAAGATGAACATCCACACTGAACCTGCTGCAGAACTTGCTTAGACTGGCATAGTGCTGAACTGCCAGAACCTCAGTGGGAGCAAGAAGTGCTGCTGTCTCCCCTGCGAGTGCAGTAACAATACAGGCAAAAGCACCCACCACAGTTTTTCCTGACCCCACATCTCCCTGAACAAGCCTTCTCATAGGGGAACCGCCAGCCATATCTCTCCGCACATCCAGGCAAACCTTTCTTTGAGCGGTTGTCAGCGACCATGGCAGTGTGGATTCAAACTTCTCAAGGGAAATGGAATCAAGCGGTATTCCCGATTCAGAATTGCTTTTCTCTCTAACTGAAGCCAGTACTGATCTGTAGAGATAAAGTTCTTCGAGTGCCAGCAGGTCCCTTGCAGACCTGCTTTCTTCAGGGGAATCAGGATCGTGGGCAGCCCGGAACACATCCCACCGGCTGGAGAACCCTGCAGCGGTTATTACATCTCCAGGGAGTATTTCCACCAGAGAATCTCTTACTGCTTCAAGAGCGGAAGCAATCAGTCTTCTCATTACCATCTGAGTCAATCCCGCAGTGAGGCGGTAGACAGGGAGCATGCCCGGAGCATTGACAGCCACAGCAGCATCCTCAGAAAAATAAAGTTCAGGGTGAACAATATTGAATCCCCTGTATGACTCAACAGTACCGCATGCAACGACTTCCATTCCCTGTTGCAGTTTTGAACCTGGAAAACCTGCTCTAAAGAATGTCAGGGTGATACCACCTGTCTCGTCAGAAAGCACTGCGATAAGAGATGGTCCCCGTCCACTGCGCCTTCTGATCAGAGAAACCACCTTCCCTTTAACAGTAGCATCCGTACCGGTACGGAGTTCGGCCATGGGAATTATGGTTCGTCTATCAAGAAACCGAATTGGGATGTGCAGAAGCAGATCACCAGCAGTTCTTATTGAAAGACGCTCCAGAAGGGTCTTTCTGGCGAGTCCTACTCCTTTCAGATCACTGACATTGTCTTGTGTTCTCAGGTCATTCTCCCATCAGGGGTTGACGATGGCTTCTCAAATGTATAATTCAGGCGATACTGTAAAGCCACTCAACGGAGGTAAACTTTGATGAGCGACCTGAAATCCATACGGATTGCTCTGGAAAATAAGATACTGAACGATCCGGAAGATGTCGATGCAAGGCTCAGCCTTGCAAAGATGTTTATGACAGATAACAATCCAGACTCTGCGTTTCCCCTCTACTACCAGATCCTTAACTTTGACCCGGAGAATGCGGAAGCCTATATGGGGCTGGGACTTGCATGGGGCTTTTCTATCCTCGAGAACATTCCAGCAACAGACCTTCATGGGGAGGATGTGGACGAAGAAGAACTTCTTGTCAAGTCCATTGAGTTCCTGGAGCGCTCCATAGAACTGGACCCGGAGACCACAACCTCGCTGAATGCCCTCGCTCGCCTCTATGTGGTCAGGAATCTGGAAGATGAGGCAATTGACATGTTCAAGCAGTCCCTCCTTATCGACCAGGCTCAGCACGACGTTCTGGAAGAGCTTCAAAAACTGACAGGCACACCGGTCTGGAAGCTTCTGGAGAAGGATGTATACATGGGAGATTTTGAGGAGTAGAACTTTTTTGCTTCCCTCCTGTTCTATGTGTGTACTCCTGGATGGCTCGTATATAAGTTGTTTTGCTCTTGGGACAGGAAGTTTTGAATGAGAACAGGTATTGTTTTCTGCAATAGTCCTTCTGTTTATTTGCAGGTCCAAATCCGGGAAGCTGTTTATTTCCCCTGTCCACAACTGGATTCACAGGCAGTGTTCAGTACAGCATATACGGTATTGACGGAAGATTGATCCTGCAGTCATCTCCTGTGAATAGTGAACTCCCCCTTAACGGCAGCTCTTACCCCGCCGGGGTTTATACTGTTGTGGCAACAGGTGATGGAGAAAACGCATCATGTAAGCTGGTCAGACTGTAAAGTTCTGGCTTTTACGAGGGAAACAAGAATTGTGGCTGTGGGGCATTTGTCCTGCAGCCTCTTTATACACAACCCTGTTAGAAAATCAATTTCCGTGGGTCTTCCCCTCTCCATATCCTGAAGCATGCTGCACCTGTTGGATGAATACTCAAGAAGCCAATCCAGTATCCTCTGCCCTTCAACAATGGAACCACTGGAGGGCATACATTCAGAGATCTCCAGAGAAAGGGCATTAATCAGCGACTGAAGCCCTGCAGGGATAAGCTCGTTGTTCTTCAACCCTGCTAGAGCAGCAATAGGGTTAATAACACTGTTAGCATACCATTTGGCCCACCGGAACTTCTGTATGTTCACAACCTTACGCAGAGGAAATCCTGAGTTCCTGAATACCTGTGAGACCAGCCCTGAACTCCTGCAGAAAATGGAACCATCAGCTGTCAGAACTGTGGACTGTCCGGTTTTTCTAAAACCAAGGGAAAGCACCGCATACTCCACCTTATTCTCAAGTTCTCCCCATTCTTCACTAAGACCCATACCATTAGAGAGGCAGATCATCTCTCCACTGGAGAAAGCTCTTATGTGATGAACCGCTCCCTTTATGTCCCGGGCTTTGAGGGCAACGATAACCAGCCCACTGGTCTGGACTCTGTCAATTGCAGTATGGAATATCTCTGCGGACCTGCAGAAGCTTCCCTTTGTGGTGAATTCACGCCTGCAAGGTACAGTTTCAGGAGGTCCAGCAAGGATAACTTCCGAATCAGAAGAAAGGGCGACGGCTACTGCAGTTCCCACAGCGCCGTCACCCACAACTATTACAGAACGCATTAGATCTTATTTCGCCTTGGAGTCAGCCTTTTTCTCAACATCAACTTCTTTTTCTGTGCTTACTTTTTCCTTGACATAATCAATAGATTCTTCCACCTTGGCTCGGCCATCAGCGTAGATCTTTTCTGCTTTCTCTCTACCTTCGTGGTAGATCTTCTCCGCCTCCACCTTGCCTTTTCCGTAGATCTCTTCACCTTTGTGGTAAGTTTCCTCGGCGGTGTCCTTGATCTTTCTTCTCGTCTCTTCACCCTTTGCAGGAGCATAAAGCAACGCAGCTATTCCACCTGCCAGCAAGCCTGCTGTAAATGCCCAAAATTCCCCTTTACCTTTCTCGCTCATCTCTCTCTCCTTCCGTAGAACCTTCTATTTTCCACAACATTGCTTGTATTTTTTGCCACTGCCACATGGACAGGGGTCGTTCCTTCCGACTTTGTTCTCATCCCTTGTTACCGTCTGCTGCCTGCCCTCTGCATTCTTCCCTCTGCCGGACCTGGGGTCTCCCCCTGGAGAAACTGCCGGAGCTCTCAATCCAGGATGAACAGCCCTTCCGGAAGGTCCCTGCTGTCTCTGAATTTTAGAAGACGGCCACAAAGATAATATCTGCCTTACTGCCTGTTTGTCAACACCGTCAAGCAGTTCCTCGAACATACCGAAGGCTTCTTTCTTGTATTCAACAAGGGGGTCTCTCTGTGCATAAGCTCTTAAGCCGATACCGGATTTAAGATGGTCAAGCGCATAGAGGTGATCTCTCCACTTTGCATCGATCGAACTGAGTACAGACCACTTTTCAAGATCAAGGACAAGCTGATCACCCAGCTTTTCCTTCTTTTTGTGGTAGTAATCCATCACCAGTTCAACAAGTTTTCCTCTGAGTTCTTCAGGATCCTTATACCTTTTTTCTATGCCATCCAGTTTAAAAACGGCACCTGTGATGTCTCTGAGAGCAACAAGAGCACCATCCATATTCCATTCATGCGGTTGCGTATCATCTGGAAGGAACTCCATGAGGTTGTATTCGACAACCCCTTCGATCATTTCCCGTATCTCTTCCTCAAGACCGTCCCCGGTTAAAGCCTGAAGCCGTCTCTGGTAGATGACCTCCCGTTGACGGTTTACAACATCATCGTATTCCAGAAGGTGCTTTCTGATCCCGAAATGGTATTGCTCCACCCGTTTTTGCGCCTGCTCAATAGATTTGGTAAGAAGAGCGTGCTCAATTGGCTCTCCCTCTTTTTCCTGACTCTTCTTCAAAAAATCAATGATCTTCTCACTGGCGAAAAGTCTGAAGAGATTATCCTCAAGAGAAAGGTAGAACCTGCTTCCTCCGCGGTCACCCTGCCTGCCACTTCTTCCTCTGAGCTGACGATCTATGCGTCTGGATTCATGTCTTTCCGTACCTATTACGAATAAACCACCCTGAACTTCCTTATCATCCACAGTTTCTATGGACTTAACATCTTCGGCTATCTTGATATCTGTTCCACGACCTGCCATGTTGGTAGCAATGGTTACAGAGCCCTTTTGACCTGCTCTGGAGATGATCTCAGCTTCCTGCTGATGATGTTTCGCATTCAAAACACTGTGAATGATCTTTCTTCTTTTTAGAAGCTTTGATAGAAGTTCTGAGACCTCCACGGAAACCGTACCCACAAGAACAGGCTGCCCGGTTTCATGCCTTCTGAATATCTCATCAATGATAGCACCGTATTTCTCCCGCTTTGAAGCGTAAACTCTGTCATTGTGATCTTCTCTGGCTATTGGTTTGTTAGTGGGTACAACTGCCACATCAACATTGTAAATACTGCCGAACTCCTCGGCTTCAGTTTCCGCGGTTCCGGTCATCCCTGCCAGCTTGTGGTACATTCTGAAATAGTTCTGAATGGTTATCGTGGCCAGAGTCTGGGTCTCGTTCCGGATCTCCACATTCTCCTTGGCTTCAAGAGCCTCGTGGAGCCCGTCACTGAATCGTCTGCCAGGCATGGGTCTGCCTGTAAACTGGTCAACTATCACTACTCTGCCCTCGGTCAGCACATACTCCACGTCTATTTCATAAAGCTGATATGCTTTTAGAAGTTGATCTATGTTGTGAAGAGCCTCCGCTTTTGCGGAATGGGTCTCGTAGATCTGCTTTTTAGCTTCAAGCTTGGCCTGCTCCGGGAGGTTTTTAACCTCCAGTTCCGCCATATCATCGCCTATGTCCGTGAGGAGAAAGAAATCGGGGTCATCCGGAGAAAGAAGCTTTCTGCCAAGATCGGACACAGAAACAGACTTCTCTCTCTCATCTATGGCAAAATAGAGGCCTTCATCAAGAAGATGAATGTTCTTCTCCCGGAGCCGCTCGCCCTCAATACGCTTTACCGCCGCCACCCTGTCCGGGTCACGCATGGCTTTAGCAAGCCTGCGGTGCTTGGGAGCACCTCTTCTCGCTTTCAGATACAGGGTTGCTGCTTCGTGATGATCTCCACTGTCCCATAGATCGTTGGCATCTGCAGCAATGGTATTAACAAGCTCTGCCTGTTTCCTCACCAGCCTGGAAACAACCGAACGATACTCGTTGTATCTGTTCCTGTTCCTGGCAACTGCACCGCTTATTATCAGCGGTGTTCTCGCCTCATCTATAAGAACACTGTCCACCTCATCTACAATTGCAAAGTGATATCTGCGCTGAACACGCTGCTCAAGTCTTACTGCCATGTTATCCCTGAGGTAGTCAAAACCGAACTCACTGTTGGTGCCGTAAGTGATATCACAGTTGTACTGATCCCTCCGCTGATCAGGAGTCATTCCCCCCTGAATGCAACCGATGGATAACCCCAGGTATTCATAGATTGGTCCCATCCAGTCAGCATCACGAAGAGCAAGGTAATCGTTCACAGTAACAAGGTGGGCACCTGCACCTGCAGGGATACCGTCAATAGGTTCAAATATCCATTTGCTGTAGTCATCCCCGAATTCCTGAAGAGCCCGTTCATGCCAGTCCGGGTTCAGCTCCAGACCGTTAAGGTACATGGGAAGCACAGCAACCAGGGTCTTGCCCTCACCCGTTGCCATCTCAGTTATCATGCCCCGATGAAGAACAATGCCCCCTTTAAGCTGAACATCGTATGGAACCATGTTCCACTCGGTGGAATGACCACTGACATCCCACGGAACTCCAAGGTTCCTTCTGCAGACCTCTTTCACCACTGCAAATGCCTCTGGAAGAAGATCATCAACTGTCTCACCCTTAAGAAGCCTGACTCTGAACTCTCTGGTCTTGTCTTTTAGCTCTGCCTCTGTAAGTACTGAAAGCCCAGTAAAACTGCTGTTGATCTGGTCCACCAGCGGTTCAAGGCTTTTCATCAGCTTGGCCTGGCTGTCACCCATGATCCTCTTGAAAAGTTTTCCGATCTTTCCCATTAAGGAAACTCCTCCATGCATATTCCGGCGGTGATAAAGCCGCCTGTGGCTGCTCCAGCCAGATCTGCTGCAAGATCCGTCAACTGAAATCCGGAGCCTCGCCAGCTGTCATAAATTTCTTTCAACAGACCCAGTCCCAATGTAACTGCCACTGATTCCACAGGTTCACAAGTTGCGGCTGTGGCAACAGATGTTATTGAAGCTGAGAATGCAAAGTGGTTCCACTTGTCTTCAGCAACAAGAAAACCACACCCACAAGTGAACATAACAAATACAGGAAAGCACAAGCATATAAAGGCTCTCAAATTGGTTCACCGTATCCATCAGATGTGGACGTAAATTCGTTCATCAGGTTCAGCAGTGAGTCGGATTTAACCGCCCACAAACTGTCGTTGCTCCATAAAGACGAGGATTCTCTCAGGTAGGGAACAGCATCAGTCAAGCTGCCCTCCCGCATGAGGTCTCTTCCGTGGAAATACAGCATCCATCCCAGATCCGCTGAAGACGAAGGGGTCTTTCTCAGAGACCATGCTCTTCGTGATGCCTCAATGGCACCCAGAGGATCCCCCATGGCTTCATGAAGCGATGAAGCTGTCTGCCAGAAGGATAAGCCACCCGTACTTATATCTTTGAGTATCTCAAACTGAGCTGCTGCATTTTCCAGCCTCTCAGAAGCAACCAGCTTCTCGACGAGAAGACAGATGTAGAATTCATCCTCCGGGATAAGCTCAACAGATCTTTCTATGTAACGAAGTCCGGAGTCACCGTTCAGTATGGAAAGCCAGCATCCTGCATCCGCAGCAACTGAATCAGCACCGCTTTCAAATGAATTCTCAAGCCAGTCAACAGAAGTTCTA
>JAGLDY010000027.1 GCA_023145375.1 Candidatus Sabulitectum sp. | reverse complement strand
AAATGTAACGGAAAATTATTTAAGCTTATCCTCCAAGGGAGGGCGTAAAATGTGGTTATTTATAATAGTGTTATTATCTGTAATTGCTTCAACCTGTATTGCAGATAGTGTTGTTCAAACTGACTGGTCAGGTGGACCAGGCATATTTGGACCCGTAACCTCACTTGGGACAGATTTCTTCTGGGACACAGATGTTGCCTGGCTTACTTCTCCAGGTGGAATTACCCTTGAGCACATTAATGAGCACTGTGTTAGCTCAAGTTACTTGTATCCAAACTACATTGACTCAGGGGATATTGATGGTGATGGAGATAATGACCCGGTAATTTTCAGCATAGATGTCCACTAATACAACTTTTCAAGCAGAGACCAGCTTTCTCTTTTTCTGATCTATTCTCTTGTCAATTATGTGACCTTTCGGTGGATTCAGCCACACCTCTTTTATCGGTTCCCAATTTCTTGTATTTCCAGACCACCTCTGTTTAGCCGTATCGAGGTGTGCTATAATCGTCAAAGGAAGAATTCCACCAATAATCAGGAATCTCCTGCTCTGTATGAGTTGGGGTGGAGGAAAGAGCGAGAAGTTGCTTAACTATGATTCCACTTTTGCATGGCAGGATCAGCTACTGTGATGTTGCCAGAGAGGAAAACCTGTGAAGCTGTCTGTTGTCATGCCGGTGTACAATGAGATTTCTACCATTCGTCAGATCATATCTGCTGTTGAGTCTGTTGAGTTGCCTCCGGAGGTTGTTCAGCGTGAGTTGATACTTATAGATGATTGTTCCACTGATGGTACAAGGGAAATACTACAGGAATTCAACACCTCCCATACAGTGATCTATCACAAAGTTAACACCGGTAAGGGCAAGGCATTGCAGGATGGATTCAGGGTGGCCACAGGTGATGTGGTTGTGGTACAGGACGCAGACCTTGAATATGACCCGAATGAATACCGCAAGCTCTTACGCCCCTTGATCGATGGCAAGGCGGATGTGGTTTTCGGTTCCAGATTTGTGGGTGGCGACTCACATCGCATCATTTACTACTGGCACAGCCTGGGTAACAAGGTACTTACATGGTTTTCAAACATGATGAGTGATCTTAATCTGTCAGATATGGAAACCTGTTATAAGGTGTTCAGGCTCTCTGTTCTGAAGCGGCTCACAATTCATGAGAGTCGTTTTGGAATTGAACCTGAGATCACCGCGAGAATAGCAACTTTAGTTCGTGAAGAAGACCTGATGCTTTTTGAAGTTGGCATATCCTACTATGGCAGATCGTACAGAGAAGGAAAGAAAATAGGCATGAGAGACGCTTTCCGTGCGCCGTACTGCATTCTGAAGTACAACACAACAGGCATAGCATGGTTTACCCGATACAGTCTCACAGGTTTTCTTCTTGCCGCCTGTCAGTTGCTTGCACTTACTGCATTGGTGGAATCGGGTGGAATGAATAATCTGAATGGATTAAACACTGCCAACTTCATCAGTATTGCACTAACTATTCCAGCAGGATACTTACTGCACAGCCGTTTTACCTGGAACCACAAAAAAACCAGCATTAAAAGCCTGGCAATATTCTACGGTTACAACCTCTTCACCCTGATGATTCGAATGGCACTGTTCTACGGTCTGAGCCTCAAAGGCTTTCAGTACATGAACAATGCTTTAATTGGAATCGTACTAGCAGTTTTAGCTAACTACTTTATATACAAACAAGTTGTATTTAATCGTGAATAAACACATTATTGTAGTTTTGCGCTAATTTTTTCCATAAACACATTGTTCAGTCTTACAAGTTCGGTGTTCTGCACCTGCCAGAGTCTGCCAGGATTATCGTCAATATTGTCAGGAATCATATTGAAGCCTGAAGGAAACAGTATGGCGCCAAGAAACTGAAAATATATAGACAAAATGAGCAGCATCACAAAGAGCAAGCGTGTCCAGATTCTGGGTCTTACGTATCTGTTCCACCCCTCAGCTATGAAAAGAATGAATACAGGTATGTACTCCGAGAGATACCGGTAGCCGAAGCAATGGCCGCCGTACCACATTTCCCAGTTCGTATAGGCAATAAGGGTAAGAAAAAAACCTGCAGAGATGTACCGGTAAAGAATGTTCCCACCCTTCACAAAAACATCCTTCACCATATACAAAAGAGAAAAAACAAACACCGGTGTAAAAACCAGCAGACCACGGGCCGGTGAAACAAGCAGACCCGGAATCCCCAGCCACGGGTCATTGGTCAATTTGGCTCCCTGCCCCTGCCCCAGTGAAAGCAGCGACCCCCAGTACTCAAGAGAGTACCATGCCAGAAAGGCCAGAGGAATCAAACTAGTCAGAACCATAACAGGGAAAGCTTTTCTTCTGTGGAAAAAAGTGTAAACAAAAAAAGGCATAACGATCAGAGCATTGATCGGTCGATTGACTGCCATAAGAGCAAAGAAAAAACCTGCCCAGGCAGAAGTGCGGCGGTTCTCGCTCATGAAAAGCAGCATCCCCGCACACAGAAAGAGAATAGACGGACCATGCTGCCAGGCACCCCTTGCGCTAACGCTCCAGATGAGAGTGCCAAATGCAAACACAGCAGATAGCAACAGAGAGAGAGCAATGGAAAATCTTCTCCTTAACAGAATATGAAACATTAATACTGTGGAAAGAGCTGCAATAATCGACATTGAAATCTTGTTGAGTGGCAACAGCTTTTCCTCTATATCAATGCCGGCTGCGTCTGCAACCAGAAACACCGGCACATTCATCATACCGGTTACAACCGAATAGAGATTGACTATTCTACTGCCGGAGGTTGTGAAAGAATAAGGCATTTCTTCACCTTCGTCGAAGAACTCATTGAAGTCAAAATTGCCTTCTCTTATCAGAGTCACAGCTAGAAGTTCAGTTGCAACTGTATCTCCTGATGCAGAGTATCTTGCACTGGCGATAAAAACTGAGAGCGCAGCAGTAAACAAGAGGCTCGAAGCAAAAACTCTGTTTTGAACTGTATCAGTTTTCCATAACAGTTTCATATTTATCCCGTTCCGCATACATTATGCTTTGTTCCAGATCGTCTGTTGTCCCAAGTAGACTATTTACTTATCCAGTGGTAGAAAGCAACCCTTGACAATTGCAATCAACTACAAAGGAAGTACAGCATGAATAAGCAAGTTCATGCGGACTGCTAAAAAGTCTCAGTTGGAACTCTACTTTAGCAGTGCCTGAAGCTGCGGATCTTTGAAATCACCTTTGAAAAGAAAGAACTCAATACCTGCAGCTCTTGCCGCAGGCTGATCACTTGTTGTGCTGTCACCGATAAAGAGTGTCTCCTCTTTTGTTACTTGCAGTTCTTCCATGGCAATATGAAGAATAGCCGGATCCGGCTTTGCAATGCCAATGTCTCTGCTGTAGAATCTGTGTTTAAAGAATCTTGCGAGCCCTGCAGTTTCAAGTCTTGGGTCCTGAACCTCTCCCGGGCTGTTGGATACAATGGCCAGTTTTACTTTTCCCTGGAGCTCATTCAGGATTTCCAGAGCACCGGTCAGCGGGATCCCTTTGAGGGAGAGCCTCTCAAAGTAGTTCTTCAGGAATAACTCCGGGTTTTGGTGTACTCCTGCTCTGTGGAAAGCTGCTTTCATTTCCTGTGAATCAGGAGGTGGGATACCAATGGTTTCATAACCTTGAACTTCCGTTGAATTCACCAGGTCAAAGAGCTTTTTATCATGGTTCACTGCTGCGTACTGCTCCTGCTCGTAGTCCAGCAGGGTTCCATCCAGATCGAACAGTATTGCTTTGTACTTCATTTCAGTTGAAGAGGTCTACCACTTCATCATCTGCGATCTCAGGTATGGTGACCTTCATAAGAGGTTCCATTTCCATTGCCTGCTTTATCGCCCATACAGCACCTTCATTCCTGGCCCAGTTCCTTCTGGCCAGCCCGTTACCAACATCCCAGGATAGCATTAATTTTGCCCTGCGGTCAGCATCGGGAGAACCGTCAAGAAGCATGCCGAACCCTCCGTTGATCACTTCACCCCAGCCAACTCCTCCACCGTTGTGAAGGCTGACCCAGGTTGCTCCTCTGAAAGAGTCTCCGATAACATTCTGTACCGCCATGTCCGCTGTGAACATTGAGCCGTCTCTTATGTTAGCTGTCTCCCTGTAGGGGCTGTCAGTGCCTGAAACATCATGATGATCCCTTCCCAGAACTATTGGTGCGGAGATAACTCCGTCTGCAACTGCTCTGTTGAAGGCAAGAGCAAGTCTTATTCTGCCGGACCAGTCTGTGTAGAGGATCCTGGCCTGGGAACCGACAACCATATTGTTCTCTTCAGCCTGTTTGATCCACCGGAGGTTATCCATGAGCTGCTGTCTGTTCTCATCAGTTGCATCTTTAACCATCTGCTCCAGTACAAATGCAGCTATTCTATCAGTCTTTTTCAGATCGTCCGGGTCGCCTGAAGTGCAGACCCATCTGAACGGCCCGAAACCGTAGTCGAAGCAGATCGGACCCATGATGTCCTCAACATATGAAGGATATGAGAAAGAACCATCCTCTTTCAGAATGCCTTCGGCTCCGGCTCTGGAAGCTTCCAGAAGGAAAGCATTCCCGTAGTCCCAGAAGTACATTCCTCTTTCAGAGAGAGTGTTGATGGCCTTTACCTGTCTCCTGAGAGATTCCTTTACTGATTGTTTGAAAGCTTCCGGATCTTTCACCATCATTCGGTTGCTTTCCTTAAGAGTGAGACCGGCAGGGTAGTAACCGCCCATCCACGGGTTGTGAAGGCTCGTCTGATCACTGCCCAGATCAATGTGAATGTTCTCTTCCGCCAGTTTTTCCCAGAGGTCTACAATGTTACCGAGGTATCCCAGAGAAAGCGGTTTTGCCTCTTCCTTTGCCTTCTTTATCCTTAGAATGACATTGTCCAGATCCTCTTCCACTTCCTGGAGCCAGCCCTGTTCGTGCCTTGTGTGAATAGGTATGGGGTTTATCTCGGCAATAACACAGATGGCACCGGCAATTACTGCTGCCTTTGCCTGAGCTCCGCTCATTCCACCCAGGCCGCTTGTGACGTAGACCTTGCCTGCAAGCCCCTGGTCACCAGTTCCCAGATACTTTCTCCCTGCATTTAGAAGAGTGATGGTTGTTCCGTGGACAATACCCTGGGGACCGATGTACATGAAGCTGCCGGCAGTCATCTGCCCGTACGAAGAGACTCCCAGTGCTGCCATCTTTGTGTAGTCATCCTGGGAGCTGTAGTTCGGAATTACCATACCGTTGGTAACAACAACCCTCGGGGCATCACGGTGAGATGGAAAGAGACCCAGTGGATGACCGGAATAGAGAACAAGCGTCTGCTCCTCCGTCATTTCCGAAAGGTATTTCATTGTAATAAGGTACTGTGCCCAGTTCTGGAACACCGTGCCGTTGCCGCCGTAGGTTATCAGTTCTTCCGGGTGCTGGGCAACTGCACTGTCCAGGTTGTTCTGGATCATCAGCATGATAGCTGCCGCCTGAGGTGTTTCAGCAGGATAGTCTCCTATGGGCCTTGCCTTCATCTCATAGGTTGGACGGAAGCGATACATGTATATCCTGCCGGTTCTGTTCAACTCATCTGCAAATTCAGGAGCCAGGCGGGCATGCCACTTTTTCGGAAAGTACCTGAGAGCGTTCTTAAGAGCCAGTCTCTTCTCTGAAGGGGAGAGAATGTCAGGTCTTGCAGGAGCTCTGTTAACGCTTTCTGAAGATGGGGGCATATCAGGGATCTCTGAAGGGAGACCAAGACTTATCTGTTCTTTGAAATTGCTCATTTGTCTCTCCGGATGCTGAGTGAGTAAGTGTTGAAAGTATGTCCAGAAGATACAAAAAACCAGTGGAATGTGTGTTTACTGCATCTGTGTTCAAAAGCTTGTCAAGTATATATTCTCCAGTGAGTTTGATTTTCTTCACATTTTGAAGGAGGCGTGATTTTGAAATTCTTACTGGTACTGCTTTTGATTTCAGGGGTAATGCTGGGGAACGAAATTTATTCTCTTATGAACTTCCAGCCTTCATCTGAATCTCAGACTGATCTCTTTAACAGAATTGGTTTTGATGTGGTTCAGGTGTACAGAGATGGCTCTGTTGATTTTGTAGCGAATTCTTTCGACAGGGGAGTTCTGTTGGAAAACGGGCTGTTCGCAACAACAAGAATCGCTGATATGGAAGGCTTCTATCAGGCGCGGAATGGCTCAAGCCGTTCAATGGGCGGTTTTTACACATGGGACGAAGTTGATACCTGGATCGACTCCCTTGTGGCTGCCAACCCTGCGATCACAAGTGTTCAGTCCATTGGAGACACTTATCAGAACCGCCCTCAGAGAGTTGTGAAGATATCCGTTAACAACAGTTTCAATGCTGATGACCCGGCAATGGCCAACGCCTGGTACGATGGTCTTATTCATGCCCGTGAGGGTGCAGCCATGAGAAATGTTCGATACTGGATGATGTGGCTCTGCTCCAACTACCAGCGTAACGGTTACGATGGATACCAGGCTACATGGCTGCTGGAGAACAGAGAGATCTGGTGTCTGCCTGTGAATAATGTTGACGGCTGGGTATACAACGAGAGCACGTCTCCCGGTGGAGGGGGAATGCACCGCAAGAACATGAACTGGACTGCCGGCGGTGATGGTGTGGACCTGAACAGGAACTGGTCTGTGGACTGGGGTGGATCGGGTTCGAGCGGTGATCCGGGCTCCCAGACCTACAGAGGAACAGGCCCGCTTTCAGAGCCTGAAAGCTCCAATATCGATACTTTCTGGCAGGGCCATGTTCCTACCCAGATGCATTCCACACACACATACAGCAATGTTCTTATCTATCCATGGGGATGGACAAGTTCTCCAACAACACATGCGGCAGCCTACAGCACTCAGGGTGAGATGATGGTACAGTGGGCCACCGGTGAGGAACACTACCCTTCATCCATATTCGGCGCCTCTGCAGGCAATACCCGCGACCATGCATATGGTATTTACGGGGCCATGAGCTGGAACCACGAGACCGGAGCTTCTTTTGCAGGTTTCTGGCCTTCAACTTCAGAAGTCGTAAGACTTTCAAGAAGAAACCTCAGAAGCTACCTTGTTACTGCATGTCTGGCAGGGTGCCCTTACGATCCACATGAACCTGGAGTACCGGTCATGGAAAGTATAGGGTCTGTGAGCGTACCGTTTACCATAAACTGGAGCGATGCTTCTGACGCTGATTACTACGCCCTTCAGAGACTCAGCGGTTACCAGCTGCTTCTGGATGACCACGGAGACAGCGGACCTTTTGACAAGGTCAACTGGATCATGACCAGCAGTCAGCATCACAGTGGTACCCAGTGTTATATGTCAAACGGAACCGGACAGATGACATGGCAGGAATCAGTGACCATCCCATCCAATGGTGGTGGAAGGATAAGTTTCTGGTCAGAACAGAATATTACTCCTGAGAGTTATCAGGGTGCATTCTCATACAGTCCTGATGCGGGCTCCAACTGGTACTATCTCCAGACATTCGGCCGCAATGACATGACCTGGCGTTTCAATGTCCATGAGCTTGATGAATTCCAGGGGCAGACACTGATGCTTCGGTGGGAGAGCAACGGCAGCAGCTCGTCCTGTAAGCTCTATATCGATGACATAAAAATAGATGTATGGGATAACAACGAAATACATGCAGATAACATTTCAGCTTCTCAGTACACCGTAACTGCTCTGAACAATGGGGATTACTACTTCAGGGCCTGGGCGATAGACAACGACTTCGGTCCTGGATGGTCATCTGAAGCGGTTCTTGCTGAGGTGAGTACAACCGGTGTTGAAGGATCTTTTGAGGGAGTTACTCCTCATGTTTCTTCTCTCGGGCTTATCACTCCCAACCCGGTTTACACAAATGCTGTGATCCCCGTTACTGTTGCCCCATCTGATATGGCAACAGCCAGCCTCTGCATTTATGATGTATCAGGAAGACAGGTCGCTGATCTGACTTCCATGCTCACTGAATCGGGGTATCGAAATATCCTCTGGGATACAAGCAATGTTCCTGCAGGAGTACATTTCGTAAGACTTGAGACAGCTTCCGGCATATCGGTTCGCCGGGTTGTTTCAGCGGTGAGATAGATAGATTTTTGATGGGGCGGAGGTAGGAACGGATTTTTCTGCCTCCGCCTCCCTGATCAATGGTTCTTTCTTCCGGGGGTGACCGGTGAAACTTCAATGTAAACAGTGCGGAGCTCTAATTGCTGTTACATCTCCAGATGCATACATCAGCTGCCCTTACTGCGGGGCAAAGGCTGCTGTTGAGGGTTTCAGAGGCACCAGTTTTCTGCACAGACCTGCACTTGAAAATAAAGATGTTCTTCGTCTATTCACTTCTGGAAGCATTGCTTCTGTATCTTTGTACTGGTTCCCATTTGATCCGGATACTCTTGAAAGGGTATTTACACAACCCTACCCGGAGATGGAAAACTACTTACCACCATCATCAGACCGCCGCGTATGGAACGAATCAGAGGTTGAAGGTACCATTGTTCCCGTTGATCCTGACCTGCTTGGAGAGATAGGAGTTGTTTACCATCCTTTCTGGGTTGCAATAAACGCAACCACGGCACAGGGATCCATGGTTGACGGTGTGAGTGGCAGGAAACTGGGAGAATCTGCCGGTTCCACAGGCGGAACTTTGTTCGATCCGTTGGTGGAGGCTCGTTCAGCCTTTCTTATTGGTGTAATACCGGCTCTACTCATTTTCTTTTTACTGCAGGGGCTCTCTGTTTTCTGGGCTTCTCTCTTCGGAATGGCTTCAGCTATTGTTGCACCGGGACTGTGGAGGAAACTGGTAAGGGGAGGCAGGTCATGAGTGATCTTCTTACATTTTCCTGTCCTTCCTGTGCCGGGCTTCTTGAGATCAGCGAAGGAAACACGAATACAGTTTGTCCCAGCTGCAACACCCCGTTGCTCCTTGATGGTGTTGTTAACAGGTACTTGATCGAATCCACTATTGATTCAACCGATGCGGTCCGTATGGTTCGACACAAGCTTGAGGAAATGTCTGCCGGGGTTCTGGACAGGTGCAGGGTGAGGAAACCGTTTCTGACCTATGTGCCATTCTGGATACTGTCCTGCCGGGTGGACGGATACGTTTTTGGTGTGAAACCTGTATTTAAAGAACAAAAGATCAGAGCTGCTGTTGAGAACGATGATGGTGGTCAGGGAACCATTGTAAGAACCATCAAGCAGAGAAAAGGGATTCGTGCGGAGGAACACCAGATAAGCAAAGGATTTGATGTTATTGTCAGTGCAGCACATCTGGAGCCGCTGGGAATTCCTTCTCTTGGTGCCCAGTCTCAAATGGGCCTTTCCGGGATGACTATTGGACGTTCAGGTTCAAAGCATCCGCTAACCGTTTTTGACTCGAACAATATTCCACCAGACGCTCACATTGTGGACCCGGCAGTTTCCATCAGCCAGGCAAGTGAGGAAGCAGAGGAGTTCATTCAGAGGATATGCGGTGGTGTTGGCGTTGGTCTCGAACAGCGATCCATGTATCTGGCCGTTACTGGAACCAGAGAAAAGCTGATTCATTACCCTTTGTGGGTAATCGAGTACATTCTCGATGAAAAGACTTACAGAATTGTTGTGGACGGTTGTTCTGGAAAGGTTTTAAAAGGCGCATTCCCGGCAGATTCAGCTCACTGGATGAAAGTATGCAGGATGCTGGGAAGTATCTGGGCCGGTCTGGTACCTGTTCTGCTCCTTGTGGTGTTTTCAGGTCTTCTAGCAGTAGGTCCAGTATTTATGTTTATCCTGCTTTCAATATACGGTCTTGGTGTTGTCTCAAACAGATTCTTAAAACTGGCTAAGAGAAATGCTGAAATGGATAGCCTTATATGAGGATAACACGACTTGTCTGCGGACACTGTGGTAGTGTTCTTTCAGGGCTTGGTCAGGACAAATTGTTTTTCTGCAGTAATTGCGGTGATGGCTGGTCTCTCGGAAAAAAGGGACTTGAGGCTGTCAATGTGGAATGCAGGGCGTCTGCCGATTCACAGTTGCCACTTCCTTTCTGGATGGTGAGGGCTACGGTTCATGTTTTGAAAAGAACCGTAAGAAATGAGTTTACTTCAACGATGCTTAGATTTGGCAGCAGGTATGAAGAGGATGTTCTTTCTGCCAAGAAAGCTGAAACTGGTGGCCAGTCGGACAGAAGAACTCTGCTCTTTCCAGCTTTTCCGGTGGATGGCCTGCCGGGAATAGGAGTAAGTCTTTCCCAGCATGTAAATGACCTCCCTCAAGCGATCGGTCCAGAGGAGTCGTTACCCGACATGTGCGGCGGATCTATTTCGCCTGTGGATGCGGAAGTTCTTGCAAAGTGTGTTGCTGTGGGGCAGGAAACAGAGAAAGCAGACTGGCTTGCGGAAATTGAGATAGTTCTTTCTTCTGTGGAGTCATCTCTTATCATTCTCCCATGCAATCTTGAAGTGGAGAAGGTTGTTATCGCTGAAACCGGAGTGGCATTTTTCAGACGATCTACCCCTGGATGGACTGAGATCGTGGATTATCACAGCGGCAGAGCTTGACCGCAGGCGGTATCTGCCCTAAAGTAGCACCATAGAAAAAACTCACACATAAAGGAGACATAGATGTCAGGACACAATAAATGGAGCACCATCAAGCACAAGAAGGGCAAGGCAGACGCAGCCAGGGGGAAGATATTCAGTCGACTGGTGAAGGAAATCTCTGTAGCAGCCCGGACAGGCGGCGGTGATGTGGACATGAATCCCAGACTGCGCGTAGCTGTCGACAGTGCAAGAGGGCAGAATATGCCCAACGATAATATTGAGAGGGCCATCAAGCGTGGAACGGGAGAGCTTGATGGTGTTACCTATGAAGAAATGCTGTATGAAGCCTATGGACCCGGCGGTGTAGCAATTATCATTGAAGTTCTTACAGATAACAAGAATCGTGCTGCTGCAGAGATCCGCCATGCACTCACAAAAGGCGGGGGAAGCCTGGGTTCCAAGAACAGCGTTGCCTATCTGTTCAGTAAACAGGGACAGATCTGCATTGAAGGTTCTGCTCATACAGAGGATGAAGTGCTGGAGGCTGGTCTTGAAGCAGGTCTTGAGGATGTTGCGGTTGTAGAGGATATCATTGTTGCTTCAAGTGGACCGGATGATATTATCGCAGTGAAGGAAGCAATGGAGGCCGCAGGCATTAAGGTAATCTCTTCAGAGGTGACAAAGGTTCCATCCAACACCGTTCTTCTAACAGGTAAAGTAGCTATCAGAACAATGAAGCTTCTTGAAGCTCTGGAAGACCTTGATGATGTCCAGGCCCTTTTCTCAAACTTTGACATGGACGAGTAATTGCCTGAGAGGATAATACTTGGTATCGACCCCGGGTTGAATATTACCGGTTTTGGAGTTATAGCTGCAGGCTCTGGCTCTTTGAGGTTGCTGGATGCCGGAACCATCAGATCAAAGCCATCTGATCCTCTTACTCCAAGATTGACAGAGTTGTTCAAAGGTATTGTTCAGGTAATTGACAGCTACTCACCGGATGTAATGGGAATGGAGAAGATCTATTCTCATTACCGTCATCCTGCCACAGCAATTATTATGGGTCATGCGCGGGGTGTTCTCTGCCTTGCAGCAGGCCTCCGTGGGATCAGGGTGGAGTCTCTTCCTGCCAGCAGGGTTAAAAAAGCTGTCACCGGCAATGGCCGGGCGAGCAAGCAGCAGGTGAATGGGATGGTGTGCCGTATTCTTGGTATAAAAAGTGAATTGAAACCCCTGGATGTGAGTGATGCACTTGCTGTGGCAATTGCACTGTATGAATCGGAGAAACATGCTTGAAAGCATTAAAGGAAAAGTAACAGGAACGGATCAATCCTACATTCTTCTGGAAACAGGACCGGTCACTGTTCGTCTTCTGGCGCCCGGATACTTTCTTAGACATGTTTCCATCGGGGACGAGTCAATTTTTTTCCTTCTTTTTCAGATAGTTAACGAGGGCAACAAAGGGGTACCTCTTGCGGTTGCCTTTCCCAGTATCTCTGACAGAGACTTCTTTAAGAAGTTTATCAGTGTCTCAGGGGTTGGGGTGAGAGCAGCAGCCAGAGCAATGGTTATTCCACCGTCCGAGCTGGCTTCTGCAATTGCCTCTGGAGACATTAAGGTGTTGAAGTCTCTGCCGGGCATCGGCAATTCCCGAGCTAAACAGATAGTGGCAAAACTTCAGGATGTGATGTCCAAGTCCAGCTTCATCTCTTCTGTACCGTCTGTGACAGGTAGTGCAGTTGATGCCCGTGCTATTCTGGAGCAACTGGGAATCCCATCGTCCGAAGCTGTTTCTCTTATAAAGGCTGCTGTTGATGAGACGGGTTCAGATGTTTCGGCATCGGCTCTGGTCAGGGCTGCCATGAAATTGAGGGGCTGATATGGCACTGGAATCCATCGTGAGAGCAGAGAGTACCTATGATGATGTGGAGGAAAGAGATTTTACCAGCCTGAGACCAAAGAGTTTTGCTGAGTATGTAGGTCAGCGTGATCTTATTGATAATCTGAAGATAGCAGTGCAGGCAGCGAAGGAAAGAGGGGAGCCCCTCGATCATCTGCTTTTCCACGGCCCCCCGGGGCTTGGCAAAACAACCCTGGCCTATGTGATCGCCGAGGAGATGGAAGCAGAAATTGTCTGTACATCAGGCCCGGCTCTTGAAAGACCTGCGGATCTCGTAGGAATACTTACCAATCTGAAAAGGGGAGACATTCTCTTTATTGATGAGATACACAGACTGCCAAGGATAGTTGAAGAATACATTTATCCTGCAATGGAAGACTATCAGATTGATATGGTGATCGATCCCGGGCCCCATGCGCGTACGGTGAAACTTGAATTGAGCCATTTTACTATTGTAGGTGCCACAACCCGCGCCGGTCTTATCACAGGGCCACTAAGGGACAGGTTCGGATTCTCTCTACATCTTGAGTTTTACGATGTGAAAGACCTTCGTACCATTATTACCCGTTCTGCTGGAATACTCTCCACAACTATTACCGGTGAAGGTTCGGAGTCCATAGCATTTCGCTCACGGGGTACGCCCAGAATAGCCAACAGGCTTCTGAAACGGGTCAGAGATTATGCTCAGGTAATGCGCCGGGAGGCAATTGATGAGATAACTTCAGTGGAGGCCATGGATATCAACGGAGTTGACGAAGCTGGACTGGACAGGCTGGACAGAAACTACCTTAACGTAGTTATCAAACAGTATGGCGGCGGGCCGGTGGGTGTTTCTGCAATTGCAGCAACTCTGAACGAGGAGAGAGATACTCTTATTGATGTTGTAGAACCATTTCTTCTTGCAAGAGGATTTCTTAACCGCACCAGCAGGGGAAGAGTAGCCACAGCCAATGCCTATAGACATCTCGGTTACAACCGTGCTGGTCAGGAAGAGCTTCCATTGTGAGCAAAAAGATACTGCTTCACATCTGCTGTGCCCCGTGTGCAACTGCAGTGGTGGAGAATCTGAGAACTGACGGATACATGATCACCGGTTACTTTTACAACCCGTCCATTCATCCATGGAAAGAATTTAGGAGGAGGATGGATACGCTGAAAGACTGGGCACCAACGATTGACCTGCCTGTGATATACAGCGAAGAGTATCCCCTCGAAGACAACATAAGAATGCTGCTTGGAAGTCAGAACAGGTGCTTTGCCTGTTTCAGTGACAGAATGAACAAAACCGCACAGCTTGCGTCGGAGTTGAATATAGAACTGTTTACATCAACTTTAGCAGTGAGTCCATATCAGAGCCAGAAGTTGTTGATACGCGCGGGAGAAGCGGCTGCTGCCACTCACGGTGTCCAGTATCTTTACAGGGATTACCGAAACAGCTACAGAAGATCCATTGAATTGTCCCGAGGTTTGCACATGTACCGACAACCCTACTGCGGTTGCGTGTTCAGTGAAAGAGACCGCTACTTGAATATCAAGTCCCCCGGGCAGGCATAGCCCCTGTTTGGGTATTGACC
>JAGLDY010000026.1 GCA_023145375.1 Candidatus Sabulitectum sp. | reverse complement strand
TGCCAGTTGTGCATACAACACCGGACAGATATTCTGGTCAGAGAACACCAACGGTGAGGGTACTTCCTGGACCAAGCATGTAATTGGTAATGTGGGAACCCCGAGATTCATCGCTGTAGCCGACTTTGACGGTAACGGATACAGAGATATTGTTGCCGCAAGCGATGGTGAGAACAAGATAGTTCTTTTTAAAAATTATGCGGCCGGTTGGGGTCTTCCCACTGTAATTACTACTAATTTCGATGCCAGGCAGATCAGAGCCGGAGATGTGGATGGAGATGGACTTACCGATGTTATCGGAGTGTCCAGTCTTTCCGGTGATGTCTGCTGGTGGAAGAATGATGGTACTGGCAGCTCATGGAACCAGAGTTACATTGATGGTGCACTAATGGGGGCATACACGTGTGACATTGGTGATTTCAACGACGATGGTCATATTGATGTGGTTGCGGCAAGCAATTCACAGAACGACATTATCGCATACATTTCCCAGTCTCCGTATGGCTATTCCTGGAGCAAGTACACCATAGAAACTTCATATATCAACCCTGTGTCTGTGGCTGTTGCTGATTACAACAATGATGGGAATGATGATTTTGCAATTGCCTCATCCAGTGGAACAGGTAACCTGCGCTGGTACGATTACCTGGACACTCAGAGTTCGTGGATCCAGCACAATATGATCGGGGCAGTGGGGGTCAGCATCTATGACATTACGGCTCATGATATGGATGGGGACGGATATCCCGAGGTAATGGCTGCAAGCTACGGAGAAGACCGTGTTGTCTGGTGCAAGAACAGAGAGTACCTGGGAGAGATCTGGGAAACTTATGGAGTCTCAACCTATTTCGCAGGAGCACTGGGTGTTTCTGTGGGAGACATGGATGGGGATGAGATACCGGATGTACTTGGCTGTGCGTTCATTGGAGATAAGGTCAGCTGGTGGCGGATAAGTGGCTTTACCACACCAAGTGCGGTAACCAGTTCTATACTGAACGTAGAGCCGCCAAGTCCGGTGAATGTCGTGTGGGAGTACCTGTACTGGTCCGCGACAACACCTTCTG
>JAGLDY010000025.1 GCA_023145375.1 Candidatus Sabulitectum sp. | reverse complement strand
CAATAAATACTTAACCATTGCATTAACCAGACACAGCCGCAATGGGGTTGGTCAGAGTCATACCTGTGCATGTTATGCACACGTTCAGTTCATAATCTGCTTCGGGCTTTCTTAATCAAAAATAATCCGGACAATTGCTCTGGCAAATGCTAACGCAGAACCTCTGTTAATCCACACAATACAACAAAAACCGGCACGGCAATTGTTAGTCCCCGATAATCTCATTCAGACCAACAAGAATTGAAGTAAGTTCCTCTGGAGATATTCTTGTGATTTTCTTGCCGATACGACGGACAGACAGAGTCCTGATCTGGCTGATCTTGATCCATGACCTCTTCGGGAGCGATGTATCTGATAATTCATATGTCAGAGGAAATCCAGCCCTGGGTTCTACGCTGGTAAGGGCAACAGCGATCACTGTTCCAGAGCGGTCATTGAAAACATCATTGCTGAGAACCAGTACAGGTCTTTTCCCTGATTGTTCATGCCCGATTGTAGGATTCAGATCAGCCCAGAGAATATCACCTCTCAGTATTCCGGCCATGATCCAAGCTCACTATTCATACCTTCCTCAGCTATAGCAATCTCCTCTTCTGGATTCAGCTTCGAACATTCCCGTGCAAGACGGTTACTGTACCTCTTCTTAAGCATTTCACGAACTGCATTTTGAATGGCTCTACTTCTACTGGGAAATTCTGCTTTTGAAACAAGATCATCAAGTTGATGAAGTAGCTTCTCATTCATACTGATAGCTATTTTTGCGGTACTCATGCAACTCACCTCCGGTAATACCATTAGTCATACCGCTCGTATTGTCAAGGGTAAACAATAATTGTTCAGCCGGGCGGCCTATCGCCAACTGTGGAGATAATTATCCTTGGGAGCTTGGATTCCGAACAAAGAATGAAACTGGAACCTCCGCTAACTTATGTACCAAGGCAAATCCAGAATGATACTCCAGCAAACCCTTGTGATTGATAAAATTGGGTATTATCATCCTGTGGTAAACAGAAAAAGACACAAGACAACAAAAAACTGAACAAACAAATGCAACAGAACAGCGGCTCAATTTGCAATAAACTGCTTTTCGCAGTCTGCTGATTCGAAGCGTTGAACAGGGAATTAGGACCAAAGCGAACCCGGACGGCAAATCTCACGACGCTCATCATCAGCAAAATTGCCGACTCCAAATCTTGATGATAATCTTCTGCAAGGATTAAGCTCCGGAATAATAGTATTCATCTGCTTGGCTGATTCATGAAAAAATGGTCAGTATTTATTTCCGATATGCATCTTTTCTAACATCTATCGTTAGCATATAAACTATTTGCTCTACACTGTCTACAGCGTAGAAAAGCCGATATGATCCAATTCTATATCGCCAGGTTTCAGGTGAGTAAGCTCTCAACTTCTTTATGTTTTTCCCGTAGAACGGTTCTAAACGAATCTGAGGGTAAGCATAAATATCAAGCTTTCTCCTGACGAAACTAGATTCACTCTTGGGTAGTTTATCCAATTTCTTTATGAATTCATCGGTTTCAAATATTCTAAACTCAGACAAATTTGCCCTGTCTCGATTTTGCATCTCTTAATCCGTTTGCTATGCTCAGATTCAGTTCCTTGTTCTCGCCGATCTCTGCCATTTCATACTCATCTACGAAACCTTGCTCTTCTATATATCTCAAAGCAGCAGTCTCAATGAAGTTTGAAAGAGGGCGATTATCTTCCTTAGCCAATTTGCGGAATTGTGCGTAGCTATTATCATCTAATCTAAGTGTGACAGTTTTTGACATTGTGTACCTCCAGAATCATCTTCGTCTGTCTACCCATAGTATATATATGAATACATAAGAACACAATAGCAACTTTTTCATTCCCTAGCTATCGGGAAAGCTGCGATGGAAATTATTGATACTGAACCTAGACTCCCCCAGTTTCAGGGTAGTTGTCTGCTGAGTAATTCTGTTAAGTTATCTACCATGGGGCAGGATGCGCAGGCATGTTGAATCGTTATAGTCCAGAACTTAAAGAGAGTGTCTTGAGGCGGCTTTTTTGCCGTCAACCATAATCGATCAGAAAAGTCAGCATTTCCACCGGTATTCCCAAAAGTACAATATTCTATTGGAAGTATAAAAAGGAAGCACAGGTAAAGATGGTTGTTTCGTCGTCAGATCCCTCAAGCTGGGATGGATCAAAGAAGCTCTCAATTGTTATCGAGACAGCAGGTCTTAACAAGGAAGAGCTGTCAGAGTACTGCAGGAAGAATCGTCTTTATCCTGAGCAGATTGATCAATGGAGAACAGCGGCGATCTTTGCCAATGAAGTTTCTTCTGCTACTCTTACTCGCAAAGAGAAGTCTGAGTTAAAGAAAGAGAAGCAGAAGAACCGCAGGTTAGAGAAGGAGCTTAACCGTAAGGATAAGGCTCTTGCAGAGACTGCTGCTCTTCTTGTACTTAAAAAAAGTACAGGAGATCTGGGGGGATCCCGAGGACGAATGACCTCAGAAAAGGAACGCGAGAGAGCTTTGTTGCTTATCTCTGAAGATGTTTGCAGTCGAAAGATAGTTGGCTGGGAGATTCATTCAGAATCTTTCCCTTTTCAGCCATACTACCCTCACGATAACGCATGCCAAGGACTTTTACAAGCTCATTTCGTGTTTCCATACTGATTAGTTTTCCCATCCAATCTCCCGTTCATTCTAAACGGGTAACATTTAGATGAGGCAACCACATGTCACGGGTAACAAAAACAGTGAGTCAATGCGAGGGAAGAAATAGATGACGCTTGACAAAATCCAAAATAATGGATGGGCAGAGCAATGAGCAGTCCAATGGTTGCGCAGGTCAGAGGATTCACTTCCCAAGCGGTTGAAAGCCAGGAATATGCCCGATAGATCAACATTAGACCCACACATACCCAGCTGTACCCTGCCAGAAGTATCAGGGAGCTCCTGGAAACCCTGGGGATGAGTTTTCTCACTCTGCTTTCTTCTCTGCAACCTGCTCCTGCTCACAGCGCAGGCGCTTTACGGTTTTCAGTATCCAGATAATTTCCAGTGTAAAAACTATTAAGAAGATATGGAACAGACTAAATTGCAAAAGGATAAAACGAGTTTCTGTGTAGGCGGCAGTCCCTGAAACAGCAAGAAGAAGAGAATTGAAAAGTCCATGGAGAAGAACTGCAATGAGCAAACCCGAGAAGATAAAGCTGTTCTTCCTCTTGTTGAAACGAACCTGTCCCACTGCGTAACCGAGAATGGCTCCCCAGAGTGCGTGGCTGGGAACGGAAAATAATGCACGGATCACTGCTGTTCCAAAGCCACCATCAACCACATAAAAAATATTCTCAATAGTTGCAAAACCGAGGGCGGCTCCCACACCGTAGACCACTCCATCCATTGGCTCATCAAATGCAGCGGTGCGGGCACTGTAGAGTACTATAACCATAAGCTTGAAGAATTCCTCCGGCAGAGCCACATTTACAAACATCTCATACAGATTGAAAAGCACGAGGTTTGACTTACCCGGAACATTAAGAGAGGAAAGAAACATTTCTGCAATAACTACCGGAAGAAATGCCAGAGCTCCAAGCAGGAAGGTGACTGTGAGCTCTTTACGAGGTTCTCTATTCCGGTCACGCCTGTAGAAATATGTAAAGAGCAACACTGTGGGCAGGAAGGTAAGAATGAATGTTACTACATGAAGCATGAATGCTCCCCTCCCTGTCAATTACTAGATAAACATACTCTTGATCTTGGGCATAATGCAGAGAGTGGTTCCCTGAGTCAAGCATATTGGTTTCGAAAGGATGATCTGTTAGTTGCAGTGGACTGAATGAGTTCTGACGGTTCTTCTCTCCGGGCAGAAGGAACCCTCAGTATCCTCACCTGCATCGCAGTAGTATGACTGGGAAAACCATTAAACTAAAGACAATACAAAGGCGCAGATCACAGCACTCAGTGTTGTGACCTGCGCCTCCGGTTTTGCAGAACTATCCGATCATGCTTTTGATGTCATCTTCAACATTGGTGATCCCGCCAATGCCGAAATTCTCAACAAGAACATTCACAACCGTTGGTGAAAGGAATGCGGGAAGTGTGGGCCCGAGATGGATATTCTTTACACCGAGGTGGAGAAGAGCAAGAAGTACAGTAACTGCCTTCTGCTCGTACCATGCTATGTTGTAAACTATCGGAAGGTCATTGATATCTTCAAGGCCGAAGACCTCTTTAAGCTTCAATGCTATAAGCGCAAGGGAATAACTGTCATTGCACTGCCCGGCATCGAGAACACGGGGAATCCCGCCGATATCGCCGAGGTTAAGTTTGTTGTACCTGTACTTAGCGCAACCTGCTGTAAGGATCACAGTGTCGCTGGGAAGAGCTTCTGCAAAGTCTCTGTAGTAGTCTCTGCCCTTATGGCGACCGTCACAACCGGCCATAACGATGAATTTCTTGATTGCGCCGGACTTCACTGCGTCAACAACCTTGTCTGCCAGAGCGAAAACCTGCTCGTGAGCAAAACCACCGACAATACTTCCTGTCTCTATCTCTGTGGGAGCGGGAAGCGTCCTGGCCATGGCTATTACCTCTGAAAAGTCCTTGACACCGTTCTCTGCCCTGTCAGCAATGTCCTTTACTCCTGGAAAAGCAACATTCCCTGTTGTGAAAACCCGGTCAACATATGACTGCTTCGGGGGAACGAGGCAGTTGGTTGTCATGACAATGGGGCCGTTGAAGGATACGAACTCCTTGTCCTGGAGCCACCAGGCATTGCCGTAGTTCCCTACAAAGTTCTCATAGTTCTTGAAGGCAGGGTAGTAGTTTGCAGGAAGCATCTCACCGTGGGTGTAAACATCAACACCTGTTCCCTGGGTCTGCTTCAGAAGTTCTTCCATGTCCTTGAGGTCGTGACCGGAGATCAGGATAGCAGGATTGTTCCTTACGCCTATGTTCACTTCGGTTATCTCAGGGTTACCGTAGGTTTCCGTGTTAGCCTTGTCGAGAATAGCCATGGCGCCAACTGCGGCCTCGCCTGTCCTCATGACAAGAGCGATCATTTCATCAACACTGAGATCCTTTGTTGTTGAGGCAAGCCCTTCGATCATGAAGTCAAACACTGCCTGATCCTCGAAACCAAGGACATAAGCGTGGTCTGCGTAGGCAGCAACACCCTTCAGGCCGTAAGTGAGAAGCTCGCGAAGAGATCTGACATCCTCGTTCTCTGTTGAAAGGACTCCAACAGACTCTGCTTTCTTCAGAAAATCTTCCTTTGTATCCGCAGTCCAGATCGCACTGTCGTGAAGGTCACCGGTAACATTGTATCTGGCTTTGATCTCCTGACGGAGAGCAAGCCCCTGCTTGATAATACCTATAAGGTTATCGTCGTCAAAATTCACATTGGTAACTGTAGTAAAAAGAGCCTTTGTCACAAAATGACTGACATCTTTATCGTTCCTGGCAGCTTTGTCCGCGATAACACTGATCCCTTTAGCGGTATAGATAAGAAGGTCCTGAAGAATTGCAGTGGCTCCCTTTTTACCGCAGATACCGTTAACGGTGCATCCCTTGTTACCAAGGGTTTCCTGGCACTGATAGCAGAACATACTCATGATTTTCTCCTTGCTTTTCTTTCCAGGGTACTTTCCTGAAATCCTCTGTTGTACTTTGCTCTTATCATTGTCACTTTTCTATTCCCTTTACAGGAAGACCAATATCTCTATCCATGTAGTAAGCAAGGGTAACGGATCCGAGATGCTTCTGAATGAGCTTCTCCGCATCAGATATCATCTCGCTGAAAAGACATGTATCCAGTGAACAGTGCTTTCCTCTTCCAAAAAGACAATTGCCACAGTCCGGCTCACCGTCAACAGCTTTGTAAACGTCAAGCAGTGAAACTTCTTCCGGGTCTACTGCAAGAGAATACCCGCCCCCGGGGCCTCTGACCGCATTGACAAACCCGCCCTTGATCAATCTTTGCAGGACCTTTGAAGAATGGTTGGCGCTGATGTTAAAAGCCTCTGCTATCCTTCTGTTGCTCAGTTGCTCTCCCTGCTTCTCTGCAAGAAGGATAAGAGCGTGCATTGCGATGGAAGCGGCTTCGGATATCTTCAACAATCGAGCCAAGGTTATCCCTTCTTTTTCTATTTAAGGTATACTGGTACTCTAATGCCACTTCTAGTAACTGTCAACCCTTCAGTTTCTCCCTGCAATAGAGAAAAGACAACCCATTTTGTATAGATCCAGCAACAATTCATAGCAACACTGCCTGATTGCCTTATTGGAGCAGGAAGGACATATTGATGCCTGTGAAAGGAGAAGCATGGAAAAGTTCATAGAGAGCATGCGAGAGAGTGTTCTTCCAGACTGTTTTGATCTAAAGGGTTCATCGATCTGCTTTGAGGATGAGAATGAATTTCTTTCAACCGTAAACGATATTCAAAGTTTCCTGAGTTTGGTCCAGAGAGAATGGGGGGTGCCCTCTGAGGGATGCTACTCCGATGCTTTTCACAGCGGATTCCTGGGGAGTTACGCCTTTGCTCTGTGGTTCATGGAATTCGATCATGATAACTGGTTCACATTTGATTCAGTTCAGGATGAGACAAAAAAATACCTTAACTCCTACTCTTCCGTATCCCACAGAAGAGAATTGAGATTGATAAAGGGTTCTTTCCTCCCAATGAAGCTGGATCTGCCGGTAGTTGTGGATTATGAAGAACGATCCGTTACAGTATGGACAGGGGAACTGAGAGACTGATCCTGCTACTACAGTTTGACGCTGTACTTTTCCCTTTCCAGAGTATCAATTCTTTCTGAAGTGAATAACTCACCCTGACATGAAAGAGCGGTAACTGTTCCATTCGCTTTTGTATATGAGGCCATTATCGCCGTCAGCAAAATGAGGTTTCCCTCGGTCTTTCGGCCTAGAAGAACCCCCGTTGGACCGGGAATACCCTGAATGTCCAGCTGTATCCCCATGTCCGCTTCAAGCATTCTGTTGTTTTCTTCCTCTGATCTTCCCACCAGGCCAACGGCTCTGTCCAGCATGAACATTCTTCCAGATCTGATCATCCGTGCATTTTCACCGGAAAGAAGATCGGCATTCTTCAGAACGCGCAGACGGTTTGAATACCCCGGGTCAGTAAGCAGACAGCCACCGCCGGGTGAAGGTATAAGAGAAAATCCGTATGCCCGTGCCATTTCAAGCTGCCTGGTTCGTCCTCTTCCATTCAGATCAAGAAGACGATCCCTGTCCACAATACCTGCTTCCTCCATTGGAGTCGGGTCAAGAATCTTTGCAGAAAGGGGCCGGAGAAGAATATCACCGGTAACTGAGATATTCTTTACCCGGTTCAGGGATCCCCGGTTCTGGCTCATGGGTCGCTGGCCAACAACCTCACCGGTAAAGATAAAGTCATATCCTTCTTCAAGAGCTATTTCTTTTAATCTCTTGAACATGGTGGCATGGCAGTCGATACATGGGTTCATATTCTTTCCGAAGCCACTGGGGGGATCGAACAGAAGAGCCACAATGTCAGAGGTAAAATCAACTGCACGCCAGGAGATCCCCAAAGCATCTGCAGCTACTTTTCCCGCCTGCACATCGAAGAAAGGGCTGTCAAATGTAATAGCTTCCACATGAATACCCTGATCCATAAGAACTCTTGCTGCTATCATTCCGTCCAAACCACCGGAAAAAGCACCAAGGGCTCTTACTTGTGCCACTGATGACCTTCAAGGATCAGCCAGTCTTTCTGAACAGCCAGCTTCCGAAGTTTTCTTACAGGATGGACCGCAATTGCAGCTCCGCAAAGATCAAGAATGTATCTGTCTCCCCAGGAATCACCAAGGGCAAGAGCTTCTGAGGGATCTATTCCAAGTTGATCCATGATCGCAACGGCAGGCGCTATCTTGGCCTTTCCGTAAGGTCTCTGCCCAATGAGATGACCGGTACACTTTCCACCCTTCACCACAGGTATACTTCCCCTGAAACTTGTAAACCCCAGTCCCTCTGCAACCGCCTGCACCAGAGGGGAAAGAGATGCTGATAGAATGAAGATCTCCGCACCTTCCTCTTTGTGCTGATTGAGAATTCTCAGAACTCCAGGTCTGACCTTGTTCAGTAAATGCGGAGTGCAGTCTTTAACCTCATCATGAAGAACATCCAGAGGAAGACCACTGAAATAGCCTCTATTCCAGCCCCTGCCCTCCTGCATTGTCCGGATCGGGTGTCTAAGGTAATGGTAAAGGAATCTGATAACCACAGCCCGTGATAGAACATTCCTGCGAAACAGTCCAAGGACGAATTCCAGCTCGCTGGAAACAGTGATCAGGGTCCCATCAAGGTCACAAATTACGATCCTGGGGCTCAATCGCTCACCAGAACACCACGGCCAGTGCCGGGGGTATTGTCAAATGTTTCCAGAACGTGAACAAGAATGCCGGGGAATAATCTTGGAAACTCTCCGTGGAAGAAGGAATGTGCCAGATTTGTGTATTCCACAATTTGAGTAGCATACTCACCACAGGACGAGTCTTCCGCGTCAACAAGCTGACCGATACCACGAACCTCGTAAGATTTACTGTCAAGAAAAACTAGACTTGTCACAGGCTCCTGCATCAGGTTTATGAAAGTATGGGTCTCGAATGTGGGAGTGGAATAAAGCTCAAGGCTGATCATCTTCGTAAGGTCAAAATTATCTGAGGTCGAATACAGATCTTTCAGATAATCTATCTTGGCCGGCATTGATCCGTCCATACTTTCTTGCATGAGATGGATCTTCTCGGCGATTATTTCTCTTTTCGGACAGAGACCCATTCCTTTGAACGCATTGTTTACGGTAAGAATACTGTCATTCCTTCTGGCCCCTCTTGTGGCCATTGCTGCATTGTGAGGTCCTGCAAGAGAGGGGGGAGCTCCTCCCTGTCCAGTCATCATGCCCATGATATTGTCTAGAACATCCAGCCTGGCAGACAGATTCCATTCCAGGAATTCATCAGGCAGGTCAGCTGTAGTGTAATCACCCCAGATACCGTCAACTCTGGCTTTTATGATGCCCTGTGCTTCACCGGTAACGTCAACACAATCCTGGGAAAAAGAGCCACTGTTCCAAAGATCCAAAGCTCCCTGCTCCATTTCACCGGCAATAGCTTTCCCCGCCAGGGAAGAAAGCAAAAGTGCTCCACTGGCCTTGCCGGCTTTCTCAAGAAATTCTCTTCTATCCATAAAATCCCCCCTAATTCACTGGGCTAACACAATAGTACAACAGATTGTTATTGTTGTTACTAACATTAGAACAATACTACAGGAGAGGAAAGTCAATTGTCCAGACTTAAAGAACTGGCTGAAAATCGCAATTGCGATGCCTTTGAAAAGGCATGGAAAAAAGAACTGAGTACAGGAACTACCGCTGGAGAGCTCATCGAGTCTCTGGCAATTCTACAGGAAAAAGGAGAAACTGAACTCCCCCTGCTCCTTGCAGAACTAGCCGTTGAAAAAACTGATTTTGAAAACAGAGAAGATGCTCTGGAGTTTGTATCCGGTGCTGCAGCTATCTTTGAACATTCTCAGGTGATTGCAACTTCCCTGATCGAGGTTCTAAGGGACAAATTTCTCATTTTTGAACCCCTCGAGAAGTTTATTGCGGTAAGTGGCATTCTATCAGAGAAAAAGGACCTCAGGAACTCCTGGAGTAAACTTGAAGAACTTCTAAAGTACCAGAAAGGCAGTTTTGTCCTCCACAAAGACTTTGGTCCGGGAGAGATCCTGCGGATATCCAGGAGCTCTTTTACCATTGATTTCCAAAGATCACGGGATCATGACATGACCGTTGAAGCAACGATTGATTCCACACATTCAATCCCCCCGGATTCACTGTTTGTTCTTAAGTGGAAACAACTGGATGGCTTCTCCGCGCTTCTTGAACGCGGTGGAAAAACTCTTCTCAACAATGCTTTCAGAGATCTCTCTACAGATAATTCATTAAGGGAAGTCAATCTTCTCAAGCTTCTTGATGGAACCGGTATCAAACCTCGACTGATGTGGAAAGCGCTGAAAACAGCTGCTACTGACTCAACCGGTTTCATAGACATGGGAGACTCAATAATCCCTGCGAACAATTCTTCTCTGCTGGCCCAGGTGGAAGCTGTACTTTCTATCAAAAAGATGGCCATGTCAGAAAAGACCAGAACGGTAACTTCCCTGTTAAAAGTTGCAACAAAAGCGGAAGAGGCCGAACTGGAAGATATCTTTGACAGAGTTCTGAGTCTTAAAGATATTGAAAAGGGCGCACTGTTTGAACTTGCATGGCTCTGCTCCGGTAAAGGTAAGATCAAGAAATTTGAGGAGCGGACCAGCCATCTACTGGAGGAAAAGGCAGTGAGAGTACAAAGAGCCATGAATGAGATACATTCGACACCGTGCAAGAAACTCTACATGAAGCACTTTTTTTCTAACTCTCCTAATGAAGAAGAGATATGGATACTTCTTGATAAGCTCCCGCGGACAATGAGGGAGCAAGCTGCAGATCTCGCTGCAGAGTTTAACCCTGAGGTGCATTCGGAATACATTCTAAAGGCTCTTGAAGACCCTGGAGAAACCGCTCTCTTTATGTGGGCTATGGAACGGGCGGCAAAACTGGGTGACTACATGGAACCTGACAAGATAGTACTGCTGTCACTGAAAAACCTGAGCTTTGCAAAAACCGAAATGCAGCGTCGACTGTGCTCTGTTCTCATGGATAAACTGAGACCACAGCTTGAGCAGCACATTTCACTGCTGGATACCAGAAGACTGGAGACCCTTACAGAAAGTCTTGAAAAAAGTATAGGTGCCCAGGAAACAGGTCTTGTCCTGCTGGCACGGAGGGAGCTCTCAGGCAGACGAACAGGGGGATTCACAAATATCAGGAAATTCTGGGAAAGTGACTTCATCTTCAGCAGTCGCGATGGCATTGCCAGGAGAGTGGATGAGATCGAGGACCTGCGAACTGTTCAGATCCCTCTTGCCGCAAAGGCCATTGCCGAAGCTGCGGCACATGGCGATCTATCGGAGAATGCGGAGTACACTGCTGCTCTGGAGAAACGGGATTTCCTCCTTGAGATGCTGAACAGATACAGAAAACAACTCAAGCTGATGAGACCATATCCAGTTGGACAGATCAGTGTTAATATTATCAGCCCGGCAACCAGGGTGGTTATGGAATCCATGGGCGATAGTTCTGAAGTCCGGACTGTTTTTGTGGTGGGTCTTATGGATGCAGATGCTGACAATGGCTTTATTGACTACAAGGCACCACTGGGCGCTGCTCTGCTGGGGTTAACAAAAGGAGATACGGTCCAGCTGCCAAGGGACAGAGGCTCTGAGTGGCGGGTCACTGACATCACTTTGATGGAAGATAAAATGTAGTTTCATGGCTGTGATAAATTGTGTCCTCTGCGGTGAGCAATGGCATGGGGAGACCATGCCCTTTGGTGCCGTGTGTGAGAAATGTGACTGCTGGCTGCACTCCTGTATTCAGTGCGCCCTGTGGGATCCCAGTGCCAGAATGTGCAGATCCATGACCACAGACCCGGTGGCAGATCCCCAGGGAAAGAATTTCTGCGAAGAATGGAAACCGGGAAAAAAGAGGGAAAGAATCAACTCAGAGAAAGATCACAGCAAATCCTTTGATTCACTGTTTGGAGACTGATAAGTGCGCATCATAGTTGCAACAACCTACACTATACCAGCCTATTCCGGTGGCTGGACAACCCCGCTGGACCTGCTGGGTAATGATCACCAGGTCATGTATGTCGTTCGCAACTACAAAGCAGGTACCAGAATTATTGAAGGGATAAAGTGCGCAGGTGTGGGATCAATGTGTTCCACTTCATTTCCCTGGAAACTTGCCGAAAAGTACAGACATGCCCTGGTTCAAAGATTGTTCCGCATGGCTCTGAAGAAGCACTTTAAGGAGTTCAGTGCTGACTTCATTCTGTGCCTTGATCCTGAAGCCGGTTACTCTGCAATGTATTCCGGCCTGCCCTATTCAATGCGATTTCATTCAAAACTCGAGCAATATCAATTCGGCCCTGACTACACTGCTCTAATTGACAATTCCATTTTCAAAACTGCCTGCCCTGATACTCATATCCCTGATATTGAGGTACTCGCTCACAATCAGGATCTGTCCAGATTCAGGTATACGGAAAGCCTGTCAGCAGAAAGAGCCCTGCTGCTAACAAGCATAAACGCCATTCATGAACCTGAACTCTTCGTTGAGGGAGTAATGCTCTCGAAAACAATGAAGGGAGACATCGTGGGAACAGGAGAGGATAGAGACAAAATCGCAGCTCTCTGCAGGAATACTGGAGGAAGAGTAAGATGTCTTCCACCTGTACCCCGGTTGAAAGTACCTGAGCTTCTCAGCGATTACCAGGTTGGAGTAGCTACTGTGAAAGAGGTCTCTCCCACAGTTTACCAGATGAAGGTAAATGCCTATATGGCTGCAGGTCTCTATACGCTGGTAAAACCCTGGACCCACATTGCAACTGAAGCACCTGAGCTTGTTTCTACATTTATCACGGCACAGGACATGGCAGACAGACTTGACCATCTCAGCGAGAACTGGGAGGAAACTCTTGAAGTTCGAAGAAAAGCCAGAGACTGGATCCATGAGAACTACTCTGTAGACATACCAAAACAGCGTTTCAACGAGATTCTCAGAGAAAAATTTCCCTCCAGGTTCTGATACGATACTAGCGAGGTATTCGTTCTTTGATCTTCTCTTTTATCTGAGACAATGCACCGGAGAATGTCCTGCTTCCAGAAATGTGAAGAACTACCAGCATCAGCAGAATACCGCTGCCGGCGTAGGAAACCAGTTGGACAAATCTTGTAGACAGGGACGCATCAGTTGAAAATGACCAGAAGTGGATCATCAACAGGCTGCCTGCGATAAGAAGCAAATTCGCAGATAGGATCTTCAGCTGCTCCCTCACTATCAGCCGCAGACCTATACCTCCCATCTTCCTGGAAAGGGACCAGATCAGGTAGACTGTCTTTGCTGTGGATGTTACCGTGGTCGCAAGAGCCAGACCGCCTATTCCCAGTGGACCTACAAGAATAAGATTCAAAAGTACATTGGCAATAATACCGAAGATCCCGATGGTCACCGGAGTTGCAGAATCTTTCTGGGCATAAAAAACTCTGGAGATAAGAGAACCAATACCAAATTGAGCAAGCCATGGGGCGTAAAAAGCCAGAGCGTACCCGATATATCTGGAATCCTCTCCGGAAAAGTTACCCCTCTGGAAGAGCACTGAAACCGCGGGGACCGCCAGAATGGTAAGAAGAGCTGCAGTAGGAAACATCACCATTGATGTTGTATTTATGTTCTTTCGAAGAATGGAGAGAAGTTCGTCTGTCTTGCCCTTTGCCGCTTCTGCGGAGAAACTGAGATCGGCGAAGGTAAGGAAGGGGTAGAACACAACCGCAAGAACAATGTTCTTGATCCTGTTGGCGTAATCTATGGCAGTGACGGAACTCTCGGGAAGGAAGGAGGCCAGCATCTTGTCAGCAATTGGAGCAAAAAAACCTGCAAGAGTACCGCCCACAACAGGAACAGCCATTCTAGCCAGTTGAACCATAAATGGATCACTGGAAAAGGACGGCTGAATTTTGAACCCGCTTCTGAAGCTCTGAATAAGGAGAAAAACAAAAGTAACCAGGCCTCCAGCAAGCATGGAAAGAGGAAGGATCATGATACCCATGCTGTCTCTGACTACTAAAAGAACAGCCAGAGACAGCGCCAACCCGAGAATACCTGAAAGCGCAAGTGCAATGAACCTTCTTTCGTACTTGATGAAATTGGAAAGAATTCCGTTGGTGGTTCCAAGAATGACCATAGGCAGCAGGATCTTGAGAAGGTTTGAAGCTAGAAGCAGCAACTCCGGGGATCCGTTGGGGCTTACTATCCGCACAAGAGATCCACTGATAAACCACAGTACAGCAACAAGCGAAGTGCTCACCAGGATCAGCCAAGAGATGGTTTTATTTACAAAGACCACTGCCCCCTCATGGCCACGCTTCTCCATAACCCTGGAGTAGATCGGAATGAAAGCCGAGCCAAAAGAATGAGCAACAACTTCCCTTACGAGGAAAGGGAAAACCATGGCCACCGCTAAAGCATCAGTCTGCCAGTCTGCTCCGAAAATAAATGTGATCTGGGCAAATCGGAAATAGGTCAGCAACGCACCAGCAACACTGCTTACGGAAAGAACGGAAAGACCCATAAGTTTGCTGTTTCCTGCTGGTCTTGCATTTTCAGCCATTGCTGTTTCCGGGCAACATGGGAGCGATCTCTCTGTAAACTGATCTAAGAGCTGTGTAGTATCCCCTGGCCGCTTCCCTGTCAGTTACTGCGTATGCAGCCAATCTGAGAATACATTTAGCAATGAGCATCTTTCTAACTGAAATGACACTGGCCGGGTGGTGATCTCGAAAAAACTGAAGCATTCCCCAGTGATAACATGCAAGCCTTGTGGCTGTAACTCTGTCAGAACCAGACCCTTCATCGTGAATGAATCCTGCTTCTGGACACACATTAATATTGAATCCAAGTTTCTTTGCCCGTGCGCAGATATCCACGTCCTCAAAATAGAGGGGATAGTTACTGCTGAATCCTTCCAATTCTAAAAAATCATCTCTGTGCGCCATGATCAAAGAACCTTGCAGCCAGTCTACCCTGTCACTTCTCCAAAGAGACTCTGCAGGCCGAAACACCTGTGATCTTACCCAGTTTCTACTGGGCCAGATGCCTGTGGAATGAATTTTATTCCCAGCTTTATCCACAGTGGCAGCACCGGTGAAGCTCCCCCGGGAATGATGATCATAGAGAACATCCAGAGACTCCTTATGCTCAGGACGAGTATCAGGATTAGTTATCAGCACAACAGGTGTAGTAGACTCCAGCACAGCGCGATTGATACCTGAGCCGAATCCCTTGTTACCGGTAAATGGTAATACTCTTACCTTACCGCTGATATCAGAGGGGATCCGGTTCCCATTATCTGATATCAAGCAGGACGCACCGGTACTCGACCATTCATGCGCCCATTTCCTGACAACATCAGAACTGCCGTATGCAACAGTAACAACAGTAACAGGCAGTGACAAAACAACCCCTTAAGAAAGAACACAATTTGACACAATAGAGAACAATATAGTTCATTTTGCCGAACTCATGATTGGCTGGAGCGGGTTTCCTATTCTCCCGCTTGATTGTATTTTCCACCCTTTTGCACAAGTTTTCTCAATACTTATATTTCCAGCTTCTGGTTTCGAAAGGGGGCTGATCGGTGGCAAAGGCAAAAGAGGATGGACTTCCCCGTGTAGGTGTACTTCTGGTTAACTTCAATCAGTGGGAACTGACGGAAAAATGCATTCATTCCGTTTTTCGCTCGAAAGACGTTGAGATACTAATTGGTCTGGTAGATAACAACTCCAGAGATAGCGCTCCTAAATGGATCTTAGAACATGATTCCATTCTTTTTTCAAAGAGTGAAAGTAATGCAGGTGTTATTGCAGGAAACAACAGAGCGTATGAACTGGTTATTGAAAAAGGAGTAGACTATGTGATACTTCTCAATAACGACACTGAGATAGAATCTGATACAATGTCTCTTCTTGTGGAAAAATTGGAATCGGATTCTTCTGCAGGCCTTGTAACACCAGCAATTACCTATGCCGGGCAAAGAGATTTATTGTGGCACGCCGGAGGCAAATTTATTCCCTGGAAAATGGATATGAAGCCATTTTACCATACAGTATCAGAGCTTCCTGAAGAACCGGTGGAAATTGATATGGTCTCTGCCTGCGCAGAGATGATGAGAGCAGAGTGGTACCCTGAGATTGGCTACCAGAATCCAGATTTCTTTATTTACCATGAAGATGCAGAGCACAGCATCAGAACAAAAAAAATGGGGTATAAGAATTTTCTTGTTCCCAGAGCAAGAGTAATACATCATGTCTCTGTTACCACAGGAGGAGTCCTTTCGCCGTTCGCTGTCTACTTCACCCACCGCAACAGATACCTCTTTGCCCTCAGGAATCTGAATTGGCTGGAGATGCTGTTCTTCCTGGTATACTATTCTTCGGTTACTGTTGCAAAAACTTTCATATATCCAATAAAAGGGCATAGACATCTGGTGTACTGGATGTGGCTTGCAGTACTCCATGCAGTTACTGGGAAGCCTGAGAAAAGACCCGAAGCTCTCTTTTCCAAGGGAAGCAAATGACAGTATCCATAATTATTCCCCACTACAATGGAACCGATATTCTCAAAAACTGCCTTGACTCGCTCCTGTCACACGATAGAAGAGCTGAGGAGATCATTGTTGTAGACAACGGCTCCACTGACGACTCTCTTGAAATGTTGAAGCAGCATTATCCAGAAGTGAAACTTCTCGCTCTAAAAACGAATACTGGTTTCACCGGAGCGAATAACGCTGGTCTAAGGGCAGCTTCCGGTGACATGATCGTTCTTCTTAACAATGACTGCGTTGTGGAAAAGGGATGGCTGAATTCTTTACTTCATCGAATGGAAGACAATTCAATTGGTGCGGTAACAAGCTCCATGAGGAATATCGATAACAAGGGAATTATTGACTCTGCAGGTGGAGAACTGAATTGGATGGTTTTTTTTAGAGATGTAGGCAGGGGAGATCCTATTGAGCTGCATTCCGCCGTAACCGATATTCCTTTCCCCTGTGGTGGAGCCGTTATGATAAGGAGGGATGCCCTTCCATCGCCCACAGCTATTTTCTGGGATGATCTGTTCATCTACTACGAAGACCTTGACCTGGGGTTTGAATTGAACCGAACCGGGTGGAGGGTGGTGTACGAGCCGAAGGCAGTTGTAAGGCATGTTCATTCAGCGACTGCTCTAAAGTTCAACTACCTAAAGGAATACAGCTGCACAAGAAATCGAATAATGGTTCTAAAAAAACACATGAACGAAAAAGTCTTTCAGAAACTTACCCCACTTGTTCTATCATGGCAGTTGATGTGGGTGGGAACATGCCTTCTAAGAGGAAAGTTTACCGAAGCCAAAGCTGTTTTTTGCGGAACATCTGATGCATTCAAGAAAGAGGTTGAGCACTTCCAGGCTTCCATCCCATTAGAGGTGATCCTCTGCAAATTCGCTAAACCATGCAAATTTAGAAACCCGGTAAAGAAAATGCTCTGCAAAAAAGCTGAAAAGATCATTTCAAAAAGCTGAATGTCCTTTTAAAGAATCGCTTGAATGCATAGCTCCAGCCTTTGCTTCGAGACAGTTCCATAAACAATCTCTTCAAATACTGGAAACTATTCATGGGTGGAACGGTAGGGGTTCCTAATACTTTCCCCGAAAGACTTATCGGGTCATTGCACCATCTGATCAATGGGTCGAAAACATAAGAAGCAGAGCCAATGGTTTCGCTCCATGTTTTCTGACTGTGTTTAACTGATTCAGAAAATGTGATGTCCTCCGCAAGGACAACAAACGCGTTGGCAAGCGCTTCACTGTTTCCTGAAGGAACAACTACTCCCAGATCGTGTCTCCTGATATCTTCTGATATCTCAGCACCCTCAGTGCAAACAACAGGAATTCCTCTGCTCACCCAGTCTAATACCCTTGTTCTGGCTCCGAGCAGAGTTTCAGGGGAAAGAATATCAGTATAAGTAGCCATGGATGCTCTGGAATAAATTTCATGGAGTTCTTCCACAGAAACCCAGCCATGAAGCGTAAATCTATTCTTAAAACGCGAAGCAGCAACCATTTCACAAAAACTATCATACTTCTCAGGTGAAAACGGAACTCTTCCACCAGTGGCTTCAAAGTGAATGGCGCTGTTGTGATCCATAGCCTGCTCAAGGGCGTTAAAAAGCATGACTTCATCGAACCATAAGTTAAACGAGCCAGTGGAGATGATGCGAATAATTCCATCCGGCTCGCTGCTGAAGTTGTTAAACTCATGTGCGCAGTGCGGAATGGGAAAAACCATCAGTTGAGAATTATCACTTGATATGTTCCGTCCAAGCAGAAGCAACTCCCCGCACACAGCATAGGTCTGCCTTCGGGAAGGCGTGGAAAAAGCATCACCCCGGGAAAGCAACATGTTTTCCAAAGAAAGCATTCTAAGCATTCTTTCCCCGGATCTTTTATCCAGACCTGGTTCAAGCTGAAGCTCGGCTGGATGCATTCCGTTCATATCGATCCACAGGGGAAGCTCCGTATCAGCCTCAACAACAGCCTCAGCCGGAAAAGGGCTGATGGCCACGATGCAGTCAAACGATCCGCGGGCAAGAAATTCTCTAACTTCTCTCACTCCGGATTTGCCTTCAAGAGGGGAGCAGACCGAAACATCAAACCCTTGGCTGGTCAGTGCATTTCTGAAACGAATTGTTCTTGCAATACACGCTCCTGTGCCCATATCTGCAGAGGTTCGACTACCATCGTCTCCAACTAGAAGAACACTGCTCATACGATTTCCCTTCATACCGTTCTATACTGCTCCGAAAAAACAACACCGCTTGTGAAAATTAGAAAGACCTTTCCATTCCATGCCCCAGAGAATATCTTTGGGAAAAGAAAAATAGCCAAGGGGGTTCTTCTGAGTTCAATAAAGAAAATAGCTGTCTTTCACATGCTTCCATCCGGCGGGGGTATCCGGGTTCTTCGGCAGTTTACAGACGAACTTTCATCAAGTTTTCAACTGCATATCCATCAGCCGGCGGGGGCATCCTCTGCCAGAGGTCGATCAAAACTGGAAGAAACGATCTACCCCTACCCCATGTGGAGAAAGCCCAGCGGGTATCTCAGGCCGGTAGCTCCTCTATTTCTGATACTCAGATTACTGAGTTTCAAGCATGTCTGCAGGCAGGCAGCACTGAACATCAACAGAACCGCAGACGCCGTTCTCGTTCACAATTCCATGCCGGTTGCCGCTGCCCCTGTTCTTAAATATCTGAACATTCCATCAGCATACTTCTGCTTCGAACACCCGAGACACATTTATGAAAAAGATATCATCAGGCGAACAAGCAATGCATTTACTGAACTTGCTTTGAAGCCTCTTGCATTACTGGAAAAACGAATGGACAAACAGTCAGCCAGGGCCGCCACTCAGATCATCACCTTTTCAGAGCACATGCGGAAGAATGTAAAGAGTATCTACGGCAGAGATGCTGCAATTGTCAGGCCCGGAGTTGATTCCACATTCTTCCATCCGGCAGATAAACAAACAGTTACTGAGAATTACGTGCTTTCAGTAGGAGCTCTCTGGCCGTTCAAAGGACACGAAACAGCGATCAGAATACTTAGCCTTATCAATTCAGACATACGTCCAGAGATCCGGATAGTCGCTGACAGAGGATACCCGGGATACGATGCAAAGCTGTTTGCTCTTGCAAGCGGGCTTGGAGTAAAAGTAAAAATTCAGCAGAATATTACCGATGAAGGACTCAGAGAACTGTACCGCGGAGCAAAAGCTGTTATCTGCTGTCAGCGCCGTGAGCCTTACGGCCTGGTCCCACTTGAAGCAATGGCATGCGGTTCTCCAGTCCTTGCAATCAATGAAGGTGGTTTTGCAGACAACATAATCAATGGGAAAACTGGACTCCTTTTCCCGGGCACCGCTGAAACGGGAGCAGAATCTCTGTTAAAAATTCTGGCAGAATCTGAGGAGATCACAAAAATGAAAGCAGAAGGTAGACATTTTGCAGTGAACAATAGAAGCATCGCCCACGGTACCTTTGAACTTGGAAAAATACTGGAATCATTATGAAAATTGCGTTCAATCTTGACTACGACCACACAAATCGCACTGGTATAGGTAGATACGGTATTGAGTTAATCTCTGCCTGGATCAAGGCTGGGATGGATTGCGAATTGTGGATGCTCCGTAATACGAAAGGCACAGAACTTCCAGTTGAAGGAGCTGAAAGCAGGATCAAGTACTACCCTTTCCCCAGAAGAATTACTGATCACTTCTGGCCTTCAATGAAAGCACTCATCTCCGGAGCAACCTGGATCCACAGCGCGAACGGGATCCTCCTCCCCCCTGGACCATTTTTTCGGCAGATTGCAATGGTTCATGATCTTACCCCTTTTCTTTACGGCCACATGAAAGCAGAAAAGGACACAGAGCCATGGAAAAAGCGACTCCGTTCAGTAGCAAAGAAGGCGGATTGCATCACAGTAAACTCCAATTCCACTATGCAGGACCTCCTGAACTTTTTTCCTTTTGTTGAAGGTAAAGTCTTTCTAACTCCATTGGGTATTGATCATTTCTCAACCACTCACTCCCCTTATGAAAAACGAGATCATATCCTTGCTGTCGGTACTGTTGAGCCAAGAAAAAATATCGATGGGTTACTGAAGGCATACTCGGTCCTTCTCGCCAGGAGAGACATTCCCCCGCTTGTTATTGCAGGAATGGACGGTTTTCGTGCGGAAGAATACAAAAGGCTTTCACTTGAGCTTGGCATTGAAGACAGAGTAAGGTTCACGGGATATGTCAGCGACAAAGAACTTTCTGACCTTTATGCCAGAGCATATTGCCTTGTTCATCCGGCTCACCACGAGGGATTCGGCTTCACAGTACCGGAAGCCTTCACATGGGGTCTGCCCGTGGTGGCTTCAAACACCGGTGGTCTCGGGGAGTTCTTCTCAGAAACCGCCTGGATGGTTGATCCGGAGGACCTGGAATCCATTGCCCACGGAATTGAACTTGCTCTGAGCTCAGGTGTAACAGCAGAGCAGGAACAGAAAAGAAAAGAGCTTTCCAGGGAGCTCACCTGGGAAAACTGTGCAAGAAAAACCATGGAAGCCATGAAAGCAATAACCAGCTGAGAAGACAGGTGTACAGAAAAGGCAACTTCTGTTATTTTACTTCGTTCAGGAAATGTAATTGATCTGAAGGGAGTTATGCTCCCTCTTGGAATATGCAAAAGGGGAGATCATGAGCAAAAGGGTACTGATCACCGGTGGAGCCGGCTTTATTGGATCACATCTTGGGGATCTTTTACTCTCAAAAGGCTACACAGTCAAAGCATATGACAATCTGGAACCTCAAGTTCACGGAGAGAATGCCTCCAGGCCTGGCTACCTGAACAGCGAGATAGAGCTTATTGTGGGAGACGTAAGGGATGCTGAGTTGTTCGCAGAAACGATGAGGACGGCAGATATCCTTGTTCACTTTGCAGCAGCTGTTGGTGTGGGTCAGTCAATGTACGAAATTACAAGGTACACCTCTATAAATACGATGGGCGCTGCAGTCGTTCTTGAAGAGATTACTAAACAGAAAGACCACATTGAAAAAATGCTGGTTGCCAGTTCAATGTCTATTTACGGAGAGGGTTTATATATCTGTCCTGCATGCGGTGAAGTTACTCCAAAACTTAGATCAGCTGAACAACTTGCAAGCCGTAAATGGGATATGCTCTGCCCAGTGTGTGCAAGACCATGCGTTCCGGCCCCCACACCGGAAACCAAACCGCTTTACCCCACAAGCGTCTATGCAATAAATAAAAGAGATCACGAAGAGCTTTTCCTCTCAATAGGAGATGCGTATAACATACCCACAACTGCAATGCGTTTCTTTAATGCTTACGGTGACAGACAGGCTTTGTCCAATCCGTATACAGGTGTAGGTGCCATTTTTGCATCGAGGCTGCTGAATGGGAAACCTCCTGTAGTATTTGAGGACGGAGGACAAAGCCGGGATTTCATTCATGTACGGGATATTGCAAGAGGCTGTCTCCTGGCAATTGAAAGTGAAAGATCCAGCGGAGAAGTCTTCAACCTGGGCACCGGTCGCAAATTATCCATTATGGAGGCAGGTAAGGCCATAGCCCGTGAGCTTGGCAGACCTGTGGATAATTTCTTAGTCAACAACCAGTACAGAGCTGGCGACATCCGTCACTGCTATGCTGACATATCAAGGGCGGAGAAACTGCTTGGTTTCAAGGCTTCAACCTCATTTGAAGATGGTGTACGCGAGCTTTGCAACTGGGTTGCAAGCCAGACTTCATCGGATATGGTTGACCATGCCACGGCGGAGCTCAGTGAAAGAGGTCTCGCTAAATGAGTATAAACCTGCTTATCGATGCAAGAGCAGTACAAAAAAATGTAGACGGGATCAGCAGATTCTCCCTGAATGTGACAAAATGTATAGCAAAGAGAAGGCCGGACTGGAAGATAACTGCTCTGGTGGGGAATGATGTTGCATTTCATTTTGAAAGTTCAGAGATCAACACTATTTCCAATAGTTCTTCACGGTTCAGTACTCATGCAAACAAAAGGCTTACTGACCGGATCAATAAAATCTCTCCGGATGTTTTTCTTAACTTCTCCATGGCAGGACCGCAACCAGACGCCCCGTCAATAATCACTGTACATGACCTCATGGTGCTCAATCTCCCATGCTATTTTGGTGACAGTATCATCCGGAATGCCTTCAGTCGTTTTCTTTTCAGGAGGGCTCTCAAGGCATCCATTGGCCATGCTTCTGCCATTGCAGTACCCACAATGGCCACAAAGCTGGATGTAATGAGAGGTTTTCATTCTGCAACAGACAAGGTGTTCATCACCGGAGAAGGACAGGCACTATTCCCTTCCACGGTTTCTTCTCAACTGGAACGGCAGAACTTCTTTCTCTACGTGGGTAATGCCCGGGGATACAAGAATATCCCACGCTTTCTTACAGCTTATGGAAGACTATGGGCTCTGAATAAAGAGACGCCTCCACTTGTAATGGTAGTAAGAAAAGACAGGGCATACAGCTACTTCCTAAAACATCTGGAATCAAACCCTGCCAGATCCAACATCAAGGTTCTCACGCATATATCCGATGATGAGCTTCGTAACCTCTACCTGACCTGTAAAGCCCTTCTCATACCATCAGTATACGAGGGCTTCGGCCTTCCAGCTTTGGAAGCTATGGCCACCGGGGCCCCTGTAATGGCCTCAAAAGCTACAGCCCTTGAAGAAGTCGTGGGAGAAACTGGAGTTCTTATTGATCCCTACTCCGTCATTGATATCATGCGTGGAATGGCAGAGCTTACAGCAGCAACTCCAGAGGATTTGAGGAAAATGGGTGAATCCGGACGGGACCGGGCATCTATTTTTTCCTGGGAAAAAACATCAGCCTGTTTTCTTGAACAGATAGAAGCTCTTGTATGAAAATAGCTGTAGTTAACCCTCCATTCATGGATGGCAGGTTCTCAAGGACGTCAAGATCCCCTGCAATTGTAAAGAGCGGGACCATGTACTGGCCCTTCTGGCTGGCATATGCCGTTGGAACTCTTGAACAGGCTGGACATGATGTTCTCTTTCTGGACTGTCCAGCTGAAAATGTAACAAAGACAGATCTGCTTCAACAACTGAACAGAGCAAAACCCGCCATGGTCGTTATCGACACAAGTACGCCATCTATTCACAGTGATATGTCCGTCGCATACGGCATCTCAGAATTGCTGCCGGAAGCCTCTCTATTCCTTGTAGGGACACATGTTAGCGCTCTTCCGGCAGAAGTTCTGGCTTCTGCCGGATACATAACTGGAGTTGCAGTGGGGGAATATGATCACACTATCCCGGAAGTGGCTGAAGTAATACAAAATAATGGAGATCTGCATAACATCTCCGGCTTGTGGCTTAATACCGAAAAAGAACCGGTCTTCACCGGGGTCCGAGATTTCATAGAAAATCTGGACTCTCTTCCAATGCTTGCAGATGTGTACAAAAAACATCTCAAACCGGAAAACTACTTTTTCGCCGCTGCCAGATACCCTTCGGTCATGATAATCACCAGCAGAGGATGTCCCTTTAAATGCTCTTACTGCGTATGGCCACAGGTTCTTCATGGGGGTACCTACCGCACTAGGTCGGCCGATAATGTCGCTGCTGAATTCTTGAAAGTTCAGACTCTTTTCCCGCAAGTTCAGGAAATAGTGTTTGAAGATGACACATTCAGCGTTGATTCAAAGAGAGTGAAAGACATTTCTGATGCACTGATAGCACAAGGCTGCAACTTGCCCTGGACAGCGAACACAAGAGCAAATCTGTCACTTGATGCAATGAAAAGAATGCACAAAGCCGGTTGCCGTATGATTATAGTAGGTTATGAATCAGGCAGTCAAAGCATTCTTAACAATGTCAGCAAGGGAACCACAATTGAACAGAATCTCAGTTTTGCTAAAAGAGCCAGACAGGCAGGTCTTCTTGTTCACGGATGCTTTATGGCCGGGAATCCAGGCGAGACCAGAGAAACTCTTGAAAAGACACTTCAAATGGCAATCAAGCTGAAACCCGATACAGCACAGTTTTTCCCGATAATGGCCTATCCCGGAACCAGGCTCTACGATCAATACAGACAGTCTGGTTTTCTGAAAACAGAGGATTACAGGGATTGGCTCACTGAAGAAGGCCTTCACAACTGTGTTGTGGATCTGCCTGGACTCTCTGCTGCAGACCTGGTAAACTGGTGTGACATGGCCAGGAAAAAATTCTACCTCAGGCCGGGTTACCTGGTGTACAAAGCCATACAAACCATACTGCACCCTACTACTGAAGGCCGCCGAACCATCAGGGCTTTCTCCACTTTCAGGAAACACCTTTTCAGGAAAAGTCCATGAAGAAACTCAGCATTTTTTTGGGAATGTTTTTTGATGCTGTTGCCATCTTCCTCTCGTTGTATTTATCTGCACTACTCAAGTTCAGATGGGGAATTTTCCCCGGTGTCTCTCCTGTATCTTCTCAAATAATAATTTACGGCAGCCTTGTTTCAATTATTTACTGGTGGATCACCTTTGCCCTCACAGGAGCCTACAGACTGCATTGGGACAGAAGCTGGGCCGACGAGATCAAAATGGTTTTCAAACCCGTAGTTGCAGGCTTTGTTATTTTATCTCTTTTCGCGTTTCTGATCTCCCCTCAGGCCTCTATTGGCAGATGGATATTCTTCGTCTACTTTGCTCTTATCAATCTGCTTGTTTTCAGCGCAAGATGTTTTTCCAGATTGCTTGAAAGAAGATTTGCAAAAAAGAAACTTCTTAAAAGAAATGCTCTAGTTGTCGGACTGGGAAGATCTGCCAGAGATCTGGAAAACTACCTGGCTGTGAACCCTTCACTGGGCTACAATATTATAGGTTTCATTAATCCACCTCATCCTGTGACCGATCCAGCAATTACAAGAAAATCTCTGGGAGAGGTCGACGACATTGTAACCCTTGCTGAACAACATGACATCACTGACCTTCTAGTCACCATCGCTTCAAACTTTCATAATGATATTCTTGGTCTTCTTCTTCCAGCAGTTCAGAGTGGTATAAAAACCAAGCTGGTACCGGATCTCTTTGATGTGGTAGCCGGTCATGTACACAACACCCAGATCCTTGGTCAACCTCTTATGGAACTGTTACCGGATCGTCTTTCATTCTGGGAAAAACTGGTGAAAACCGTGGGGGATTACATAATAAGCCTTGTGGTCTTAATTCTCGGACTACCACTCTGGATCGTTGTAAGCCTTGCCATTGTAATTGAGTCAAAAGGTAGTGTTTTCTACCGTCAGAAAAGAACCGGTGAAGGTGGCAGGGTCTACAAAATATTCAAATTCAGATCAATGGTTGCAGATGCTGAGAAAAGTACTGGTGCCGTCTGGGCCGGGAAAGACGATACCAGAGTAACAAAGATAGGGAAAATCATCAGGAAAACCCGCATTGATGAGGTTCCGCAGTTTCTTAATGTTCTTTTCGGTGATATGGCCGTTGTGGGACCCAGACCGGAACGCCCTGAGATCATACAGGAACTGAAAACTACTTACCCGTTCTATGACAAAAGGTTGACTGTAAAGCCCGGGATAACCGGCTGGGCTCAGGTCAATCTGGAATATGACACAAACATAGAAGATGTCTCCAAGAAACTCACACATGATTTTCAATACATTGAGAATCAGTCGCTATTTCTTGATCTGGAGATACTTGCGAGAACTGTTCTCGTTGTTCTTACAGCCAAGGGTGCGCACTGATCTCCATCCTGAAAGGAAATTCATAAAATGCAGGTACCACTTCTTGATATAAATCGCCAGCATGCAGGCATAGAGGAAGAATTGAAACAGGTCTTCGCAAAAGCTCTTTCATCTTCGAGGTTTATCAAAGGTCCTGACATGGAAGCCCTTGAGGCTGAATTTGCAGAATACTCCGGAACAAAAGAGGCAATCGGGTGCGCATCTGGAACTGATGCCCTTATACTTGCTCTCCAGGCAACAGGGCTGAAACGGGACGAGCTTGTTATTACCGTACCATTCACATTCTTCGCCACCGCCGGAGCAATAGTGAGAGCCGGGGGCACACCAGTTTTTATAGATATCCTGCCTGACACCTTTAACATGGATCCTGATCTTCTTTCAGAGTGGCTCAACAATAACTGTGCTATCACTAACAGAGGTGTAATCCACAGAAAATCAGGTAGGAGAGTTGCCGCTATCATACCGGTGCACATCTTCGGCCAGATAGCAAATATGGACGCGATCAATGGAGTGGCTTCCACCTGGGAGCTTCCAGTGGTTGAGGATGCCGCACAGGCCGTTGGTGCAAAATGGAGAGACTCAAGAGCAGGATCGCTGGGAACAGTGGGTTGTTTCAGCTTCTTCCCCTCAAAAAACCTTGGTGCCCTGGGAGACGGAGGCATGCTTACCACCGACAACCCTGAGCTGGCAAAAAGGCTGAGAAGTATCCGAGAGCACGGCGGGCAGGGCTACCTCCATGCAGAGGTTGGAACCAACAGCCGACTGGATGCTATCCAGGCCGGTTTTCTCAGAGTGAAGCTTCGCAGGCTTGAAGAATGGCATAAAGGAAGAAGGGCAAACGCAGAGAGATACAAAGAGGCTTTTACAGGAGTTGACCAGGTAAGAACTCCTGTGATCGATCCAAGGGCCTGGTCTATCTATAACCAGTACACTCTTCTTGCTGAAAGCAGGGACGAACTGTTGGGCTTTCTGAGAAGCAGACAGATAGGTTGCGCGGTATACTACCCTCTTCCCCTTCATCTTCAGGAGTGCTTTAGAGACCTGGGTTACTCTCAGGGAGACTTCAAGGTTTCCGAGGACTGCAGCGGGAAAGTCATTTCGCTGCCTGTATTCGGAGAGCTCACAAAGGAAGAACAGGATGAAGTTATTGCCGCGGTCAAGGAATTTTACCAAAGGTAGAATTCTGATAGTCCTTCTCATTGTATCAGCAACAGTAACAGCCCGGGATGTTATTGAGAATACTCTGAAGACCGGTGAGAACCTGTTTACTGCAGTTCCCGCTTCAATTCTCACCGCAGGAGCCGCTGGATCTTTCTTCGCGTATAAAACTGAAGGTCAAACAGGATATGAGGGACTTCTTCCGGAGCAACCCTTCAGTACATTCGACAGAGTAGACGACTTTCTGATCGGCAAAGCTCTGCCCATATCTTCTGCAGGTTTTTGGATCGCGGGAAAGCTGACTGACAATCAGGATATGGAATGCACAGGTGAGGAATTGTGCCGTGGTCTGCTCTACTCATACGGCATTGTTCAGACGCTCAAGTTTGCAACCGGTAGAACAAGACCGGACGGATCTGACAACCGCAGTTTCCCATCAGGCCACGCAGCCGGGGCATCATGCACCGCTACGGTTCTGTGGAGCAGATATGGTCCTGAGGCTGGAATCCCTCTTTCTCTGATAGCTCTCTATACTTGCCTTTCAAGGGTCAATCTCGGGAAGCACTTCCCATCAGACGTTGTTCTGGGAGCAGCAGTTGGCACAGCATGCGGTATAGCTTCCACAATGCTGGAAAACGATACAGGGACAGGGGAAAAGGGTTTCTCTATTTCTCTCTCTGTGGACACAGAAGGAAGGATAACTCCAGCCCTATGGTAAAAAAAAGAATAAAGAGCTTTGAATTTGCCTTAAAAGGTCTCGTGACTCTTGTAAGAACACAACCGAATGCTAAATTCCACCTGTTCGCCACTATCTGCGTTGCAATTCTTGCTGTTATCCTGGATGTAAGCCACATGGAGTGGGCAATACTCTCTCTTGCAGTTGGCCTTGTCTGGACGGCAGAAGCTCTGAATACAGGGCTGGAATTTCTCTCTGATCATGTGGCTCCCCAGTGGCATGAACTTGTGGGAAATGCCAAAGATGTTGCTGCAGGAGGTGTTCTAGCAGCATCAGTAACCGCAGCTGTGGCTGGTCTTCTTATATTCCTTCCTCACATTTTATAAAAAACTCGGAGATGAACAATGCTTGACAGGAAACTACTGAGAAAAGACCCGCAGATTGTTGTGGAAGCTGCCAGAGCAAAGAACGAAAAGATAGATATGGAGCAGTGGCTGGAAGCGGATGCTAACAGAAGAGCCCTCATGCTTGAAATTGAGGAGCTGAGAAAGCAGCGTAATCAACTGTCAAAGGCCGTATCAATAAAAAGACGTGCCGGTGAGAACGCTGATGAGGAAATGAACAAAAGCCGGGAGATCGGAACAAAACTAGGGGCACTTGAAAGCAGAGTTACTGAAATTGATTCTCTTCTTGCCAGTATAGAAATGAGTTTCCCTAATATCCCGGATCCGGATGTTCCTGTAGGTGGAGAGAAAGACAATGTTATCCTCAAAACCCGGGGAAAAGTTCCTGAATTCAATTTTCAGCCCAAACCGCACTGGGAACTCATGGAGGATGTCTTTCAGCCGGAAGCTGCCAGCAGAATTGCTGGTTCCAACTTCATTTTGTTCCGGGGATGGGCTGCAAAACTCCAAAGGACCCTGATCAGCTGGATGCTTGACTACCATATCGAGAATGGAATGGAAGAGGTATGGGCTCCATTTGTAGCAAAACCAGAATCCATGACAGCCACCGCTCAGCTTCCCAAAATGGACGATGATATGTACAAGATAGGCAGGGACGATCTTTATCTGATCCCTACGGGCGAGGTTCCCATCACTAATCTATACAGAGATCAGCTTCTTGAAGAAACCAGTCTCCCAGTAAGACTCTGCGGCTATACTCCCTGTTTCAGAAGAGAGGCCGGGAGCTACGGCAAAGACAACAGAGGGCTGAACAGAGTACATCAGTTCGAAAAAGTAGAGATGGTGCGGCTGGAACACCCGGAGAGGTCTGAAGATGCTCATCTGGAGCTGCTGGATCATGCAGTGGCCATGCTTGAACTTCTTGGCATTCCATACAGGGTTCTCCTGCTGGCTTCAGGTGACCTGAGTTTTGCTGCAGCAAAGTGCTTTGACATTGAGATCTGGTCAGCCGGTCAGGAGAAATGGCTTGAGGTCTCTTCTATATCCAATTTCCGTGACTTCCAGGCAAGAAGAGGCAACATGAGATTCCGACCGGCAGGAGGGGGAAAACCCCGGTACATCCACACACTAAACGGTTCCGGACTTGCTCTGCCCAGATTGATAATTTCGCTGGTGGAAAATGGTCAACAGGCTGACGGAAGTATAAAACTGCCACAGGTTCTTGCAGAAAGAATGGGAACTGAGGTAATCCGGTAGATCCGGTTTACTTCTTCCTCTTCTTCCTTCTGAAATCATTCCTGATATCCTTTTTCAAGTTATTCCATTTGTTCCAGGATTCCGGGTCTTCAAGGTGAAGCTGGTACCATCTCTCCCGTGAAAAGAGGAATATCCCGAGAAAAACTGAAGTTACAAGGAAAAGCTCGATCCAGATGTAAAGTCTTTTTGGTTTACTTTTCCATCCAGGGTGTCGGGGGGGATCCAGTATTCTAAGTGAACTTGTGATGTTGGCCTCTTGAATAAGTGCCTGCTCGACCTGCAACTCAAGAGCTGTTGACATCTTCAACTGCATCTCAAAGTCAGTCTGAAGCCTTGCATACTGTATCATGGCAGGAGGCAGGTTGCTTAGACCTAATCCTATATCCACTCCATCAGGGGATGAGCCGGTCTCTATCATCTCAATAGACTGTCTCAGCGCTTCAGCAGTGGTCTCAAGTTCAAGGAGTTGTGATGTTGTTCCAGATCTGATACCATTTCGAATCGCACTCGCCATAAGAGTTGTTTCAATGTATCTGCCCTTCATTTCCGCGAGAACAGCCATTACATGTGCAATCTCCGCATCAGGCATGATAGTTCCGTACTCTTCTTCGAATCTCAGTATGGCAGCAGTGGTAGTCTCAAGCCCCGTTCTGGCAACTGCAAGCTGATTTTCTGTGCTTTCCCGGCTTGTCTGAAATCGAGAAAGAGTAATACTTGTGTTTATGCTGTCAAGCAGGAACAGAACCTGTTCAGCTATTTCAACCGCATACATGGGCTTTCCGGCGGTAACTGCTATCTCAATAAATCCGGATGAGGTAACATTTGCAGAATAGTTTTTCTTGAATTCCTTTCGGGCCAGGAACATGGCTACTTCCGGGCGTGTTTCATAGATATCATCAAATTCCAGACTGTCAATGTATCCTGTCCTCATTATTGCCTGGTCAATAAGAGTTCTACTGTTCAGAATCTCTGTATATACATCTGCGAGAGTTGTCATCAGAGGAAGAGAGTATCCCATACCACCGCTGAAGAAGCCCGCGAATTCTCCGAGGGAGAGCCCTCCCAGGCTCAGAGCGGGAGAAGCCTGTTCCTCCGGTGGAAGAATAACCGTAATAACGGTGTATTTCTTCGGAATAATATAGGTTATTGACACTGTTATCGCCATAACAATGGCAAGGACTTTTACTATGAATACTCTGTTCTTCAGAAATACATAAAGAAAGTTGTTGGGACCTTCACTCATTTTATTCCCCTAATTAAATATACTCTGGTAAGCAATCACTACTGTAGCAACGCCTGTTAGGATGGTCAGATACTCTTCCCAGAATTTAA
>JAGLDY010000024.1 GCA_023145375.1 Candidatus Sabulitectum sp. | reverse complement strand
TGGTACTCTGGGAACCTCCACAGTAGCGCCGAGAGGAACAACCGTGGTTATCTCAGCACTAGATTCTTCACCATCACTTAGAATCAAACGAATGCTGTTCCGCCTGGCCAGCGAGTTAAAGCCTCCAGCCATTCCAATGTAATAGTTAACAGACATCCCTGGAGAATACAGAACAGGAGCGGCTGCAATGACCTCTCCTGTAACATTTATAAATCCTGCCGCAGAAGGTAGTATAAGCCGATCTCCAGGTTCCAGTATAACAGGTACAGTGGTACCCTGAAGACTGAATGGAATAGTAACAGGTAACGAGTCTGGAGTGGCTCGGTAGACAAAGCATCTATCAAGATCAGTGGCCCTGGAAGCTCCGCCTGCTCTTGCGATTGCCTCTCTGGCACTCTCTCCTGGAATAAATTCTATCTGTAAACGATTTGCAAATGGCATTCCCTCCTCTGTTCTTTCATACAGTGTGGAAAAAGTTCCCTCAATAACTATTGTTGCGGCAGCAACGGGAACATGTATCCTGGTATTTCTCTGTGTAAGAGGGTTCGAATCGATGTTCCCGTTTACCGAGAAGTCATTCAGATCCACAACAATTGAGTCTCCGCTGGAATTGATAACGATCACAGCTGAAGATGCTCCTGTGGCGGTAACTCCTCCTGCGTTTCCAAGCGCTGCTGTCAGTCTTGAAAGACCATTTACACCTATCATACCCGGTCTAACTACCTGCCCTGTAACTGGTATCTGAAAACCCGCCGATCTGGAAAGCCCCGAAGAGACATTCATGCCACCATAGCTACCAGCAAAGAGCCTGGAAATGGTGTTCTGCAAAGCTTGAAGAGTGATACCATCAGTATCAATCCCGGGCATTGTGGGGATTGAAAGAACCCCATCCAGCGCCACAGGAAGAAGAAGTACTGAAACCGTTTCATCGGTTCCAGCAAAAGGAATCCCACCGGGGAATGATATCCATATTTCATCACCCGGGTTGACCAGATACTCTGAAGGATCAAAATAAACAGCAGGTATCAGATTTACTTCAGATATGTCGGTCAATCCGGCGACCGCTTGCGATGTTAATGCTATCAAAACAAGCGGAGCTATAGAAAAAATCCTCGCGAACAGTTTCAAAAAATCCTCCTTTATGCCTTTACCTTGCGCCGTGATCCCATACCGAAGCAGCTTGGGACAAAATGGCTTTCAAGACACCGGAAAGTGAAGCAAGACACATAAGCCAGAAAAAATAGGGTAAACGCAGGAAAGACGGCATTCTGTCGCCAAAGGCCTTACCTGCCAAGGCAATAATATTAAAAACTGAAGCACTCAAGAACAAAGGATTTCCCGGTGACTCGAACACAGCAAGAAGAATCCCGGCGATGCTGGCAATAATAGCAAACACTCCCATATTCCACCTGAGTATCTTGTGAGTGATAAGTTGGAGAGCAAGACCATATCTTTTTCTTTTCAGTGCTTTACCAAATAGAGAGAATGCAGACCCCATCATCCAACTTACGATCCTGACCAGGCGATGATACTGGCTACTGTCATCCGGAGTTGGCTCCGCAGCAACTGCCCTGGGATTGTAAAGACATGAATAGCCCTGTATCCGGGTGGAAACAGCTGTTTCAAAATCATCAGCCCTTGCTGGATCAGGAGGGTTGTACAGGTTCCTGCGTACAGCGAATACTGCACCAGTTGCACCGAGAACTGCACCAATCCTACTGCCAAGAGCTTTTAATGCCTGCTCGTATCTCCAGTAAATTGATTCACATGTAATAGAGTCCAAACTGTTCTGTTTTGAGCCATCAACACAACCCACAGAGGGGTCTGCAAAAGGCTCAATCAGTTCTCTTACAGTGTCAGTTCTGAATTGTGTATTTGCATCTGTGAAGACAAGGATCTCACCAGTTGAAATTTTTGAGAGCTCTACCATAAGTGCGGATTTGCCCATCCTCTTATCAAACCTTAAAAAGTGTATTCCACTTTCCTCGAAAGATCTTACTATTTCATCCGTCCCGTCCGTAGACGCATCGGAGGCCACAAGAATTTCGAATCTATCTTCTGGATAATCCTGCAGAAGAAGATTTCTGATCCTGTCTCCTATGCACTTCTCCTCATTCCGGGCTGCAACCATCACGCTTATCCTGGGATATTCCTGAAAAGCAGGGTGCTTTCTGCTCCGGAAAAGCAAACCGAAAATAAGCATGAAAAAAGGATACACCACTATGGGCAGAAGGATCATGCCCACACTTACCCAGAATAGATATTCAAGAACTACTGTCAGAACAGACTCCTCCCAAAGGAAAACATGCAGAATCTATAGTGAATCCACCTCTTTATCGCAACAAGGATAGGCAATACTAATAAGGAGTGCCAGGATCAACCAGAAAAAGGCTCCCGTCTGAGGCCAGGGGATCAGGTTGTCAAAAGCCTGATGCACTCCAAAAGCAGCAAGCCCGCAGACCAGTCCCATTCCCAGTGATTTGTCACTGCCTGACCTGAGCAGTTTAAAAACTGTCAACCCAACAGCAAAGATCAGGAGCAGAAGTGCCAGAGAAGAAAAGATCCCTCCCTTGTAAGGCATTTCAAGAAAGAGACTGTTCAGCCCTCCGAATCTATTGATCTTTTCTATACTGGCCTCGTGCCGCACTTCCCAGAAAGAATAAAGAGAGGATCTGCTATGGAAGAATTCTTCCGATCCCCATCCAACCCCATTGGTGGGGGAATCCGCTATCCGGCTGGCGAATCCATTGTAAGATGTGTATCTGTGAAGAAGACTTGTATCCATCATCAAAGATCTGGTGTCACCGAACACTGTGAGCTGTCTCTTAAACTCATCTGCATTCGAAAACAAGACACCGGTAAAGATCGCAAGTGCAAGAACCGGTACCCATATCTTCTTTCTGTACCTGTAAACAAGGTAAATGAAGCATGCGGTTGTAACTGTCAGGAACCCCCCTCTTGAAAAGGTATACATTACGTTTTGCACCCCAAGAAGTGTTGCCGCAAGCGCAACGCCCTTCCATATCCATCTCTTGAATACAAACATGGACGCAAGTACAGTAGGCACCAGGAGTTCAAGCACTCCGGAGTATGAATTGGGTCCGCCGCTGATAAACGAATAGACGCGCCCTGCAAGATCAAAACCTGAGGCTTTTTCTCCGAAAGAATCAAGGTTTCCTGCATTGTATTGATAGATTCCGTAAATGGACATAACAAGAAGCATAAGAGCCAGAAGCTTGAGCATTTTCGTAAACCACTCCCCGCGACCAAACCAATCGTAAATTACAAAAATGAGAATCGCTGAAAAAAAATGCTTGTGTGCTTCCCGGAGAGTGTTACCGATCAGGTTCTCGTGATTGTGCAGAGAAGCGAACATTGAAGCCAGCTGAGCCAGGTAAGCTGCCAGAACGATGTAAACAGGTACTGGAAACCGCGGGAACTTCCTGAAACCAGCGACTTTAACAATGAGATAAAGTGCTGTGAACAATAGCACTGCTATGGTAGCCGCAGATGTGTAAAATGGGCCATAATCAATAACAGAGTTACCCAGTGTGATAACAACTGGAAGAAGAAGAAGCCAGTTGCGCGGGTCGGATACATGATAGACCGCAACGAAAAATAATAAAACAGCCACAGACACAACAAGAATTGGCCGGGGGTTAAAGAGAAAAAGCCAGAAGTAAACAAGTGCCAGGCCCACAACAAGAATCCAAGTTTTTCTTGAAGGCTTGTAGGCTTCCAGCTCTCTGTAATTGCTGTTCTCAGGGGCAAAGCTCACTATGCACACTTCCTGGCTGATATCTAATGTCCAAGAGTCCCGGCTGGGGTGCTGTAAGGCTCTCCAGCCGGATCCTCTAACTCAGTTCAAACTGGCATTGTCGCCAACTGTTAACCTGTAACTACGACCTTCAGAGGAAGCAATTAATCTTCCCGCCAGAGCAACAAGAGAGTGGGGGTCTCTTGCTACAGCTTCTTCATAAAGAAGCAGCGCAACATCAAAATCTCCATCTTCCAGTGCACTCCCTGCAGCTGCAAGGTATGCATGAGAAGTGGATGGTATGACTGTCTCCGTTACTGAAGCCAGCAGAACCGCAGGAAGAAGCAGTGCAATGAGCACCATAATCTTCTTCATAGAGCACCTCCAAATCCTCCGTGATCAACACGGAGCGTCAGGTAACCCGGCTATCCTTACCCGAAGGTTGAGGATCCGTGGCTTTGCGTCCCGGTATTTCTACCGGTTTGCTATTATCAAACGGTAACCCGGCAGTCCTTCCTTTGACCCCACAACAGGTTAGGACCCGTAGCTTTGCGTCCCGGGATCTCTCCCGGTTTGCCAGACGGTGCTCAACCGCCCAACTTAGTATGCTGTAAATCAGCCACTGAGTAAAGGGGCAGTAACATAGTTACCTCTGTGGAAGATACCGTAACCATTGAGCCCCAGTGACTTGATAAGAGCTCGCCCGGAAGATAGACCGAAAAACGCATTCTTCCTCTTGTGGGTATCCGAGCCCAGGGTGATCCGATTCAGAAAAACCGCCGTAGCAGAAGTCAGCGGGGTGCATATCAACATGGGCAACAAAACCGATGGTATCGACTCCCGCTTCAAGAGCCATTTCACAGAGCTGATACGCTGGCAGATCCCGTCAGGAGAAGATGATGTGTGTACATGCATATCACAAAACTTCATTTTGCACCTCCTCTATACAATATCTGCTGATCCTGTTATGATAAATTGTCAGGCTTCGAAAGACGAGCTTTAGCTGGACCACACTCTAATATGTAATAGGAGAACAATATGAGATCTCTGTTTTTCTTTGCTTCTTTACTTCTTGCGCTCTCCCTTGCTGCGCAGGCTTCTCAGACTGACACTTTTGGCTGGGAAGGCCCGGACACCGTACTGGGTGTTTATGGTAATGGTACTGCAACCATTGAAGACGGCAGCCCTGTTTACAATGGTACTCAGTCTCTCAAGTTTGAAGAGTCTCCCCTTGGTGGCACGCCCCAGGCCTATCTGAGCTGGATACAGGACCTCTCCGACGGAGACGTTGTAGCCGCTTCTTTCTGGGTGTATGACGATACTCCAAGTGCTAACCCCTCAGGCCGTATATGGGCTCACTGGAATGATGATCCCTCTGATCCCACAGCATACAACGGCTCCGCAGGTGGTAACTCTGAATACAGCGCTGGAACAGGCTGGAGCCTCCTTGAATGGGAGTGGACAGTGGCAGACGGTCACACCGGCCTGATGATAGAGGGCAGGATCTATTCCTCTACTGAATTTGATACCGTCTGGTTTGACGATCTGACCGTTGTTGCTCCTGACGGAGCCACTATCATCTTCCCGGACTATGTAGTTTCCCTTGAAGGACAGAGCTGGAGCGCGATAAAGTCATCTTTCTAAAAAGATCCTGATCTGATAACCCGGCTGCTTCGGCGGCCGGGTTTCCTGTTCAGTATGCAACAGCCAGACCAAACATCACAAGATCTCTTGTAAGATCCATGGGCAGGGTGAATTCAAAGCAGATCGACTCCGGGATCCATTCAGCTTCGCCAGTGGGAAGGTCGTACATCACGCCTGCAATCACACTGTAATGAAAGGTGTTCTCCACTTCGTCCCAGTCATTCTTCCCGTCAGTATCCTCTGGAATATTGATAACATCCGGGCCGTACCCGCCGTCCCAGCCGGTATACACCTCAAGGGAACTTCCGAAATGATATCCTGCGGAAATGCCAAACTGCGTTGCCAGAAGCTTTGCAGGTATGATGTAGTTCGCCCCTGCGATAAGAGAAAGTGCCGCCTTGTCAGCGGGTTCAAAAACACCAACTCTCACCATGGGACCAATACCATAAGCCCTGCCGGAAACCCCGATATCGATCCTGTCTGTTGCTCCTGAAAGAAAGGTCAGGCTGGGAGAAACAGGAACATTGTCTAAATCATCCTCTCCTGCTTCCCTTCGGTCATCTGCATTCAAGTAGGCGGGGAGAGATACAGCTCCGGTGATCGTCATGTGATCCTCTCCAAGGGTTCGTGCGCCGATCATAGAACCGTAGTAACAGCCTTGTCCCAGTGCCAGTATCCCTGCCAGACATACCACTTTGAATATTCTCATGGTGTTTCCCTCCTGTGTAACAGGTTGTATATGATACCCATTAGATAACGCTGAAAGAACTTTTTTTCAATACACACGAAAAAAGGGGGGAACACATGCCCAGAATTGCCATGCTTCTCTCAGGATGCGGGAACCTGGATGGCTCCGAGATCCATGAAAGCGTCTCTGCCCTGATAGCTATTGACATGAAGGGCTGGGATGTTGTTTTTACCGCCCCGGATGTTCTCCAGCTGAGAACGGTTTCACATTTGAACCGGGAAGATATCCCATCAAGAAACGCAATGGAGGAAAGCGCCAGAATTGCAAGAGGACCGGTTGAACCGGTCAACTTGGAGCTTCTTAACAGCATTGACGCTGTGGTGATCCCGGGAGGTTTAGGTGCTGCCCTCACCCTGTGTGACTTCGCCATCAAAGGAGAACACTGCCATGTAAACCCCGAGGTTGATCAGTTCCTTAAGAGTGCCCACAGAAGAAAAATCCCTATTGGGGCCATGTGCATTGCTCCGGTTCTCATGGCAAGGATAGTGAAGGGAGCCTCGGTTACCATAGGGACCGATCCCGGTACTGCTGAAAAGATAGAGAAGATGGGTGGTGTCCATGTGGAATGTCCTGTGGAGCAGGCACACGTAGACACAAAGAACCGGATCGTTACCACACCGGCATACATGAGCGCCTCAGGACCTGCGCAGGTTTTGAAAGGAGCTGTCAGTATGATAGAAGCTCTGGAGAAACTGATCGATCAGACTCAAAACAATGTTTCGGAGAGCCCATGAAGTATGATTTCGACAAAACCATCAGTAGAAGTAATACCAACTGCATAAAATGGGATTATCTGGATGCTTTTTTCGGGGAAAGTGATCTGCACGCCATGTGGGTGGCAGATATGGATTTTGTGGCTCCACCGGAGATTCTTGATCCGATCAAAGATCGGGCGGCCCATGGGGTATTCGGCTACACCGCAAAACCTGATGAGTTCTACTCCACAGTGATCAGGTGGTTCAGAAGAAGATACCACTGGGACATTGAAAGAGAGTGGATCGTTACTACTCTCGGGGTTGTTCCAGCTTTGAACCTTGCAATGCAGGAGTTCACTGAGCCTGGTGATGGTGTCATCATACAGTCTCCGGTTTACTTCCCATTCAAGGAGTCAGTTGATCTTAATGGAAGAGAACTGCTTGACAATACACTGATCCTTAAAGACGGGCACTACGAAATAGACTGGCAGGATCTGGAGGAAAAGGCAGGGAATGCAAAGATGTTTCTCTTCTGTTCTCCCCACAATCCTGTTTCAAGAGTCTGGACAACAGGGGAACTGGAGCAACTGGGAGACATCTGCAAAAGACACGATCTCATGGTCTTCTCTGACGAGATCCATGCGGACATCATTTTCAGACCGAACCGGCATGTACCCACAGCAATGGTCAGCAATGATCTGGCAAGCAGAACCATAGCTGCATACGCCACCAGCAAGACCTTCAATCTTGCAGGTCTTCAACTCTCTGTGAACATCATTCCAGACAACAAATTACGGGAAAGATTCAAATTAACCCTTGAGCGACTGCACATGACCATGTCCAACATCTTCGGTATGGTGGGTACACAGGCTGCATACAAAAATGGTGAACGCTGGCTGGAGGAGCTTATTCAGTACCTCTGGCAGAATTACCTGACGGTGAAAAAATTCCTGAGTGAGGAGATCCCGGATATCACCGTGATTGAACCGGAAGGGACCTATCTTCTCTGGCTGGACTGCAGTAAACTGAAACTGAGTGATGAGGAACTGGCTGCATTCTTCGTACAGAAAGCCCACCTGGCTCTCTCCAGCGGTGCATTGTTCGGCCCCGGGGGAAGTGGCTTCATGAGAATGAACATCGGATGCCCGAAGCAAAGCGTGTTAAAAGGACTGGAAACGCTGAAACGTGCAATGGATGATGATTCCCCTCTGGTCATTGATCCCGGTCCTGCGAATGTTCCGGATGATTGTTGATAGGGGTACCAGTAAGAGCTGGATGCTCTTAAAAACTGACCTGATACTTTCCCAGATCTATGCTGCCGGATCCTCTGAAAACAACCCCTTCACCCTCCAGCAGAACTCTCTGGAGGGATCTATCATCATCCCCCTGCAATGTTTCCCTGAAACTTATCCTGCCCTTTGAGTTCACCACCCTGTGCCAGGGTAACTCTGTGCCGGAAGGTGTGGCGCGAAGAGCGTATCCAACAGCCCTTGATGCCCTGGGATTACCTGCAATGGATGCGATCTGACCGTAAGTCATCACAGAGCCCCGGGGAATCCCGGCAACTATCACATGTACTCGTTTAAAGAAGTCCCCCATAATCTCCCTTCTCTTTCTTTCATGAAGAAATATATTACCTCCGTCGGCAGCGTCAGGGAAGCAGGTTAAACTCCTGCGCGGCCCCGCCGCTGTAACCGGAAACGAAACCGCAACAGACCATTGCATTCTGTTAATGCGAGAAGGTGCGGAAGTAGGCAGTCCGGAAGCCAGAAGACCTTCTGCCGGCGGTTTTTATCTTCACCTTCGCGGGATGGGTGGGGGGATATACCCTTACATTATTCACGCGGCCGGAATTTGGGAGTCTTAAATGAGTTCTTTCGGAATCGGCCTGATCCTTATGTCTCTGATCTCAGGAGATGCCCTGATCATCAGCGGCGGGAATCTGGCACACATTGACTCGGAAACGGGAACAGTTACTCCATCAGTGGGAGTTCTCCACACATACCCCAATGATGTGATCATTCATGAAGGGTTTGCCTTCGTTGTAAATTCCGGGGTGGATACAGGTACACTCCAGAGATTCGAAATGGACACCTGGGCACTTACAGAACTGGGGCTGGGAACCGGCTGGAACTGCTGGGCTTCCATCCCTCTGGCTGATGGTAAACTCGCTGTATCTGCTACACTGAACAACTCTGTCTGCATGGTTGATCCAGGAACAATGCAGATCGCATCATCGATAAATGGAATTGGGCCTAACCCGGAATGGATGGCAGCGGAGAACAACCTGCTCTATACAGCCTGTGGTGGCTGGGGCGCCGGTGAATCGGTGGTGGTTGCAAACATAACCACAGGATCTGTTCTGGATACTCTGACTGCTGGAACCAACTGTCAGTCTGTTGTGCTGGAAGGTGGACTGCTTTTCGCCACCTGCAGCGGTGCCTACGGTAGCGATGAAGGCTCTGTTGTGGTCATCGACCTTTCAACAGGTGGCACTACCGCAGAACTTGCAGTTGGTGGATTTCCTGCTTTCAGCACAGCAGCAAACGGAATTCTCTACGTATCCGACCCATGGGGCGCAGGGGTGTACTCGGTTGATATGGCTACTCTGGACGTTCTTCATGATTCCAGTGACCCGTTCTGCTCCGGTGGCAACGGTATGGCTGTGGATGACAGTGGATACCTCTGGATATCAGACGGGATGAACGGCGAGATTAGAGTCTACGATACAGCAGAGAACCTGGTTCAAACTTACGAAGTAACATCACCGGCAGCCATAGCAGTAAGCGGTACATGGCTGGGCATTAATGGAGGGGGAGTTGAAACAGGGGTTTCAATTTCAGTATTCCCCAACCCTGCGGTTAACCTGATCACTGTAACAGGAGCTTCTCCTGGAGAAAGGATCCGGATCTTTGACATCACAGGAAGAATTGCCGGGGAATCTGTGACAGGAGGCAATGGCTTGAACACTGTTGACATCACAAACCTGAAGGCAGGGGTGTACACCGTTATTAATGGAACTTCATCTGCCAGATTTGCGGTGACAGCCAGATGATAGCCCTTCTGATACTCTGCATCACAGCTGATCCCTGGGCGGACGCTTCACCTGCGGTGTGGTACGGCCCGGGCGCCGGTTACGGTCAGGCATACTACCCGGAGAATATCCTCGGCCCGCCTGATCCGGAGGCTACCCCCACAGCTCCCTCTGTTGGAGAGAACAACCTTCTCACCCTGGGTGAGAACGGATGGGTTGTGCTGGAGTTCACCGACAACAGCATAATCAATGAACCGGGAGTAGACTTCACTGTATTCGAGAATGTAATGGACACAGGCTCAGGCTACTTTCAGGAGTGTGCTTTTGTAGAGGTCAGTCAGGACGGGCTGTACTGGCTTCAGTTCCCATGGAATACAGAAACCCTTGAAGGACTGGCAGGTTTGATGCCTACCACTGGAGAAGATCCCACAAACCCTGCGGTTTCAGGCGGGGATCAATTCGATCTTGGTGACCTGGGGCTGGAGTGGGTACGCTTTGTAAGGCTCACAGACTGCGGTGATGCTGTTACAGATGGAGGCCTCTTTGATCTGGATGCTGTTGCTGCAGTGAACTGGTCCACAGGCATTCAAGGGGAAACCACACCACCGTCTGTATCCATGACTTCTCCCTTCCACTCCAGCTTCATTTTGAGCACGGAGGAGACGGGAACTCTTTCCTGCTACACCATTGATGGAAGGATGGCAGGCCAGTGGCAGATAGGTGGGCAATCCACCTCTCATACGCTGAGTGCTGATTTTCTTCCCACTGGAGTACTGTTCTTTGTTCTGAACGAATCCACATTCTCCGGAGTGAGGCTTCTTCAATAACCTCCAGTAAGACTTGTGTTCCAGAAGCACCTGCAATAGTATACCAATAAACTAAAGTTTCCGAATCCACATCGGAAACAGGAGCAGAGTGTGAAGGACAAGTTGCCGGTTCTGAGGCTGGATACCCTGCAATAACGGAATGTACGGAGATCTTTACTGAATAAGCTTGATGGAGGGTGTTTATGAAAAAGAGACTATTAAAGACAGGAATACTCGTACTCATAACTTCACTTGCTGCATGCGGGTCAGTTGAGCAGGAGACCGCTGACTTCTCCGGCAGCTGGGACGGCTCTATTTCGATCATCGGGATCGTACTGGATGTAACCGTCACCATTTCTGTTGATGAACAGGGTATCTACCAGGGAAAAATAGATATTCCCGTACAATCTGCATTTGACCTTGAACTGACAAATATTTTTGTGGCTGGTGACAGCATCAGGTTCAACCTGCCCTCCAATCTTGGCGAAGCTTCATTCGCAGGAGTGCTGATCTCAGATACTATTTCAGGGACCTTCAGCCAGGGAGGCATGGATGGTTCTTTCGAGCTTCACCGTGTCCCCGATATTGCTGTGGAAGATATCCCCTATACCGCTTCCGAGGTAACTATAGAAGGTGAAGATGTCTCGCTGGCAGGTACACTGACAATTCCGGAGGGTGAGGGTCCTTTCCCCGGTGTGATCCTGTTCACAGGAAGCGGTCTTCAGGATCGGGACGAAAACATATTCGGCTTCAGGGTATTCGGAGAGCTTGCTGACCATCTGACAAGGTCAGGCATTGCAGTTCTCAGATGCGATGACAGGGGGTACGGCGGATCAGTTGGCAACCTTGATGATCTGACTGACTCTGTGTTCGCAGGTGATGCTGCTCTCATGCTTGATCTCATGTTGTCTCAGCAGGATGTTGATCCGGAACAGGTTGGTATACTTGGTCACAGTGAGGGTTCCACAGTGGCATTTATGGTTGCAAGCTGGAAGCCTGAAGATGTTGCATTCGTGGTCAGCATGGCTGGACCATCCATCAGCGGTTACCAGGTTCTGCTGGGGCAGGTTGAGACCCTGGGGCTGCAGGCAGGACTCACAGAGGAAGAGGTTGCCTCGAAGGTTGAGGTTCAGAGAGAGATCATGGATATCATCCTTGCGGGAAATGACAACTCTGAGCTGGAGGAATTGTTGAGATCCGAGACAATTGAATCACTTCAGGGGCTCTCCGAGGCAGACCTTGCGGCAATCGGTGATTTTGATGCCTATGTGGAGGGTTTAGTTGCACAGACAATTGCCCAGGTAGGATCAGACTGGTTCCTTAACTTCCTGCAACATGACCCTGCAGATGAGATCTCTGTTGTGTCCTGCCCGGTTCTTGCCCTGTACGGCGGTCTGGATGTACAGGTTCCTCCAGACAGGAATCTGGAACCTATGCAGACAGCACTTGAAGACAATCCCAATGCTATGGTGATGGTGTTTGACGGTGCCAACCATTTGTTCCAGGCTGCAGTTACCGGCAGTGTGGACGAGTATGCAACTCTGGAACCGGAATTCACAGACGGATTCCAGTTAACCGTATCAGACTGGATACTGGGAGTTACCACACTGCAATAACACAGCCTTACCTGCCCAGTAAAGTCCTTATAAAAGTGTCGCCTGTGATTGTTCCAAGGCTTCCGCTGTCAGTACTGAACTCATCATAGCGGATCACTTTATCAGGGCTTTCGCCGGGAGAGTATATCAGGAACGGTACAGGGTCGTGGACATGTGTTCTGATATCACAGGGAGTTCCGTGGTCAGGGGTTATGCCTATTGCCACTTCTTCTTCCATCTTCTCTGTTTCTTCCATGATGAACTTGACTATTCTCTTATCCAGGTACTCAATGGTTTTGATCTTCAAGTCCACATCGCCCTCGTGCCCTGCCTCATCCGTTGCTTCCACATGCAGATAGACAAAATCATAGTCGCCTTTCAGAGCATCAACAGCAGCCTGGGCCTTGCCTTCGTAGTTAGTGTCGTAAAGGCCAGTAGCGCCAGGTACCTCAATAACATCCAGCCCGGCATAAACACCGAGACCCTTAACCAGATCTACAGCAGAAATTACCGCTCCCTTGATACCGTAAAGTTCAGAGAGAGTTTTCATCTGAGGTTTGTAGCCTGGAGACCAGAACCAGACTGAGTTAGCTGGGTCCTTACCATCAGCAATCCGCTTTCTGTTCACCGGGTGGTCTCTTAATATCTCCTGCGACCTGAGTATCAAGTCATTGAGAATATCAGCGGTCTTTTGACCTTCAGGCTCTTTGGCGGTGACCATAACATCTGTGTAAGCGGTTCCCGGAACATCATGGGGTGGTGTGCAGTAAATGCTACTGTTTCCGTTCTTCAAAACAAACAGATGTCTGTAGCTTATGCCGGGATGAAAAACAACTGATCCAGAGCCCAGTTCATGCTGCAGGGAATCAATCAGTTGGTGGGATTCCTCTGTACTGATATGACCCGCTGAATGGTTTTTGATCAGATCATTCTCAACACAGATAAGATTGCATCTCATTGCCATATCTCTGGCATCCAGTTCAACACCCATACTTGCAGCTTCAAGCACACCTCTGCCCTGAAAAACCTCCCGGGCGTTGTAGCCAAGTACCGAAAGGTTGGCCACAGCACTGCCCGGGGCAAGATCCGCTGGAACTGTAGCAAATTTGCCGCATCTTCCCCGGGCACACAGAGAATCAATACTGGGAATGTCAGCGACCATTAGAGGAGTTTTCCCCCCAAGACTATCAATGGGGCGGTCGGACATCCCGTCTCCAAGAATAACGATGTACTTCATGATGTTCCTTATCAGGGGGCATGCATAAGACTGCATGCCCCCGGAATGATTCTTCTAATAATTGCTCTTGAGAAAATCCTTGAAGGCCTGATAACCTGTTGGAAGATGGAGGTAGGATTCTTCCTTTTCTTCAAGCCCCTGAAGACTGGGAGGCAGCTCAGGGTCAAAGGAGAGTATCTCTCTGATCTTCTCAGGGAATTTGGCAGGATGTGCTGTCTCCAGAGATATACAGAGCTGGTCTTTATCAACATCCTCATCCCTCAGGTAACGCTGCAGTCCAGCCCAGCCCACAGAACCATGGGGTTCAAGAAGAAGGCCATGCTCCTTGTATGCATCGCTTATCATGGCTTCAGTCTCAGTATCGTTAACACTGACAGCATACATATCTTTCCTGATGAGTTTCATATCAGGTGCGTTGCTGATGGAACCGTTCTCATCCATGTTCCCACCGTACAACTGTACCAGTCTGGGGATGTTGCTTGGATGCCCCACATTCATTGCGCTGGATATGCAGTTACGGGAAGGAACCAGCTTTTCATAAAAACCTGAATTGACAAATCTGGGATACTCATCATTCTCATTTGTGGCAACTACAAACTTTTTGACAGGTAGCCCCATACTCTTTGCAATGAGACCACCGCAGAGGTCTCCAAAGTTTCCTGAAGGTACAGAAAAGATCACCTGCTCATCCAGGTCTCCTGATCTGAGTCTGGAAAATGAGTAGAAGTAGTACATTGTCTGAGGGATCAAACGGCCAATGTTAATGGAGTTGGCGGAGGAGAGGTTAAGGTAATCCAGATCCGCGTCACCAAAAGCCTGCTTCACAAGAGCCTGGCAATCATCAAACTTCCCGTCCAGAGCTACTATTGTAACATTCTTGCCAAGGGTGGTCATCTGCTTGCGCTGGCGGGCTGTTACTTCCTTCTCAGGGAAGAGAACTACTACCTTCACATTCTCCAACCCGTAAAAAGCATTGGCTATGGCGCTTCCAGTATCTCCTGAAGTCGCTGTAAGAATGAGCAACTCTCCGTTGTTCCTGTTCAGGAAATACTGCATGAGTCTACCCATCATCCTGGCGGCAAAATCCTTGAAGGATGCGGTGGGTCCCTGATCCAGTCTCATAACAAACTGATTGTCGCAGACTTTTTCCAGTGGAACTTCGTAGTTGTATGCATCCATGACGATCCGCTTCAGGTCTTCATCCGGAACCTCATCTGCAAGAAATTTCCTGCCAACTGCAAGAGCTATCTGGTGATACTCCATGGTTGAGAAATCAAGTATTTCCTCTGGTGTAAACCGGGGTATCTCTTCAGGCATGTAGAGACCGCCGTCCGGTGCAAGACCCTTAAGCAGGGCCTGTTCAAATGATACCGCAGGGGCTCTTCCGTTTGTTGATCTGAAAAGTAACTTCTTATTATCCATACCGAGTCCCTTGCTAGTTTCCCCTGGAAGAAGACAGCTGGTTTCCAACGCAGTCCGAGAGTCTCTTCACTGCTTCCTCCAGTTGCTCTTTCGAGGCAAACGAAAAGTTGATCCTCATGGTGTTTCGCTTGGGGTTCTCTCCGAAGAACACGTCTCCCGGAACGAAAGCAACCTTGTATTTAACAGCTTCATAAAACAGTTCGTGGGTATCAATACCCTCTGGAAGTGTAACCCAGAGGAAAAGACCTCCATCGGGCTTTGTCCAGGTAACTCCCATCTCCTCAGGGAAATACTCGCTCATGGTTCCAAGAAAGACATCGAGTTTTTCCCTGTAGTAATTCCTGCATTTCAGAATGTGTTCCTCCATGCCCATCTCGGTGAGAAATGCAGCACACATGTCCTGATTGTACTTCGGGGTGTTAAGAACATTTCCCTCTTTGATGTTGGTCAGTTTTGCGATCACTTCAGGCGGGCCGATGTTGAAACCCACTCTGAGACCGGGACAGAAGAGTTTTGAAAAAGTGTACAGACCAATGACATTGCCTCCGCCCTGCTGCTGATCAAGGGAATAGATGGAAGGAATAGTCTCTCCATAGTAACGGAAGTCCCGGTAAGGGCTGTCCTCAACTATGGGGATATCATGGTCTCTGCTCAGGTCAAGAAGTGCTTTTCTCTTCTCGAGACTCATTGTGATCCCGGAGGGGTTCTGGAAGTCAGGGATCACATAAATGAACTTGGGCTTTCTGCCCTCTCTCTCCAGAGTTTCGATCTTTGAGCGGAACCCGGCAACATCTGAGCCGTCATCCTCTATATCCACACCAGCAAACTCAGGTCGCTGCATCTGAAAAGCAACAATTGCCCCGGCAAAAGTAGGCCTGTCCAGCAGGACAGTGTCACCGGGGTTAAGAAACAGACGGCCTAGAAGATCCAGTCCGTGCTGACCGGATGATGTAACAACGATATTCTCATCGGTCACCTTGATGTTATCCCTATCCAGAAACTGAACTATGGCATCAAGAAGAGTCTGCTCACCTCGAATAGCGGTGTACTGCATGATCTTCTCCAGGTTTTCCTGAAGGATCCTTCCGGAGACAAGTCTCATTTCATGCGCCAGGAACATGTCCGGTGAGGGCAGTCCTCCAGCAAGGGAAATTATCTCTGGATCTTTAAGAAGATCGAACAATTTTCCTATGGAATACCCGCCATACACCTTGATGTTCTCTGAGAAACGCGATTCCCAATTATGTATCATGAGAGCCTACCTCCGGATTCCAGGTGTTACTGCATGTCTTAGCGTTTCTGAGAACTCTCTGCAAACACGGCCCTTATACCCTTTTTCATCATGGTACGACCATCCTTGGATGCTCTCAGAGCCTTGTTGAAGATCACTTCACCAATTTCTATGCCCATTGCTTCACGCTCCTCTTCGGAGATGAAGTAAGTGGCCATGGTATCCAGCTCATGGGCGGTTCCGTCGCTCTCGTACTTGAAGGTCATGTTGGTTCCGCTCTGAAGAACATCAAACATGTGATTGGTCCAGTTGAAGCCTGGCATGCCCAGATCAGGATTAATGTAGATATGAGCAGCAAGGCTAACACCCTTGATACCGCTTGCATCAAGCTCCTTTGCACACTGGATAAAATTCGCAGCAGTACTTCCGTTACCTATGTTTATCTCGTAAATGGGGGAAGTTCCATCCTCGCGAATGTACTCGTTCATGATGTTCAGAAGCATTCTGAGCTGCACTGGGTTCTGAGTGGCAAGAAGCATGGATATCTTGATATGAAGGTTGGGCAGATCACGACCGTAGTAGCAGACAGCCACAATGGTACTCCAGCTGGGATTCAGGAAGAAGTCCCCTCCGGTAGCAAGAGCTGTCCGGGTAACTCCGTCAAGGTAGATAAGATGATTGTTGTTTGCAACCTCAATACCCCCGAAATTACCAAAGGGCGTACCCTGATTCTTCAGAGTAAGGGCACACACACCATTCTCGCACTCGTACCTTACAAATTTTTCTCCTGTAACTGCTTCAAGTTCTCTGAACCTGGCCTCAGGTTGCGGGATACCAATAAGATTGGTACTGCAGAACTTGCTGGCCTTCATGATGTTTTCCGCCATTGTAAGCGTTGCCATCAGATCACCATTGTAAACGTAATTATCAGTCAGAGCCACAACAGAGATCATCTCCTGTGGTGCGTAACACGGTTCCGGTGTGCCTGCACTTTCAGCTATCCGTTTAATGGAATTCATGGTGACCTTTGCCCCCTGAAATCCGGAAACCTGACTTGTGCCAACTCCAAGTGAGTCATTGTAGACAATATCGTTAGCCTTCTCAAAGTCTTCCACCTGAGGAAAGTCCCCGGCATAAGCTTCCGCATCCTCTATCATCTTTCCAAAGCCCTTGCCGGCAAGGATCCGCTTCCTCGTCTCGAAATTTCTCATCTCATCAATGGTTCTTACAATGCGCTCTGCACCACCGTGGTGTTCTTTCAAGGCGTCCATTGCTTTCATGTCAGCGTCTGACAGTAGCGGATACTTCATTAGTTCCTCCTGTTCAACCTCATAAGAGGTTTGCGTTTCCAAGGGCAGTTATCGAAAAGAAAATTTCCAACCAAATTCTCTCACGAATTCACCTGAATGCAGGAAAGAAAATACACCTTTCACCCTGCTCCAGCAATGAGGGTATTCCCACAGTAATTTCTTTTCTCCGGTTCTCGGTCCAATGGGAAGAGTGCTACAAAATCTTCCATTTAGGAGATATACCGATTCATGCAGGATGGTGTGATAAAGTAAATAAAAGGAAAAGGATCACACCGCTTCAAAGACCTCCGATGGGGAAGTTAGGAAAAACTCTTTCTTTTCGATCCAATTCTTCAGTTCTCCTGCCACCTCTTCACCTTTTCTTCGATTTGAAAGGCTGAAGGTCTTTGTTCTCTTTCCTTGAACTGTGATCTCGCCTGAGTAAAGGTCTCTGTAAGACACATGCCCCAGTATCTTCCCGCCGTTCTCGGGGTAATCAGAGGAATAGTCCACAACAGGAGCCAGTATCTCTCCGTCGGAGACTCCGGTAAATCGGGCCATCTCCTCGTCAAGGATCGGAATGGGAATGCCAACGCCCACAGACAGTGAAACCCCGTAGCCCTTTATCCATACTCCTCTCAGGAACCCCGGGTTCATTCCCCGGAGATCTCCTCTCACAGATATTGTGCCTGCTCCCTCCATTGGTACACCGTTGGGGCTTCTTCTGGGGTTGCTGCTGTGCTGAGTGCCTGGACCTGTTATCCACCCTGTGCCGCCACCAAGAAAGATCCTTGTTCCCGTACCGATGGTGCGGAAATAGGGATCGTTGATAAGGGGGCTGAATTCTCCGGAGCCACTGAAACCCGCATTGGCACAGCTAGGTCTTAACACTCCAAGGTAGGTCTGGATCTCTCTTTCCGAGCAGTTTACTGCAACATTATAGTTCTGATATGCGTTCCTGAAATTAGTCAGCTCCGCACTGGCAATGGTGGAAATGCTGAAAGATGTACTGAGTTCTCTTCTGGGATAGCAGTCTGTTCCGTGGCCGCCTGCATCGAGGTGTACGGTTCGACCACTCACAAGATCCTCTATCACATGACCTCCACCGTAACAACGGGTTTCGCTCTGAGCTGTAGCTCCCAGGAACAGATCAACTGCTGCTATTCCGCAGTAAGCAGGAACACCATTAAGAGTCGCCTCTCTGTAGTTGATCCTTGGCGATGAGTGCCCGGTGTTTATGAGAAGACCACTTGAACACATAGGGCCGAATGTTCCAGTTGTGACAACATCCACCTGTCTGGCTGCTTTTTTCACTCCCTGCTCCGTCACAAGATCAGTCATTTCACCGGCTGTAAGGATCACCGCAGTACCATTTTCTATTTTTCTGTTTATCTCTTCTATCGACTTAGGCATTTCTCTTCTCTCTTTCTGTCAGATGAATATCTCCCCAGATGCCTATGGATTCTCCGCATGCTGCAATGATGCCCTTCAACTTTCGTCTGCATGCAACTTCCTCCACTGTCCGTGTCACATCGGATTCACCGCGAATACGGTTTGCCAGGGATGTAGCTGCTGCATCCGCCCGGGCGCCACATGAATGGATGGCAGTTACCGCATCAGCTCTACCCATGGAAAAAGAGGGTCCTACTTTACCGCTTGAAGTGCAAACTGAAACACCCTGAGAGGCATCCAGAGTGAAATTGATCCCATTTGAGAAAGGTGACCCTTCACCGGGGTACACAAGAAACTCAACCGGCACAGGAGAGCAGGCCCATACATCGCCGCCATTCTCCACGACCACGGTGGAGGAGTAGTGAAGCAGAGCCCTTCCAACCTCCTGGGCAATTGCTCCTGCTACAGAAGCCATGGGACCTGTGTTCCATTCCCGGCCTGCCTCTTCCATTCCTGTAATAAATGGATCTGTGCTGCCGGAGGTTACAGGTGCAAGCGACCTCTTGAAGAGAGGGTTCAGTGTAATGTGTTCATGAAGAGTCTGCCTGATACCTGTAAGAACGGTGACAGCTTCTTTTCTTAGATCCTTCTCGGCGTAGATCTGGAGATCACTCTCTCCCAGTACAACTCTGAATGTTCTCAGAGTCGGGGTAGAGGATATCCATTTTCTGTAAAATCTTTCCGTGTACATGATGCTCCGCATTTGTTTGGGTTCTCAACACAACTGACTGCTGTGGAAAGGCCCTGCTGAAGCGAAGGAGGGAGACTAACTACTCCCTTTGCCCCCGGCCCCGCAGGGCCTAGACATGGTCATGTATTCGAATGTACAGAGGGTGGAGAACCCCTTAGCCTTATTAATCTCCTGAGTCTTGATCCCGTGTTTCAAAAGGTTCTCCATTAAAGCTGAAAAACCGCCCTGCACAAGGCAGAACGGCGAACGAAAAAACTTGTTTTTCGGGCAATCCCGCACATCGGCTTTCGCCTGCCACCGTGGACTAATCTCGGTTGGCGCCCCCCGGGGGGTTGTCTCCTGATGCTGTCTGAAATATAGGCAACAAACCCTTTTCGTCAATAACCTTTGCCGGAAACGGGTTTCCCTGTTATTTTCAAGTGTCAGTTATTGTGGTGGGTTGGAACTGAAAGGTCATGTTACATGAGGATCGCAGACATATATAAAACGGTAGAACCTGTTCTTTCCCTTGAGGTTTTTCCTCCAAAGCCGGGATACAGCCTGAAAACAGTCTTTCATACCCTGGACGGCCTTGTTGATCTGAACCCGTCATTTGTAAGTGTTACTTATGCTTCCCAGGGAGAATCCACCAACAGAACTGTGGATATTGCCTCCAGGGTGAGGGATCAGTACCATTGTGAATCGCTTGCTCACATGACCTGCATTGGCCACACAAGGAAAGAAGTTTCCTCAGTGCTCGACAACCTTGAGGTTCACAGCGTTCGGAACGTTCTTGCCCTCAGAGGAGACATGCCTTCGGATCCTTCAGAAGTACGCCTAAGCAGAGATTACCATTATGCAAGCGAACTTATCGCAGAGATCGCTTCCCGGGGAAGTTTCTGCGTTGGTGCAGCTGCCTACCCGGAAGGACACATCGAATCAAGAAGGATCAGCCATGACCTTGATAACCTCAAGGGCAAGGTGGATGCCGGTGCGGAATTTCTAATCACCCAGCTGTTCTTCGATAACAGGATCTTCTACGACTTCATGGAGCGGGTAAGGTACAGAAGCATTCAGGTGCCTGTGGTGCCGGGAATAATGCCTATACTGAATTACAAGCAGATCAAGAGAATTCTGATGATGTGCGAAGTATCCATCCCTGCAAAACTCCTGAACATGTTCGACAAGTACTCACATGACCCTGCGGACCTTGCAAAAGCCGGGATAGACTATGCAATAGAACAGATATCTGACCTGGTTGATGAAGGTGCCCAGGGAATTCACCTCTACACCATGAACAGAATTCCCCAGATACGGGAAATTATTTTCAGATCGGGCCTCAGGGGAAAAAGTGAATAGAGTCAGCCTGAAGCTGAAGATAGAGTTTGCTCTACCCACACTGAAACAGATCCTCTGGCGATCAGGTTGCCCTCCGCCCCAGGCAGGACCTGAGATAGAGCAGAGTGCTGAAAAAGCACTGACTGTAATTAAGAGGCTATCCTCAAATGCAATGTATGATGCTGTATTCTTTAACCCCGGGGAGCACCCGGAATACCTGAGAGAAATATGGCCGGACAAACTGATCTCTGTTTCCATGACTTCTCTGGGTGCAGAGATCGATGAGTTACTTGACGGCCCTGCAGAGCTGGACCGATTCATGCTTGATTCTGCCGCCTCTGTGGCAGTTGAATCTTACATGAAGGCTCTCCAGGCAACGATCGCCGTTGAAATAGCGATGATCCCCACAAAAAGGATCGCTCCGGGGTATGGGGATTTTCCCTTGAGTGTACAAAAAAACATTGTTGACCTCTTCCCCCATTCCGGGGTAACCTGTAATGAAAGCTACATGCTGACACCTGTAAAAAGTATGACTGGAGTAACCGGATGGATTTCACAAAACGACTGAGAGACCTGCTGACTGAACGAATAGTATTCCTTGACGGTGCAATGGGCACAATGCTCATGGATCGTGGAATGCCCGCAGGGGTATCTACGGAGGTATGGGCATCGGAACACCTAACGGATCTCTCGGCAATTCACAGGTCGTACCTTGAAGCGGGAAGCGACATCATACTTGCCTGTACATTCGGAGGCTGTGAGATCAAACTTGGAGCTGAAACTACAAGGATCAACCGTACCCTGGCTGAAACAGCCATTTCAGCAGTAGATGGGAAAGCCATTGCTGCAGCAAGTATTGGACCCTCAGGTGAACTGATCCGGCCTGTGGGAAATGCGATCTGGATGGACATCTACAACAGCTTTCTTGTTCAGACAAAAGCTCTTACTGAAGCAGGCATCAACGTTTTCTTTCTTGAAACATTCACGGATCCCCGTGAACTGAAGGCGGCAATTCTCGCCACCAGGGATGCCTGCCCTGACGGATTCATCAGCGCCCACCTAACATTCTCTGATAACGGAAGAAGTGGTGCGGGAACTTCTCCCACAGCACTGGCTCTGCTGTGTAACCAGCTTGCTGTTGATGCCGTTGGTGCTAACTGTTCCACAGGTCCTGAAGGACTGCTGCCTGTGATCAATGAAATTGCAAGGTTTTCGGAAAGGTACATAACCGTAGAGCCAAACGCCGGGTTACCTGACAGCTCAGGCAACTATGCAATGACCCCTGATCAGTTTGCTTCAGCCACCGAAGAGATGGCCTGGGGAGGGGCATCCATTATTGGCGGCTGCTGTGGCACAACCCCGAAGCACATTTCCGCTCTGAAACGGGCTGTGGGCATTAGATCAACTGAGAAAGTTGAGAAAGAAACTCTTCTTGCATTCACCTCTGTGGACTCTGTTGTTCCCATTGGAGGGGCTATGCTCATGGTGGGAGAGTCTGTAAACCCCACCGGCAGAAAAGAATTGAAGAAGGCTATCAGGCGAGGAGACTCCGACCATGTTATCTCAATGGCAAGGGCTCAGGAAAAAGCTGACCTTCTTGACATTAACCTGGGGCTGGAAAAGCTGGTACCGGATGGTCTTCTTGAAAATGTCTTCGCCGGCCTCTGCATCGGTGCTCCTCTCTCTGTTGACCTCTCTGCACCGGAGAACATAGAGGCTGCTTTCATGCAGACAGGGGGAATCGGCCTTCTTAACTCTCTCATGGCAATGGAAACGCACATAGAAGAGCGTGTGGGAATTCTTCTTCGCCACGGCGGGTATGCCGTTCTGCTGCCTATAGATGAAAATGGGCTGGCAGAAACTCCCCAGGAAAGACTTGCCGTTGTGAGAAAAGGGATGACTATTCTGGAAAGGTACGGCTTCCCCCGACACCGGGTCTTTGCAGATCCCATAGTGAAAGCTCTGGCAACCGGAGCAAGTCCTCAGGATACAGCTGAGACTCTCCGACTTTTCAAAAAAGAAAACATCCTTACAATAGCCGGTGTCTCAAATGTATCGCATGGACTGCCCCACAGAGCCGGTATCAACGCTGCCTTTCTTGCAACCCTTTCCATGGATGGGCTTGATGCTGGAATAGTAAATGTTCTGGATCCCTTTACCGCCAGAATAACAGCAGGTGCCGCGGCTCTCAGCGGAAGAGTGGACCCGGCGGACATCGAGATCCCTGATGAAGAACAAACTGAGATCCCCGGTAATGAGTCACTGCTTCGTAAATCACTTCTAAGAGGTGATATTTCCGGGGCGAAACTGGCGGCAACTCTTCTTCTGGAATCCGGAACAAATGCCTCTACCATTGTAGATGAGTGCCTGGCTCCGGCAATGGATAAACTGGGAAATCTCTACTCCAGAAAAAAGCTGTTCCTTCCCCACCTGATAGCTGGAGCAGAAGCGGCAAAAGCACTGATGGAGATCCTTAAACCGCACATGGTATCAACCATGGAGGAGAACAAAGGAACCATCGTAATCGCAACAGTTCGAGGAGACATACACGATATAGGAAAGAACCTGGTCTCTTTATTCCTGTCGAATGCCGGATTCAAAGTAATAGACCTTGGTAAAGACATTTCTTCCCAGATCATATTTGAAGCTGCAAAAAAGCATAAAGCTGATGGTGTAGCTCTTTCAGCACTGATGAGCACAACTGCTACAAAAATGGAAGAAGTTATCCGGCTTTTAAGGGAGAACAGCCTCCTTATCCCTGTGCTGATCGGCGGTGCTGTTGTTACAGAAGAGTTTGCCTCTCAGATAGGTGCTTTCTACGCAAAAGATGCGTATTCAGCAGTTGAATCCGCCACCAGAATGTTGAAATAGTCATGTGGCAATGTTTTGCACACTCTACAGAGAATTCTTTACATTAATCGTGTTCAATAAAATTACCATAGCTTGTTGCTAATAAGTATCTGAAACTCCATGTGTTTTGTAACTCTCCCTCTTGCAACCTATTACATATATATGTATACGCAATAAAATTTAATTGGAAATCTTCCTTTCATCTTGTGTTTTTCTTGTGGAAAACTTTGTTGAAAACTTCTATTTCACTATCAGATACCGAGAAACAATTGACAGAGAAGGGTTTCTTTTACAGAATTCAACCACTGTAGCATTTTTTCTCTTTCTGAAAGGAAGAACCATGATCTTTCTCGTTGTTTTTGCCTTACTTGGTGCACCTGATCCAATGGATATCCATGCAGGCGACTTTCTTGATCTGGATTCCCGGGAAGCTGTGAATTCAGCAGGGGAAGCTTACCAGCTTGAGGACTGGCACAAAGCTGCCGGTGAGTACCTGAATGTGCTTAGGATAGATCCGGCAAATTCCACAGCGATCTACAACCTTGCCTGCTGTTACGGTCTCATGGGCGAGGAAGAGCTTGCGACCATTTACCTGAGGAGAGCCTTTTCTGCAGGTTTCAACAATCTGGGACTTGCAAACATGGATCCTGATTTTTTTCCGGTAAGAGAATTACCTGAATTCTCCTCACTGCTGGACAGTCTGAATGATGCCTCTGCTGAGCTGGGTGAGCTGCACTGGTTCGACGCGGTGGAATCTTTCTATTACCGCGTTCAGTTCCCTGATGGTTTTAATCCTCCAACAGCTGTACCTGTAGTAATAGGCTTGCACGGGCTGGGCAGTTCACCGGACAACTTCATGGGGATATGGGAGCTTGTGGAAGATCCAGACTTCATCTTTGTTGTTCCCCAGGCACCCTACTCCATTGGAGATGATTCATTCTCATGGTACCGGGGAGACCACGGTTCAGAGGAATGGGGACACAGCCTTCTCCTTGCAGGAGAATATGTACTTGCACTGGTGGATCATATACAACTTGAATACCCTGTTTCGGAAGTCTACATCTTCGGATTCTCCCAGGGAGGATGCCTTGCCCTCTACACAGGGCTTTCCCAGCCAGAGTTATTCAAAGCAATTATCCCCGCCTCCGGATGGCTCGCACAGGAGTACATTCAACCAGGCTGGATAACCGAACCGTCGGCAATGCAGATCGAGTTGATGCACTCACCGAACGACAGAGGAGTACCCTTCGAAGCTTCCGAAACAGCAGAAGCTGTTCTTTCTGAAGCTGGATGGGATATAGAACTTCATGTAACTTCAGGTGCACATACAGTTGACATTGAAGAGCTGAACATGATCCTGACGGAGCTTGGCCTGACCGGAAAAGAATAAGAGATTGTTATCCATAGCATCATAATTGACAATGTGCGCACAATCTATTAGAGTGGTAATATGAAATTCGACTTCAACCGTGAGAAGAATGAACAAATATTTCGTGAGCGCGGAATTACCTTTGAGGACGTGATTGAAGCAATCGCATACAAGGGTATTCTGTTAAATTTTGATAACCCGAAGAAAGAGAAATATCCGAATCAGAAAATTCTTATTGTTGACGTCAATAACTATGCATATTGTGTACCATATGTAATACAAAAAGGCGATACTTGGTTTCTAAAAACAATATATCCAAGTAGAAAGTTTAAAAATCTAATTGGAGGTCAACCCGATGAAAAAGTATAATCCAAAATATACCGATGATGAAGAAAAAAGCATCGTAAAATCAATTGAAGCTGTCGATTTGAAGAATATCAGTAAACCTACTAAACAAGAGCAAACTGAAATCAAAAATGCAGCAAAGGATTATCTAAAAAGAGAAACAAAAATGAATATCCGAATTGATCCATATGAACTCAATCGAATCAAAGAAGAGGCAGCGCGAGAAGGATTGAAATATCAAACTTTCATTAAAAGCATATTGCACAAATACCTCAGCGGACAACTTATCGAAAAGAGTAAATTAACCGGATAACCGCTGGATGAACCTGTCATAAACGCTTGGCAGGGGGCTTGGCTGACACTTGTGCTGGTTATTCAAAATATTGGGAAGCCCCTGGAGAAGTTACTCTCCAGGGGCTTTCATACCTAAGCCTGTCTACTTTGTAACCATGTACTGATCACTCATATTCTCAAGCCATACACCTATTCCGCCTGCTGCCAACGCTCCGAGAACACCCACTATTATTGCAATTCCAATTCCCACAAGCACCCAGATGAGCATTGCCTTGCTGTAGTTCTGAAGGTTCACATTCATTGAGCCGGAAAACGCAAAGACCAGCAGAAGAATGATGTTAACGAAAGGGATCATCAGTGCCAGCTGGACAAGAAAAAATCCACCTGTTGAAAAGGGTGCGGTTCTGTCATCGGCCATTTGTACATCCTCCAAAATGAGTTGAGTTAGCTGTTCTTCATTACTTTTGTAAGACTTGCAACGGTTCCGCTGATGTCTGCTATGTCCGCTGGAATAATCATTGTATTGTTAACTTGGGCAAGCTTGCCGAACTCACCTATCCACTGCTCGGCTATACGCAAAGAAACTGCGCCTTCCCCGCCGGGTTCTTTAATCGCAGCGGCTATCTCACGAATACCAAAAGCAGTGGCTTTGGCCAATCTTTCTATTTCCAGAGCGCGACCTTCCGCTTCGTTGATC
>JAGLDY010000023.1 GCA_023145375.1 Candidatus Sabulitectum sp. | reverse complement strand
CGCAAACTACGACTTCAACTTCAATGATAATTTTGCAGCAAGGTTTGATTTCGGCTGGAATGATATTTCCGGAGACGAGACTCATTTCGTAGATTCTCTCGGACAGATCCATATCCACCATCCCAACATGTCGATCTGGGAATTTACCGGTGGTTTTAAGACCGGCGTATCAATACTTTATATTGAAGGAAGAGGCGGCTATTTCACAGGACTGAATGAATGGGGTTTCGTTCCAGCTGCTGGTCTGCGATTTGGCAGTTTCGACATTCAGGGAAGTTACACCATAGCCGGTGACAATGAATGGGCAACAGCAAGACTGGGCTTTGCCTGGTAGAACTTGTTTCTGAGATTCGAGTTACCGTTTAAGAAAAACCGTGTGCTTTTTTACAGTTCGTATGCTGACAAAGCACACGGTTTTCATATACTGTTTCACTGACTCTATCCAGCCCGACACCGGTTGCTGCTAACCCCAGTACCAGTTCAATGTAACGTTTACAGGGTCTAATGTTCTGCTTTACGGGCAGGTCATGGGATTGGTGAAAATCCACTTACCTATTGTACCGCCGGAAAAACTTGGCTGAGGCTTCTCCACGAAGGGGTCTGGCAGACCTGTTTGACGCAGGTGCTATTATAGTAGTGCAGGTTGTGGTGGATGTGCCTCAAAAACAGATAGGCACTTCCAACGGAGACTTCACATGTAACCAGGGCAACGGCGATACATACCAGGCAGGTACAGGTACGGATGTTGCCAGTACGCTGAAACACTGAAGTCGACGAAAACCAGAGAAGCGCTTGTGCAGGATAGGTATATCGGGATGTGAAAGGAGGTGCGGAATCATTACAGGAAATAAAAATGTGGTTATGCTGGCAGGTCCTGGCTTTGAAGACCTTGAGTTCTGGGTTGTGTACATGAGAATGGTTGAAGAAGGATTTACAGTGTGGATTGCCGGCTCCGAGAAGGGAAAGGAATATCGCAGTAAAAGCGGAGGTCTTGTTGCAAAGGCAGAGTATGCAGTTTCAGAGATACAGGCCAGGGAAACGGACGCTGTTCTTGTACCAGGTGGCTGGGCTCCTGACAAGCTCAGAAGAGACCTGTCTGTTCTTGATCTGGTTAGAAAGGTACACCACAGAGGAGGTGTTATCGGCATGATCTGCCACGCTGGTCTGGTGGGTATTTCTGCCGGCATTGTTACAGGTAAAAATGCAACAGGTTCACTGGGGATTAAAGATGATCTGGAAAATGCCGGGGCTGTATGGGTAGATAAATCGGCATTAAGTGATGGAAATCTAGTGTGGGGAAGGGTTGTAAAAGATATCCCTTACTACTGCAGAGAATTGATTAACACATTACAGAATAAGTAGTTGGAAAGAAGGAAAGATTATGTTTCGGGTAGATAAAGACAAGTGTACTGGTTGCAGGGCTTGCCTTAGTGTTTGTCCCGCAGGGGCAATTTCAATGGTTGACGGCAAAGCAGTTGTAGATGATAGCAGATGTACGAATTGTGCTAAATGCGTTCAGGTGTGCCTACCTGGAGCTATCTATTCAACTGGCCAGTCCGGGCAGAGCGCTTACCCTGCTGCAGGAGCAGGAGATTCCGGCCGTGGTGTGGGCAGAGGTGGTGGCCGTGGCCTTGGAAGAGGCCCGCGTGACGGTAGAGGCGGAGGTCGCGGTGGTGGTGGAGGACGCGGAAGATAAAACAGTTTTATGCAATACTGTGAAGGAAGTTTGTCTATAGGGATTATCAGTTTATTTCCCGGATGCGAGATACCGTTCAAGAAATACCGTGTGCTTTGTTGCAGTTCATACACCAACAAAGTACACGGTTTACATATACTGTTTCACTGACTCTATCCAGCCCGGCACCGGCTGTTGCTAATCCCAGTACCAGTTCAATGTAATGTTTATAGGTGCAAATTTAACCTGATCGAAAAGCAGTTTTCCTATTTCCAGGTGATTAAAGCCTGCATTCAGCCCTGCGGCGGTGTTAGCTGTTATCCTGAACTCATAGCCCAGTTGGAAAGCAAGCCCAAGGCCAGTCTCACTCAGGTACTCGGATTCTCCCTGCTGCTGTTCTTCGATGGAAACCCACACACCGCGACACCAGGCTCTGCCCACACTTGCAGTGGTGTAAAAACCCCCCCAGTTTGAATCAGCAGATCCGGGGTACCAGGTAAACGCCGCATTAATACTTTGCATACTGTACCTGTATTTATCACTGAGTTCCCCCTCTTCAAACATCCATCCGTTGTAATCCACACCTGCAGTAAAATGTTCACCAAAAGAGTGACCGAATCTGAGTTGGGGAGTTACCCCTTCATTAAACTCAAACTCCTGCCCTGTAGATATTTTGATGGCTCCAGGGCTGTAACCGTAACCGAGACCGATGAACCAGCCTTCACGGTGGTGGTCAACAGCCAAAGCATCCATACTGAAACCCAGAAGAACCAGAACAAGTCCGGCGGGGACCAGCAGATCAGAACAAAAGAGTTTGGTTCTATTTCGCATGATTTATCCTAACAGAAAGGAGCGGTGGCAGCAATGTCTTTTACTGAGTAGAATACAATCATGTACAGAGTAAACGAGTTACTGATTGGAGTAATTCTCTCTTGTCTGCTCCTTACCGGGGCAGCATACGGAGAGCCTTCTGGCCCAGCTCCTGCGGACACTACTGCACAGGGTAATTTCTTCCAGGCTGCCGCTGGGACCACAGGCCTCAACCTGCTGGTATGGACCTTCAATCGTTTCATCCGCCCCGGTGGCGGGGAAGGTTTTCGTGTCGGCCTATCCAGCTGGGAGGAAAACCTTACAAATGGTTTCGAATGGGACGACAACGATTTCACCACCAACCAGTTCGGCCACCCTTACCAGGGCAACCTATACTACAACGCAGCCCGCAGCAGTGGCTTCTCTTTCTGGGAATCGGTACCTTTTGCTTTTGCAGGCAGTTTCCAGTGGGAGTTTTTCGGAGAGACCCATCACCCAAGTGTAAATGACTGGATCACCACCACAGTAGGCGGCTTCGCTCTTGGTGAGGTACTGCACAGACTTGGTGAAATGGTGTTTGACAACCAGGCAACAGGCGCAGAGCGCACCTGGAGAGAGATCGGCGGTTTTGCCATTGATCCTTTGAACGGCCTCTCCCGCGTTATCGAAGGGAACAGCTCAAGGGTCTACCCCAACAGCCCTGATAGACTACCTGAGAACTACCGAGCCCAAATGAACATAGGCGTTCGGCAGACAGCTGACAACATGCTTATGAATGGTGATTCCACCAGAGCTGTTGCACAGTTATTGTTCGACTACGGTGATCCTTTCTTCGGAGACCTGAATAAACCTTACGACCATTTTGACCTGGATGTACAACTGAACCTGGGTGACAAAGCCCTGATAGGGAGATTTCTCAGCACAGGCGTCCTGGGTGGTATCATCGTCGGTGAGAGAGAAAACTCATCACATATCCTGATCGCCAGACACCACTTTGATTTTGCCAACAGCAACCAGTTTGAATTTGGAGTTCAAAGTGTCGGCGGCGGGCTTCTGTCCAGGTTTCATATAAAACCGGGAATGGAGCTCCGAACTTCACTAAACCTGGATGCCGTTATACTGGGAGCCACCTCAAGTGATTATCAGACCTTCACAGGACGGGATTACGATTACGGCCCGGGTGCTTCTGCAGGGGTGTCAGCAGAGGTTCTCAGCAACAATCACAATGTCTTTTCAGTCAGCCACGAACAGCATTTCATTCAAACGGCAAATGGGAACCGGTCCCAGCACCGGATATCAATATCCACTGTTCAGGCCACTGCTCCCCTGCACTACAACTGGAGTATTGGTGCACGCTATCAACTCATGCTGGCAGATAGAATTTATGAGAACCACCCTGAGATCAGGCTTCGACGCTCGGAATTGTCTCTGTTTGCCACACTGCTGCTGAGATAAAGCCCTTCCAGAGTTTCACCTTAACTGCTTTCAAACAATGTTGCCGGGAATGCTGACCCTACTTGATCGAATCCAGCTCGCTGAGAAAGTATTCTTTGTCCTCTTTGCCTTGTATGCTCTCTGTAGCCACCTTTGCCATCTTTATGAAGATGTCTCTTTTCCCGGAGTTACCAAGAACATGGTGGGCTCTTGCAAGAGCTTCACAGGCGAATGCCATGTCAAAATCACCTATTTCCTCTTCCGTACAGATGTCATGACAGTACTGAGCATGATGAAGAGCAGATTCTCCAAGGTTAAGGACTGAATACACCCTTGATATCTGCCACTCGCCTCTCTGAAATTCCAGCGATGTTCCTATCTCTCCCCAGTGGAAGCGGGAGGCATGGGCTGTGTGGATCATTTGAATGCTATCTTTTTCAGTGCGGTCCTTTTTGTCAAGAAGATCCCAGGTTTTATTGAAACACTCAACTGCAAGTTTACGGTGGACTTTTTTCAGTTCGTCAGTCATTGCTCCCCCTTCCGTGGAAAATGTCTTCCGGATTCTCAGCCAGAATAACCCTTACTGGAGACCCGTCTGCCCCTGTTATCTTCAGAGGAAAGGCCAGTACGGTATACTCTCCAGGTGTTACTGATGCAAGCTCAAGGTTCTCTATCACCGGTATCCCCGCTCCAAGTATTATGGCATGAGCTTCCATCTGTTCTCCGTGATCAATTGAAATTGAAGTAGTTCCTATGAGAACCATACCACCGTTAACAAGCTCTTCAGCTTCAGACGGGGTAACAGGACGGTCAAGCAGAACGGCTTTGCCTGCAGGATCACCAGATATCTTAACAAGTGCAGGTACGATGAATGGGAATATCTCATCTACCGGTCTTCCACCCTTGAACCGGTGTCTTGGTGCATCAATATGGGTGCCTGTATGCAGGGACATTGTTACACTTGAAGAGGTGAAATCTCCCACCTCCCTGGTTACCCGTTCAAAAGGAGTGTCTCCAGGCCAGACGTTAATGCCATTGTAAAGTGGCTTTGTTACATCAATCAGCATGTCTGCACCAGCCTTTGAAAACACACCCGCTGCATTCTGGAATACGGGGAAGGCAAATCCGCTGTCCGAATCTTACGAAGATGTGGTTAAGGGGAATCCATAGCTCCCTGGGAAAGAACTTCATCAGCGCTTTTTCTGATTCCTCCGGTGTCTTTGTCTTTACAATACCCATTCTGTTACTGATCCTGTGGACATGAACATCAACACAGACAGCTGGGATCCTGAAAGCCATTGAGAGAACGTAAGCTGCTGTTTTTCCACCTACGCCTGGCAGTGACACCAGTGTCTGGCGATCACTGGGAACTATCCCTCCGTGATCTCGAAGAACGATCTCCGCGATCTTTTTCAGCTGAACAGCTTTCCTGTTGAAGAATCCTGCAGGGTGCAGAAGTTCTGCCAGTTCTTCCACGGGAATGGAAGCCATTTCCCTTAATGACGGGGTTGCTTCAAGAACCCGTCTGGTTACAACCTCGGTGACAGCGTCACGAGTTCTAAGGCTGATAATTGTTCCCACAAGAACAAAGAACGGGTCAGCCCCGGCAACAAGAGGAGAAGGTAATCCAGCTTCCCCGACGGCCTGGGACATGGTATCCAGAAGTTTTCGGGGAGTGAGAACTGTTATCACCTCACTTTAATGAAACGCAGTAAAGTTCCTTTTGTCAGACCCGGGTATCGTAGAAAGTAAACATTCCAGTAGATTTTCGGCTCCCTCCATTATAAACCTTCTGCTTCAGAACTGTTTTCTCCCCGGCAACCGGGCTTCCAGAAAAGATATGCTCGGACGGTTGATGAAAACCGCAGGGTCCAAAACAACTGCAAGACAGGTGCTTGACCGGCAATGTATAACTCACGGTTCAATTCTTGGACGGGTACTACAGTTCACAGAACACTACAGAGAAAGGGAAAGATCACACAATGATTGCAAAAGTTTTGTTTGTTCTCGCAATATCAGTCGCACTGATTTCTGGATGCGGAAGTGACACCTCTGGTGAAAACGCTGTAGAAGCAGTAGACAACACTGTTGATGAACAGGCTGCAGTTAACAATGAAGTGGTTCCTGAAGCAGAGGTCTCCCGGATCGAAGCCAGTGTAACACTGGAATCCACAAACGGAGCATACACCGCGGCCGATCCTATTGACTGGTCAGTTGTCGGCACTCAGCAAGTCGAGGTGAGTTCGTTTGATGATACTGCCTTCTATATTAACATTGCCAACTTTGAAACAACTGAGAACCTCAGGACAGTGGAACTTGAACCCGGTCAGGCTGTTCTCAAGCTTGTTGTTAAACAGCCGGAAGGTGAAAAACCAATGGCAGGTGTTTGCGACTTGACAAAGGTCGATGTTGAGTTCAGCGGTACCTTGTCCATCAAGATTACCGGCGGAACTACCGTTTCACTCTCCCAGTCTGCCATGACAGCAGGGGAGCTTTTAATAGAGTCAGTAACGGCTGACCATGTAACTGGTTCATTCAGTGTAGAGGAAAGATGGACAATTGCGTCCGGAGTTTTTCAGGCTGAGTTTATATAGACCTGCATGAACCCCTGCCCCGGTTAACGCCGGGGCTTTTTTTAGGTATCTGCGGCTGCGCCCTCGAATTGCTGAAGAACAAAGCGCCATCTTAATGTACAGAACTGTCAAATCCTGTCATCGTTCTGCTTTTGCCGTGTTGTCTGTTTTCCTCTTTACGGGGCCGGAGACAGAATGCTACGGTTCCTTCCACGGTTTGCAGGGGAAGAGTTGAGCACCGCTGAGCCACAGGAGCTTGCCTGCAAACCCTGCGCAGACTACGTTCCATGGCAAGACAATGTTCCGAATCAGGCTTCAGGGATGAGGTTTTGTCCCAATGTGTGGGTTTCTTGATTGACACTGAAGGGGGGCGGGGAGTATGGTCAGTTTTACATGTTTTCTAAGAAAATACCTGCATACTGATCTTTTACACGTGGAACGCTCATGAAATTGGTGCAGGCTGATATGCAAATTGAATTGGATGTATTATGGAGAAAAAAGTTCTGCTTGCCGAAGAGCAGCCGGAGTTTGGCGCGGGTTTTTTAAAAGCACTGACGATGAGTCCGGCAGATGTTGTTAACTTGATGAAAGATTCCGGGATCAGAGGTCGTGGCGGAGCGGGATTTCCTGTAGGTTTTAAATGGGAGCTGGCATCTGCTGCCGTTTCCGAAGTAAAATTCGTTGTGTGCAATGCCGACGAAGGCGAGCCGGGTACTTTCAAAGACAGAGTTCTTCTTGAAAATTACTCAGAAAGACTGATAGAGGGCATGGCTGTCGCCGGCTACTCCATTGGCAGTTCCATTGGAATAATCTACCTCCGGGCCGAGTACTCCTACCTCATGCCGGTGATTAATAAAGCTAGAGAACGCATGACGGCCAACGGGCTTCTCGGTAAAAACATTCAGAACACTGAATACACTTTCGATGTGGAGATCCGCCTTGGTGCCGGAGCCTATGTCTGCGGTGAGGAAACAGCTCTTCTGGAGAGTCTGGAAGGAAAGAGCGGCCTGCCTAGAAACAAACCGCCCTATCCTGTTACCAGTGGTTATCAAGACATGCCCACGGTTGTGAACAATGTAGAAACATTGTGTGCGATTCCCCATATTGTACTTAACGGTGCCCATTGGTACGCCGAACTTGGGCTGGGGGAGTGTTCGGGAACCAAATTGTTCAGTGTTTCCGGAGATGTTGAGAGACCGGGGGTTTATGAGTTATCCATGGGTTCTCCCCTGAAAGAACTACTTGGTCTGGCCGGGGCGGTTGATGTCCAGGCGGTTCAGGTGGGCGGGGCCAGTGGAAGAACGGTTAGCGGTTCTGATCTTGACCAGCCACTTTCTTTCAAGGGGCTTCCCCCAGGCGGGTCAGTGATCGTTTTCAACAACTCAGTTGAAATGATGGGCGTTCTGGAAAACTTTATGGAGTTTTTTGTACACGAATCCTGTGGTCAGTGCACCCCTTGCAGAGAAGGTCTCCCTCAACTTCAGAGGGCTGTTCAGGATATTGTATCAGGTGATGTGGGTTCCATGGAGGAACTGAAAAACTACTTCACCCTGACCGAAGTGATGAAAGCAACAAGCAAGTGTGGTCTTGGGCAGACTGCGGCAAACTGTTTTGTGGACATAGTAACTGGTTTCGCAGAGTTTCACCATGAGAATTACCAGAGTCACCGCAGAGGAAGTGATGAGTAGTGTCTGAAGTAACTATAACAATCGATGGAAACCGCTGCTCTGTACCCAATGACTCAACTATTCTTGAAGCGTGTCTTGATGCCGGTATAGACATTCCCAGACTGTGCTATCACAATAAACTGGAAAGTGCAGGAAACTGCCGGGTGTGTGTTGTTGAAGTGGATGGAATGAAAACGCTTCCTCCGTCCTGTGTAACGCCGGTTTCCGAGAATATGGTTGTTTCCACCCGCAGCCCTGCTGTAATCCAGGCCAGAACGGTTATGGTTAACCTTCTTCTTGCAGCACACAATTGTGACTGCCTGGTCTGCGAAGCCGCAGGAAACTGCGAGCTGCAGGATCTGGCATACAAACTGGGAATTGATAACCGGTCCAGAATGTTCGAGAACAACTTCGACCTGCCTGGATCAATAGACAGGTCATCCCCTGTGCTTCAGTACGATCCTTCAAAATGTATCATGTGCACCAGGTGTATCAGGGCGTGCAGTGATATTCAGGGTAAGGGAATCCTGGCTGCTCTTCACCGTGGAGCACAGATGTCCGTGGGTACCGGTGTGTCAGAGTGGAGCAATTCGTCATGTGACGGTTGCGGAGAGTGTGTACAGATATGCCCCACTGGAGCCATTTCAGAGAAAGAGTCTCCAGGGGTAAGAACCTGGGAGGCGGAAAAGATCCGTACAAGCTGTGCCTACTGTGGCGTGGGCTGTCAGCTTGATGTGTGGGTCCACAACAACAAACTGGTAAAAGTTGAAGGTGCCGATACAGAGCCTAATTTTGGATCTATATGTGTCAAGGGTCGTTTCGGCCACACATTCGTAAACAGAGATGACAGGCTTAAAACACCCCTGATAAGAAGAAACGGTACGCTGGAGAAGGCCACATGGAGTGAAGCTATTGCGCTTGTAGCAGAAAAGATCGGGGGAATAAAGAAAAGACACGGGACGGGAGCCATTGCCGGGCTTTGCTCAGCCAAAGTAACAAATGAGGAGAACTACCTGTTCCAGAAAATGATGAGAGCAGGAATTGGAACAAACAGCGTTGATCACTGTGCAAGGTTGTGCCATGCTTCAACAGTAACCGGTCTTGCTGCCGCTTTTGGATCAGGAGCAATGACAAATTCCATAGCCGGCCTCGAGCATGCAGAATGTATTCTTATCACCGGGTCCAACACCACAGAGACTCATCCTGTGATAGCAACGGTGATAAGACGAGCAGTACGAAAACACGGAGCGAAACTCATAGTGGTTGATCCAAGAAGAATTGACCTGGTAAAGGACGCCACTTTGTGGCTCAGGCAGAAGAACGGAACAGATGTTGCGTGGCTGAACGGGATCATGAATGTAATAATCAGCGAAAACCTTCACGACACTGCATTCATTAAAGAAAAAACCACAGATTTTGAGACAATGCGCCGGGCTGTCGAAGCCTTTACACCGGGAAGGGTTGAACAGATAACGGGAATACCAGCCGGGAAAATAAGGGAGGCAGCAAGGATCTACGCAGGTGCCGGGGTGTCTTCCATTGTGTACTCAATGGGTATTACCCAGCACATAACCGGCACAGACAATGTTCTTTCCGTTGCAAATCTTGCCATGCTTACAGGAAACATCGGGAAACCATCCAGTGGTGTTAACCCCCTGCGGGGCCAGAACAATGTCCAGGGAGCCTGTGACGTGGGAGGGCTTCCTGACGTTTACCCCGGGTATCAAAAAGTTACAGATCCAGCAAACAGAGCAAAATTTGAGAAAGCCTGGGGAAGAAAACTCTCTCCAGACACTGGACTTACCGTGATGGAGATAATCGATTCACTCGAGTCCGGTGCTATCAGAGGGCTTATTATCATGGGCGAGAACCCTATGGTTTCAGATCCCAACCTCAACCACGTCGGACGAGCCTTTGATGCTGCGGAATTTGTGGTTGTGTTCGATATTTTCCTCACCGAAACCGCAGAAAAGGCGGATGTGATCCTACCGGCGGCTTCCTTCGCTGAAAAGAACGGAACCTTCACTAACACGGAGCGCAGAGCCATACTTGTCAGGAAAGCACTGGAGGCTCCAGGTGAAGCAAAAGCCGACTGGAAAATTATCTGCGACATTTCCACCGCGCTGGGTTACCCCATGAGCTACAAAGATCCGGCGGAGATCATGGACGAAATTGCAACTGTTACACCTATATACGGCGGTATTCACCACGACCGGATACAGGAGACAGGGCTGCAGTGGCCATGCACCGATCGTGCCGACCCAGGTACAGTATACCTGCACAAAGGAACTTTCAAGAGAGGAAAGGGAAGATTCCATCCGGTTGACTTTATTCCACCGGCAGAGTCTCCGGATAAACAGTACCCTTTCATCCTGTCCACAGGCAGAATACTGTTTCACTACCACACGGGAAGCATGACACGGAGAGTGGACGCACTTAATGAGTTTGTCAGTGGCGCGTACGCAGAAATTCATCCTGAAGATGTTCGCCGACTGGGGTTGAATGCTGGAGGCCCGGTTCGAATAGCAACCAGAAGAGGTGAGATCATTACGACTGTAAAAGCCACTGAAATGGTTGCTGAAGGCTCTATATTCGTACCTTTCCACTTTGCAGAGTCCGCTGCAAATGTATTGACAAACGATTCTCTGGATCCAGTGTCGAAGATTCCCGAACTAAAAGTGGCGGCATGTCAAGTAAGCAGAGTATGACAGACAGGACACGGCAGGTTGCGGTTGTTACAGTGGAAGCAGGTGAAGTACAGGAGCGCAGTGATGCACTCGCCACCCAGATTTCAGTTACCATCTGTGTCAACGGAGAGGATCTGATCACTGTAAGCTGCTCACCGGACAATACTCTTCAGCTGGCATACGGCTATCTGATAACACAGGGACTTCTGATGTGGGATCAAAAGCCTCCGTTCTCAGAACTCAACAATGGTGTGATACACATCAGTCTTGATGAAGACGCACTGCCACAGAAACCGCTTCCAGTGCGATCGGACTACACTGCAACGGCTGATACTGTTCTTAAACTGGTTTCAGAGTTCTCAGTAGCCGGTGAAGTGTTTGGTGAGACCGGAGGCACCCACTCGTCGGCACTGGGTGTTAGCGGAACCATCAAGTGTTTTGTCGAAGATGTAAGCCGTTTTGCCAGCCTGGAAAAAACAGTCGGAAATGCGTATATAGAAGGCATTGATGTTCAGAATTCCTGTTTAATACTTTCCTCCAGGGTGAACTCAACTATGATCGAAAAAGCAACAAGGGCAGGTATTCCAGCTGTGGCAGCGGTTTCTGCTCCCACAGCGCAGGCTGCAGAAGAAGCACAGCGGCTGGGAATATGCCTGTGCGGTTTTGTTCGTGGAGAACGGATGAATGTTTATTCCTGCAGATGGAGGCTTGGATTATGATCTGCACAGGGGTTTCACTTCTGATCCTTGCCGGCGGAGAGTCAAGCAGGATGGGTTTTCCAAAACACCTTCTTCCTGCTTCCGGCGGAACCATCACTGACCACATTATCAACCGGATGGGGGGTATGTTCGGTGAAGTTATGGTCTCCGGCAGGGGGCTTGAACAAACCAGACCGGACGTGAAAATAGTCGAAGATGTCCGTGGAAGGAGAAGCCCCCTTGTTGGTATTCTCTCTGGTATTCTTGCCGCTGAAAATCCCTATGTGTTCGTGACAGGTTGCGATATGCCTTTTGTTAAAAGGGGCTTAATAAGGTATCTCACATCACAGATCAAATCCGGAACCGAAATAATAATCCCAGTTGTACGAGGCTATTATGAGCCTCTGTGCGGGGTTTACAGCTGCTCTCTTTCTGAAAGGATAGCGAAGTATCTCGATTCCGGTGGCAGTAAAGTGACCGGTTTCTTCGGGTCTGCAACAGTTACAGAAATATCTGAATCGATTATCAGAAAGTATGATCCTGCACTGAAATCTTTTATTAACATGAATACACCAAAAGACTATGAGAACTGGTACCTGGCGGCAGGTTCCAGCAGATAAGGCAAAAGGGAATTGTAATGAACAAGAACACAATACTTGTTATTGATGACGATTCAAACCACGTGGGTTCGAGGCTGTGTCAGTTTCCACAGAAGCCCATATTTTGAAAAAGATCATAGTTGAGAAACCTGAGTGATTATGATATCATCACCTACTCAGAGAACAGGTTATACGTTCAAGCCCCGGGAACATCCAGACTTCTTACCGGTTAACAGGTTTGTTAAGAAACCCGTTTCGCCTTATGCTCTGATCGGTAACATCAGGGATGTTCTCGCGAAGGGAGATTCGTAGATGGCTCGAAGAGCAGAAGAGATAGTAACCGAAGCTGTGGGGCAGTTCGGAAACAGCAGGGAGAGCATCATTCAGATTCTAACCAGAGTTAACAATGAGCTCAGTTATGTTCCACCGGAAGCAGTAAGTGAGATTGCCGCAGTCACGGGCTTGACTGAAGCAGAGGTATTCAGTGTGGTTAGTTTCTACAGCTTCTTCAGCTCCAGACCCAGAGGCAGAAACATTATCAGAATATGTAGTACCATCAGCTGTGCGATGGCCGGTCAGGGCGAAATACTTCAGGCTCTTACAGATGAATTCGGCGTTGAACCTTTTGAAACTACAGAGAATAACCGTATTACAATAGAAACAACCCCGTGCATTGGTCTGTGCGACCAGGCTCCAGCAATGCTGGTAAACGGTGAACCTCATGTAAAATTGACCCCTGAACGGGCTTGTGAAATTGTGCGCAGGTTGAAGTAGGTAAACCGCGGGAAGCCGGAACGGTGGATCAGACTGTTACAGCAGGCTGTAGAGTTCTTTCATAACTTCTGTGGCTCTGCCACGAAGAACAATATCTACAATTGAACTGGTGTAGTTTGTGGTCTCTGTATTTACCTCGATTATCCGGGCACCGTTTCTTTTCGCCTGAATGGGAATAATGGAAGCCGGCATAATTTCCCCTGTTGTTCCGATGAGAATGAAAACATCGGCAATTCCCGACTCCCGAAATGAGCTTGATCCCGCAGGGTCCGGGATCGGCTCGCCAAAGAACACAAAGTCAGGTTTCAGGACTCCGCCGCATGCAGGACATTTCGGGGGAAGGTGGGACATATCCGTCTGGTCAGCATTCTGTATCTGCCCGCATCTAATGCAAACCAGTTTTCTGGAATTGCCGTGAAACTCGTACACCACCCTGCTCCCGGCCATCTGATGGAGGTTGTCTATGTTCTGCGTTATTACAGAGTTAAGAAGGCCCCTGCTCTCCATTTCAGTAAGAGCCGTGTGGGCGGCGTTGGGCTGTGCCTTCCCGAAGAAATCGTAGAAGATCTCCTTGATCAGTTTCCACGACAGAAGAGGGTTGTCCGTAAAGTAGCTGATGTCCAGAAATGCGGGGTCAAATTTGTTCCAGAGACCGTTTTCACCCCGAAAAGGGGGGATTCCGCTTTCGACGGAGATCCCCGCACCGGTGAATGCTGTAACATGTTCAGCAGTCTTTATCAGCTCTGCCGCTTCCGCCAGTCTCACTGCTTAAGTATTTTCATTGCTGTATCGTAACCTGACTTGATGGCTGCCTCGGCATCTGCAACTCTTCCAGCATCACCTGCAACAAAAATGGGGACACTGCTGTGTTCGTGTTTTTGTATAGGATTGTAGCTTTTCATTCCCGTTGAAACAACGACAAGATCAATGTCGTTGAACTGTATTTCCTGTCCCTCCCGAACGGCATAGACGGTCTTACCATCAACTTTACTGATGTTTGTGTGATCGCTGAACACGGTGTTGTTCTTCTTCATTATGGCCAGTGAGAGTTTTTTGGAGATCATCTCCATGTCTTCACCGAAATCTGTCGTTCTCTTTACTATGGTAACTGTGTTGTTCCCGGGAATAAGCGCCGTTGCAACATCCACACCTATCAAACCACCGCCGATTATCAGGACATTTTTGTTTTCAGGAAGATTTTCCTGTAGGAGAACCTCAGCCCAGAAAAAGTGGTTTAGCCCCTCAATATTCGGGACGACAGGAATTGCGCCGGTTGCAAGCACCACTGCATTGTTTCCCTCAATTTCCTTCATGGACCTGATCTCTTTTTTAACAACCAGAACCCCGGCAAACCGGAGTTCAGCTTCGTAGTAGGAAAGTAGCTTTTTAAGCGATCTTTTGTGGGGTGTAAGAGGGGCATACACAAACTGGCCACCGAGCTCGTTCTTTTCGTAAAGCGTAACTTTGTGCCCCTGTTTTGCAATGGTAACAGCTGCCTCCATTCCGGCAAGCCCGCCGCCAACAACGGCTACGGTTTTGTGCGCTTCCGGCAGTGGCGTTGCTTCACCATCACGGCCAACACGAGGATTGACCAGACACTGAAGACCTCTGCCGGCCTTAACGCCCCCCAGACATCCCTCCGCACAGGCCAGACATGGAACAATGCTACCGGTCACTTCGCCAAGACACTTGCCAACGAAATCCGGATCCGCCACCAGAGCTCGCCCTACAGCGATATAGTCGGCCATTTCACCGTTGTTTATTGTGTCTATGTCTTTGAGCTCATTTACCTGTCCAACGGTCATTACAGGAACACTAACGTTGCTCTTTATTTTTGAAGAGAATTCCCACGTTTTGCCCTTGGGTACGAACATGTGCTGAAAGTACCATGGCGGAGTGGAGCACAAGCTTCCGGCAGAAACATGGATAGCAGCAATGCCGTTTTCCTCCAGAAGCTTCGCGAACATGAGCATGTCGGGAAGCTTAATCCCGTCAGAAGTCATCTCATCACCGCTGATTCTTGCAACAACAGGCAAGCCAACAGATTCTTGTACGGCCTGGAGAACTTCCATGGGAAACCGTACACGGTGCTGGAAAGAACCGCCATACTCGTCTGTCCTGTCATTGACCGAAGGTGAGATGAACTGAGCCATCAAGTATCCGTGGCCGAATTGAAGTTCAATTGCGTCAAAACCCGCCTTTTCAGCCCGAACAGAAGCGTCTACCAACATCTGCTTTACCCTTACAGTACCCTCTTTGTCCAGTTTGTCCGGTGTAGCACCGCCATTCTCGCACGGCTTATCAGTTGCAGACTCAAAGAAGTTTCCGGGAATCTTTGGGTTAGCCATCCGACCTGGATGGTTAAGATGTGCAATTACCTTTGAACCCTGGCTGTGGATCAATCCTGTGAGTTCCTGCAGGCCTTGTATTTTGTCTTCGTGGTCTATCCCCAACTGGGTGGGAATTTCTCTAAGCCCTTTGTGGATGTACAGGGGTTCAGGAATCACGGCGGCCACATGGATGCTTCTGGGCTTGTAGAACGACAGATGCCTCTGATTTACCTTACCATCGGCGCTGTATCCAAGCTTAACAGGGGCGAAAACAAATTGATTTTTTAACTCAAACATCTTTCCTCCAACCATTTCAGACAAAACTTCAGAGATCTCACCTTCCCGAAAAAGCAGCGAAACACTCCTCTGCATCAGCCTGTCAATACCCTTTTTTCCAATTCTGCTTGATACAATTACCTTACAGTCACTCAGCTCGTTGTAAACGTCAAGGGTTTTCAGGTGCTGCAGTGTTGTTTCGTACGGATTCTTTCTTACATCGACAAGTTTAATCTTTCCGTTCTCAAAGGAATACACAAAGAACTTTCCTGCCTGCCCAAGCATTCCCGGGAAAACCGTCTTCCCGTCACTGGTGGGAATTGCTATTTTCACTGTTGGAACAGCTTACCCGCGCGACATAACGGAACTACATTTTGGACATCGGATGTTGTAGCAGGGAACTCCCCTGTTGTGGGACATTCTGAATCCACACGAAGGGCAGACGCAATTGCCGCCCTGCCCCTGGGCTGTGCCCTGATTTCTTCCCCGTCCGCCACCTCGTCCGAGACCTCTACCTGTTCCCATATTTACACCGCTTCCGGTGTCGAGCCCACTCGCGGCAGCAGTTCCAGAGGCACCAGCTTGTGCGTGGGAAGAGTTCGCAGTGTGTATCACTTTTACAGGGCAGGCATTTTCAGCAGCACTTATACAAGATGCTGTTTCATCCCTGACTACAGCTTTAGAGTCAACCATTGCAAAACCATCTGGACAGATGTTTGCACACACGGCGCACCCGATACATTTATCGGTTTCTATTGTTACCATTCCATTGCCCCTATCTTGCTATTTCCAGCTATTTTTGAACTAATAATTAATATACAAAGCCTGTCAAGATGGTCTGTAACAATCATACCGCCATGCAAAATAGGAACCGATTCCCCGGTCCTGAGAGCCGTTGTGTTGTATTGTTTTACAGAGAAGCCTGGATTGAAGCCCTGCAGCTGGCTTACACTCAGTACCCTCTGATATTCTGGAGAAAGATCAGACCCAACAATCCTTTGGAAAACCTTAGTTCTCAGGTCAGGCGATGAACAAGGCCAGTGGGGATCCTTCCGGACAGAGATTCGGTTATCAAACTTGTTGATATGGTTTTGATGGACAGTTAAACGAGATCGAAGAACTGGTACCTGAATGCGTTGGTTTTCAGACGCCGCATTGACACACGAAGCCGATAATACTATTTCCAGTGGTCGAGGGGAATATTGCATTTGATCAGTTCCCTGATTGTCATTACATCTTACAGTTACAGGAGGATACAATGGGTTCCTTTCCAACTGATATTGATATTGCAAACGGGGTTAAACCACGGCCAATTATGGAGATTGCCGAGAAGCTGGGGCTTAAACCTGAAGACCTTGACCTGTATGGAGATGACAAGGCCAAAATACATCTTGATGCTTTGAACAAAAGAAGAAAAGGACAGGGCAAGCTGGTTCTTGTTTCAGCCATAACACCCACCCCTGCAGGCGAGGGCAAAACCACTGCGACCATAGGTTTAACCCAGGGACTTGCAAAAATAGGTGAGAATGCATGTTGTGCCGTTCGCGAGCCTTCCCTCGGACCCATATTCGGAATAAAAGGTGGAGCAGCTGGTGGAGGATACTCTCAGATCATTCCCATGGAGGACATCAACCTTCATTTTACGGGAGATATGCACGCTATTACTGCGGCAAACAACCTTCTCTGTGCTGCTATTGATAATCACCTGCATCAGGGAAACGGCTGTCTGCTTGATTCCCGGACGGTGAGCTTCCGTCGCGTAATGGACATGAATGACAGATCGCTGAGGAACACGGTTATTGGTCTTGGTGGAAGAACGCAGGGTGTACCCAGGGAAACAGGTTTTGATATTACAGCAGCCAGTGAGATCATGGCAATACTGGCGCTTGCCACCAGTCTGGAAGATTTAAGAAACAGAATTAACAAAATTTACATTGGTCTTACATACGACAGAAAAGAAGTTCGTGCGGAGAAAATGGGTGTTACCGGTGCAATGGCGATGCTTCTGAAAGACGCCATCAAGCCGAATCTGGTTCAGACTCTTGAAGGAACCCCGGCATTTGTGCACTGCGGACCTTTTGCAAACATAGCCCACGGTTGCAATTCTATTCTGGCAACTAAGATGGCTGTTGCGTTCTCCGACTGGGCGATAACCGAAGCAGGGTTCGGTTTTGATCTTGGAGCGGAGAAGTTTTTTGACATAAAGTGCCAGTACGGAAATCTGTGCCCGTCTCTTGTTGTTCTTGTTGTTACCTGCCGTGCTCTGAAAATGCATGGGGGAGCAAAGAAGAAGGAGTTAAAGAACCCGAACCTTGAGGCTCTCGCATCCGGGCTTCCCAACATGGAGAAACACCTTGAGAACATCGAGAAATTCGGTCTACCCGCTGTGGTGTGTGTTAACAGATTTGAAACAGACACCGATGATGAGATTGAACTGGTTGTCGAAAGATGCAGAGAACTCGGGGTAAAAGTAGCTGTAGGCGAAGGGTTCGCAAAGGGCGGTGAAGGCATGAAAGACCTTGCCCGGCTGGTAGTTGACAATGCCAAGAACTGCACTGGCAGCTTCAAACCTCTCTACGACTGGAATGATACGGTTGAGAACAAGGTTGGAATCATAGCCAGAGAGATCTATGGAGCTGAGCATATTGACTTCACGGCCCAGGCGAAGAAAGATCTGCGAACAATAAAGAGGTTTGGTTACGACAAACTCCCTGTCTGTATCGCAAAAACACAAAAATCACTCTCAGATAACCCGAAACTGCTGGGAAGACCAAAAGACTTTGTTGTAACTGTTCGGGAAATTGACATTTCGGCTGGAGCGGGATTCCTGGTGCCCATCACAGGGGACATCATGAGAATGCCCGGCCTCCCGGCGGAACCTGCTGCGGAGCACATGGATGTAGATGACGAGGGGAATGTAACAGGCCTGTTCTAATTGTACATTATGAATGGTTAGTGCGACCCGTTTTCCTGTGTTTTGCAGAGTTTTTGTCGCCTGCACTGTTTATTGTAGCGGTGCAGGCGACTTTTGTTCCGTGTGCGTTACATTAACAAACCACTGACCCTTTCTTGAGCATTAGGGGACGGATACAGTGATATAAGCGTCCGAAGCGCGGAGGACACATAAAGGTCATCTCTTTTAAAGAACAACCGTTTGTCATCAGGCGTATCCTGAAACATCTTGATATCCGGGAAACCCCCAGGCACCCGCCTTAGCCACAGAAACTTATCTGTGAACCCTTCGCAGACTACATTTCACAGCAAGACAATGTTCCGGAAATAGAGATCGGGTAATATCCCGGGATGGTATCCGGAAGTTTTCGGAGAATGATAACTGTCATCATCTCACTTTAACAAAACGCAGTGAATTTCCTTTTTTCAAAGCCAGGGCAAGTTTACCTGTGAGAAGATCTACAAGCTCGGAGCCAAGGGCTTCCTTCCTCCATCCGGTAAGATCTTTCCGCTCCATGAACTGCTCCAGATTCTTCGGGGGAAGTTCCAGAATAGACTCAAAACTTTCCTTGGGCAGAAGCAGTGCAGGGGCAAGGTCAAGAGACTTGGACTTCATCTTAAGGAAGATGCGCAGTATGTCTTTTCTTGCAGCGTATCCCCAGTCATGCCTTGGTAGTAAAAGCCTGGGAACATCCTTCGGTGGATCCTTTCTGCACTTGTTCACAAGCTCGACCACAGCCTCACCGTACTTATCAACAAATCCTCCGGGAAGCCCTCTGAGGCTACGAATGGCATCGGGGTTTCCCGGGGCAAGTACAGCAAGACGGCAGAGAAGATGATCTCTGGCCACATAGAATCTCGGGCGATTCATATCTCTGGCAGTATTCTCCCGCCAGTTCACAAGCATCCAGAGCAGAGGAAAATTTGATTTCTTCACTTTACCGGCAGATCTGGCCTTGCCGAAAAGCCGTTCCCTTGAAACCATATAGGTTGCAGGATCAAGAAGTGACTCGGATTCACCCAGGAACCAGTGTGTTCTCTCCTTCTTCTTTAAATCGGCAGAAAGCACATCGTATACCTCCACAAGATGTCTAACATCGTCCAGGGCGTAATCAAGCTGCCCCTCTCCAAGAGGACGGGTGGACCAGTCACTCATGGAGTACTTCTTTCTAGCTTTCACACCACAAATGGAATACACCAGGTTGACAAGACTGATCTGCTCTCCATGACCAAGGAATGCGGCGGCGACCTGCGAATCAAAGAGATTCTTCACAGTAAAGCCCGGAATATCGTTGAACAGAATAACAAGGTCGTTTCGGGCGCTGTGAAGTACTTTAGCAACTTTCTCGTCAGCAAAAAGCCCTGCAAGTGGCGTAAGGTCTTTCACGGCAAGGGGGTCAACCGCAACCGGACCAATTCCATCCGCAGCCAGCTGAATCAGAAATAGATCGGGCCAGTATCTTTTCTCGCAATGAAATTCAGTATCGAGAGCTACAGCCGGTTTTTTCCGAAGATCTGCTATCAAGCTGTTGAATGTATCCTGGTCCTCTATAAGATCTGGATATGCTATCACTGAATCACCACTGTTTCGGAACATTCTTCGTGGAATGGACAGTATATCTTTCCATCCAGCAGTTCGTAATACTTGTAACCATTGTCGGGACATCTGTAGCCACCCCTTCTTCCGTATTCCCCGCCACTTATGGTAAACATTTCTTCAAGGGTCCCAGGGTACTGGTATCCTGCTTCAAGATAGTCAGTTAGTTCAGACATCACCGAATCTCTTCTTAACAGACAGGCGTCTGAGCTGACTGTAAAGCCTTCACCCAGATGACCTTCAGGGCAAACCACAGTACTGCTCTCCCGATCATACTCATAGGGTCTTCCTGATACCGGACAATTTCCACCCGGGTTCACCAGAGCATTCTCGCGGCATAGTATCACAGCAGAACCAAGAATGTTATCAAGAGCCGTATCGTGTGTTACAAGGAGGCCATTTTCTGTTGAGAACCAGATAACCCTGCTACCTGTTCCCCCGAGAGAACCCGCCATGCGAAGTCCTGTGCTGTCTGAGCCATCATACCTGAAATCAACGGGAATGGCCGTTCCCTCCAGTCTGCGAAGAAACTCCACTGATAAGCCTTCAGCCGTGCTAGGAGCCATCATGGCAATAGCTTCTCTCGCATTTCCAGTGCTGAGAGCGAAAGAATACTCTTCCGCCATCTGACCAAGCTTCATACCCATACTGAAAGGTCTTGCGATCAGTGCAAAGACAACAGAAAGAACCGGAATGAAGAGAAAAAGAAGAACCCTTCTTATTCTCATCTAGACCTTCCTCCGGATCCGGGATCGCTTGAGTCCCTGCCTCCGGAGTCCGTTGAAGAGGTTACATTATTGAACAGATCCATTATGGCAAAGCCGATTCCACTTACCATGACTCCCCATTCCTTATCAACATTCTGACCGGTAATGCGGTAGAAGACATCAACATCAAGTTCTATCTGAGAATTGTTCAGCTCTATGCCAGTTCGAAGATCAACATGAGAAACCTCACTGCCTGCTATCTCCACAGATGCGATCTCAGTTTCACTCCTTGTTGCCATCTCGATCCCGGCATGAAAGTTCAGTTCCTGGTTAACAGGGAGAAGCATTCTGGCTTCCCCGCGGAGTTCCAGGCCAGGGGAAGTATCTGCAGAATCTCCAGGAGCTCCAGGAACCTCAGCCCACGCTGTAAAGTAGTGTCTGAGCCCAGCTGATATCTGTAATCTCGGGCCTGAGAGAGATCCTGAAACGGGAACAACAACTGTTCCTGATGCCTCTACAGCCACATGCCTGTCACTCTCTGTGTAGCCTCCTGTATCCAGAGTGCCCTTTAAAGTAGGGCGAAGAGCTCCTCTGAGAATTAGATGCGGATTCCTGCTGACCCAGCCGTCCACGCAGATCCAGGGGTCGGCAATTCCCACGCCAGTTGTGTCTCCAGGACCGGAAAGCTGCAGGAAAGCCGGAACCACAAGACTGATGGTGTGGCTGGAGGTAAGACCGTACCTGCCTGCCCAGAGAAATCTGACAACTCCAAATCCCTCCCTGTGATCGTACAGACTGTCAAAGCCCAGAGTATCAGTCTCCCAGTACTGGCTGAAACCGAAGTATCCAAAACCGAAGTCGCTTGATGCACCGGTTACAGGAAGAACATCACTGAGGTAGCTGTATGACAGGGGATCCCAGGCCAGGGCGACTGCCACGAATAGTGAAAGCACAATAACGGTTGTTCTCATCTGTATATCCTCTCGCTCAATGCTGAATCCTGAATTCCTCAGGACAGATTGCAATAGACTCTCTGCTTAATACCGTGAGACCTGTCACACAGGCTCCCTCCGGTCCTTTATTACATAATCGTATCATTTCCTCAACAGCCACGACTGTACCGTAGAATACAGCCTCTACAGAATAGTCGGCCATATTCGATACAGTTCCAGCAAGACCAAGACGTCGGGCATGCTTCATGGTCCAGAATCTGAAACCAACGCCCTGTACCCGTCCTGTGACCCTGATACACACCCTAATATAGTCATCAGCTATACTCATAATTGCTGTCTTTATAGGGAGGAAATACTCAGTGGTCAAGCTCACCAATACAATCGGTTGACTACACTGCCGAATGTTGACATGGTTCATAGAATGGTTAGTTTGTTTTCTTTTCTAAAGGAGGAGTTCAATTGAAAAGGGTCATTCCGGTAATTCTTGCGGTTCTAGTTTCTCTTTCCCTTGCAGCACCTTCCATGCTGGGAGTGCCGGGGCTTCATCGGGTTAGCAGTGCAATGCCTCTTGGCTTCAATGAAATGTCCTTTAAACTGGGTGTATCCTACTGGACTGCAGCCAATGATTACAAGAATTTCATCTACCACAGTCACTATCTTCCTCAGACTCTTCTTTTTCCGGAAATAACTGAAACTGAGCACACAGGTCAGGGAAGATTAAGCCTGGCATACGGTGTTTGGGACTACATTGATCTGGCTGCAACCGCTTCCTATTCAGGAACCTTAATGGAAAGAGACCTTTACCAGGAACGCTCCACAGGACACTGGGAAGATATCCAGGGATTTGAGTATATGAACATCATTCTTCATGGTGGATACAATCCTATTCCCGACTTTGAGGACGTGGTATGGTTCGGCGGTGATTTCCGTCTCGGGTTCGCTCCTGCTGACACTGTATTCATTCACAGCCTTGATGACCCGGACGGCATCTGGCACCATGGACAGATCCTCAGTACATTGCGTAAACCCTTCACCACTACTGGAAACAGCAACTACTCGATGGACCTGCTGATAACTGGAGATTTCAGTCGCTGGCTACCCATGACCGCTGTAAAGGCACATCTTAATTTCGGATATGCCAAATACAAGCAGAACTATAGCTTCACAGACTTCAGAGTTACCGCAGATACCGTTGGTTGGAATTACTCTGATTCTATTGATGTTGCCTTTGATGTTACCGATGGCGTCTTCAACTTCGGCTTTGGCGTGGAAGTGCCTACGCCATACGCTGACATTTTCTTCGAGTACACGAACCAGAAGCTTCTCGACCGTGAGAATGCAAGTGTAGCCTACTTCACACCGGGAGTCAGGTTCAAGAACAGCTCTGGTACATTCATCGACATAACCTTTGATCTGAGTACCAGTGAGTTCGACCCTCAGTACTACGATCTGGGCCACGGACTCTATCAGACCGACAGCACTGTCACAGAAGCTCAGCGGGCTGCAAGAGCCCCTCTGCCCATCGGTGGAGTTTTCGACTGGGGTGTGGGAATTGCCCTTGGCTTCTCTTCGGACATGGCAAGCGGCGAGGAAGAATCCAACCTGGCCACCCTCAGCGGAACAGTAACGGACTCCCTTACAGGAGCCGCAGTGTTCTCGACCATTACATTCCCAGGTGTTGCTATTCCCAATGTAACAAGTGATGAAGTCAGTGGATTCTACACTCACCGGATCCCTGCAGGAGAGGTTCCTGTTACAGTTGTTGCTCCAGGTTACCGGGATGCAAGCGCAGTTATTGTTCTTGGCCGTAACCAGTCCATCAACCTTGATTTTACCCTTGTTCCAAACCTGGGAACGATCAGCGGCTCTGTGAGAGATGGGGAAGGCAGACCAATTGCCAACGCTACAATAATTATTGGCAGCACCAGTCCTGTAACTGTAACAACGAGCACTGTGGGTGTCTACAGCGCACAGGTTGAAGCTGGCACATGGCCGGTTGCAGTACAGGTGGAGGGTTACATATCTGACAACCAGACTACCACCATTATTGCCAATGAAACTGTCAGTTTATCATTCACTCTTCGCTCCGCACTCCGTGCTGGTGAGGTAATGAGCTTCGATAACATCTACTTCGCCTCTGGAAGTGCGAACCTCAAGCCTGAAAGCTATCCGATTCTGGACAGTGTTGCCATTCTTCTTAGAGACAACCCTTCAGCCAGAATGCAGATAGCCGGACACACAGACAGTGATGGTGGTGAGAGTTCCAACCAGACTCTCAGCGAACGCCGTGCTCAGTCGGTTCACCAGTATCTTACAAGCAAAGGTATAGCAGGCAACAGACTGACAACTGTTGGCTTTGGTGAATCCAACCCTGTGGCTGCAAACAACTCCGCAGCCAACAAAGCCCGGAACCGCAGAATTGAGTTTACGGTACTCAGCATCTAGCTGACAAAGAGAAGCGAGATGGAGCCCGGCAAACCGCCGGGCTCCTGTCAATTTACAGTTCATTCGTCAGAAATGGATCTCTTGCCGAAGCTGACAGCATCAACATCCGCATTCATAAGCAGTTCAATCAGATACCCCAACATTCTAAGTACATCTGTGTCTGTTTCCTCAAGCTTCTTGCGGAGAACTTCCATTTGTGTAATATTTTTCATGGTCAATGCATTATTTCCTTAATGGTTAGGCGTTTCTTGATCGTTACACGTAAAATGCATTGTCACTAATATTTCTCAAGCCTTTGTACACTACTATCACAGACAGGTGTTGAATGAGATACTTAGGCACTTTTTCAGCGTTTTCTGTTCTTTTCATAATTCTTGCCTGCCCGGCGTCTGCTGAGGATGATCCGATCAGTCAAGCCGGCATAGAAGAGATTCTTACGGTGCTGATAAACGATACGTCCGTTAGGGCATATGCAATAGTAGAACTCCCCGGTCAGAGGAATGTAACGGTTCATGAGGACCACATTTCTCTGCATTTGTTTGGCGGTCAGGAATTGCTATTCAACGGTGTACGCTCCGAGATTACAGTAGATATACCTTTTGAGGAGCACGACACAGTTATTTACCAGTGGGAAGTTATGATTCCTAGAGGATTTCAGCACGATGCTCCTGAGAACAGATGGTGGAATATGGGTCAGTGGCACGATCAACCGGATTTAACACTTGGCGAAACCTGGGCAGACTTTCCAGGCAGATCTCCTTCAATGTCTATTCACTTGAAGTTTTACAACGGATGTTTCTATTTCGCTCCCAGATATATGCATGTGGAACCTCCGTTTGAAGATCTAATTGAAATTCAGCCAGGCCAGTGGATGAAGTTGAGCTTTGAGATAAGGTGGTCACAAAGCACAGACGGCTACATCAAGATCAGGATAAACGATGAACAGGATTACCGTGTTTGTTACACCGGGCCGAACATGCACAACGGGTTCAGGCATTTTCTGAAAGTCGGTATGTACAGACATCCTGATATTGACACAGATAACACAGTCAACATAAGAAATTTACAGATATACCACGCAGAACGGCAGACATCTATCAGAAGTGAGCGGACAAGATAAGCTGAACACTCTGGAGGGTCAACGGGCAGGTGATTGGAGATCACAACTGCCCTGCAACCAGGTATTCAAAACCCATCGACTTTGTAATCTACATATTTAAATATGGACAACTTGCTGCCCTTGTTTCAGAGAACTGGCATAAAGTGCTGACAAAACCGGTCAGCTTACTGTTTCACCGGACCTTCTGCGTCTTTCCCTGAAAAAACCCTTCAACAAAACTGCTGATTCTTCAGCAAGGACTCCACCTTTTACCTCCGGGTAATGATTGAGATGCTTCATCTCAAGCAGATTGGTTACCGATCCAAATGCTCCAAATCTCTTGTCCCAGGCACCGTAAACAACGTTTGGGATCCGGGAAACTAGAATAAGTCCGGCGCACATAACACAGGGTTCAAGGGTGGCGTAAAGAGTGCAATCCTCCAGTCTCCAGTCTCCCCGAGCAGCGCAAGCTGCATTGATCACCAGACACTCTGCATGGGATTGGGGAAGGTGGAGCTCTGCTGTTCTGTTGGAATCCTTGAATACCTGTCCATCTCCGGTAACAAGCAAAGCTCCAACAGGTACCTCGCCTCTGGACAGGGCTTTCTCCGCCTCCTCCAGGGCCAGCCTCATGTACTTCTCTGAGTAGTTCACTTCCCTGCCATAAGTACTTCTATCTCATCAGGAGTTCTGGGAAAGCCTGCTGATAAGACGGTGTTCTCTGTTTCTCCCACAAGAACGTCATCTTCAATTCGTATTCCGATGCCCTCTTCAGCACTGTAAAATCCCGGTTCAATGGTAAAGACCATTCCCGGAGCAATGGGAATATCTGAAACATTCTCATCATGAGTATCAAGGCCCAGATGATGCCCTATACCGTGATAGTAGAAATTGGTGATATCCTCCGGTTCCTTGATCTCTCCCCGTCGGAGCATTATCTCTTTGTAGGCTTCCAGTACCTGGTCGTTCCACTCCCTGTGGAGCTTGCCCGGGCGGAGAAGTTCCATGGCTTTCGCCTGGATCTCCAGAACCATTTCCATAAGTTCCCTCTGTCTGGCCGTGTACCTGCCATTCACGGGGATTGTCCGTGAAATGTCTGCGCAGTAGAGATCCTTCATGGCTCCGTGATCAATCAGAAGCAACTCCCCGTCAGAAAGATCCGCGTTGTTGCCCACGTAGTGAAGACAGGTAGCTCTGTTACCACCGGCAACGATAGCGGAAAATGCAGGTTGTTTTTCCCCTTCCTTTGCCCATTCGTACAAAAGTTCAGCCTCGAACTCTCTTTCATTCATCCCCGGTGCCAGTTTCTTTACGGCAGCCTCAAAACCTTTTCTGGTAAGCTCAATAGCCCCTTTCATGGTTTCAATCTCTGCTTCATCCTTTATCATTCGAAGACTGAATATTCTGTTGGAGATACTTTGAACCGCCAGGCCGGGATAAACCATCTTGAACCTGTTCACATACTGCAACCTTTTCCCCGGGACACCACTCATCCCGCAGTTGTGCCAGTCAAAGTAAAACTTTTCAAGCCTCTCCCTGGAAACCAGTTTATCAAGAAACTTGTCCTCTCCGCCTGCGAAACGGATGTCTTCTATACCACTGCTCTCCTGGGCCTGCTCCTTTGTAAGCACTGTTCCATACCACTTTGCATAAGCCTCATCGTAAGGTGAAATGTACAGGCACTCCATCGCTTCACGACCCTTGAGCCTCCACATGATCAGAGTAGAATTCCCCTGATCAATTCCTGAAAGGTAAAACAGGTTCCTGGAAGGTGTGTAATGGTACATTCCATCAGCGCTTGTGGGTTTGGACGATGAAGCCTTTATCACTATGCAGTAATCGCCATCCATGGTATCAGTCAACCTCGCCCGTCGCTCAGAGTATTTTTCTGCCATGTTCATAGTTACCCTTTCAGAATGAGTGATTCCAGCGAGTGTTTTGGCACATGATGCACACCTTTTTCGTCCCGCCAGTATCGTATTTGTTTGCTGTCTTTTTCCAGCAGCACGGTCTCTCCCGGGTAACCCAGGGCAATAACAAGCTTGGTAGAGTACCCTTCTGCCGGCGCCACTGAGCCAACTGAAACCTTATCGTAATTGAGCAGCATACAGCTGCCTACACCATATGCAGATGCCGAAAGAACAATGTATGATGCGGCAATTCCAACATCAATGCCAGTAAAGAATTCCTCCTCTGCAGGCGCATGGATAACAATGTATGCAGAGGGTCTTTTCCCCGGTTCAGGCCCCAGCCAATCTGTAAGGTAACCAGCCCAGCCAATCCCTGAGAACAGAACCATTCTCTCTTTTTCCTTAGTGATTATGCTGAATCGAAGTCTTTGCAGATTTGACGCACACGGGGCCATACCTGCGTTACTGATCATTTCTCTAAGCAGTTCTGCAGGGATCTCTCTCTTCTCCTGGAACCTTCTGTAGCTCCGAGTCTCTTCTATAAGCTTAACAATATCCATGATGTTTCCTCCAATCCAGAGTTGACCAATGCCGTCAATATATTAAAAGGGGCATGACTTTTGTCACACCCCCTATCTCAATGATCGGACCTGTCAGCTCTTGATCTCTATCTTCCTGTGAAGAGCCTTCTCTTCTTTGGGGATAGTAATGGTTAGAACACCTTCATTGAATGATGCTTCAGCTTCGTCAGCTTTCATTTCCGAAGGTAGAGTAAAACTGCGCACAAAAGAACCGTATCTGAACTCTCTTCTGTGCCAGGTGTCACCCTTCTGTTCTTCTTCAATCTTCTTCTCACCTCGAATGGTAAGAACACCATTTGAGACCTCGATGTCGATATCCTCCCTGGGAATACCGGGAAGTTCTACCTTGAATCGGATTGCATCGCCTTTTTCGCAGATGTCTACTGCCGGTACCCACTGAGCATTTGTATCCTCTACATCATCAGGCCAGAGTCCATCAACAAGTCTTCCCATTGATCTGGCCATATCGTAAGGTACCATCTTCTTTCTGTATATCATTTTAACTTCTCCTTTCCTGCCCCTTTACGGGGCCTGTTACCTGCACTATCTCTATGCAAGGATCTTGCCACAAAAGAAAGAAGGCAAATTATCGCACTGCTGTAACTTATGTTACAGCAAATACACAACTAAATAAATTCATAGAATTATCTTCTGGCAAGAGGAAGGGCGCCAGAATGACACACCATTCTGACGCCCTGGTATTCAGTTATGTAATCAGCTTCTAAGAACCAACCACACTGATATCTTCAAGGAGTATTGAAGGGTTGTCAAACATGCTTCCGGTGTAATGAGGAATCTTTTCCACTGCAATTGCTTTTGAAAGCATCTCGTAGATATTTCCAGCCATCATGGCATCTTTAACCCTGCCCACTACTTTCCCGTTCTCAACATACAATCCCGGGTTCAATCCAATTGAAAGATCACCGTTAAGAATGTTACCGGAGTGGGCACCCAGGGCACCATAAACGATCACACCGCGATCCATCATTTCCAGCATTTCCTGGAATGACTTGCTTCCAGGGGAGAATGTTGCATGCGAAAGACTTGGGGCAGGACTTAGTGATACTTTGTCCCCTCCCCACATTCCCCCACGGAATCCTGTCCCCACAGGGGCTGTGTTCATTTTAGAGGCATAGTCAAGATTGTTGTAGACCTTCTTGAACAGACCATTCTCGAACACAGGTACTCTGCCGGTTTTCACTCCTTCATCATCGAAGACCCTTCTGCCCATGGAGCCCACGGAAGGATCGCTTATAAACGAGATAAGTGGTGAGATAACCTGGGTGTCTATCTTGTTGAGAAGAGGTGAGACCTTCTCGTAGAATGCCTTTGCCGATGACGCTACACCAAGCCTCCATGTGAGAGCATACATCACATCAGGAGGAAAGAGCACCTTCATTCTGCTATCGCCTATTTCAACTTCCGGTAGTGAATTGTAGAAATTATCCACTGTTCTTTTTACATCCGGTTCGAATATTTCACAGGTTGACTTTCCTGCAAAGACATTTCGCAAGCCGGAACTGGTCCCCGGATAGATCATTAAACCCGTACTGTATACAGATGATTCTTTCTGAAGAAGATCAGCACCTGAGGTATTGATAATTCTGATCTCTGTTGTTCCGCAACCTGCAGCAGCCTGAAGAATACCCTCCTTCATCTCACCGTATAGATTCTCGATCCTGTCAATATTCTTTCTTAATTCAGGAAAGCTCAAGGTCTCTACTGATTCATCAAAATCTTCAAAGAACGACACTGAACCGGTGTCCGGGAAATCGTAAAGGGCTTCAACGCCTGCCTCCAGAGACGCCAGCGCGTTCGCAACAAGCTCTTCCCGGTCTATAAGGTTCTTGGTGTAAGCAAAACCAAGTTTTCCGTCTTTCAGGATCCTGAGAGATACACCGGACTCTATGGAAGCGGAAACATCGCTTACCGCACCATTCACCTTGCTCATACTCAGAGACTTTTCTCTGGTGCTGAATACCTCTGCTCTGCATCCCTTTGAAGCCGCTATTTTAAGAAGTTTTTCCATTATACACCTCCCACAACCATGGATCGGATCAAAACACTCGGCCCTCCATAGCCACTCTTTATGTTCATTTGACCCTTACCGCATCCACCTCGCTCGCTGAGCTTCATTGTATCATCCATGGCTTCAATGTTCTTCATTGTTGTAAAGAGATTACCCATGATGTTGATGTCTCTGACCATACCCTGAATTTCACCGTCCTTCACCAGATAACCATACTGAGCGCCGAATGTGAAGTTTTCTCCGGATGTCTGGCCACCCTTGCCATCGCACAGGTAAAGGCCGTCACCCATCTGTTTCAGAAGCTCCTTCAGGGGCATCTTCCCTTTTTCAAGATAGATCGTCCCCATTCTTACTATTGGCTCATACCCGTGATCTTGAGCTACACAGTGACCGGTAACCGGTTCACCGAATTCGGCTGCGGTTCTCCTGGAATGAAGTCTTCCCTTGAGAACACCGTTAACCATCAGGGGAATGGTCTTAACGGGAACACCCTCGTCATCGTACTTGTAAAAACCGACCTGGTTTGGAATAAGAGTGTCAGCAATGATGGTAACGACATCACTTCCGATCTTGCTTCCCATGGCCATCTTCTTCCTGAGAGGAGGATTGTCCTCAATTATATCAGCTTCGCTGAAGTGGCCGAATGCCTCATGGATGAAAACTCCTGTAAGACTGGGGTTTATAACCACATCGTAGGTTCCGCCCTTAACCGGATCGGCATCCAGCAGTTCCCTGGCAATCTTCGCTCTTTTAAGGAACACATCATCTCTGCCCATAAGAGCAGCCATTCCATTGGCTCCTCCCACTGCTGCACGGATATTCTGAGTGATCTCACCTCTCCTGGCAACAACTTCACCGCCGATGCTTACAGTACAAACACGCTCACGGACAGCTGTACCCTGGCTGGACACAAAAAACTTTTCTCTGTCCACTTCGCTGTATGCCATGTTGGTATTTGCTATGTCAGGCTGACTGAGCATTATGTCATTGTACTTCTTCAACAGTACTATTTTCTCTTTCAGAGGTACCTGAGCCGGATCACCTTTTAGATCAGGCTCCACATAGTCCTGGACAGGTTCAACATCTTCAAGGGAAACATTCTTCCCCCCGCCGGCCATGGCAGAAGCCCCCTGAACCGCCAGCATGATTGCTTCCGGAACATCATCTTCTCTGGTAACTGTAACAGAGGAAAAACCTCCATCTTTAAGAGCCCTCACCACATAGCCGTCTGTGCTGTTGGACCCGGCTTTCTTTAACTCAGATCCAGCCATGGAAATAGTAGTCGTCTTCTTTACTTCATAACGAATGTCAAGGTAATCAGCGTCTGCTCCGGAGATCATATTTTTCAGTTTCTCAAGCATAACTCCCCTATCTTTCTGTCTGCAGGTATGTTCTACGATGGTCAGATATAATAAAAAATCAAATTTCAGCCAAAACGCATCAGACCTGCAGTGTTTCTATTTCTTGCAGCCAAGTTCCTCTAAAACGAACCCAAAGAAAGTGAAGTCGCTCACAACTTACCTGAGGGTATTGAGTCCGGTGAACACTTACAGTAGAACCGGAGGATGGCATATGCTCTCTTTTATCAGAAACGCAAGAGGATACACAGTTTCTACAAACATTTCCTGCCCTGTTGACATACCTTTTACACGAGAGTAGGTACTCTTATGTGTTTGGGATACTACTATTTCGTATCTAATTAGTAGGATATTCCTGCTGGTTCTAAAAGAGAGGGACTTATGAAGATACTGGCTTTGATAACAGTTCTATTGCCTGTTGTCTGTTTCGGGGCATCTGTTGTTCGCACACTTGATGCACCTGATACAAACATCAGCGGACTCGCCTGGGGAGAGGGCAAACTCTGGGCTCTGGATGAGGGGTCATCCTTTATCTATGGGTTGAACCCTACTACAGGTGCCGTTGAGGAGAGCTTCGAAGTTATTCACACCGCTGCCGCTTCTTATGTTCCAGCAGGCCTGGCTTATCAGGACGGAATTCTGTTCAGCAGTTTCTGGAATGGAAACGCCAGTACCTATATCTACTTTTATGGCACTTCCGGTAACTATCTAGGTTACAATGCTGTTTGTTGAGGAATGCATACCCCGACAGTGACGGGGTTAGCGATGTCCGGTACTACTACTTACATGAGCACTACCCTCATTTCTTATGAAGGTTGCTACGCTCTAACCTATTCCTCTAGCGCTGGTGGCTATACCAACAAAACAACTTACATCAGTGATTACTCGGCCACGCCTGTTGGTTACGATATTGGATACCAGCAAAACGATGGCGTGGGAGATATCTGGATGGCAAATGATAATGCCACAAGCCCTGTATCTTGCTACGAGGCGGGTTCCGGGGGAATAGTTTCTTCCCTGCAAGCTTCAATAGGCATTGGTTCAGATATTCGTGGCGTTACATTCGAGGGGGCTTCCGGTCAGTTCATGTGGGTGAGCAACCAGACCACAGATGAAATTTACAGGATTGCTCTGTATACTGATATAGAAGAAGGCTCTACCTTGGACCTTCCAGGCTCTGCCAACATTACACTAACACAGAATCCAATCTATTCTTCAACCCTTGTTAACTTTAACGGATTTCCAGGTGAGGTTTCCGTGGAAGTCTTTGATCTTCGGGGAAGAAGAGTAATTTCTGAATTCGTTGAAGGCAGTCTGCTCTTGAACGGGGAACAGCTTCCTTCAGGCACCTACATTATCCGTGCAACGGATGAAGAGGGGAATACTGCCGCCTGCAGTGCAGTTAAGCTGTAACCGGCAAAACTGGTCTTTAGCGAGGAGGCGGGGCTGATCCTGCCCCCTTTGTAATGGTTCAGTTAGGAGAGTTTCTATCTGATTAAAAAAATGAGTAATGTGAACATGCTCAGTAATGTATGCTAATGTAAACAGGGTAAATTAATAGTGTTCCTCCTCTCTTGAAACGCCAATCTTCTTCTTGATAGCAGAAGCACTCAACTAGAGGAGGATGCAAGATGCCAGTAAACAGTGAAATGAAAACCCTGATTGATGATCGTCAACTCTCCCAGTGGCATCTTATGATAGCTTCACTTCTGGGCTCTCTGGCCAGTCAGCAGGGGATGTTCAACCAGGCATTTCTCAACAGGCTTCTTCAGCACTCAATGGACAAATTCATTATACCATACTTTGAAACCCTCCCCGGTTATCAGGAGGCATGCACCAAGGCAAAAGTTGCAACAACCGTTACAGAACGGCTCAAGCCGGTTGTCGCCTTTATGGATAAGGTTTTTGACCTGGCGGGCCAGGTGGAGGTTACTGAGAAAGACAATAATCACGCCACATTCAGAGTTGGCTCATCCGGTTGTCGTTTCTGCCCCATTGGCGTAGGAAAAGCCGAACTTGCTCCTGGAAACACATTCTGCCCATTCCCAACCATGATTGAAGAAACTGCCAACCAGATGCTGGGTGAGAAGGTTATAAAAACAGTCTTAACCCGTAAAGGCATGAAAACCGATATTCTAAAAAAAGAGGATGGCAACTGTTTCATAACCTATGAGGCAAAGCAGGAGTAATCCTGTAACCCAGGTTTCTGTAATACTGACAAAAGAGTAGTTGCTTAACTGTGATTCCGCTTTCGTATGGGAGGATCGCTGTCAGCATCCTTTCCATATCAGCCATGATCCAAAGAAGGAATTTGTCGGCCTGTAAGCCCCTTTGTGACGACAGATAATTTTCAGTTTAACGAAACACTTGAGTGCTGCCTGCACAGATGATACTGTTCGACTCATCCGATGCCTGGCACGCCCGAAGGGACTCGAACCCCAAACCTTCTGGTCCGTAGCCAGATGCTCTATCCAATTGAGCTACGGGCGCACCGCAGGAACGCTATACTAGCTCATTTGAAGCAATTGGTCAAGTCAATAGATCTCTCTGTAGAGGATTGCAAAAGCCTCGCCTGAAGAGAGTTCAAAAGATTCAATGCCAGGGTCTATCTCAGCACCTCTGGGTAATCTTTCAGGCCACTGAATTCGCCAGTTTATAATTGAGTCAGTGAGAGATATAGCTTCCATGACACAGCGGTATTCATTTGGCATCTGCTGCCAGGTAAGATCAAGTTCGATGAGAGAGTCAGCAGGGAACCACAACGTGTCATTTCGCTGGTAGATATTTTCTGTCCAGCTTTCAACTCTGCCTGCTGAAGGGCAGAAAACGGCGATCATGGGGTTCCAGCGGCCATGTATCGGCCAGCCATAGGTTATCACGGCCTGAGGCGTGCCTGCAGGGCTATCCCACCAGGGAACAGGGTTGGTGCCGGGCTCTATTGTAATTCGCCCGGAGGCTGTTGTTACTACGCTGTTCTCAGGGTCTGTCAGTCTCAGTGTATCCACGCACCATGTCTGAGTTGTCGAGTTACTCAGAATTGCTGATGCAAATATCCTTCTGACTCCTCCTTCTTCCTGTATGGAATAGTCCGGGGTCCAGAAAAGACCTGTATGCATGATCTCAAATTCTGCTGACCCTCCCGGTTCGACAAACAGCGGGAAAGTTAATCTGTTGTTTGCTTCAGCAAGACCGGTTGTGTCCGTATCAGAGTTGTACCTAACAGTCATTCCCCTGATCTGATCACCGTCCACTGCAAGTACGAAGTCTGCAGGTTTGCCAGAAGGCAGCATTCCTGTTATTGTGGCGGGGTCAGAATCACGGAAAGTAATGGATGTAATATGGAGATCAACTGAGCCAAGGCCTGTAAACTCTTTGCCACATGCACAGAGCAGTAGCAGAAGAGCACCGGTCAACAATTTCTTCATCTTATCCAATCGATTTGAGATGCGGTAATATTCCCACACGGGAGCATAAAGGAAAGGCTGACCTTGTCAAACAGAACCTTCCAGCCCTGGATTAGCCTGAAAACTGTGCTGCATCTAAAGTGGCTGGGACCATTTCTGACGATTCCAGTCCTTTTTATTGCTTCAATGCTCATTGAGTCATGGCTGCAGGAATCAGGGATATTACCATACGTTCCCGTGGGAAAACGATCCGTATTCTCTCTCTGGCGCGTTGTTATGTTAACCGGCCTTGTGGGTACCCCGCTGGCTACCATGTTCCTCTCTGAGTCATGGAACAAGTGGAAGAAGGGCAGAGAACGGTTCACAGGGTTCTTCTTCAGCTCGATTCTCTCTGTTTTTCTGCTGACTGCCACTGCAATGCTTCTTATGTCACTTGGCACTCTGACTCCCCTTGGCGTCTCGTCCGGGATAATCTTTCAAATGTTCTTTTCCAGATGTATCTTTGTGGCATTCTGGAGCGTGACGGCAGCAGCCTTCTGCTCATCAATTTCAAGTGGCGCAGGCGGTGCATCTCTATCTTTTGGACTGTTCAGCATGGCTTTTTTTCCCGGACTTTTAGGTTCATCTATCAGCTGGTGGTTCATAGCACCTCTCGGCAATATGGCCACAACTGTTGTCTCAACCGGCACAGGCTGGAACAGCACAATAGCAACTGCTGCCCATTCTCTCTTTTACCTGGGTGCGGGGTTTCTTATCCTCAGAAAACTAATACAGTCGAAATAACAGGCTCTGCGTGTTTACTGTTCGCTAAGCACAGCCTTTGCTACAACCTGCTCGAGAAATTCCTGGGGATTGGATTCAGAAGGCCCGTACATTGTTAAAAGCACAGCATAACCATTTCTGAAGATTCCGTAAGCCCTCCCTCTGCCCATCACTCCTCCTGAGGGAGAAAAGGTAAAGCTTATCTGGGACATCAGTCCGAGAGAGTGGATTCCCCTGACATCAGTACCAAGACTTCCCTCTACCCATACAGGGGTTGTATTGTGTATTGATTCCATGAGATTCGGCGGTATTACGCCGGAAAGCTGTTCTTGGATCCATAGAACCTTATCTGTAATGGGGTTCTCCATCTTCCAGTAGTAGCATCCAAAAGTCATACCGAGGCTGTTAGGCTGGCCTGCAAGGGCTCCCCCCTCCTCCGTCATAACTCCCTCAACAAGCGGGAGCACATCTTCCGGAAGATATCCGAACTCAATGCCTACCGGTTCAAGAGTGTAGACAGGAGCCTCGTTGTACATCTGTATTGAAAAAGTCAGTGCTGCTGCAATAAATATTCCCATGGCTGTGTCCTTTCTTAAGAGATTGCTTCATCCATCCGTGAGCAATAGAATAGAAGAGGTTTGATCATTGTCAACTGGAGGTACTATGCAGGAAAAGATACTCATTGTGGAGGACGATGTTCCACTTGCCTCTCTTCTTTCAGAATATCTTACCGGTCAGGGGTACAAGATAGAAGTACAGCACAGGGGATCGGATGTGAAAAAGAGAGTTGTTGCCGGACGTCCTGATCTGGTCATACTCGACCTTATGCTGCCTGATATCAGCGGTCTTGATGTCTGTCGCTCTCTGCGAGAGGGATGGCGCGGTCCCATACTGATGCTCACCGCAATGAAGGATGATGTGGATGTTGTTACTGGCCTTGAACTGGGCGCTGACGACTATCTTGGAAAACCTGTTGCCCCAAGAGTTCTGCTGGCAAGGGTAAGAGCACTCCTCCGGAGAAGCTCCTCCGATCTTAACTCAGAAATGATAGAGGTTGGACCGGTTACAATTAATGTACCCGGTAGAAGCGCATACCTTGATGGAGAGCCTCTTGATCTAACAACAACCGAGTTTGACCTGCTGGTACTACTGGCCAGAAGAGCAGGCCGAGTTCAGAAAAGAAATATTCTTGTGGAAGAACTCCGTGGTATAAATTTTGATTCCTTTGACAGATCGATAGACGTACTTGTTTCCAGACTTCGCCGTAAGCTGAAAAAGCACGGAGACCTGATCAAGACCGTTCGCGGGCTGGGTTACCTTATGGCACATTCTGCTACGGATGTGTCTTCATGAGACTTTACTGGAAGATATACCTTGTTCTGGCCCTGACAACTCTTGTTACTCTGATCCTTTCCATCTGGATATCCTTTTCTGTTCTTCCGGCACACTTCGAACGGCTCAGAATTGAGAAGATTGATGAGTTTGAACATATGGTCATGAATATGCAAGATCCGACTGGCCCTGAGGTCGAGCATCTCGCGGATTCTCTGAATATTGTACTCCGATTTTTTAGAAATTCCCAGCGACCTCCATTTGTACCGGGACACCCCCCTCAAGATGATCGGGAGTGGAGGGGTGTTCGGTTGATCCAACCCACCGGGACCGATTTTTCAATGCTTGCATCCAGCAGAGTTGCTCCGGCCAGGTTCTTTGTTCTTGTTCTTTTCGCTCTTGGCCTCTTTCTCTCACAGGCTCTCGCTCTTGCTCTGGGACTCAGATCGGTCTTCTCCCGTATTTCTACACTGAGACAGGTCACTGGTGAGTTTGGAGAAGGCAACTTCACCGCACGGTATCCTTCCTCTTCAGGCGGTGATGAGATAGACAGGCTGGGTTCCGCGTTCAACAGAATGGCAGACCGGATAATCTCTCTTCTGAGCTCGCATAATGAGCTTCTGAATGCGGTTGCTCATGAACTGAGAACGCCAATGGCCAGGTTGAGCTTTGCTCTGGAACTGGCAAGGGAGAACCCACAGGCTGTCAGGGAAAAACTGGGCCTCATGGAGCAGGATCTCTTCGAACTTGACCGGCTGGTTTCAGAATTGCTGGAGTTCAATAAAATTGGAAGCACAGGTGCTCTCACAAAAGAGCAAGTTCCTCTTAAAGGTGTCTGTACGGGAGCTGCTGCTGGAGAAAGGATCCCTGATTCAAAGGTAAAGATAGATATTGTTTCAGACCAGGATGACTCCTCAGTTTCCGGAGACTACAGACTGCTGCTTCGAGCTGTTTCCAACCTTGTCCGTAATTCTGTTCGATATGCTGAAAGCTCTGTGGTTATACGGATCAATGTAAAGGAAGACTCCGTGGAAGTGGTGGTAACTGACGATGGACCAGGGTTTCCACCGGGTTTTCCAGAAAGGGCGGTAAACCCGTTTGTTAAAGGTAAAGACAGCCGGGGTTCAGGTCTCGGTCTTTCCATTGTCAGCAGGATAGCTGAAAGGCATGGAGGCTCACTCGCTCTCTCCAATGGAGCAGACGGCGGAGCCGTGGCAGTCATCTCAATACCACGATAAAGTCCAGGATACCGAAACGGGGAGGAGCATTTGCCCCTCCCCGTTCTTGTCGCATTTATTCTGTTTACTTCTTCTTCAGTCTTGCGTGCCAGTCGATAAGAATAGGGCTTGCTACAAAGACTGAGGAGTAAGTTCCCACAACGATACCGATCATCAGTGTAAGCGCAAAGTTCCTGATGTCACCTGTACCGAAGATGAAGAGCATGAGCACTGCAACAAATGTGGTAACAGAGGTTACAATGGTTCTGCTCAGTGTCTCATTTATGCCCTTGTTAACCGTCTCTTCAAAGGTCTTGCCCTTCCTGAGGCGATTGTCCTCTCTGATCCTGTCAAACACCACAATGGTATCATTGATGGAGTAACCTACAATGGTAAGCAGTGCTGCAATAATGGTGAGACTTATGTCCACCTGGAGCAATGCAAGTATTCCCACTGTTATCAGAACATCATGGACAAGAGCAGCAACAGCTGCAATTCCCCACTTGAACTGGAACCTGTACCAGATGTAGAGAACAATAAAGAACATTGCCATAAGAATTGAATCAACAGCCTTCGACCTGAGTTCCGCACCTACTCTGGGGCCTATCTGCTTAATAAAGGAGGCCTCTGAATTGCCGCTCTCGTCTTCCATCAAAGTACAGTTCTCCTGTCCCAGGGCATCGTAGACAGCATCCTTGTCACTGGTGGAGGTTCTGATAACAAAGGCATAACCGGCGCCGTCCCAATCCTGAAGAGACTGGATCTGAACGCTGGCAAGACCCTGTGCTATGAGAGCTTCACCAAGTTCATCAGTTGTGCTGTGCTCCATTGAAATTACATTGGTCTCAAGGCCTCCTGTAAAATCAATGGAAAGGTTGAGTCCGCCATGGGCAAAGAATGCTATGAGCCCAATAAGGATCATTACAAGGGAAGCAATGTATGTTTTTTTGCGGACTGCTGTAATCTTGAAGTGGGCATCCTTGATAAGAGCCATCTTGCCGATACTGATCTTCGTTCTCTTTATCTGTGCCAGCATAATGCTGAAGAAAGATCTGGTAAATACCAGGGAGCAGAACATTGATGCCATGATACCTATGGAAAGAGTAACAGCAAATCCTCTGATGGGTCCGGTTCCAAACTTGTAGAGGACAAGAGCCGTTATGAAGGTTGTAAGGTTTGCATCCAGAATGGTCACAAAAGCTCGTGCGTAGCCGGAATCAACTGCTGAGCGGATTCCTTTACCGGAGCGAAGTTCCTCGCGGATACGCTCGTATATCAGCACGCTGGCATCAACTGCCATACCAATGGTTAGAATGATACCTGCAATACCCGGAAGGGTAAGCGTTGCGTTAAGCCCTGTTACTCCCAGCCTTGCAAGCGGACCTGGGAAGCAGAGGAATCCCAGGATGATCAGCATATCAAAGAGAAGAGCGAGTACGGCAATAACACCACTGGCTCCGTAGTAAATTATCATGAACACCGCGATAAGTACAAGGCCCACAACACCTGCAATAAAACCGTTGCGGATCGCTTTCTGGCCAAGGCTGGGTCCTATTGTCTGTTCTTCAGCTATGATGAGTCTTGCTGGAAGACTTCCTGCCTTCAGAACAAGACGAAGGTCACGGGCTTCCTCAACGGAAAAGGCTCCTGAAAGCCTTGTTCCCGATCCCGTGATTCTCTCCTGGATGGTGGCAACGGAATAGATTCTTCCATCAAGAATAATAGAGACTCGCTCGTCAACATTCTCGCCGGTTATCTGTGCCCAGTTGGAAGCGCCTTCGCTGTCAAACTCAAGAAGCAGATAGGGGTCTCTGCTCATGGAGTTCTGATCCCCCATTCTGATGCGGACATCAGTGAGGTTGGCTCCTGTGAGGCGATAGTGGGGCAGATCCATATCTGACTGTCTGTCCCAACCGCGCCCGGCATCATCTGGAATAAGGAAAACACTCATCATTGATGTACCGTCTGCCATGGCCGTTGCTTTTCCAAAAACGAATTTAAGGTTAACTTCTGCAAGTATGGCACTGACATCATCACGATTTATGATTGACTGGAATTCATCGTAATCATCACCTTCAGTGATCACCCAGTCACCGGGTCTGATGCTGAGAATCACAGCGTCATTCTGATCCACTGAAGTAAGAAGTGAGCTGAGAGTACCTGCAACCTCTATTACAGGCAGAACAGACTCTTCTTCGCTGTCAGGAGCAGGCAGTGTCAGATCATCCCCACCTGCTGGAAGAGAGAACTCTTCTGCTTCTGTTGTCCCTGTTTCTATTGCTGTCTCTTCTGGAACCTCGTCACCAAGAACAGCCTCGATCTCTCTTATCACCGGAATACTTGAAGGAGACGGGTGCTCAGCATTGGGGTATGCTATTACCTTAAACTCTAGAAGAGCCTGCCTCTCAACTATCCCACGGGCTCTTGCGGGATCTCTCACGCCGGGAAGCTGAACAATTATCCTGTCGTTTCCCTGTCGCGTTATGGAAGGCTCGGAAACACCGAATTCATCAATTCGGTTTCTGATTATCTCAAGAGCCTGATCCAGAGCCTCGTCAGCATCAAGACCAGGTGTTGGTTCAACAGTGTATGCGAGATACATTCCACCCTGCAGATCAAGTCCCAGCTTGATGGTACCGACGCTTGACTGGTAAAGAACTCTGTATTCCTCAAGAAGAGGTTCTCCGCCCTCCTCCTGCATTTCATTAAGGAGTTCTCTCAGATAAGGGTTTGTTGTTTCCGGTTGAACACTGGCTTCCGCACGGTCTCTTTCAACGGCTGGAAGTGAATACCATTTCACTGTAGGCCAGATAAGAAACAGTGCCAGCAACAGAACAATTGCAGAGCTGTAAATCCTCCACCTGTCGGTTCTCTTCATTGGGTTCCCCTTCGCCTTTGATCGGCTGTTCGCTTAATTATCTATTACAACAGTAGTTACATATTTATCTACCAGTTGGACACCCTTGCAGTTACCCGCAATACATCCTCTCAGAAGTGAAGAAAGATAAAGAAAGTCAAGAGGATTGACCACCTCAGCTGGATTCTGCTACAGCAGTGACCTTTTTATCGCGGGGTTTTGAAGAGAATTTGAAGCGGCTGATCATTCGGAAATTCCGCCCGGAATACTATTCCACCTGCCATTCTCTCCTGAACAGTGATGTGATCAAAGTCGAGACTTCTAAGGATCCTGGTAACGTGAAGATTCGCCTGAGCCTCACTGAACATGTTGCAATCCAGATCAACGACCAGCACAGTGGTATCTCCTGAAAAGGATTCCGAAGGTACGTTGCCGAAGTGGTAAGGCCTGATCTCCTCTTTAAGAAGGTCGTAAAGAGATAACTCCTCAATTTGCTGACTCTCTGATCCGCCTTCAGTCATGTCCGGCATGGCTTTAACAGCTGTGAACGCCCCACCGGCAATAAACACAACCAGTGAGATCAGAAACCACTTCTCACCTGCTCTCATTATCCCCTCCCCTCAGCAAGATTTTATATTCCCACAGGTTATACATTTCCATATAGGAACGGTGATTGTCAACCCCGGAGGAATAATGAGAAAATCAATAGTGATACTTACGGTGGCTACGGTTGCAGCATTTTCCGCTTCCTGGTCAATTGGCCCCAGTGGTTTTTCCGGATGGCCGGGTCTCCCCAGCTCTGATATCCTTGAGACCGGCCTACTTAGAGCCGGTATGAGCATCGAGTACGTCGATACGGATAACGGTTCTATCATTCGACTTCCTCTGAAAGGCTGCTGGGGTATTTCAGATGATTTTGAGGTTGGTGCCGTAGTACCAGTGATACCGGTGGACAGCCCCTACGACGGGTCAGTCATAGGAGACATCACTCTCTCCGGAGGATGGCTTTACGAAAAAGCGAGAGGCGGTACAGCACTTAAATTCACCGGAAGACTCACTCTTCCAACAGGAGAAGAGTACCGTGACAGAGGCTCTGAGATCGCAGTGGGAGGAGTTTCCAGTACGACATTCCTGGACTTCAGGCTTTCCATGTCAGCAGAGTACGCACTGAACGGAGGAAGAAACCCCTTCGACGATACGATCACTGATGTGATGTATTTCAATGCCGGCGGATCAAGCTTCATTACTTCCGATGTACTGCTTTACACTGGATTGAATGGCTCAACTTCATCGGTATTCAAAGCAGGGGCCGGGGTAGAGTACCTGCTGGATGAGAACCTTGCTCTGAACGGTGGCTTGAACATCGGGCTGAACGATTTTGAAAACTTCGAACTGTATGCCGGCGCCAGCTGGACCGGCAGTGGTTTCTAGAACAATATCCTGATCCGCCAGCGGAACTCCCAGTTCTCTTCACCCTCTTCCGGGTCGGAAACCCAGAGAGGGAAGATGGCCTCAACTACTGCGACATTTACCAGAATACCGGCATTGGAAAGAAGTGTACCGTTAGTTAATTCCTCGAAACTGCTTCCAACCCAGCCGGTTCCGGCGAATATACCTATTGGTATCTTTATCAGGCTCAGTCTCTGTTCCAGTGAAAAGCCCACTTTCCCCCGGAGAAAACGGTTCCAGTATCCCGGCAGGGCAGGACCTGTCCTTACAAAATAGTGGTTCCGGGCACTGAGTACGCCGTCAGGCGAAAGAACAGCATCTACAAGGGAGTTCTCCGGGAAGAGTCCTCCTGCTGGCCTCACCATTCGTTGAACTGGAGCGTTTTCGGTAACACCCTCTGCATTTGCCCTGGTGGAAGCAACAAAGCCTCCAGACAATCGCTGGTTAACCTCTGCATCTAAACTCAACCCGGCATAGGCATTATCACCCAGTCCCGGGTCGAAAAAGGAATTGATCCCCGCGGTGAATGAACGATTGAAAGAACGCCTGGAGAGCCCAAGCCTGGACTGTATCTCCATTGAGGTCCCCGTTTGAATGTTGTCTCCACCGTAAACCGTAGTATCGGAAACTGAAAAAAGTTCAATTCCAAAAGAAGTAGTAATTCTTGGATCTATCGCCAGTAGACCGTGCGTGTTCCGGGAAAAAGCAGCACTTACTCTGTTTAATCCATAGCCGGAGAAAAACCTTGTTTTCAAAATATCTTCTTCTCCGTAGCTCCTTGAAAGAGGAACAGAGAGAGATAGTCCGAAGGCAGCTGAGGATTCTTCCTTGAAGGGTATGGAAATGTGTGAGGACAGAGTGAAAGGACCACCTGCCTCCACAGGAAGAGGTGTTACCAGAAAGAAGGCATTGGCTCTCCAGGAACCGTCTGCGTATCCAGGAAGTGGAAGTGCCCAGACGCTGTAGTGATCCGGCTGAGGTATCGGCAGGATAAGAGGTTTCAATTTAAAATTAACAGGTAGAGTATTGTTCCAGGGAGCAGAGTCTGGAAGACGCATGAGCGGATCTGCAACCGCCTGGTCCCATTCTCCCTCAACGGAAACCACGGTTTCCTCGCCTGGAAATACATCCACAAGCAATTCCAGGGTATCAGAATCAGTTACAAAGATCAGCGGTACAAGCACACCATGGGGGAAGTCTCCTGTAAGCATCACCGTGGTAGAATCTTCGTTTGTCTGAAGGGCGGAGAGCCTTACATCAGCAGAACCGGTGTCACGCAACCAGTAGTCGAACTCCACCTGCCAGCTTCTTCCTGATAACTCCTCAACAACCGCCTGGAAATCTTCTGTATGGGGATGATGCAGGGCAAACCTCTGAAAGTAAGTTGACATCACCTCGTTGAAAAGTTCTTCGCCAAGCTGAACCTGCAGCATGGACATAAAAAGTGCAGGTTTTGTGTAGTAAGTATAACCGGTGGAATAACTGCCGTCGCCTGCATCTGTGGCTCTGCTTAGTACCGGTGTAATGTCGCTGTGAGCCGCTGAGACATAAGACAATACCTGCAGGTCTCTGTCGCTGATATCGAGAAGCCAGCCCGGGGTTGTGGTCATGTTTCCTCTGAACCCGTGCATTCGTTCCATGTAACGCAACTCACTGAACGTGTTCATGCCCTCGTCCAGCCACGCTTCATCAGTTTCGTTATTACCTAAAAGGCCATAAAACCACTGATGTCCCACCTCGTGAATGGTGACCATCTCCAGCGTCCGTGTCATTGGAATTTCATTAAAAGCAAAAACAAACTGCGGGTACTCCATCCCACCGCCCTGGGAAACAACCGGATCAACAACCCAGAGATCGTTGTACGGATACGGCATGTACCATTCTCCGTAGTAGGCCAGCGTGGAATCAACAGCCGCAGGAATGTCTTCCCAGTAATCTTCATCGTCATCAAGAAGAACCATGTGAACTCTTACCGTTCCACCACTGTCAGGATAGTTGAAGACATGATCTCTAACCGTGTAATCCGGACTTGAACACCAGGCAAAGTCATGAACACCTTCTGCTGTCCAGTGATCGATCCGCCTTGTTGAATCCGGGTTGAATTCGGTTTCCAGCACTCTACCTGTAGCTGCGGTAACAAAATCATACGGAACATCAATAGACACGGAATAGTTACCGTAATCGCTATAGAACTCTCCTGCTGCATGGTATCGGGACCTGTGCCAGCCCCGGGTATCAAGAACACACATCTTGGGATACCACTGGGTAATCTGGTAGGTATCTCCGTGATGCCCCATTCTGCTCCAGAACTTCGGCACCTTTACTAGAAAATCTCCAGAGAGTAAAACTGAATCCTCTCCGTGAAGCGGATGGTCGAGAACGATCCAGCCCAGCGTTCCATCTTCATGGATAGTAACAGGCTCCCCGTCCATGGTCCAGTTCGAAAGCTCTATCCAACCCTTGTCCGATTCATCTGATCTGCGAAATCCGAAGCTGCCCTGAGCGTCCAGATCCTGCCCGAAAGCGGTTGTGGGGTCAGAATACGCATTGGGATAGAGGTGCAACCAGAGAGTGTCTACAGGAAAATGCACACCACTGGAGAAAGCAATATCCAAAGATCCCCGAATTGTGGAAGAGTCAGGAGAGAGATAAATCTCCATGGAGTAATCCGCACTGCTTTCGGGTCCGGGGAATCCGGGGATGGGAAGAAGAGCGATCAGGACAGATAATAGTGAAAAAATAATTCACCCTCCTTGTCAATTCATTCAGCGTAGGGAGAAATCCTCCTCAGCCTCTCAACAACCCTGGAGAGAAGCTCAACCGTACGGTCTATTTCTTCATCTGTTGTGTACCTGCTCAGGCTGAACCTGAGAGCACTGTTGGCTAAAGTATAGTCAACACCCATAGCATAGAGAACATGGCTGGGGTTCTTGCTGCCGGTACTGCATGCAGATCCGGAGGATGCATAGATACCCTGCATGTCCAGCAGGGTCAGAACAGCCTCACTTTCAATACCTTTGAAAATAATGGTAACTGTTCCAGGAAGGCGTCTGGAAGCGTTCTCTGCAACCACGAAAGCGCCTGGGCAACTCTCGAGAACACGCTTCTCAAATTCTTCCCTGAGAGTTCGTTCTCGAGCAACTGTATCCTTCAGGTGGGTAAGGGCAAGTTCAGCAGCCTTTCCAAGCCCAACAATCCCCGGGGCATTGTAAGTACCGGACCTGGCGCCCTTCTCTTGATGACCACCGGTGAGCATAGGGGGAAGTTCAATTCCCTTTTTTATGTAAATAGCTCCGATGCCCTTGGGACCGTGAAACTTGTGCGCTGAAAGACTGAGGATATCAATGCTAAGAGAATGAACATCAATGGGACTTTTCCCAACCATCTGAACCGCGTCAGTGTGAAAAAGCGCTCCTGCTTCGTGTGCTATCCCCGCAGCTTCCTTCAGGGGCATTATTACCCCTGTCTCGTTGTTGGCAGCCATGATGGAGACAACTGCAGTCTGCTTATTGACCAGAGCCCTCAGGCTCTCGATATCAAGCTCTCCATTCTCGTTGACTCCGGCTATATCCAGTTTACAGCCTTCCTTTTCCAGGGCTCTGGCTGTCTCAAGAACTGCAGGGTGCTCAACGGCAGAGGTGACTATCCCTTTCCTTGAAGGATCTATCTTTACTGCACCTCGCAATGCCTGGTTATCGCTCTCTGTTCCACCGGAGGTGAAATAGACCTCTTCACACTTTGCTCCCAGGAGCCGGGCAACCTGGCCTCTTGCCTTTTCTATTGCCTCCATGTGGGAACTGCCAAAGGAATGAAAGCTTGAAGGGTTTCCGAACTGTTCTTTAAGAAATGGAAGGATCGCTTCCAGAACCTCAGGAGCAACCCTGGTGGTTGCAGCATTATCCAGATATACAGCGTTCATTGTTCAACCTCTATCAATACCTTTCTTTCTATCTTTTCGCTGAGGATATTTGCTGCTTTTTCAGCATCATCCCCTGCTTTCAGACGCACTCTTCCCGGTCGTACCAGAAGAGGTGCTATCCCCTCATCATTTAGAATGGCGCTAATCTCATCACATTTTGCGTTAAAGTTGTCCACAGCTGCCTTCAAGGCCTGATGACCCATCACCGAACAGTGGAACTTCTCCGGGGGCATTCCTCCCAGATATTCAGCTATCTGGCTGTTTCTGATCTTCAAAGCATCTTCAACAGGAAGACCACGGGACATCTCTGTAAGAGCTGAAGCGCTGGCAATTGCTCCTGCACATCCAAAGGTCTTGAACGCTATGTCACTGATCCTGCCCTCGTCATCAATATCTATATCAAGGTACATGGCATCTCCGCACTGGGGAGATCCAACCTCTGAATGGCCGTCCGGGGCATCCAGACTACCTACATTTCTCGGATTCATAAAATGATCCATGAGTATTTCAGAATATTGCCACATTAAAAAATCACTCCATTTCAAGCGATCCACTGGACAGATCGGCAAGTGTATTCTTCACAAGATAGGTTTCACACAATAGCTTTATATCAGTCCAGAGTTTTTTTGTGGGACACTTGTCCTCTCTGGTACAACCGGAAATCTTGTTCCCTGCATCATTCTTCTGTTCAAGAAAGTCAGGACATTGAAGACTGCAATTTGTGTGAAAGAATTCAGTTTCAAGAACTCTAATAACATCAAGCAGGGATATCTCCGAAGCTTCTCTGCTCAGAACATAGCCACCACCAGGGCCACGGCGACCACGAACAAAATCAGCGGTTCGAAGCCTTCCGAATATCTGCTCAAGATATCTTATGGGTATCTCTTCCTCTGTTGCTATTCCGGAGAGACTCATGGGACTGCCCTGTCCATTTCTGGCAAGCTGAACCAGGGCTCTAAGTCCGTATCTGCTTCTGGTAGAAATAAACATGGGATCTCCTTTCCCGTGAATATATTAAGTTAGCCAACCATCAGGACATTCTTTTAATAGTAAGCAGCACAGCCGCAAGAACCACCCCCACGGCAAGGACGGTCATAAGAAGTGTCATGCCGAATGGCAAAGAGTCATAGGTTACTCCTGAACCTTTGTATGATACTGAAAGCTCTGCCACAAGCGTAACCGGACTGGTATTGCCCCTGTTACTGACGATAAGAACAAAATCTCCGAAATCTGGAACTTCCATTTCCAGATCTCCATTTTCAGAGTAAAAAACACCAAGGGTGTCAATCTCTCCCCGGCCTTCCCAGCCCCTTATGTAATCCAGCTCTGTAACAAGAATGAATTCAAGCTTTGTAGGAATGGGTTCCGTGAAGAACTCTCCGGAAATGTACGTGCTATCCACCATTTCAGGAGTAATTCTGAATTTAATTGAACGGTATGTTCCTATATTCATATCCAGGGTATCTGATAAAAGAGTGAATGAGCCCGCTATTAGCGGGATTGTCAGAAGAGCAAGAAGGAGTGAGGAAATTCTCATTTAAGAGCCTGCCCCTTCTCAAGTTTCCTTATCATCATACCTGTGGATATCTGGTAAAGCCCCGCAAGGAAAAGCAGGACCCCCAGGGCAGCAGATGAAACTGAAATAAAGCCTGCATAGGAGCCGTTCTCCAGAGCAATAGCAACCTGATCCATTTTGTCAGCGGCATCACTGAACGATCCTTCCGCGGAAAGAAGGTCCTCCTCCAGGGCTTCCACAGAAGCGGCCACGTCTCCGATTGATTCTCCAGCTTCAGAGACTTCTCCCGCAAGATCTTCCAACTGTGTATTCAGGAACCCAAGCTCCGTTGAAACCGTCTCTGCTCTTTCAGCAACCTCATCAAAATGATTTGCAGGCATCAAGCCTCTCAGCATTTGAGGCATGGACGCCATATCGCTTGCAAGTGCAGGAAGAATTATCCTCAGTTCCTCAAGAATAGATACGGTCTGCTGAAGAACCACTCCTGTACCGGAAACTATCTCTGAAGAGCTTTCAAGGGAAAGCCTGACCTCTTCGATCATTCCTGTGGAATTGGAGACCCCTTCGGTTGCCGTCCTTATGGCTTCACCGGCAGTTCTTATCCCCATGGACGATTCCTGGAGTGCTGAATCAAGAGAGGATGTGAGTATTGGCCCGCCAATAGCAAGAGCAATTCCCAGCAACATGAAAACAGTTCCCGTTATGAACCCCAGGGCATTAACAAATCCGGATCCTTTCATTTCCCTACCTTTCAGCAATAACCACCACTCTGGTGTCCCCGCTCCGGGGCAATTTCTGATCTGTTTCAGGATTCAGAGTAACCTTTGACTCCGATCCAGTTCCCGT
>JAGLDY010000022.1 GCA_023145375.1 Candidatus Sabulitectum sp. | reverse complement strand
ACCCATCCAAGAACCACTTCTCTCCTGTCCATGCCTTCTGCGGTCAGCCCGGAAAAGTCTCCTGATCTGTACAGGGACACTCTCCTCAGTTGTATCTCGCAGCCGGACGGATCAAATATCTCATCGTATACCTGATAAAGCTCAGGTTCAACAACCAGTTGCGCCATAATCATACTGCAGACCTCATTGGAAATCACAAAGTCATCTATTCCTGCAGCAGAGGCCAGTCTTCTGTTCCTTGGATTCCTGATCTCGGAGACAACTGTAGTGGTCCACTGGTCTCTCAGCCTGTGAGCAATGTCCTCAAGGATCAACAGTGCAACAATACACTCGGAATCCGCGTCTTCGTCAGACATTCCAGGATGCTTCCCTGAGATTACCATAACGCTGTTGTATCCTTCAGGATGGAGCCCTTCTACACTGTCAGGGTCCACACGGTCCATTTCTACATAGTTTCTAGTACAGTTCGAGCAGACAACACCTCCAAGAAGAGTACTCCCTTCCTCCTGGGGGATTGATCCCGCCACGGTGATCCGGGCCCCGGGACAAGAGTATTCATCCAGAAGTTTCAGCATGAAGTTGAACTTCCTGCTATGCCCGGATAATACAAGCATTCGCAGAGGATCCTCATGGGATTCTTCCTTTACAGTGGCAGTTCTTTCTGCTCGTTTCTTTATGTCTCCCGGGGCAAAAGATTTACTATTTTTCGCAAGAACCAGCAAGCTGTCTCCTGAAACTAAAACACGGTCAGGTGGAGGATTCATGTGAACCTTATTCTCACTCTGTATTCCTGTAACAATTCCTCCGGTCATTCTCTCCGAGACTTCCCTGAAGTCACGCCCCACCAGTTCGGGAAATTCTTTCAGGTAGAACTCATTCCCTCTGAAACTGAGTATTTCGCTGTAGACCGAGCTGAGCCCCGGTTGACGGCTGACCTGAACGAGAAGACGCATAACGATCTCACGAACAGGTACCCGTTTCACCTCCCTGTAGGCCATCCCGGCAATCCTGCCTCTGGCTCTATCACGAAGCTCGCAGACCCCCACAGGATGTGCTTCTCCTCTAATGGAATTCACTGCAACCAGCGTTTTGATCACTGTGCTGTCATCGTCTCCTATCACAACAAACCCCGCGCACCTCTGAAAACCTGGAAGCAACAGGGAATCAACATCTGTTGTTTCACCGGAACGGCAGATCACCTTTCTTGCTTTCTTCCTGCCTATCCGCTGAACAAGAGTTTCCTCCATCTCCTCTCTGGATCTGCGGGAGAACATCACGATGGTCCCTTTTGTAGAGCCCTCTTTTCGCGCTTCAACCAGTTCTCTGGTAACCTCGTACAGTCTGTCTCCGTTTCCACAGACGATGTAGTGGTCCTTTTCCACAATGGGAGACTTACCCCTTTTCAGTGCATCAAGCTGCTCGGCTATCTTGGACGAAAAAATACCAATGAGAAGAGAGAGAACAAGAATCCCACCAAGGGTGATGAAAACACCCACAACAGTTACATGGGGCTTGCATGAATGGTCTCCTATAAAAGTCCCCTGGTCAAGAAGCCTGGTAAAAGACCACCAGAAACTGCCTTCAGTTTCATCCCCAATGAGCTGACCATCAACAAGCAGCATTCCAATGGTGACTATTGCCAGAGAAATGATAACCAGAACAAGGATCTGCCAGAATGGGTTACGCCTCAGAAGATCATTAATAAGATATCGCAATCTTGTTCCCAGGGCTCTGTACTCCATCTCCCCCTCCTTCAAAGTATCCTGTGATATAATTCCAACATCACCGATCTGAAAGGGAGAACATGACTCAGCGATTTGTAGACCGTGTAGTTACCTCTGCAGAGAATGCAGGAAAGATTCTTATGAAGTACAGAGAAGAGGGATTCACCGTTAATTCCAAAGAAGGTATGGAGTTCGTTACAGAAGCCGATCTCAAATCGGAGGATTTTCTCAGAAAAGTCCTGACTAACCTTCTTCCGGAGTCTTCATTCCTTGGGGAGGAAAGCTGGGACGGCTCTTTTCCTGATACCCCTTTCTGGGTTGTTGACCCCCTGGACGGCACCAACAACTATGCCATGGGTATCCCTTTCTTCTGCATTTCCATCGCGCTTGTGGATGGAGAGGGGGTCTGCCTTGGCTGTATTCATGACCCTGTACACAAGGAGACTTTCACCGCCCTTCGGGGAGGTGGAGCTTACCTGAACGGCATGCCCATAAGAGTTTCTCCCGCTGTTCAACTCCGGGATGCAGTTGTAGCCACCGGATTCCCCTACACAAGAACACCGGAAGATCTTACATTCGATGTTCAAGTTCTTAGTAAATTCCTCGGAGTTGTACGAGGGGTAAGAAGGTGTGGTTCCGCAGCTCTTGATCTGGCTTACACAGCCGCAGGAAGATACGGAGGTTTCTGGGAGGAGAACCTGAAATCCTGGGATATGGCAGCAGGTGTTCTTCTTGTGAGAGAGGCCGGGGGAAAAGTCAGCGGATTCAGAGAAAAGGACTGGAGCCTGCTGTCAGGCGGAGTACAGTGTTCAACTCCCGGGATATGGAATGAGTTCTGCAGTATCATAGAAAAGCGCCCCCGTTTGAGTGGGGACGCTTGAAAGATTGATTCTCTTTGGATTAAAAACCCAGGTTGGCTCCACCAAAGTAGGTGACAATGGCGTCTCCTGCTTCATCACCGAAAGGCTTGGAAAGCCTTACTTCTCCAAACACGGAGACAGGAGCGCCTGAAGGGCTAAAGCTGAGACCCACAATACCCTCGGCTGAAGGGAAAATGTGATCGTAGGGGTCAATTGCAGGTTCACCCGTTGCCTGCTGCTCCAGCATGGCAAGCATTGCGTCAGCATCACTTACGACAAAATGGACTCCGGCTCCGCCACCTACATAGGGGCTGAACGGAGAGGCGCCCATGGGGATATCGGCTCTCAATATCCCTGCAAGACCCAGGTTGTGATAGGTTGCCTGGTAATCTGCAAGCATATCTGCTTCAGCAGGAAGGGTCCATCCCAGCTGGTCTTCCATGTAACTGCGCAGGCCGTCCATATCACCGGAGAAATCCACTCCGTACTCGTCTTCAATGTAATTGGTCAGATAACTTTCCATTGAGACATCAGACTCTGTACTGGTATATGTTCCACTTACCTCTATTCCAAGGATAGGCATTATCGGAAAAGCAAGTTGCCCTCCGAAGATCACACCATCGGTGCTGAGCCCGGTGAACGGGTCCTCTGCAGTTGTGTATCCCACACGACCACCCACCCTGGGTCCTGCAACAGCCACTGTGGCTATCAGAAAAACTACAAACACTGTCCTTTTCATTCTGGAACTCCTTTCTGTTACCGCCAATTATTCTAGGTCGAACACCATAGGTCAACACTAGTATTGACTTGCGTTGCCGGTAACATGATTATCGGTATGCGGGTAGCGTGAAGAGCGCAAGCTATTGGTTTTATGCACTTACACATTCGAGAGGAGTACTTTAAGAATGAAAAACGTATTTATCCTCGCTTTGGCTTTGGCCACGGCAGCGTTTGCCATTCACGGCGACTTCGACTGGCAGTCTTTCGGTGGCCAGCCTGGAGATGTCTGTTCGGTGAATCTGCTGGAGTCTGATGCTGACCACATCGTTATTGATGTTACAGTTCCCGGTTTCTGGCTTGGCGGTACTGTTGCCGGCGGCGGCACATGGGACAGCGTAGAGCTGCCCGGGTTCTACTCACAGACAGATGTGGGTCTTCCCCAGGTTCCTGCTGTTGCTCAGATGTTCGCTCTTCCCTTCGGGACAGAAGCAGTTGTTACAATCGAGGATGTTGAATACACAACATTCTCCGGTATCAACCTTGTTCCGACACAGACTCCAGAGATCGACATGCCTCACAACGCATTCCCGTTTCGTCAGGATGAAGCGGCCTACAGCTCAAACAGTTTTTTCCCTTACGACTGGGCCGAGACAACGGCTCCCGGTACATGGGGCGGAATCAGCACCGATAAGCTGATTGCAACCCCGTTCAGATACAACCCTGCAACGGGAGAACTCATGGTTGCAAAAACCATGACTGTAAGAATCGACTTTGCGGGAACTCCTGAAACTCTTGCTTTCCCATCCAACGAAACCGTAAGAAACGGTGCTGCAAGGATGCTCATCAACTACAGCCTTGTGGAAGCAGACGCATCCGCTACCACCGATGCCGAAGCTGCCGAGTTTATTTTTATAACCACTACAACCAACCTCAGTGCTATAACCCCACTGGTTGAGTTCTACCAGGGTATCGGCTACGAAACCTCAGTGGAAACTTTCTCAGGTTCAACCACCTCAAGTGCAATTAAGGCTGCAATAACAGATCACTTTGATACTGCTCTTACCAGATTCGCTATAATTGCAGGGGACCACGCAGCTCTTCCCAGTTACAGCTACAGCGGGTTCGTAGGCGATTACTGGTACGCATGTCTTGTTGGAACCGACCTCACCCCTGAAATTGCAGTAGGTCGTCTCACTGGTAATGCCTCTCAAATCACAAACCAGGTTAACAAAATTATAGACGGTTATTACCAGTATGACTTTGCCGATGGATTCACAACCGGAATAATACCTAGTACTTCCGTTCTTGCTGCTCACGAACAGGATTATCCCGGCAAGTACACACTGTGCTGCAATCAAATCGCCGCTTACGACTATGATACTAACATGAGTTTCTGGAAAGTTTATCCTCCAGAAGGCGGCACAGCCGCAATGGTTTCTGGCTGGTTCAACAGCGGTGTTGGTTCAGTTGGATACAGAGGTCACGGAGATGTTACCATCTGGGCATGGAGCCCGGGATGGAGCAAAACACACATCCAGGCCCTTACGAACACCTTCATGCCTCCTGTGTGGAACATTGCATGCCTTTGCGGTCAGTATCAGACTGGAACAGAAAGCCTTGCTGAAAGCTGGGCCTGGGATGATCACGGAGCCAGTGGATCTCTGTGTGCGAATGATCCTTCCTACACAGAAGCCAACCACACCTACATGAAGGAAATTTACAAAAAACTCTACGACGAAAACTTCTACAATGTGGGTGAGGCCATAAATGAGGCGACTGTCGCAACTATTGCCGCTCACGGCTCAATTGGTGAAACCAATGCCAAGATGTACATATGGTTCGGTGATCCTGCCATGGAGATATTCACCAATGATACAGCCAACCCCACAAACCTGGCAATCGATTGCTCTCCTGGAACAGTCAACCCAGGCTCACAGACCATCACAATGACAGTAACAAGCAATGGATCACCAATAAGCGGTGCTACAGTTGCTCTCTCAGACGGTATCGATGGCGTTGAAACCATTACCTTCTTTGAGACTGCAACAACAAACGGCAGTGGTGTGGCTTCCTTCACTGTGAATGTACCTTCCGGTGCAACCACGCTCTACACCGGCGCAAGAAAGCACAACTACGGTCCTGTAGCTGCTCAGATCGATGTTTACAATGTAGGCGTCGATGAGACTGCTGAAGGCGTGGAGACTTTCGTTCTCGGTGTAAGCATATCCACCAACCCTGTACAGGGCACCGCTGCACTTAACTTCTCCACACCGGCAACCGGTCATGCCACCGTTCAGGTGTTTGACCTCTCCGGCCGTACTGTGGATACTCTGGTTAACGAAGAAGTTGGAGCGGGCAACCACTCCGTAAGCTGGACACCGGAGAATATCTCCAGTGGTGTCTACTTCGTTCGCCTTACAACCGCAGCAGGTACCGTTTCCACTCAGGCAATGGTTCTTCGCTAGGGGTTAAGTTACACAGATACCAGAAAGGGGCGACTTCGGTCGCCCCTTTCTTGCTACCTATTACACTAATATCTTTATCTCTTCTCACCCCTTGACCTTCAGTAGGTTACGGTGGCATAATACCGGGCTGCTTGCCCCTTCTACAGAGTCGGGGACAACGCGACATTATTAATTGTCGCCGGCCCGGAAGCAGAACGCTTATGCGTTGAACCACTTTGTGTGGTTCTTTAAAGAACTGTTCAGTCAGTCTCTTTCCGGGTTCGGTGTTTGTTACACACCAACAGGGCCGGAAGGAGGCTTTGTTAATTGCGTAAATACGAAACCGTATTGATCTGGAGTGCCAGTCTCTCTGAAGCTGAGCTCAAAAAGGAGACCAGCAAAGTACAGAAGATCGTCACTAAAGGAAAGGGTGAACTCACAGGCTTTGATGACTGGGGTCGACGCCAGCTGGCGTATCTTATCGACAAAGAGAGCGAAGGGATCTATCACTTCGTGCACTGGAACGGATCTTCAGACATCAAACTGGCCATCGACAAGATGCTCAGGATCAACGATAACTGTCTTCGCCACCTGACCCTTAAGGATGATCGCGACGAGATGGGAACAGCAAGCTCCCATGACGATCCTCCCTTTGAAGCAGGAGAATAGTCGTGGACATCCGTATGCCTTCCATCAACAAGGTTCTGATCTCCGGTAACCTTACCGGCGACCCCAGAACCAATATCCTTGAGAGTGGCGTGCATGTTGCCAACTTCAGTGTTGCCAACAACCAGAGATATCGTGGAAAAGACGGGGAATGGCATGACAAGACCTGTTATGTAGATGTGGTCACCTGGAGACAACTGGCTGAACGAGTTGCCAGCAAGCTTCACAAAGGCAGCCCTGTAATGATAGAAGGCGAACTTCAGTTCACTCAGTGGAACGGCCAGGACGGATCAAAGCGCAGTCGCGTTGAGATCCTTGCCAGAAGCGTACAGATGCTTGAGAAGACCGGAGATTATGGATCCAGTCCCTCGCAGAGTAAGGGTTCTGAAGAACCGCCTCGCAGTGAGGAACCACAGGGTACTGACTACTCCGACGATATCCCTTTTTAGGATAAGAGGCATCTTATGAGCTTTCAAAAAGACCTGCCCGGATTGAATTATGCTGTTGTCACCGGTGTTATTCAACGCCGTAAGGCTCTCTCCATGACCCGATCCGGTGTCCCTGTGCTGCATCTTCTCGTTGAAACTATTGTGGAATCCTATCCCGGTAGTGAAGAAGATGTTGTTGCAGAAATCGAAGTTGATGTCTGGGGTAATCTTGCAAGAGATCTTGACCCGAAACTTCAAGAGGGAGACGCAGTTCTGGTTGAAGGCAGACTGGCACACAGGAAATCGGAAGACAGAACCGGCGGAGAACACTACAAAACACTTCTGAGGGCCCGTCGGATAGTACATATATTCAAAAAAGAAAGGAAGGCATAAATGCCTATCCGTGGTAAGCGTAAAGGAATGAAGATCACCAGAAAGAAGAAATGCCGTTTCTGCATGAATCCTGATATGGAGATCACCTACAAGAATGAGAAAATGGTACAGCGTTACATCAGTGACAGAGGCAAGATCGTTGCCAAGCGCGTGAGTGGTAACTGCGCCAGACACCAGAGAATGGTTGCCAAGGAATTGAAGATCGCAAGATTCCTCGCCCTGGCTCCATACATCAGAGAACACTACAGGTAGACATTGATATAGAAGGCAATGGGAATACTGATGAAAACGGAAACAAAGGCAAAAAGATCGAAACAGTTGCTCTGGGGGGGACTGTCCCTGATAATGGGATTTCCTTTCCTTGCAGCAGGGGTCTCTGCAGCTCTGCTTAACGGCAGACTTGGCAGGGGTCTTTCCATAACCGCGCTGATCGTCTTTGTATCCTGGTACCTGTCCGGTTTTCAGGGAGCAGCCATTACGGCGGTTTGTGCCGCTGTGATAGCCATCTCTGCAAGATCCGGATATACGATGCTGAAAACGCTTTACCTCTGTTCAGGTACAGCTCTTCTCACCGGTGGATTGCTATCCCTGGGTTTCCCGGGATTCATGAACATCGGAGAAGCCGAGTTAAGCCCTTTGAGAGAAGTATACCTCTCTGCTGGCCTCACATCGAATACCATCGACAGTGTTTTCTCATTGATCACCTACTATTCACCTGGTATTGGTGCTGCTCACATCGTACTTGGTTCCATTGTTTCTCTGCTTTTTTTCAGGTCTCTCCCTGGAGAGCATGGGGCCATGCCTTTCCAGGAAACCCCTAGCTTCAGAATGCACTGGGGCTTTGCCTGGGTTCCCATTATCTGCCTGATCACACTGGTGCTGTCCAGCACAGCTGATGTTCCAGATGCAGCCCTGCGGACAGCAAAGAACCTGCTGGTATTCAGTGCTCTTCCATATGGGATCGAAGGTTTTCAGGTAACGATGAAGTGGATCAAGGGAAAGCCGGGAATGGTTTTTATGCTGATAATGGGTACGGTGTTTGCTCCTCCCTTTGTTCTAGGCGGGTTGATCCTGCTTGGAATTCTGGACACCTGGATGGATTACAGAAAGAAAATAGACAAAAAGATCGAAAGGATAAAAAATGAAGGTTCTTCTGATCAAAACAGTTGATACCCTTGGTAACCCCGGGGAAGTTGTTAATGTAGCTTCCGGCTACGCTAGAAACTACCTGTTTCCTCAGAAACTTGCGGTTATTGCCACACCTGGCGCCATGAAAATGTCCGATTCTCTTAAAGCTGCTTCAGCTTTGAAAGAAAAAGAGCTTAACAAGGCTGCGGACGTTCTCGTGGAAAAGCTTAAGAAAGTCACTCTTGAATTCAGCGTTACTGCTGATGAGAATGGACACCTTTACGGCGGAATTGGACAGCGTGAGATCGCCGCAGCTCTTCTTGAGAAAAAACTGGAGATAGATAAGCAGCAGATAATTCTTGACGGACACATAAAGAGCCTTGGGGAACACAGCGTTCTGATAAGAGTTCTCGGTGACATCCAAGAAACTATTACAGTAAAGGTCGGGGCAGAAGCCTGATGCGGCTTCTTGCGGTTGAGACATCATGCGATGACTCTGCTGTAGCTCTACTGGATGAGCAGGGAAACGCTCTTGCGGAACTTGTCTACACCCAGTCTGTACACGGCGGACACGGAGGGGTTGTTCCTGAAATAGCCTCTCGACTCCACATGACGGTTCTCCCCGGGCTTATCAGGGAGGTGCTGGAAAGATCCGGCACTTCCCTGGATTCCATTGATGTCTTTGCGGCAACTGCAGGTCCAGGGCTTACCGGATCTCTTCTTGTAGGTCTCTCATGGACAAAGGCCGCAGCCTTTGCCCTGGAAAAACCCTTTCTTGGGATCAATCACCTTTCAGCACATCTTCACATACACCACAATTCTTCTGTAGAATTCCCGGCTGTGGCCCTGCTTGCCAGCGGTGGACACACCATGATATTCCACATGACCTCCTGGCAGAAGTGTGTTCTACTGGGAACCACCAGGGACGATGCTGCAGGGGAAGCATTTGATAAAACTGCAAAGCTGATGGGTCTTGGATACCCGGGAGGAAGAATAATCGACGAGCTTGCTGAGAAGGGAGACTCTGAGTCAATACCACTGCCTCACCCCCTGGGGAACAAAAGACTGCCGGAGTTCAGCTTCAGCGGTCTTAAGACCGCAGTAAGACTTGTTTGGGAAAAGGGTGGTGTTTCCGAAAAGGATCTTTCAGCCAGCTTCAGGAAAACCGTCTGCGATCTGCTGGTTTCTAAAACCATGTATCAGGCTGGAAAACTGAACGCCAGGTCGGTTCTTGTTGCAGGAGGGGTCTCTGCCAATTCATTGTTGAGATCAGCGTTTCAGCTGGAAGGTGAGAAGAGGAACATTAATATCTTTCTTCCCCCTTCAAAGCATGCCATGGACAATGCCGTTATGGTGGGCAGGGCTGCACTGTCTGCTCTTGAAGCTGATCCTTCAGCTCGTTCTTCAGCCTCCTGTAATGCATTTTCAAGATGGCACGGGAAGATGCTTTCTCCTCTCTCCTGCTGACACCGAGCGCTCATTTAACTATCTTTGTTTCCATGCAGGAGCTTAAAAATGAAAACAGGTACTGATGTGGTGGAGAATGCTAGATTTATTCGAGCTGTAAACAGAAATGAAGGCAGGCTGAGGGAAAGACTTTTTACTAGAGAAGAACTTGCCTGCTCCCCGGAGAACATGGATCTTGCAGTAATGTTCTCGGCTAAGGAATCTGTTGCCAAAGCTCTTGGAACCGGATTTGACTCCTTTCTTTCATGGCATGATATAAAAATATTCATTAACGGAGACGATGTAACAGCGGTTCTTTCAGGGAGAGCCCTGGAGCTGGCGGAAGGGTATCACATTCTACTTTCAGCAACCCAGGACCGGAACACGTCGGTAACCTGCGCTCTATTAACCGAAGGGGAATGATATGGCTTTCTGGCTGACACCTTCTGAAATTTCGGAACTGGACAAGAAGACTATCAACTCAGGCACACCGGCACTTGTTCTAATGGAAAGAGCCGGACAGGCCGTTGCTGAAGCTGTCTTCAAAATTGCGCCTCCTGAAGAAGGCGCTGCTGTTGTCTATGTAGGCCCCGGCAACAACGGGGGAGATGGATTCGTAGCAGCCAGATTTCTTCTAAAAAAAGGCTATCGCGTTATTGTCCGCCCTTCATTTGGTCCTTCAAGCAACGTAACAGACGGCTGCAGGGTAAACATGGAGAGATATATCTTTGCAGGAGGAATAATATCTTACGAACCGCAGGCTTCTGCAGCAGTGGCTGTTGATGCTCTTCTTGGTGTGGGTTTTACCGGTAAACTCAAAGGGGGGGCACTGGATCTTGCGGTGGAGTGTTCCGGTCTGAACACAAAAATTGTTTCCGTTGATATGCCTACCGGGGTAGATGGTCTCACTGGACTGTGTGACCATTCTGCAATCAAAGCAGATGTTACTGTGACTTTTGCCGCCCCCAAGCTGGGGCTTCTTCTTCCTCCGGGATGCGGTATGTGCGGCTCTCTTCTTCTGGAGAACATTGGTATCCATGTGCCGGAAAACGGTCTTCGCAGAGTATTGACCAGACAGTACGCCCGAACTCTTCTCCCCCCTCGTCCTGTTGACAGTCACAAGGGAACTTATGGAAAGGTGCTTGTTCTTGCGGGCTCTGAAAAAATGCCGGGAGCCCCGCTGATGGCTGCAATGGGAGCTCTTCGGTCGGGGTGCGGTCTTGTAGAGCTCTGTGTTCCCCTGCCGGCTTCCTCAGCTGTAACCGGAAAGATCCCTGAAACTTTGTGTACCTACTTCCTCCCTGGAGATGTTACTTCTCTTCCTGATCACAAGAATTACTCAGTGGTTGTTATTGGGCCCGGAATGGGCTTGAGTGATAGCACGGAACGAATACTCAGGCATGTTCTTGGCACATGGAAGATTCCCCTGGTGCTGGATGCTGACGCTTTGAATGTAATTGACTCCTCTCTCGCTGAAATGCTTAAGTCTTATCCGGGAGAAACTGTGATGACACCACATCCTGGTGAGTTGAAACGACTTACCGGTTGCGGAGATGTTCTTAACGCAAGATATGCAGCTGCGGAAAAAACCGCTAAAGCTTTGAACTGCTCCGTTCTGCTAAAGGGTAAACCCTCCCTGGTATTCTCACAGTCAGGAGAGAGAACCACAATTCCAACAGGTAATCACGGACTTGCCACCGGCGGATCCGGGGATGTTCTGGCGGGGCTGGTTGCCGGATTCATTGCGCAGGGTAGCAGTGGCGTTAACGCTCTGTGTCTTGCTGCCTATCTGCACGGTCTCTCGGCGGATATCCTGGCTGGAAAGAGCTCGGCCAGATCAATTATTCCCACAGAAGTAGCCGATAATATAGGCAATGCTCTTGCAATGGTTGAACACAGAAATGATGATTCTCTTCTTGGGGGAAATCCCTACTGGACTCAGGGCTGAGTTTTGTTAAGATTAGGAGTCCACGCAACATTTTGTTTCTTTTGTTTATTTTGAGGAGGCTGGTGATAAAGTGAATACTGTAAAAGAGCAGCTTACCAAGCTCAAACTGCTCATTTCTACTAACTCCGTTTCCAGAGCAGGAAGTACGCTTGCAGAGTACAGCACAAACAACGATCCAACTACCTCTTTGGAAAAAATGGATATTATTGGCAAAATTTCTTCTCTTACCGGGAAGGTGAAGGGTGTTATTCTTCACTACCCCACTGACTTCAAAACAAAGGAAGATATTGAAAAGGTAACCAGGACTCTCATAAAGAATGAGCTCAACCCATTTACTGTTATGGTCGATCTCCATTTACCGCGGAAAAGGGGCGTTCTCAACCACAGACTGATGTACGGAACTTTAACCTCTCCGTACCCTGAGATTCGCGTGGCTTCTGTAAATCAGGTTATCTCTGCCATGCAGGCCATGAGAGATATCAAGTGCAGACAGATCGGTCTTTTTCTTCCTGATGGCATTGACTCTCCGGGAGAGAAAAACTCTGTAGATATGCTCTTTAGCATACTTAAAGGCCTCAGGCAGATAGGTATGAAGATCAGAAAGAGCGAGAACATGCTCCTGGGTTTCAGGCCCTATAACCCTTCTTTCTGCGCCACGGCTGTTCCTGACTGGGGAACCGCCAGCTGGCTTTGCAGGGAAACCGACCAGTCCTGTAAAGTTCTATTGGACAATGCCTCCATGCTCCCGGGAGAGAGCATTGAATCCGTAGTAACATCTCTGCTTCACCAGAAAATGCTTGGCCAGATAACTCTGTCGGACAACAAACTGGGGATGGGTGCCATGCCTGCAGGCTCTCTGGATGCAGGCGCATTGTTCCGTCTTTTCCTTAATCTGCTACTGGCCGAGGAGGCCGGTTTATGCTCTCTGGAGAAGACCAGTATAGAGCTCAGAGTTGATACAAGAGTAGGCTCCACCGAGGAGAACATCCTCACTGCAATTGAGAACATCGAATATGCCCTGGCAAGAGCATCTCTTGTCAACCTTGAAGAGTTAAAGACTGCTCAATCCAAGCCTGCCACAACCACCGCAAACAGAATACTGAGGGACGCCTTTGTAACAGACGTGAGACCGGTGGTTGCTTCATGGAGAAAAGACAACAAGCTTCCGGAAGACCCGATGGCTGAACTGTAAAGTCCAGTTCTTTTTTCTATATCGTATGATATTCCTCGTCCACATGAAATACAACTCACAGGGAGAGGACCAATGCTGAGAACCTTAGCCATGATCATTACGCTTTTTCTAGTTGTTTCCACAGCTGCAGGTTCGGCCTGGCCACAGTACATGCATGATGCACAGAACACCGGGAAAACTGATATTGCAATCCAGGAAGGCCTAACTCTCTCGTGGACACACACTCCACCACAGGCTGCACCGGGTTGGCAGTGGAATCAGCCTGCACTGGATGATGAGGGCAATATTTACTACGGCGCAGGTTACTACTTCCTGTCAGTAACCCCGGAAGGGATTTTAAGATGGAGCGTTCAAACGGATTACGCATTTATTGGTCCATCTGCTTTGAATGACGGCTTTGTTTACTTCCCATGCTCCGAAGGTGACCTTTATGCCTACACGGAGGATGGAGAGTTATCCTGGTCTTATCCAATGGTTCAGCCTGTTAATTGTGGAGTAACTGTGGGACCGGATGGCACCATCTATATTGGTGACACAACCAGTGAGACGGTAGACAACACCTACCTCTACGCAATAAATCCAGATGGGTCAGAGAAATGGACACTGTGTTTTACTGAAGCCGACGGCATTTACACAACTCCCGCACTTGATACCGATGGAACAAAACTGTACGCTGCGCCGGGTGATTTCAATTTTTATGCATTTAACTCTGCCACCGGAGCAGAAGTCTGGTCATACGAGTACAATGCTATGATCAACCTGTTGTACAGTTCTCCATCTGTAGCAGATATAAGTGGCAGTAAATACATTCTGTTCGGTGACCTGGGCAATATGAATGCCGTGTACTGGACATTTCTTGACGAAAATGGATCAATGAGATGGCACACGACCATGTCTAATTCAATTCAGCAGAGTGCGGCGATCGATCCTGAAGGGTATTTCTATCTGGCGAGCAATGCAGGCACCCTGAAAAAAGTTGACACATCCGGCGCTCTGATCTGGTCAAGAGCTTTTTCACAGGGATATCTATCTAACCCTATTGTAGAGGGAAACGGCAGGGTTCTCATCGGAACAGAAAGTGGATACCTGCACATTCTTGACCAGAACACAGGTTCCACTCTGGAAAGTATTTACCTGGGGGACAGTGTAGGAAGCCCTATCGTTGGTGACAATGGAGAGGTCTATGTTCTCCATGGGACCAACAAGTTGGCCTGTCTGGAGGGTGAGTTATCGGTAAACGAAGAAGACCCTTCTTCCGGTGAGACCATTCTGCAGATATCCAGGACTGGTGCTACCTTTAAGATCAGTATTGGTTGTAATTCCGGCGAATGCACTATCTACAACACCAGCGGAAGATCTGTGCTTTCAGAGACCATGGAAAACGACCTGTTCTGGAATTCTATCGATTACCCGGCAGGAGTCTATTTTGTAAGAGTTGAAGTTGATACTGCCGGTGGAATTGAAGAAGCCAGTTCAAAGCTTCTTGTTGTCAGGTAGACAGGGTCAGGGATTGCATCTGGTGCAGTAGTTGCAGATCCCCTGGGTAGAGCCGCCGCCCCATTGATACCATGCGTCCTCTATTTCCGAGGGTAGAAATTCAGGGTCAAGCTCAAGAAAACCACAGTGCCCCACAAGGGTCACCACTGCCGGGAAGCCGTCGAATTGCCCGGCCAGGCTTGCTATCTCCCTGTATCCCGAAGCATTCATTGACACAAAGTAAAGAGAAATGCTGACACTGTCTCCTGCGTTTAGAGCTTCAACAGACTCTGCTACTTCCAGAGCCATGGCTTTGTTGGCAACAGAGTCCGCTGACATTATCAGAAGAAAACCAAAGTCCATGGGGTCGGCAATGGCATCAAGTTCCGCAAAATCATCGACAGGAACAAAATTCGCAGTTGAAAGTAAAACAAGTAAAGCAAAAATCAACTAGAACCTCCAGAAGAAAAAGGACAGAAAGTAGTATAATACAAAATCATGTTTATTCTTGCATTATTCATTGTTCAGAGCGCCCTGCCGCTTTATGAGGTTGAGGTTGACCCTGTGTATCTGCAACAGCTTGTTGCTGACCCTTATGCAGAACTCGAAGTGCCTGCTGTTGTTTCATTAAGCGGAGTCTCCGGAGAATGTACGCTTGCCTTCAGAGGAGGTACAAGTCTTGAATGTAGAAAAAAAAGCTGGCACATTCGAGTAGAAAACCCCTACCTCTTCCCCTGCGGGGGCCATATTCTCCTTAACGCACAGTTCCGCGACGCATCTCTCATGAGGAATTCTCTTGGGCTATATCTTACCCGGGAACTTGGCTTCCCGGCTTCAGAGACGGAATTTGTATCCTATTCTATTAACAGCGAGAACATGGGAGTGTACGAGAGGGTGGAGCGGGTGGACAGGCTGTTTTACGAGAGAAACGGGCTCTCTTTCGGCCCTCTTTTCAAGAATGTTGATACCATGGGACGCCTTGCTCATCATTTCTCCGACACCACCGGACTGGCTGGCTACGAGCCAAAAATTGACAGCTACCCTTATGGTGGCCAGCTTCTTGAGCTGATTGAAGCCTGCTTCAGGGAGGATGTTTCATCTCTTGAAGTAGATGAAATCCTCGCTGCTTATGCCGTGCATGTGGCTATTGGCGACAATGACGGCATCATAAAGAACTTCTACATTCACAAAAGTGATGATGTGTGGCATTACTACCCATGGGACAGGGACGCCACCTTCGGAAACTCATGGCAAGGTGTATACGACAGCAACTGGGTAACCAGACCTCACCTGGGTGATATAGGTTATTTCGGAGCGACCAGGGGTATTTTTTCCAACCAGCAAAATCTGGACGAATTTAACTCTCTTCTAGAGCAGTCTGCGGATATACTTGAGAATTCTCTTCCTCAGATGGTGGATTCCATCAGACTGTTGATCAGAAATGATCTGACATCTGATCCCTACTATGAGTACAGCATCTCCCAGTTTGATTCAATTTGCAGTGTAATTATTGAAGATGTGGAAGCCAGGGCTGATTTTCTTGAGGACCTTTCCCTGAATGATGAAATTCCAGTGGTGAAAACCATCTTCATCTCCTCCTGTCTGGATATGGGGTCCACCTTTGATGTGGAAATTTCTTTCAAGGGTGAAGAGCCTTCTTCCGTTGCTTGTGTCGTTGCTTTTGGCGGGCAGCCGGAGCAATGGTTTTACATGGTGCACAGCGAGGTGGAGAAGTGGACCATTTCCATTCCCATTCCTTCAGGGACCTACTGTGCGCACATTGCTTTCGGACCAATAGGGTCTGCTCTTCGTGTTTTTTACCCTGCCTGGGCTATAAGAGAATACCAACATCGGCCCGAACCCACGCCTTCTGCCAGGGTAGCCCTTGCAGGTCTCTCACCGCAGCATATATCTCCGGGGTCTCCTGTATGGTGCGGAGAGAACCTCTGGGTTCTACCGGTAACAAATACATCGTCTGAACTTCAGGACATTTCTCTCTGCAGGTTTGCTCTGGGAAGCCCCGAAGGTAATGTCTTCCTGACTGATTCTATCCTGGTATCACCAGGTGAAACCTTCTACCTTTCAAATTCCAGAGAGAATGCAGAAGTTCTCTACACTGGATTCAGTGTATACGGTGACGCTGGTACTACCTATCCCGCAGGAACAACTCTTGAACTCTTTGACCCTTCATGGAACACAATACACACGTGGCAGATAGGCACAGGAGATTCTCTACCGGAGAGTCCGGGAATTGTTATTCCCAGTGAGATTTGCGCAAGTGGTGGCAGCGACTGGATAGAACTTTACAACTGCTCGGAAGACGGGGTTGATCTTTCCGGATGGTATTTAATGGATTCAGAAAGCAATGTTTCTGTTATTCCGGAAAACACAACCATTTCTCCCGGCGGTCTTCTCCTGGCTGCAGTAGATCCGGGATCATTCGAGCAAAGCAACTGCCAGGTGATACAGCTTGATTTCAGCATAAATCAACTGGATGATTCTCTCTATCTCTATTCCAGATTTGGAGACAGGGAGTTTCACCTGTCATGGTACTCCGCCTGGCCAATTGCGGAAACTGGTATCATGTACCTGAAAGACCCTCAAGCTTCGATTACATATAATCTGAGCTGGGCTGCCTCAACCCCTCCCGGCACTCCCGGAGACTATAACCCCGGGTGGTCTCTGAGCTCAGATTATGCCAGAGTATTCCTGATCTCACAAAATCCCGGTAATGGATCTTTCAGTTTTTACTACGAAACCTCAGCCCCGGAGGCAGAGGCCATACTGTTCGATCTTGCTGGAAGAAAAATAGCAGCAATCGATCTACCAGGTACCTACCAGGGAGAAGTGGTGGCTGATTTCAGCAACACCCTTCCCAATGGTGTGTATATTCTTTATCTAAGGTCTTCTACAAGCTCAGCATCCACCCGTTTGACGGTTTTGAATTAAGGGGAAATAATGTTCTACAAGGTTCTGCTCGCTCTTCTAATTGTGGTTCAGGTGGCCACAGCAGATATTGATGTTGAAAACGATCGGTCGGAAAGATTCACCATCAGTGGATACATTGATGGTGGCTTTACCGAGTGGGGCGCTTACAATGCCGTTCCTTCCAGAGAGTTTTCAATTCGCCGGTCCGGCTTTGGTCTGGATGCAGTAATAGTGGAGACCCTGAAAGCAGAATTAAAGGTGGAAGCCCGCCCTGATGACTTCTTCCTGAAAGACGCGATCATACGATGGGACCCTGCGGAGTGGTCCAGGGTAAGAGCAGGTCTCTTCAAGAAAGAGACTCTTCTAGGTGGGAACATGAGTTCCTGGGAGTTAAGCATGTTTGAGAGGCCGCTTGTTTATGACCTCTGTGAAAACCTGACCTACGCAGGCCGTGATATTGGTTTTGACCTCCGCTTTGACCTCCCCGAATTCAGTGGATTTGAACTGAGGGGAACCGCCGGTGTTTTCAACGGCGATGAACGGGCAAGCGAAAGAAGTGACAACGAACTTCTGTACGCATTCAGAGGAGAAATTGGTATTCCTTCCATAGACGTTACACTGGGGGCTTCTGTTGCTTCTCACAGGCAGGGTATCCAGAACTCTGAAGTACCTTCCGGCTACTCAGTCAGCGCCAGGCAGAATGCATTCTCTGCAGATATTCTCGTGGGTTACGAAATTTCCAACTGGTATGATGTTTCTGCTGCTGCTGAATACACACAAGGAGACAACTGGTCTCTGGTTGATGTTATCGGCGGTGAGGAAGCACCGGGTTTCAAGGGTTTCTGGGGTTCGTTCACTGCTTTTTACCACCCCTGGAATGTTCCCGGTGTTAAAACCTTCTCTCTCTCAGCAAGCTATGAACTTCTGGATGCAAACACTGACATTGACGGAGAGAACAGCAGGTTGTCTGTCATCGGAGCTATCTATCCCACTGATAATGTAAGATTCAGATTTGGAGCAGCTCGAAACAGTATTTCAGGAATTCTTTCCGATAATGAGTACACGGATATTCTAATTGAAGCAGGACTCAGATTCTGATGGAGCGAATCTCCGAAAACCTTCACTTCTACAGGTATGAGTTCAAGTACATTCTTGAAGGAAGCCGCCTTCTCAGGGTCACAGAGATTCTGGACAGCCATCTGTCGAGGGATAAACACTGCGGAGAAAATGGGGATTATCCCATAAGAAGTGTTTACTTCGATTCACCGGACATGCGGTGGTTCCACGAAAAAAGGAACGGCCTTGAAAAAAGGTTCAAATACCGGCTGCGCACCTATTCTCACGGAGATACCGGTTTTGCATCTCCTCTTTATCTTGAGCTGAAGGGCAGGGATGGAAGTCTGGTTGTCAAACACAGAGTAAGGCTGCCTGTGGAAAAATTCACAGAAGGAATAGGTGGAGGAGCGGGCTGGCTCAGGGAGCTTCTCTACGAAACCGCTCAGGGAAACAATGTCGCCGAAAGGTTTATTGCTCAGTCCTTCAGATACCGCCTGGCACCCAGCGTTATCACAGATTACAACCGAGCCGCATGGGAAGATCACACAAACCCGGACTTCAGAGCCACCATAGATACAGCATCCACCGCATGGCGAACTTCATGGGAAGGGCTGCCCAGAGGTATCCCCGTGCAGATCATCCCCAGTGGTGGTATTGTAGAGATAAAATTCAGGTACAGAATACCGTTCTGGTTCCAGCGACTTGTGCGGGAAATGGAACTCGTCAGAGTTTCCTGCTCAAAGTTTCAAAAGGCTGTAGAAGCTGTATATCTGGATCATGATGGAACACGGCTTAATCGCCTGATCGAGAGGAGAATAGCTTGTCTACATTGACTCTGTGGTTTAACACCACCAACGAGACCCTGGGCTACAGCCCTGGTGATCTTGTTGTCAATCTGCTTCTTGCGTTGATATCAGGGCTTGTTATCGGGATAGTTTACAAGGCTACCCACCGAGGTCTGACATATTCCCAGAATTTTGTGATCACCCTGGTTCTCATGTGTATCACCGTCAGCGCAGTCATGATGGTCATAGGCAGTAACCTGGCCAGAGCTTTTGCTCTGGTGGGCGCTCTAACCATAGTCAGATTCAGAACTGTAATAAAGGATACCCGCGATACCGCTTTTGTCTTCTTTGCTCTCACCGAGGGTATAGCCTCTGGAACGGGTAACTATTTGCTTTCAGCCATTTCTACCGTATTCATAAGTGCAGTGGCAATTCTTTTATATAAGACCAATTTCGGCGCTTACATGAGAAGCGAGTATGTGATAAGATTCCGCTTTGACCGTGACTCCGGTAAAGAGGCAGTCTACGCAAAACTGATCAACGAGAAAACCTCAAGGTCGGCTCTAATACACATAGAACCATCAGACAACGGTCGCTATCTTATTCTTTCCTACGATATTACCTTAAAAAGAGGGGTTACCGCTGCAAGCCTGGTCTCTGCGATCGAGAAGACTGCAGGTCTGGACAGGGTCAGCCTGGTAAGCTCAATGGAAGACAGCGAGTTCTAGAAAGAGGCTCCGGATCTCTCCGGAGCCTCTTTCTTTTTGTATAAAACAACCTAGTCAGAGATACTGTTCTCTGCACCTGGTGTTCCCCAGCATACAGAGTCTCCACCGTTACTCCTGGTTGGGTTAGCATAGTCTTCTGAGGGCTGCCAGTTGGAAGGGTCGTTGGGACCGGCGGGGTCCACCCTTTCAAGGGATGCTCCATCTCCATCCGCAGTGGAAGGTTCTGTACCATTTGCACCCCAGCTCTGGTCATAACGAAGGGTCTCCATAACGGTGCCGTTCTCGCTGTAGAGGATTATTTCATCTGTGGAGTTGCGCAGTCTGGTCCACTCTCCGCTCCACGGGATCAGTCTGATGTCAGAACCGTACGCAGCTATGAATGAAAGGTTATTGGCCGGAATAACTCCATAACTGTCAGGAGCCAGAAGGTAGTGGCTCAGGAAAACCTGATTGTTTCCATCACTGATCATCATTCCAGCGAGATTTATACCCTCGGATGAGGCGTTGTAGATCTCTATCCACTCAAGATGCTCATCAAGACCAAGCGTGCTTCCATCGGGATTGTACATAACCTCATTCAAAACAATATCTCCCGGTAACTGGGAAACCAGTGCAGTAATAACTAAGAAAATTAACATCTCTCTCCATTCGTTACACTATTTCGATTGTATCTCTTATACCCTTTTTTCCCTCAAGTGTTTCCTTCTCATAAGAAAAACACCGAAAACAACAATAAGACTTACTGCCAGCAGAGGTATTGTTACCGCAAGTATGGAAGTTGCAACAGCTGCTCCGTCCTCCGCTGCGGAGATCAGTCCCGTACCTCCCAGGGGGGTCACCGCACTCCTTAAGGAGACTGTAGCCAATTGAACCCCTCCAGCAACCGCTCCGCCTGCAACAACAGCCAGTACCCACCTGAACACCGGTGATAGCTCACCAGCCATGGAAGCAGTCAATATTGTACCTGCTACCGCAGCTGCAGGAGTGGCAATAACATCCAGTGCATTGTTGACAACAGGAACGAAATAGGCCACTATCTCCAGCGCAGTTGCAAGACCGAAGCCCATGAGAGCGGGCAAGCTTCCCAGCCACTCAAAACCTGAAGCCGGTTCGAGATGACCGGAATGTACTGCTATACTCATCACAAGCATTGGTACAAACACTCTAAATCCACATGCGGCACTCAGAGAAACACCTACGAGCACACCTAGAACCCATTCCATACAATTCTCCGGGAGATAGGGGGCGGCAAACCGTCCCCTGTCATGTTTTAGAGCGCTCTGCCTCTTCTAAAGGCCGCCAGATTTACCTCAAGAGCCTTGGGAGGCACCCTTTCCTCAATGGCTTCAAACCAGTTCTTCTCGGATATTTCCGGAAGATACTTCGCAGCGGCACCAAGCAGAATAATATTCATAACCCGCAGGTTGCCAAGCTCTTTTGCAATCTCCATTACAGGAATCATCAGATTTGGAACACCATTTTCTTCAATGATGCTTTCCACATCGGGATAGACAGCAGAGCCTGTATTGACCGTCATAGGTTCTATGGTCAGGTCACAAGTTATGAGTTTACCCTCAGGGGAAAGATGGCTGGCCCACCTTAGCCCTTCCATCTTCTCCAGAGAAAGCACTACATCCGCTGCGCCTTTTTCAACAAGCACACTGTAAACTTTTTCTCCAAATCTTACATGGCTGGAAACAGAGCCACCCCTCTGAGCCATTCCGTGAACTTCACTTTTTTTAACATCAAAGCCCGAACGCCATGCTGCACTGCAGAGAACCTCACTTGCCATGAGTATACCCTGACCACCTGTTCCGCATATGATGATATTCTTTACTTTACTCATTATACTACCCCCTCAAGATCTTTGGAGAGAGCGTCTTTGGGACACACCTGAACACAAAGATTGCAATTGGGCCAGCAGAGAATTTCACTGATAATTGGAATCTTCTTCTCCTCGTCCCAACTGATAGCAGGACAGCCAAGCTTCACGCACATCTTACAGTGAACGCATTTATCCGGATCGTGTACAGCAATAGTTTTTCGTTTGGGTTTGTACTGCATAATACATGGTCTCTTTGTTATAATCACACTAAGTTCTTCCCGATCGAACTCCTCCTGGAAAGCTCTCTTCATCTCGGGAAGATCATGAGGATCCACCACCCTCACATGCTTCACTCCACAGGCAAGCACCAGCTTCTCAAGGTCCAGCGCCGGCGCCGGCTCACCCCTGAGGTTCTTTCCTGTTGTTGGATTCTCCTGACCTCCGGTCATGGCGGTAAGGCTGTTGTCCATTATCATTACAGTGCCTGTATTCCCGTTGTAAACCATGTCGATAAGACCGGTTATTCCAGAGTGGACAAACGTAGATTCACCTATAGCGCCGACAAGTTTCGGCATATTCTCTCTGCCAACCGCTTTTTCAATACCTGCCAGAACACCTATCGACGCTCCCATACAGACCACTGTCTCAAGAGCATTATAAGGGGGCATAAGACCAAGAGTGTAACAACCAATATCACCGGTTGAGCTGGCTCTCATCTTGGAAAGGGTGTGGAAGGCTCCCCTGTGGGGGCAACCTGCGCAGAGCGTTGGTGGCCTTCCAGGGAGTGCAAAATCTTCAAATGTCAGAGGAAGTTTCTCCCCGCCTTTGATGCCTTTTCTAACAAGTTCAGGATTAAGCTCGCCCTCTACGGACATATATTCACTACCGGTACCATCCACAAGGAATTGTGATCTTATCCTCTCTTCCAGATAAGGCTCGCCCTCTTCAACAAACATCACACCATCAACCTGATCAATAAACTCTTTGACAAGTTTCCAGGGAAGTGGGTTTGTCAATCCCAGCTTAAGAACACTGGCCTCCGGGTAAACTTCCTTCACATACTGATAGCTGATACCACTGGTGATAATTCCTATTGATCTATCACCCATTTCAATTCTGTTAAGAGGGCTGTCGTAGCCCCACTCCTCAAGAGCTTTGAGCCTGGCCACTATCCTCGAATGCATTTTTCTTGCGTTTGCAGGAATGGGGACTCTTTTTGCAATGTCCTTTGTGTAACCCTTTACCGGAACATTCACACGGGGACCCACCTGGACTATGCTCTTGGAGTGACATATTCTTGTTGTCACACGAAGCAATACAGGGGTATCAAACATCTCACTTATCTCGTAAGCTATTCCCGTAAAATCCTTTGCTTCCTGACTGTCTGATGGTTCCAGAATAACTACCTTTGCTGCTCTTCCCATAAGCCTGTTGTCCTGCTCGTTCTGAGAAGAGTGTACTCCCGGGTCGTCAGCACTTACAATAACTATACCACCAGTGGCTCCAATGTAGCTTAATGTGAAAAAGGGATCAGCAGCCACATTAAGGCCTACATGTTTCATGGTTGATAAAACTCTTGCCCCTCCAAACGAGGCTCCTGCAATAACTTCCATTCCTACTTTTTCGTTTGGAGCCCACTGTGCATCAATTTCCGGATATTCTTTTCCTATGGTCTCCATTATCTCCGTTGAAGGAGTTCCCGGGTACGAACTGGAAAAGTGCACGCCGTGTTCCCATGCACCCCTGGCTATTGCCTCGTTTCCTGACAGGAACAGTTTCCCGGAATCAACTTCGTTGAGTCTCTTCCTCATTGTTCGCCTTTCTTCAATTAACAGCTGTAAGCTGTTGGCTATTAACTGTATTCTTTCTCTTCTTCTATATTGTCCATCACTCTAAGAACACCTCTGACGAGAGCCTCAAGCTCTGCTTCCCCGGGAAAAACCAGGATCCTGCCCAGATATGACAGATGTTGCTCCAGAAGGTCTGTTATCCAGCTGTTATATGCTATACCCCCGGTAATGACAACAGCATCCACCTCCCCGCGAAGAGCAGCGGCCATTGCACCTGCTTCTTTGGCCATCTGGTAGACCATTGCCCTAAGCACAAGGTCAGCCTTCTGATCACCGTCTTTTGCTCTCTGTCTTACCCTGCCAACATGCTCCTCCTGAAGATAGGAGAAAACCCCACCTTTCTTCAGAAGCATTTTCTTCAGTTCTCCGGCGTTGTATTTGCCACTGAGACAAAGCTTCATAAGTCCTGTAACAGGCAGGCCACCGGTTCTTGTTGAACTGAAAGGGCCATCATCATTTGCGTTATTGGTGTCTATCATCCTGCCCTTGCGGAGAGCGTTCACACTGACCCCACTCCCTAGATGCATAACCACTAGATTCATCTGATTCATAGGCCTGCCCATCAACTCGGCTGCCTTGTAAGCAACCATTCTGATGTTCAAGGCATGGCTGAGGCTGACCCTGGGTAGAAGAGGATGGCCGCTGAGCCTGGCTTCATCTATCATCTCATCCACACAAACCGGATCAACAAAGTAAGCTGGGATAGAGGCCTTGTCTGCTATTGCCCAGGCGATCAGCGCTCCAAGGTTTGACGGGTGATCCGCCTGAAGGGTGGACCCGTCTCGGATATCATCCAGAAGCCTGGAGTTTACCCGATAGGTTCCGCTGGCAAGGGGTTTGAAGGTTCCTCCTCTACCTACAACAGCAGAGATATCCTCCAACTCATAGCCCTTCTTTTTTAGAACCTCCACCACTATATCCCGACGAAAATTCATCTGATCGAATGTTGCGGAAAATTTTTCCAAATCAGATAAGTCATGATGAATACTTTCTTCAAAAATCAATTCGTTGTTGTTGTACAGTCCTGCTTTGGTTGATGTGCCCCCGGGGTTTATTGCCAGAATTAGTCTTCTTTCCATTATCTGCTCCCTGCCACCACTGCGCCGAGAGCAAGACTGTTCAGCTTTGTGGAAGCGGTGTCCGAACGGCTCAACATTACTATTGGGGCCGATGCACCTGCAATAAGACCACCCACCTCTGTGTTTGTCATGTACATGAAACCCTTGGCAAAAATGTTACCACATGCAATATCAGGTGTTATCAATACGTTAGCTCTACCTGCAACCGGGCCGGTCATCTTCTTTATTGCCGCCGCTTCCGGATCCATGGCTCCGTCTACTGCAACGGGACCTGCAACATCCGCCCCTTCGATTCCTTCTTCAGCTATCTGTTCCCAGAGAATTGTTTCAGGCATCTTCTCGTTGACGACTTCAACGGCTGCAAGAAGGGCGATCCTGGCCCTGTCTGCACCTAGCTTCACCACTATGTCCGCAGCGTTGGATGCTATCTGTTTAGTCTCTTTCCTGTCCGGCCGGATATTCATTCCACCATCGGTAATTGCAACCAGGCGATCCTGCTTGGGCGCATGAACAACAGCTACATGGCTGAGAACTCTTCCAGTTCTAAGGCCCACATCCTTATCAAGAACGGCTTTAAGGAATATGGATGTCTTTATGAGTCCCTTCATAAGAATAGAAGCCTCTCCAGTACTCACAAGACTTACTGCTTTTAGCGCTGCCTCCTGGGGATCATCGCAGTTGATAACTGTAATATCATCAGGAAGAGTCCTGTTTAATTCCACCAGAGATCTGTTTACCTCTTCTTCAGACCCAACAATGATGCTTCCTGCAAGGCCGGAATCGGAAGCTTCTATAAGAGCTTTAAGAGAAGAAACATCATGACCCATGGGAACGGCAACTATTGAACTGGCAAGATTTCTGGCAGCTTTTCTTATTTCGGAAAAATTGGACAGCAATGGAAACCTCCATTTTCTATGGGAATTACTCACAACAAGAGATATGATACTATGGTTGAAAACTGAGGTTTTAACCAGAGCAAAGGAGAGTAACTCTGAGACTAGAAGAGTTATGGGGCAACGCCCTTGCAGTTCTCTTTGATTTTGATGGTGTTCTTGCTGACAGCGAACCATTCTACAGAAGGTCGTGGAATCTGGTTCTTGCCGATTATGGGCATTCTGTCTCTGAAAAGGATTACTGGAAGCACTGGGCTTTTCTGGGTGAGGGTCTTGCAGGTGAAGTAAACAGGGCTGGACTGCTTATTGACAACAGAAAAGAGGCCTCCGCACGGCAGAGAAAGATCTATACTGATCTCTGTACAGGTGGACAAATTCCTCTGTTCCCGGAGGCTCCTGCTGTTCTTAGAATTACCATGGAACACAAGCTGTGCGCTATTGCTTCCAACACGGACAGTTCTCTTGTAAGGACCATCGCAGGAGCAGACATCAATTCTTTACCTCCTGTTGTTGGCGGTGAAGGTCTCCGGCCAAAGCCCTTCCCTGATATATTCCTCAAGGCTTCGGAGTACCTTTCCATAGATCCTTCCAGATGCCTGGTGTTCGAGGATGCCTGGAAAGGGATCAAGGCAGCTGAATCCGCTGGAATGCCAGCAGTGCTGGTTCGTAACGGTTACAATACAGGTCTGCCTTCCCCTGAGGCTGACTGTGAGATCCAGGGCCTTAACGAACTTCATCTCTTTTTGAAGGGTTTGTACTCATCGGTGAACTAATTATTTATCACACCCTGATGGTACCACTGTTCATGGTCGCCTCCGGTGTTGCTCTGGCATTCTTTGGTCGCCGACTTGTTCCTTTCGCCCTTGTTCTCTCAGCTCTTGTCATTGGCTTTCTCCACGGTGGATCCCTTCTGTTAAAACTTACAGAGAACCCGGGAGTTTTGCGTTTCGGACCGGTAGTGCTGTCAATTCTTCTGGCGGTTCTTGTCTCATTCCTTTACAAAACTGCCTTCTTTGTGGCGGGGCTGCTCATTGGATTTTTTGCTTCTTCTGCCCTGTTCCCCGAACTGCCCCTGCTCTATGCCGGTGTTATTGCCATAATAGCCGGTGCTCTTGTGTATGTATCAAGGAATTTTGTATTCTCGGTACTTACTTCAATTATGGGAGCAGGTCTTACAGCTGCCGGTGCTGTGAACTTGCTGGCATGGTTGAATGTTTCAGCTGGCGTTACTGCCTACTGGACGATCCTGGCAGTGATAACCACTGCAGGTCTGCTCTTTCAAAACAAAAGACCAGGGGAAAGGAAATAGATTTGTCTCAACGACTTACTGATTACGGAATAGTTCTTGCGGTGGTTCTGGTTCTCTCCGGCCTCTTCAGGCTTTCACGGTATCTACTGGGTCTTTTCATAAAAAGGCAGGAAAACACCGGCAAAGTGTTTACCTCTGATATGGCACTGCTTTGGGGAATGCGATTTCTACTGGGGGGCATGCTCCTTCTACCGTTTGTCACAAGTCTTCTTGCCTTTATTCAGAACCGCCACCTTGCAGGGGGAATGGCTCTTCATCTTGGACTTACCGCTGTTTCTGTTATTCTTTTCAGCTTTGCCGAGGATCTGTTCAGAGACTACAACAGCTACCTGTGCAGCAGGTTAAAGCCTGTTTCCTGGCATACAAAAAAACTCTACCTCCCTGTTATCCTTTTCTGGATCACAGGATGTGTTTTTCTTAGCCCGCTGTTCTACTCAGGTCTTACCATCCTCCTTGTTGTCTTCTACAGACTCTGTCTTTTTTTCAGAAAGAACGAAAAACAGGAGCAGGCTTCCGCAAAGAAAAAACAAGACAATGCCTGACAAAAAACACACCCTCACAATTTTGCATCTCATTACAAAAATGGCGGTGGGCGGTGCCCAGATGAATACTCTGATCAGCTGTAGAGAAATATCCAAGATGGGTTACCCTTCAGCTGTCCTCACTGGACCGGAAATATCACCAGAGGGAACCTTCAGTGATCTATCCGAGAAGTATGGTGTTCCCGTATTTACAGCACCACACCTAGTTAGAAAACTTTCTCCCTACCATGACATTAAGGCCTTTTTCGAAATAAAGGAAATCATAGAAAAAAACAGCTTTTCTATTGTCCACACCCACGGCTCGAAAGCCAAGTTTCTTGGCCGACTTGCTGCGGCATGTGCCCGAACTCCTGTCAAGATAGTACAGACTGTTCACGGATGGTCGTTCTTTGAAACCATGCCTATTTTTCAGAAAGCTTTCTATTCCCTGCTGGAAAAGGTAGGCTACAAGCTTGCAGATTCTAACATTGTTGTAAGCCCTCACGATATAAAAAAAGGTGTTAACTGGGGCATAGGTAAACCTGAGGATTACCAGTTGATAAGAAGCGGTGTTGAATTTGAAGCCTTTTTTGCTCAACGGGGCAATGGTACCGCTGCGAGAGTGCGAATTGGCCTGCCTCCAAACGATCCTGTAGTGGGAACTGTTATCAGACTCGCCTCACAGAAGCATCCTGAGGCTATTGTGGACGTAGCTGAAAAGGTCAAAGAGTCTTTTCCGAATGTTAAATTCGTGATAGTAGGAGACGGACCACTTCACAACTATATGGAACAGTACATATCTGAAAGAGAAATGAAGGATAATTTTGTCATGCTGGGGAGCAGAAAAGATGTAGCTGAAATACTTCCAGCGTTTGATGTTTTTCTTCTCACATCAAGAAGTGAAGGATTGCCCAGGGCAATGCTGGAGGCTCTTGCTGTGAAAATACCTGTTGTTGCCACAGATGTGGGGGGAATTGCAGAGCTGATAAATGGTTTAAAAAATGGCTTTCTCTGCGCGCATGGGGACATCAACTGCCTTGCAGATGGCGTGGGAAAACTACTTGCCTCAACTGAACTGAGGGAGAAAATGCTTTCAACCGTAGATCAGGACCTGGCTCCTTTTTCAGCCAGGATCATGGTTGAACAGCTATTCCAGCTGTACACCTTTCTTGTAAAAAACATGTAACCGCACAGGTTATTTAATTAACCTGTGCGGTTGCACTTTAAAATTATAACGTTAACGCTACGGTGCTTCGATTGAGCCTACCGGGCAAACTGCCGCGCAGGCACCGCAGTCAATACAGGCAGCAGCATCGATCACGTAAGGAGTTCCCTCTTTGATGCAGTCGACAGGGCACTCTCCCTGGCAGGCACCACAACTGATGCAGGTATCGTTAATCTTATAAGCCATAAAAAACCTCCGTTATTGATTTTCGTCTTCGGTTTACACCGAGACAACTCGACCCCTTATTATAATAAGAATTCTATCGAGTTCGTCCAGGGAGCTGTATTCTATCTCCAGCCTGCCTGATCCTCCGAAATCTTTTAGATATACACGGGTTCCGAGAGTTCTCTGAAGTTCTGTTTCAAGCCGTTTGATCTCTGGAGGAACCGCTGGCTGTCGCTTTCTTTTTCTTCCTCTGCCAGTGGCTTTCCTCACGGCATCTTCAAGATTTCTTACGCTGTATCTTCTGTTGACACTGAGTTTTGCTATTCTTATCATCGCTTCCTGATCAGGCAGTCCCAGGAGAGCCCTTCCATGTCCCATAGACAGCTTTCCAGATCTGACCATCAACTTCACAGGATCGGGTAACTCCATAAGTCTCTGAAAATTCGCCACCGCTGACCGACTGATTCCCACCTGTCGACCAAGTTCTTCCTGTGTCATACTGAATTCATTACAAGATCTGCTGAAAGCCTCCGCTTTTTCCATGGGGTTCAGATCTTGTCTTTGTATGTTCTCAAGAAGGGCAAGAACCATCATCTGCTTGTCATCAGCTTCTCTTATGAAAGCAGGAACGGTTTTCAGCCCAGCCAGTATCGCCGCCCTAAGCCTTCTCTCCCCGGCTATCAGCTGATACCGCTTTCCCATGTTCCTCAGAACAACAGGCTGCAGGATCCCCTGCTGTTGAATTGATATAGTAAGGGATGAAAGCTCTGTATCATCCCAGTCGATTCTCGGTTGGAACGGGTTCGGGTCAATTTCCTCCACAGGAATTTCAGCGGGAATGCCATTCTTTGAAAGCGTCTCATCCATAGCTGGAAGAAGGGATTCAAGACCCCTGCCAAGCACTTTCTTTCTCTTCACCTTGCCATCACCTCCCTTGCAAGACTCATATAGCTTTTTGCTCCGGTGGAAAAGGCATCGTAAAGAATGACAGGTTTTCCATAGCTGGGAGCTTCACTCAGGCGAACATTTCTGGGAATACGGGTTCGAAAGAGCATTTCCCCAAGATATTTGTCTGCCTCTCCCTCTACCTCCCTGCTGAGTTTCAGCCTCTTGTCGTACATGGTAAGAACAACTCCGAAAATAGCAAGAGATCTGTTCCAGTGCGCTTTAATCCGTTTAATTGTCTCCATTAAATGCGACAGCCCCTCGAGAGCGTAATACTCGCTTTGTACTGTGATTATCACACCATGGGCAGCGACAAGAGCATTAATTGTCAGCAGTCCCAGCGACGGCGGGCAGTCTATAAGAACATAATCGTACTTTGACAGGCTGGAAGAGGAGAGAGCTCTGGCAAGAAAGAATTCTCTTCCCTCCTGGGAAGCCAGTTCTATCTCTGTACCAGCAAGATGTCTTGACCCTGGCACAAGGTAAAGACCCTCTATTTCAGTGTTTACCGTACACTCCTTCAACTGGTGTACACCTGCGATAAAGTTGTGTATGCCAAAGTCTTCGGCTTCGCGGTGACCAAGACCACTGGTTGTATTCGCCTGAGGGTCAAGATCAATGACCAGGACTTCTTTATCGTGGACAGCTATACTTGCTCCCAGATTGATGACAGTAGTTGTTTTTCCAACCCCACCCTTCTGATTTGCAACAGCAAGGATTCTGGTCATTCGGTCACCTTTCCGGTTGTCTCAATTTTTGGTTAACAGGGTGTCGATACTGCAGAATAAACCCCTTTCGGTCAAGCGGCGGTACCGGCAGTTCTTCCGAGAACAATGTGCGGGAAGAGTTTTCGCTTTTTGTGGATACCCTCGTTATCAGAGTGAACCCCCCAGGCACAGACGGCGAGATAAGTTCAACCATCTTTGACGGACCCTTAACTGCCCTTGATGTGAACAGGCTTCCTTGCGGAAAAGGACCTTCATCTTCCACCCTGCCGTTAACCACTCTGCATGAAACTCCGCATAGTCTTGCTGCCGTTTCCAGGAAAGCACATTTCTTCCTCCGTGACTCTATCATTGTTACATTGTAGCCGAAGAAGGAGAGTACCATTCCGGGAAACCCTGCCCCGGTTCCCACATCAATAATTGGCTGATCATTCAGAAAGGGAATGAAAGCAACAGATTCCAGTACATGCCTGGTCCACAGCCTTTCGATCTCCATGGGACCCACCAGGTTTGTTTTGCCTGCGCTCTCAGAAAGAATATCAAGAAAAACTCCCATTCCTGTGTAAGATTCCAGAGAGAGGTCAGCACCCAGGATAGAGCACTGCTCTGCTGCTTCATGATAAGACGGCAGGAAATCATGTTTCACGTGAAACACTCTCCTTCATTAAGTATAGCATAAGTGCGTCCATGTCGGCCTGTCTCACTGCCGGGATAGCTTCCGCCTCTGCCATTGTCTTTGGTCTTCTTATGTTCAGCGCCTCCCTGGCCTCAATAGTTATTGTATCCACCAGCTGGAAATCCTCGATAAAGGAAAGTGACACTTCTCCGTATCTCTTCCTGGCCTCGTGTCTTTTTTCAGCGCGTTTTACATATCCTTCATACTTTATGTCCAGAACAACTGTTGTTAGTATTTCTCTGGTGTTTATGTCCGTGTAATCCAACCCCAGGGAACCCCCTATATCTTCAACTGTATTTTCCGGGCGCCTGCAGAGATCAATGATAGACTTACCCTGAGCTCTCTTTGTGTAGATCTGTTTTCTAATGGAGTTGTACTCATTTTGACGCCCTGCGTAGTCTTCTGTCTTTTTCTTTGAAAGGGTGCCCAGGCTGCCTGCAAGAGAAAAAACTCTTCTGTCTGCATTATCCTGCCTCAAGTTCAATCTGTTCTCAGATCTGCTTGAAAACAGTCTATAAGGCTCATCTGTTCCTCTGCTTACAAGATCATCTACCATAACCCCGAGATAACTGTCCATCCTCTTAGGCGTTGTTTCTCTCTTTCCGCAAAGCCTTCCTGCAGCGTTTGCCCCTGCAAGCAAACCTGTTGCGGCAGCTTCTTCATAACCGGATGTTCCCAGTATCTGCCCTGCAACATAAAGATTCTCTGAACCTCTCAACCTTAAAGTTCTGTCAAACTCTCCCGTTTCGAAACAGGAGTACTCGACGGAATATCCGTATGCGGAGATAACAGCCTTTTCAAATCCAGGCAGAGATCTCACTATTCTGTCCTGTATATCCTCCGGCATGCTCGTAGAAAGCCCGTTCAGATACATGATCCTTGAGTTTCTACCCATGGGTTCAAGGTGTATGGGGTGGCCTGTTCTTTCAGGGAATTTTGTTACCTTGTCCTCAAAACTCGGACAATACCGAGGCCCTTTTCCTTTGATCCTTCCTGAATACAGCGGTGAGTGCTTAAGACTGTCTTTGACAATTCTCTCTGTTCTCGCTGTAGTTCTGGTCAGCCAGCATGGTTCTATGTTCTGAACAGCCTCTTTTGATCCCCAGCTGAATCTGAAGCCTATTTCATGAAAGATCTGCTTTTCCAGGACCGAGCTGTCAATTGAGCTTCTTACAACGCGTGGCGATGTTCCTGTCTTGAACCGTTTCACGTGAAACATTCTTTCTCTGATATCTTTTTCCAGCGAAATGGCGGAGATGTCTCCACGCCTGCCTCCTGGCCAGGCAGCTGTTCCTCTGTGAAGCATCCCGTTCAGGAAAGTTCCTGTTGCAATAACAAAAGCCTCGCCCTTGATAACAGTCCCACTGCTTAAAAGAACGCCCTCAATTCTACTGCTTGGTCCCAGGAGTTTTACAACCAGACCTTCTGCGATCTCCACCCCGACCCTGGACAAACTCTCTGTCTGCACTCTGCAATATTCAGCAACGTCCGATTGAACCCGTGGACCCCATACGGCAGGTCCTTTTTTCATGTTAAGCATTCTGAACTGTAGTGCTGTTCTGTCCGCAGATTCAGCAGACACACCGCCAAGTCCATCTATCTCACGAACTAAAGTACCTTTGGCAATTCCGCCTATGGCCGGGTTGCACGACATCAGTGATATTTTTTGCCTGTCAGGTGTGATAAGAACAGTCCTACAACCAACGTTCGCTGAAGCTGCCGCCGCCTCTACACCTGCGTGCCCTCCTCCAATAACTACAACCTGGTATTCTTTGCTCACTTACCCACACAAAACCTTTCAAGGGCTCTTTCCACAGCATCTCCTGCTCTTTCGGGCTTTTGTGTCTCCCTGAGGACCTCTGCAACTATCTCTGCGGCAAGAGCAACGTCTTTGTTCTCTGCGGCAAGAATAGCATCCCTGAGAAGGTTTGCCATTCTCTCCAGTCGCCAGGAGGGGCTGCCTTTTTCTGTAGCGGTTATGAATTGAATAACCTCTTCCACTCCCTGTTCTGTAATAGAAGAAAGTGGAAGCCACCCTGTCTTTACATCTGTCTCTCTTTTATCCACAAGGGAACAGACCTTGAGGATCTCATAGCTACCCTTGTCCTCAGTGCCCAGGGAAGGTGGCTCACAATCCGGATCCATCCATACGATCCTGTCTCCACTACTCAGAGCTCCGAATGTCAGCTCAAGGGCTATACTGTCCAACTCCTGCCCCCCGCACCCGGCAGTGTCTGATATCTCCACCCTCCTTCCGGAAAGGGAGATTGTCCTTGTTGCCCCGTCTCTTGTCGTTCCCGGTAAACCGGACACCACTACTGTTTCCCGACCGTTAAGCTTGTTGAACAGTGTTGATTTCCCGCTGTTCACCGGGCCCATGAGGAAGGCACAGGGAAGGATCTCAGCACTTTTCACTCTGTCTGTCAGTGTGCCTGTTTTAGCCAGTGCCCTTTTTAAAAGAGATCCGATCTCCTGTTCCCCGGAAACCCCATGGTCCTCGCTGAATTCTATAAGCGCTTCGATCTCACTTGTGAGCTCTGCAAGCTCTGCTGCAAGATCACTGTTCGTCTCTGTATTTTTTCCCTCCCTGTATTCAGCAGAAAGGGTTAGGACGTCAAGACTGGTCAGTCTTCCGTTCATCCATGCTCTTCTCGTAAACTCTCCTGCAACTGCAAGCCTTGCCCCGCTTCTCTCCAGCTCCTCGAGTATCTTTCTAGCGGTTCCCGGAAAACCGTGGCAGATAAGGTCAACCATCTCCTCGCCTGTATAGCTTTTTCCTCTGGGCCATGATATCGCCACAAGGTAGTCTATACCGGACAAATCTCCCACTGCGCGTTTTCTACCGGTAAGCCTTCCCTCTTTCAGGTTCATCAGCTTTTCCACTGTTGCAGAGGCTCCCTTTCCAGAGAGCCTCACTATGGATAACGCTGATATGGCTTCAGGGGTAGCTATTGCCGCTATAAGGTCATTTTGCTGTTCCATCTGCCTCTGCCTGATCAGATGTGAGCTTCTTTTTAATGAGCTCCTGGTGCACCAGTGTAAGGATATTAAAGATCAGCCAGTACAGTGTGAGTCCAGAAGCAAATCTCATGAACAAAAAGGTCATGAATATTGGCATCATATACATCATCATTTTCTGCTGCTGTGCCGCTGCACCAGCACCACTGGATCCCGTAAGCTTCTGCTGAAGGAACATTATCACTCCAAGGAGTACTGCCATGAGACCAATACCCTCAAGTCCAAGAATCTTGGTTTGAAATTGTATCAGTATCTCGGGTCTTGACAGATCGTTGATCCACAAAAGAAAACCCGCTCCGCGAAGCTCGACCATGTTGGCCAGAACTCTGTACATCGCAAAGAAAACAGGCATCTGGAGCAGCATTGGAAGACATCCACCAATAGGGTTAACCCCTTTTTCCTTGTAGAGTTTCTGCATTTCTGCCTGCTGCTGCTTAGGATCCTTCGCATACTTCTTCTGTATCTCCTGCATGGCCGGTTGGATCTTCTGCATCTTCTGCATAGAGACATAACTCTTTGTGGTGAGAGGGGAGAGAAGAATTTTCAGCGTAAGCGCCAGAATAATGATCCGTACTCCCCAGTTGCTCACGAAAGAGAGTGCAGATGTAAGGAAAAAGAAGATGAGTTTTCCTATCCATCTTATTATTGGCCATCCAAAATCAATCATATCTGTTGTCGATCTACCCAGACTACTTAGCACGCTATAAGACTTAGGTCCAGCGTATACTGTCAACCTGGTATCGTCCAGTGCAACCAATGGAGAACCACCTTCACCTGGAGCTATGTAACCATCGGCTCTCTCCATGGTCTCCGGCATTAGAATAACTGTAAAGTACTTGTTGCTGACTGCTATCCAGGCGACATTCCCTGTTGGCTCCAGCCCCTCGATCTTTTCAGAGTTCTCTTTGTTGTGGGAATTTGTATACCACGAAGCGGAAAAATACCCTTTTGTTGTGGTTTGTACTTCTGTAACAGGAATGGAACCTGGCTCGATTGTGGAGGTAATGTCCAACCCTGTCTTCTCAAGAGTAAACCCGTAAAAACCACGGGTAAAGGTGTATGTCTTTGTTGCAGTTCCGGAAACAAATGTAACTGCTGCACCCTGTTCTCCGACAATGACGGTGTCAGAACCGCTGTACTCGAACTCTAAGGGCACGCCGTCCTGTACCCTTGATACAAGCCATGATTCTTCTGCCAGGTTAACAAGCTGATCCAGATTCTGATCAGGGTGATCTTCATAGTTCTGAAGCAACCATGACTCTACGGATCCTCCTTTACTGCTCAAGCGGGCAACAACTATGGGCTCTCCTGTTTTTTCTCCCTGGATGATTACCGTTATCGTTCTATCAGGAAGAACAGGGCTCTGAACATCCACATCGTTCTGAGCCGGTATAGAATCAGGATCTGCGTTGACCTGCAGATCTTCAGTCTCTGTTTCTTCCAGGGACACCGCAGGTGACAGTTGCTCTATCTGCTGTGCTGTTACTGTGTTATCTGCAGTTTGCGGAGAGTTGCCCTTTCCTGTAACGAACCAGCTTATCAGCAAAACTCCCAACATAAGAACAGCAGCAAGAAACAGCCGCGACTGGTCACTCATCTTTTTCCACCTCCGGTACGGGGTCATACCCCCCTTTGTGCCACGGGTGGCACCTGAGAATTCTATTTATAGCTAAACCTGATCCCCTGAAAGCTCCGTACTTTCTCAGCGCCTCCTCTGCGTAAGCGCTACACGTGGGGGTATATATACAACTGGGGGGAAGAAAGGGCGAAACAACCCTTCTGTAGAACTTAATAATGGCAATGAGAATACGCTTCATTTCAGCTTCTTTTCTGCCTGTCTTACCAGTCTTTCCATATCCGCCAGCATAATACTCCAACTTGCTTTCTGCAGTTGAACCGTTGGGAAAATAACAGCATCAAATCCACTTCTCACCACTTTTTCCACTGAAAACTGTCTAAGCCTCCTCTTGAAGAGATTTCTCTCCACAGCATTGCCCCTCTTGGCAGATACAGAAAACCCCAGGCGTATTCGGCCCAGGGTATTCTTACGATACCTTGCTCTCAAAACATTGCCTTTGAAATAGGATCCTTGTCTAAAGAGCTTTCTGAACTGCCAGCCATACTTAATGCGAGTAAGACAGTTCTTTTTCAAGACTACGGAATAAGACGCTTGCGTCCCTTGCGCCTTCTTGCGTTTATTACTTTTCTCCCGCCCCTGGTTGCCATGCGCGCTCTGAAACCATGACGCCTTTTTCGGGATATATTGCTTGGTTGAAATGTTCTTTTCATTATCTTCCTCTTGTATTCCGTTCAACGAACACTGATATAAATGTCCACAGGTAGTTGTACTGGTTCACTCTTCAGGAAGCGCAAAGCTATCTAAATGCTGTCCTGTTGTCAAGTTCTGCCATACCCGTTTTCCCCGGTCTTGCTTTTTGCGAGCAATTCAATATTATGTGGCTCTTCCGGGTTTTTGTGGTTTACCCGTTTTTCTTTGCCTTACAATGTGCGAATCGGAGAATTCCCTATGGGTTTCTTGCCAGAGGATGTTTTTGATCTTTGTCTTGCCAGGGCAAAAGATCTGATGGGTTCGGAAAAGTACAATTCATGGTTATCCACTGCCTCATTTCGTTCTTTCAGCGACGGGGTCTTCACCATCGGTCTTGATTCAGAGATCAGGGCGAACTTTGTTACTCACAACTACAAGAATAACCTTGAAGAGCTTCTTCGAGAGGTAACAGGTGACCCCGATGTGTCTGTTGTTTTCACCCATGTACCGGAAACCCTCTCCCTTGGAGTAGTAAACTCTTCAAGAAATGAGTTTTTTTCAAACTTTCTTAAGCCCGGTTATGTCTTTGACCGGTTTGTTCAAGGACCGAACAACAGAATAGCTTTTGCCACTGCGTTCTCCGTGGCGTATCAGATGGGTCATTCTTCTTCAAATCCACTCTTCATTTACGGTGGTGTCGGCCTAGGTAAGACACACCTCATTCAGGCAATTGCCCACCACGTTAAGCATCACCGCCGGGATAAGACCTTTCTCTACATCTCTACCGAACAGTTTGTTACAAACTACATTGCAGCTATGGATCCAAACAAGAACAAGTTCAAGGCAGTGGAAAACTTTAAAAACCAGTTCAGAAACTCTCACTATCTTATTCTTGATGACATTCAGTTTTTCTCAAAAAAAGAAGGTTCCCAAGATATTTTCTTTCAGATCTTCAACGACCTCTACCTTCGCGGAAGACAGATCGTTATTACTTCAGACAGACCCCCCCACGAGATCAAAGAAGTTGAAGAAAGACTTATATCAAGATTTCAGTCCGGGATGATAGTAAAAATAGACCCTCCTCTTCTGGAGACGCGAGTTGCCATACTGAACCAGAAGTTAAAGGATGAAAACCTACAGCTCGATGAAAAGGTTTTGTTCTATCTTGCAGAAACCGTTACCTCTAACGTCAGACAACTGGAGGGAGCGGTTAACCTGATTGCCGCAAACATTCGCATACAGAACCTGGTCCCGGACATAGACAACGTTCGTGGTATAATAACGGAGTATCTTGGAGCTTCTTCAAGAAGGCTCAATGCTTCCTCAATTACCTCTGCAGTAGCTGAATCCTTTTCGGTAAACCCCGGCGCACTTAAAGGCAAAAAAAGAAAGAGAGATATTCTCGTTCCCAGACAGGTTTCCATGTTACTCATAAGAGAGCTGACCGACCTCTCCCTGGAGGAAATCGGTGATTTCTTTGAACGGGATCATTCCACGGTTCTTAATGCCATCAAAAGGATTAAACTCATGATGGAAGACAGCGGTTCTTTTAAAAGAAACATACTTGATATAAAGAACTCTCTTCTTGGTTAGTGTTTGTTCATTTCTTCATTGTTTTTTTCTGTTGTTGATATCTATCGTTTCGTTATTCTCTTTTCAACATCTTTTCAACAGGGCTTCTGCCTTCTCTGCACAACAAAGGGTTACTTTTGCACCTCTTCTGTGCTATAATTATTACAATTGTTTTTTGTGTTTTAAGATTTATTTATACTGAATCCGTGGAGGGCTTCACATGGTGAAATTACTTGTTGACCACAAGACTCTTTTAAACGGCCTGAATGCTGTTGCTTCTGCTCTTCCTCCAAAAACAAGTCTTCCCTCGTTGTCAAATATCCTGATGGAAACTACAGGGGATCAACTTAAACTTGCTGCGACAGACCTGGACACAACGGTTATCACGCTGATTCCAGCCACTATTTCCACCCAGGGAGCCGTTGCCTTGCCGGGAAAGAAACTTCTTGAGATCGTTCGCGAGTTTTCAGGAGAAGACATCAGCATCAGCACCAGCGGTTCTCGAACAACCATAAGCTGTAAAAAAAGTTCGTTTACATTACCCAGCAGCAGTAGAGACAGTTATCCTTCTCTTCCTTCTTCGGTATCAGAAAAGGACAGAATCAGCCTTCCCCTGGAGCTTGTTAAAGAAGTGATAAAAAAGACCTCTTATGCCGTTGCCGGCGCCAGCGAAATGAGGGCTTCTCTTACAGGTCTGTTGTGGAAATTGAGCAAGGAAAGCCTTGAAGTTGTGGCCACAGACGGCCACAGGCTTGCCAAGGTGAAAATGACAGAACTTAAGAGAGACTCAGAGATAGAAGCTATTCTTGCCCCCAAAGCGCTTAGTCTACTCATGAAGACAGTGTCGGAAGAACCGGTCTACATGTCTTCGCTGGGATCGCAGATAAGTTTTCATATTGAAAACACCAGCATTTACAGCAGAATGATCGAAGGACCATATCCTCCGTACGAAAAGGTCATTCCTCAGAACAATACAGATGTTCTCAAGATCGCTCGTGAAGATCTTCTGGGGGCGCTCAAGAGAATGCGAATCATTGCTAATCCAGCAACCCATCAGATCATGTTCACAGTAGAACACAACAAGATAATTCTTCACGCAGAGAACACTGATGCCGGGGAAGCAAGGGAAGAGATAGAAGCAGATTACAACAACGATCCCCTTCAAATTGCTTTTAACGGTAACCTGATCGTTGACATTCTTCGAAACATGAAGAGTGAAATGGTTCTTTTTCACCTTCATGACAGCGGTACGGCTGTGATTATTACGGAAGAGGAACAGGAAGCGGGAACAGACTACCTGACCCTTGTTATGCCTGTAAGACTTCCGGAATCTGTTTGACACAGACGCGAACTTAAATGGAAAGTGTTCGCAGCCTGGTAGAGAAACTATGGTCTCGTCACGAGCTTGATAAGGTCTCTTCCAGGAACAGAGCGCTGGAGGCGTGGAACGGTGCCGTTGGCGAAAAGATTTCTGAAATGTGTTCTCTTGAGGGCTTTTCAGAATCCACTGTGAATGTTAGGGCATTTAATCCAGCAGCGGCGATGGAGTTAAGATACAGTAGCAGCAGAATAATAAATACCTTGAATGAGTCGGCAGGAGCAGAGCTCTTCGTTTTTTTGAGGATAACTCTTCGACCGACAACCGATGGAGAAAGGTAATATTTTGACCGACAAAGTTACATCTGTTTATGGAGCGGAATCAATACAAATTCTTGAAGGTCTCGAAGCGGTGCGTAAAAGACCTTCGATGTATATAGGCTCTACTTCCTCCGCAGGTCTTCATCACCTTGTTTACGAGGTTGTGGACAACAGCGTTGATGAAGCTCAAGGGGGTTACTGCAACTTAATTAATGTTGTTCTCGAGAAAGATGGAAGCGTATCTGTCTCTGATAACGGAAGAGGAATACCAACAGAAACGCACCCCAAAATGGGTGTATCAGCTCTGCAGGTGGTTATGACAACCCTTCATGCCGGGGGAAAGTTCGACGACAGCTCATACAAGGTTTCCGGAGGGCTTCACGGCGTGGGAGTAAGTGTTGTTAACGCTCTTTCCAGCTCCCTTTATGTGGAGGTAAGAAAAGAAAAGAGTCTGTGTACACAGAAATACTCCAGGGGAATCCCCCGGGCTCCACTGAAGGAAGAGCCTCGCAAGGGCAAAGAAACCGGCACAACTATTCGTTTTCTTCCAGACACAGAGATATTTGAAACTACAGAATACAGTTTTGATATTCTTGCAAAAAGACTTAGAGAACTTGCTTTTCTCAACAGCGGATTAAGAATATCCATTGTTGATACCAGAACAGAAGAGGGGAAAAGCAGAATATTCCAGTACGATGGCGGTATAACCTCTTTCGTAAGCTTTCTGAATGAAAACAAACACCCACTTCACGATCCTCCTATCCAGCTTACAAAGGAGGGAAAGCTTGAAGACGGTTCCTTCGTTCTTACGGATGTTGCAATCCAGTACAACTCCGGTTATCAGGAGGATGTGTTCAGTTTTGCGAACAACATAAACACGGTTGACGGCGGAACTCATATGACAGGGTTCAGGTCCGCTTTAACCAGATGTCTTAATGACTATGCCTCAAAGAACAACATGTTTAAAAAGACGGGTCAGACCTTCTCCGGAAACGATGTTCGTGAAGGCCTTTCCGCCGTTATCAGTATCAAGATATCGAACCCTCAATTTGAAGGCCAGACAAAAACAAGGCTTGGCAACAGAGAAGTAAAGGGTGTTACTGAAACAATGGTCTACTCCGGCCTCGAACAATTTTTTGAGGAAAACCCCGCCACCGCAAGAAAAATAATCCAGAAGTGCATTGATACCAGTGCAGCCAGACAGGCAGCAAGAAAAGCCAGAGAGCTGACAAGAAGAAAAAGTGCCCTTGAAACAGCTTCGCTGCCTGGAAAGCTTGCAGATTGTACGGTGAGGAATCCAGAAGAAGCAGAACTTTTTCTTGTTGAGGGAGATTCTGCAGGAGGAAGTGCAAAGCAGGGAAGAAACAGGTACTTCCAGGCGATACTGCCACTCCGGGGAAAAATTCTGAACGTGGAAAAGGCTCCTCTTCATAAAATACTGAACAACACGGAGATAAGAACCCTTGTCACCGCTACTGGCACAGGGATCGGTGAAGAAGACTTTGATATTGAAAAACTGCGTTACGGAAAAATAGTAATTATGACCGATGCTGATGTGGACGGTGCTCACATAAGAACACTGCTTTTAACCTTTTTCTTCCGATACATGCCCAGGCTGATCATAGAGGGTAACATCTACATAGCACAGCCGCCTCTTTTCAGGCTTAAGTGGGGAAAGAAAGAGCGCTATGTTTTTTCAGAGAGTGAACGCGACAGGGTAATAGAGGAGGAAACCGGTTCTCAAAAAGTGTCAATTCAGCGTTTCAAGGGCCTTGGGGAGATGAATCCTGAACAGTTATGGACAACAACGATGGATCCGGAAAACAGGTTGATGCTAAAAGTTAGAATGGATGATGCTGTGGAAGCAGACAGGATCTTCACTATTCTCATGGGAGATGAAGTAGAGCCTCGCAGGCTTTTCATTGAAGAACACGCGGCGGAGGTGAAGAATCTTGACTACTGATTCAAAGGGACAGCAGCACAGAGAAAAGACTCCGTTCATCCAACTGGAAGATGAGATGAAGAACTCCTACATTGAGTACTCCATGAGTGTTCTTGTGGGGAGAGCTCTCCCTGACGTACGGGATGGGCTGAAACCGGTTCACAGAAGAATTCTTTACAGCATGTATGAACAGAAACTTACACACCAGAGACCTTACAGGAAGTCGGCCACGGTGGTGGGTGACGTTCTTGGAAAATACCACCCTCATGGTGATGGTTCCGTTTATGATGCCATGGTTCGGATGGCTCAGGACTTTTCATTGAGACACCCACTGGTTCAGGGTCAGGGTAACTTCGGATCGGTTGATGGCGATCCTGCAGCAGCATACAGGTATACAGAAGCTCGTATGGCTCGCATTGGCGAGGAAATGCTTTCTGATATAGAGAAGGAAACAGTAGATTTTGAGCCGAACTTCGATCAGAGATTGCAGGAGCCTGTTGTCCTGCCATCGGGCATCCCAAACCTTCTCGTAAATGGCTCCTCTGGTATTGCCGTTGGAATGGCCACAAACATTCCTCCCCACAATCTTCAGGAAATAGTTGATGCCTGTATTAGGCTGATCCAGGACCCGGAAGTGTCCGATGAAGAAATAATGACCATTGTTCAAGCGCCTGATTTCCCCACCGGTGGCGTTATCATGGGGCTGGGCGGCGTCAGAAACGCCTATAAGGCAGGTCGCGGGAGAATTATTGTCAGGAGCAAGGTTGTATCTGAAGAGGTAAACGGACGAGCTTGTATTATCGTGCACGAGTTGCCCTATATGGTTAACAAAGCCAGATTGATCAAGTCCATAGCAGACCTGGTAAAAGACAAAAGAATTACCGGTATAGCGGACCTTCGGGATGAATCCGACAGAGACGGTATGCGGATAGTAATAGTTCTTAAGCGCGATGCAATTGAGGAAGTTGTCCTAAATCAATTGTTTAAACACACAACGCTTGAAACAACATTCGGGGCAAACCTTATTGCTCTTGTTGACAAGATCCCGAGAAGACTCAACCTCAGAGAGATGCTCACTTTCTTTATTGACCACCGCCATGTGGTCATAAACAGAAGAAGCCAGTTTGAGTACAAGAAAGCTGAAGCAAGGGCACACATCCTTAGAGGATTGATAAAGGCTCAGGACAATATAGATGAGGTGATCCGAATAATAAAGGCAGCTTCCAGTCAGAGCGAAGCAAAAGAAAACCTCATGGAAGTTTTTGACTTTTCTGAAAAACAGACCCAGGCAATCATGGAAATGCGCCTTGGCAAACTTACGGCACTGGACAGAAAGTCCCTTGAAGAAGAACTTGCTGCTCTTGAAGTTCTTATATCAAGACTAAAAGAGATCCTGGAAAACAGACACATAAGGATGGAAATAGTTGTAGATGAGCTCAGAGAAGTAGCGGAAAAGTATGGCGAGGAGAGAAGAACCGAGATCGTGCCCTGGACGCCTGACGGAATAGAGATGGAAGATATGATCCCGGACGACCCTATGGTTCTTGTTGTTTCCCACAGGGGTTACATCAAGAGACTGCCAGTGGATACGTGGAGAAGTCAGTCCAGGGGTGGCCGGGGAAAAACAGGAGTTACAACCAGGGACGAAGACTTTCTTGAGCAGGTTTTCACCGCCACCAACCATGCATACATTCTCTTCTTTACAAACATGGGCAGATGCCACTGGTTGAAGGTGTGGAGGATCCCAGAGGCAGGTAGAAACAGCCGTGGAAAGGCTATCATCAACCTTCTTCAACTTCTTCCCGATGAGCGCCCTGTGGCTAGAGTGTGCGTAAAAGACTTCACAGGGGACAGATTCATTGTCATGGTAACCAACGACGGAAGAGTAAAAAAGAGCTCTCTTGACATGTACAGTCACCCTAGAAAAAACGGGATAAAAGCGATCAAGCTCATGGAGAATGCAGAGCTTGTACAGGCAATAATGACCGACGGCGAGTCAAATGTTATTCTGGCCAGCTCTTCAGGCAAGGCTATTAAGTTCCCGGAAAAGGAAATTAGAGTTCAGGGACGGGACACCATGGGAGTCTCAGGCATGCGGCTGAAGAATAATGACAGAATAATAGGGCTTGTCACCGTGTCCGACGACGATGTTATCATGTCTGTTACGGAGAATGGGTATGGCAAGAAGACTCCTGTTTCAGAATACAGGAGGACCCACCGTGGGGGTAGTGGTGTTATCAACATCATCACGGATGAAAGAAACGGTGATGTGGTAACTATTTCCTCACCGTCTCCAGGAGATGAGATTCTTCTGGTGACAGTTTCAGGTATGGTGATAAGATTCAAAGGTGACGATGTAAGAATGATAGGAAGAGCCACAAAAGGCGTTCGTCTTATGAATCTATACGAGAAAGATACTGTTTCCGATGTTGCATTGCTTCCAGCAGAATTGCTGGAAGAGGAAGAGATGGAAACAGAGGAAGGAACCCACGGAGAAGAGAACTGATGCCCTCACAGGAAGAGCTTGACAGGCGCATAAAAGCCTGGCTGAAGGAAAAGCAGATTGACCTGGCAATACAGGTACCTTACGTGAATGTGCCGTACTTTCCCGATCCCGGCCAGGTGAAAATAAAAAGAGTACCAAAACTGACTGCTTCCGTAAAGAGGCTGGAGGTGTCCTCCAGGCTTGGTCTTTCCGTTCCTGCTCTTGCCTCTCTTATTTCAACAATGAAGAGAGGTGACGCCGAAAAGCTTTACAGCCAGATGTCTCAATTATCTGTCACAGAGAACTTTGATGATGAGCTTGCAATAAAGTGGTTCACCGTGTGTCACAACCTCATTCCTGAGATAAAGGTACAGGCGATCTGCAGTTTTTTCAAACTGGCTGATCTTCATGAGAAAAAAGATTTTCATATGGACCTGCCCGATACGCTGGCTTGCTGGTTCAAGGTGCTGGCGGTATTTCACGAAGACAAAGACTCGAAAATTGAGCTTCTTTTTCAAATTGCGGACAGGTATTCAGATAGATTTGCATCTGTTTGCCTCAGGGTTGCCTCCGGTGGCGAAAGAGCCCTGATCGCAGTGAAGAACTTTCTTCTTTTAACAAAGCGCCTGGATTTAAGCAGGGAGGAAGCATCTTCTGTTCTAGACTTTACCATGGAAACGGGCTGGTTGCTGGACAAGGAAGATCATTTCCACATGTGGGCTTTTGTTACCAGGAAGGGAAGCCTGATAGCAGGAAGGTTGCGCAGTGCCCTTATCCCCATGAGCTCCATTCGTTTGCTGGCGGGAATTCTCCGGGGAATAGAAGTAACCAAAGGGCTTGACTCCTTCCTGACGAAAGAAAGAATACGCAAGGCTAGGAGTATTTTCAGGTCGTCTTCAAAGAAGGAAATAGATGTTTTTTTCTCTGTTTACCCCAACCTGGGACCACTGATAGATTGTCAGATCAGAGAAGATTTCGTTGCGGAGATTGTGGATCACAGGTTAACCCAGAGAAACCAGTCAGAAGTTGGTTACTCTATAGTAGCCTTTCTTGACAGTACTCCCGGTGGTATTACCATGCCCAAACTTCTTAGGTTCCTCAGGGTTAACGATGGGGAGCTAAGCGGGGAATCCATGGCGTTTCTTCACGATCTTGTTGTTGACACGAACAGGAAGAAGAGGCTCTCTCCATCAAACATCATAAGATTCTCTGCCATTGTTTCCAGGATAATCCCAGGAAGTACACTAACTGACAGATCGGCCCTGAAGGCTTTTCATAGAGCACTGACAGAGATGGATAATTCCCTTTGCCGCTGGGCAATAATTCAACTTGATGAGGCCACATTAACAGCAGTTACAGTTTCCAGTATCCTTTCAGCAAGCTCTCTGATATTGAGAGCTTCGGATGAGAGCAACAAAAGGGAGTTTCTCTCCCGTATCGGAGTAACAGGCAGGTTGATCGATGCGCTTTCACCGGTTGATCGCAAGAGGGCACTTTCCGGCCTTGCCCCTCAATGGGTTGAAACCCTTCTTTCTTTCAGCCAGGAGACGGAAGAAAATGTAATCGAGTATTTGTGTAAAGTGCATGATATCAGTATAAGGAACCGCTATCTTGAAAATGTAGTTACCAGTCTTCTGGGTGAGTTAAACCCAGAGGATCCCGTTTTTGAAGATTGTCTGGCTTTTGCTGTGCGGGGATACAACTCTTCAGGTGCAGTTGAAAAGCTGCGAGAAACAGAACGCAACGTTTTTCAAAAGGTTTTCCGTGCCGGAGGAAGGATAGAAATAGTTGACCACATGATGAAGGACCTTCTTGGTATACCGGGATTTGATACGGGAAGGACAGAACAGCTGATTTCTGGAATTCGATCTATATGTGATAGATTCAGCAGGCTTGCCGTATGGGAAGAAGGAGGGGACTCTCAGTTCTCAGAGTTTATTGTCAAGGGTGTTGGTAAAATCCTCAGAGCTTTTGTTGACAATCCCGAAACTCTGGATTCCATCAACGAAGAAGTTATTGAAAGGCTTCTTGAAGAACTGATACCGGAAGGATTAAACTCTGCAAATACATCGGGAATAGTAGACCCCGGAGGAACGGCTCACGTGTTTTTTGGCTCCATTTTACCGGATTCTATTTCCCTGTTCGGTAGAGAGCCACAAGATCTTCCAGTTTTTCTTTTCAAGATAGCAGATGAGTTTTCAAGAAGTGTGGGTGGAATGACTGCTGGTGAAGACTTTGCCAGGTACCTTGTTGAGAGACTGGACATAGAGATAATTCATGATCTGGTTGCTGTTCTGGCAGCGTGGTTATCTCAAAAACCCCCATTGCCAATTCACATTTCAGAAAAGTGGTTGAACAACAGACGCGAAGAATGGAATAAGCTGAAGGTCGGAGAAGACACAACACGAGTGAAACTATACAGTGCTGTATCGGTGCTTGTTGGTTCTTCCGGCACTTCCGTAAAGGAGACAATTCTTAACATCGCCGGACACTTGTCGAAACAGATAGAAAGAGCGGGGATACCAGGGTCAGAAGGGTTGTCTCTCAACTGGAACAGAGTCATGACGAATCGTCTCATCGCCCTTTCGGGGGAAATACCGCTTTTTGAGCTTTTCAGGAGTGATGAATCTGTCGCAGAAGCTATGCCGGGACTTGTGTCATACCTGGAGACTGTTGACGGCTTTATGGAGCAGGACATCTTCCATGCGTGGAGGCAGGCGGCATTTCCTCCTCTGCTGAACTGTGCTATAGAAATAGTTCTTGTTTCCGGGAACTCTTTCGGGGTTGCTACCGAAATGGCAGAGACAGCTACCAGCGCTATTGAATTCCTGGGGTATAGCAGTGCAGAGGATTTCCTCTCAACCCTGCAGGAGAGTATCCGATTCGCCAGCTCTCCGGACAATGGGTATGTCCTTATGGAGAAAAACTTTCTTTTACCGCTGTGGAAGAGAAATTCTGCAAAAAGACTTGACCTGTTAATACACGGTATAAGCGACAGCAGAATCATTACAGTGGCGCTTCTTGAGCGTCTTTCACTTGAGAAGCGTGTTGAGGGTAAGGTCCGGTTCATGCGTGATTATGCAAACCTATTTATCACAGTGGAAAAAGCGCTGTTGAACCTTCATTCTGACCTGGAGAGATCCAGAATTGCCGATGCCCTCATGGACTCATGGGTCTTCAGTGGAGTGGGAGCCTCATTATCACAGTCTGTTATGGAAATTGCAGAAACAACGGAACTGGTTCAAGAGGTATTTAGAAGAGTCAAGTATGGCAGCGGTATAGTCAGTGCGAGCGAAGCTGGAGAGATAAGTTCGGACATGCGAAAGAAGTATAGAGACAATGCAGATTCTGTCGCAATTATTCTCAGGTGGACCGTCGACCCTGCCAGGGAAGGACTTCTTCAGCTTCTTGAAGAGAGCCAGCTTCTTCTCCAGGCGGCAGGGACAGATTCAGAGCTCATGTACCTTCTTGACGTTCACGGAGCAAGAAGCGGTTTCCTGCAGGACGCAAAACCATTTTCGGAAAAGCCAGCAGAGTTGAAAAGGTATCTTAAGGCTCTACCCTCTTAGTTTTAGCAGGAGTGAAATGAAAAGAATACTGGTTCTTTCCACAGGAGGAACCATAGAAATGTTGAAAACAGGCAGGGGGCTGAATTTAGACCACCATGCCAATATAGATACAGGCAGCATACAGACGATCCAGGATACAGAGATAACAGTGAGAAAGTATCTAAGTCTGCCCAGCCCCCATATCACCCCTGAGATCATGGCGGATATCTCAAATGAGCTGAGGGATCTTGAGATATCAAAAGAGTTTGATGGAGTGGTTGTCACCCATGGAACAGACACCCTCGAGGAAACAGCGTTTATGGCGGACATACATCTCGAAGGCAGCCTTCCGGTGGTTTTTACCGCAGCAATGAGAAGCAGTAGTGAACTTGGAGTAGACGGACCCCGCAACATCAGAAGCGCTGTTCGGGTGGCATGTACTGAAACAGAGAATCTGGGAGTAACGATCGTTCTAAATGATGAGATACATGCAGCAGGCAGGGTTACAAAGACCTGCACCTCGAATGTCAGCAGTTTTGATTCTCCGGGATACGGACCCCTGGGTTTTGTTGATGACGACAGGGTCATTTATCACCGTCTGCCTATCTGGAGGCTCAACCTGCCACCGGGACCTCTCGTTCTTGAAAAAAGAGTGGGTCTTGTGCGCACCGCTGCCGGGTTTGGCCATGATGTAATAGATTTTCTTACTGAAACCGGTTACAGGGGAATTGTCGTGGAGGCATTCGGCAGAGGAAATGTTCATCCGGAGACAGCTGATGCGATCCAGAGAGCCTTGGACACCGGTGTTCTTGTGGTGATAACAAGCAGATGTCACGAAGGCAGGGTTCTTGGGGTGTACTCCTATCCCGGTGGCGGAATGGATCTTCTTGACAGGGGAGCTCTCTCCGCAGGAGATATGGCTGGGAATAAGATCAGGTTGTTGTTGATGGCCACCATCGGTGCAGGGTTGGAAAAGGAGCAGATCCGAAGAATGCTCTCAAGTTTGTGACCTTTGCTTTTTTAAACGGTTTGACCCTGCAAAAGTTCGGTTTTAGATTAGCAGGTATTCTACACGGGGCTGGGAGACAATTTGTTCAATGAGAGATAAAAGCTTTACTGTTAACATAATACCACATGATGCGGCGGGTAATAGTAGAGAATGGATAATAACAGGCAGAAAGCTTGTGGTTTTTCGTGTGGTGGCGACTTTGCTTCTTCTTGTTATTGCCGGGGCTTTAGTTGTTCTGGCCATGGGGATGGGAGAAGTATCGGGAGCTGCAGAGTTCCAAAGGAAGAACAGCTTGCTTTCTGACTCTCTTGCCCAGGCAAAAGAGTTGAATCGTAGACTGGACAGTATTGAACTGGAGTTACAGGAAATACGAGATACTCGTTCTGTTATAGAAAATCTGGCAACTGCCGGAGTTTCCGGGGAATAGCTCGGAGAGAAGAAGGAAGTGTTATGTCTAGAGACGATTCGTATAGTGCTATTAACTCTACAATCGGTGGCGGTAGCACCATTAACGGGATTCTAAAAATACAGGGCGGTCTCAGGGTTGATGGGTTTGTGGAGGGAGAAGTGAGTGTTGCCGGTACACTCACCGTGGGTCATGAAGGTAGAATAAAAGGTGATGTTTCCGTTACCCATGCAATTATTGGCGGAACGGTGAACGGTACGATCAAGGCAGAAAAACAGCTCGAGCTTCAGAATGGTTCCCGTATAGAAGGAGACATCATTACAAAATCCCTGACCATTGAGGAGGGTGTTTTCTTTGAGGGGCACTGTAGCATGAGTGGCGTGGAAGCCAAGCCTAAGCAGTAGCTATTAACTAACATCAAACGAATGTTGAAAACTTCTATTTTTAGTGGAGAACGTTAGAACCAGCTGAGCTGTAATTGTTTACGAACGGTACTTCGAGTGGTTTATGGAATGATATACACAACTTACACAGTGCTTGCGGAGTCTTTCCCGAGTTGCTGTTCACACGATAAGGGTGGTGAGCTTGGTGAGTGTTAAATTGAATTCCCTTCTTTCCTCGGAAGATAGCGCCAGGGGAATAGTAGAGGAGGCCACAAAAGAAGCCCGGCGAATAAGAACCGGTATTCCAGCAGGGGTATCTGAAATAGAGAAAGAGTACAGTTCGGAACTGCAGAAATACGAAGAGAAGGGCATTGAGAAGGTCCAGGAAGAGCTCTCCGCTTTGAATGAAAAGCTTAAACTTTCTCTTGAGAGCGGTAAGACAGCCCTTGAAGAAAGATCAAAGGGTATTGCCCCAAGGGCCCTGGAATTAATTCATTCAGCCATTGAAGGCGAGAAGAAATAATGGCAAAGGACAGGGTAGTAAAGGCAGAGATCCTCTGCCATTCCACAAGAAAAAAAGAGGTTCTTTCCAGTCTTGAAAAAACTGGAAAAATTCACCTGATAGATATATCTACTCTTGAGAATGTCCCCTTTTCCCGTGTTGATGAGGTTGACCGTTCTGCCCTGGCCACCCTAAACACATCTCTTGAAAAGATTATTCCTTTCCTTCAGGACAGAAATCTTTCAAAGAAGCGGAAAGCTTTACCTGCAGTAACTGTTGATGAGTTGTCAAGCGTGCTTCAACAGGGGTCGATCGAGAAAGTAGCTCTTGAAGCGGTGGAAATTTCCGATGAGTTGATAAATCTGAATTCAAGGGCAGAGGAAAATCAGCGTAAGATTGATTTCATTCAGGAGTGGAGTGATCTTCCCCTGCCATTCAAGCAGATTAACCACGACCCCCAGAGTGTTATCACAATGAAGGCAGGTCAGGTTTCAGCAAGAGAAGGATTTGCTCCTCTGGAAAAGCTGCAGCAGGATGTGGAGCTTTTTCATTTGGTAGAGCTTTCAGACGGGAAGGCCCTTGCTCTGTGGCACATGAACAGTAACGATGAAGTTACTGCTGGATTAACAGAAGCTGGTTTTGTCGCTTCCGATTTCAGCGGATATTCCGGAACACCGAAAGAAGAATTGGTTGCCTACAATGCCAGCCTTGAAAATATCAATAGAAGAATAGCCGAACTTTCTCAGAGGGCTGACTCGCTGGTACAGAAGCTTCCCCAGTTGAAAACACTGTCTGATGCAGCAGGGCTTCAGGCTCTTCAGGATGATGCGGTCACCACCGGAAGAGCCAGTGCTTCTTCCCTTCTGCTGCATGTCTGGATAAGAGATGAGGACGTTGCTCTCTTAAAAACAAATCTGGAGAAGCTGGGAGAGGTTGATCTAGCTCTTCTGGAGCTGGAAGAGGACGAGGTCCCCCCTGTTTTTCTTTCAGAAAGCGCAACAACAGATCCTTACCTGATGCTCACAGACATGTACGGTAGACCTGAAGGAGCTGATCCTGATCCCACGCCGCTTATGGCTCCATTTTATGTATTTTTCTTCGGGATCTGCGTTGGTGACGCAGGATATGGTCTTGCTCTTGCTGCCGGTTCAGCCATTGGCTGGTACCTCACAAAGAAACGGCAGGGGAATACAAGGCTTTTCAGACTGATGTTCCAGGGCGGACTTGCCAGTATTTTCTGGGGGACCCTCCTGGGGGGCTGGTTTGGAATGGCGTTTGATACACTTCCCAAGCTTCTTCAGGAAGCAGCAATGCCTTTGAACAAACTGGTTCCCGGGTATACCCGCGGTGTTTCTGACGGCTTTGCTCTTTCCCAGCAGTTCCTCTACCTGACCCTTGGGTTTGGCCTGGTACAGCTTGCCTGGGGAATAATAGCAAATCTCAAGAAGCGCCTGAGTGCCGGAGAGGGAATAGCGGCGGTGGTGGATCAGACCGGTTGGATGCTGGCTCTTCTGGGGTTGTTTCCCTGGCTTTTCAATCACTATCTCCTAATTGGAATTATTTACCCCATAGGGAGTATCTGGGACAGCGTGTTCCTGGGAATGCTGGCTTTTGGTACCGTTCTCATATTCATAATGGGGGGCAGAGAGGCAGAGGGTATAGGCGGGAAGGCAGGTCTTGGAGCTTATGCCTGTTACGGCATTGTTAACCTGCTGGGTGATGTATTGAGTTACTCCAGATTGTTTGCCCTTGCCCTTTCAAGCGCGATAATTGCATCTGTGATAAATCAGATAGCAGGAATGCTCAGGGGCGTTCCAGTGATTGGAATAGTTCTTACGGTACTGGTTCTTGTAGCCGGTCACCTATTCAACCTGGGAATGGCTGCGCTGAGTGGTTTTATTCATACGGCCAGGCTGCAGTTCGTTGAGTTCTTCAGCAAGTTTTATGATGGAACCGGGGTTCCATTCAAGGTATTTCGTTATGAGCCAAGGTATATAAGAATTAAAAGATAGTTAAAAGAAACAAACACAAGGAGGAATTGAATTGAATTACTTAGTTGCATATCTGGGCGTTGCCCTTGCCTGTGCACTTGCTGGAATTGGAAGTGCAGTAGGGGTTGGTATTGCCGCACAGGCAAGCACAGGTGTCATGAGCGTTGACCCGAAAAAATTCGGAAAGCTCCTTCTTCTTACTGCTCTGCCTGGAACCCAGGGAATCTATGGATTCGTTATTGCCTTCCTTCTTATACAGAAGATAGCATTGTTCACAGGTGAAAATCCTTTAACAATGGTCGTTGGCTGGAAGATATTCGCAGCAGGCCTGCCCATTGCCCTTGCAGGTCTTATGTCAGGAATTCATCAGGGAAAAGTCTGTGCCGGTGGAGCGATGATGACCGCGAAGCAGCCTGATGATAGCGCAAAGGCTCTTATTCTTGCAGTTTTCGTAGAGTTCTATGCCATTCTGGGATTCCTTGTTTCCTTCCTCATGCTGGGTCAGATAGGCTAGAGGGGCAGCTATGTCACTTCAAGCCATACTGCTGAAGATCGAGAACGACGCTAAGAAAGAGGCGGATGCGATCATTCAGTCTGCCAGGGATGAGCAGAAGGAAGCCCTTGATTCGGTTAGATCCCGAATAAAGGACAGGCACCGCTCAAATGTGGATAGAATTAAGAACAAAACAGAAGCAAATGCCAGGCAGATGAAGGGTCATGCCCGCAGGGAGATGGAGAAGGCTCTGCTCAGCCATCGCAGAAGACTGGTTGACCAGATGATATCAGACTCTGTTAAAAAAGTTGCTTCCGTCCCGGACTACCTGGATCTAATGAAAACTCTTCTTCAGGATTGTGATCTTCAGGGAACAGTTGAGGTGGTTATTTCCCCCGGTGATTCGGGAAGAATAACCCCGGACTTTCTGAAGGATCTTTCCACGGAAAAGCGTCAATTCGTTCTAGCGGAAGACAGGCACAGTGACCATGGTGGTGTCCTCATGCGTGCAGGTGACATTAGTCTGAACGCCACGCTTTCCATGATTTCCGAGCTTCACCATGATTCCATGGTAATGGAGCTCTCGCGGCTTCTGCCGCTGGAGGGTCAGGTGGAGTAACAGTGTCAGGAAGTTCTTACGCATATGCCAGCGGCAGGATAAGCGGACTGGAGGATTCTCTCCTGACGGACAGGATCTGGAGCCAGCTTATCACCGCTGAGGATAGAGATGAAGTCTTAAGAATTCTGGGTGATTCCTGGTATGGAACCCTTCTTCAGGCGGAAGAAGGCCTTGATGAAGCTTTAAGGGACGCAGTCTATCGTGCAGAGGAAGAGCTTACAGACCTTACCAGTGACAAGAGCTTTATCCGCGGTATTCTCTTGAGACGAGATGTTAGAAACGCAAGATATCTCTGGAAGAATCTTGCATCGGGAGGAGACGGTGATGTTGATGTGGAACCTGATGGAATGGTTCCAGTAGAAGCTATGAAAAGGGTCTGGGGTGACAGCAATATCATTGATGTCCTGCCTGTTTCTTTTCAGGATACTCTTGAGGATATCCAAGCCCTGCACTCTCCTTCCGCTGCCCTGCTTGACGCTATTCTGGACAAGCTTGCAGCAAAGGTGGAGGCAGATAATCTTGGCAAACTGGAAGAACCTGTTGGAAGCCTTCCTGCGGTAAAAATAGAGTTAAAGAATTTCCTCACTGCAGCAAGGTGCAGAAGTGAAGAACTGACTCCGGCGGCGGTTGAAGAGATCATGTTGTCAGGGGGGTATCACACACCTTCAGAGATTGCTGAAGCAGTAAGGGTCAGCAAACTGGCAGCTCTCCTGGGAGAACAAGCGGGTTTTGAAGCGGCAGCAACAGCGCTTGAACTGGGGTTGGAATCAGGTTCATTCCTTGCATTCCAGAAGGAAAGTGATCTGATGACCATGGATATTCTGGAAAGAGCAGCCGGAAACATGTTCAGTCCGGGGCCGCTTGCAGCTTACGTTCTTCGCAGAGAGCTTGAGGCTTCTCATTTAAAAATAGTAGCAGCCGGCAAAGCAGCCGGTATTGACTCCAGGCGCCTCAGCGCCAGGGTTCCCAGAGGATAGGAGGAAGCATGGCGGAAAAGGGCAGAACAGCCTTCATCGGTGATGCAGATTCCGTTCTGGGGTTCAGAGCCCTTGGGGTGGAAACATACACACCGGAGACAGGACATGAAGCGGTTAAAGTATTCAAGTTCCTGGTCAAGGAAAAAGTCTCGGTGATAATGATAACCGAGGACATGCTGGACCATCTCCAGAGCGAAGTGGATGAGGTTGTCAGCATGCCGATCCCTGCTGTTGTGGTTTTACCCGGAGTTTCCGGGTCGAAGCACAGGGGAGAGGACACTATCAGAAATCTAATAATAAGAGCCGTTGGTGTTGACCTGATGGCTGAGGATGAGCAGTGAGTCGGAGGAAGCAATGATACATGGCAGGATTGACAAGATAGCCGGCCCGCTGGTGGTTGCCACCGGAATGACTGAAGCAAAGATGTTTGACGTTGTCTTTGTTTCAGATTATCGGCTGATCGGTGAGATCATAGAATTAAAGGGAGACAAGGCATCGGTTCAGGTTTATGAAGAGACCGGTGGGCTGAAGCCTGGAGACCCTGTTTATCAGACAGGTCATCCCCTCTCTGTTGAGCTTGGACCAGGTCTGTTGACATCCATCTACGATGGTATTCAGCGCCCACTGGACAAGGTCAGAGAGCAGGCTGGAGACTGGATCACAAGAGGGATCAACATTCCCGGACTTGACCATGAAAAACTCTGGTCATTTACACCCGAGCTTAAAGCGGGAGAGAATGTTTCCGGTGGAGAATTGATAGGCACGGTTCCTGAGACTGAACTGATAGACCACAAAATAATGGTTCGGCCGGGATCATGTGGTGAGGTTACATTTGTTCTTGAAAAAGGCGATTACAACATTGACACAGTGGTTGCAAAGGTAAAGACCGAAGCTGGAAAAACCATTGAGATGAAAATGTACCAGGAATGGCCCGTTCGTAAATCAAGACCGGTAACCACAAAGCTTGCTCCCGAGGAGCCGCTTATTACTGGACAGAGGGTCATTGACACCTTTTTCCCGGTGGGCAAAGGCGGAACAGCCTGTGTCCCGGGACCTTTCGGTAGCGGAAAGACAGTTATCCAGCATCAGCTTGCCAAATGGGCAGATACTGAAATAGTTATCTATGTTGGTTGCGGAGAACGCGGTAATGAGATGACAGATGTTCTTCAGGAATTTCCCGAGCTCAAGGATCCCAAGACAGGCAAACCACTGATCCTGAAGACCGTTCTTGTTGCCAATACTTCCAACATGCCGGTTGCTGCCCGAGAGGCAAGTGTTTACACGGGAATCACAATTGCAGAGTACTTCCGTGATATGGGTTATTCTGTTGCTCTCATGGCGGATTCCACCAGTCGCTGGGCTGAGGCAATGAGGGAAATGTCGGGAAGACTTGAAGAGATGCCCGGCGAAGAGGGCTATCCCGCATATCTGGGAACCCGTATTGCCGAGTTCTACGAAAGAGCCGGTAAAGTTCAGTGTCTTGGCGGCGAAAGAATTGGAGAGCTTACAGTTGTCGGGGCAGTGAGTCCCGCCGGAGGTGACCTGTCAGACCCGGTTGTTCAGTCAACACTCCGTGTGGTGAAGGTGTTCTGGAGTCTTCAGGCTGAGCTTGCCTACATGCGTCACTTCCCAGCCATCGGCTGGCTTGACAGTTACAGCCTCTATACAAAGAATCTGAAACCGTATTATGACAAGAACTTTGGCCCCAGCTGGGTTCTTGCGGTGAGGAAGGCCATGGCTCTTCTTCAGGATGAGTCAAATCTTCTTGAGATAGCCCGTCTGGTAGGAGCAGAGAGTCTTTCTCCAGAGGATCAGCTTATCCTCTTTACTTCCAGAAGCCTCAGGGAGGACTTTCTTCATCAGAATGCCTTCCACCCCATCGATACTTTCGCTTCAAGCAGGAAACAGCAGCTCATGCTGGACACTATTCTCCACACTTACAACGAGATGACCAGGGCTATCGAAGCAGATGTACACCCCAGGGTTATCTTTGATTTCCCTCTTTCAGAGGACATAGCCAAGATGCGTTATCTGCCTGAGGAAGAAATAGAACAGATCAAAGATCTGCAGAAAAGAATCACCGAAGCTGTTAACGAAAAAATACAGCTTGAGAACGCTTAAGGAGGTTGAGTAATGATACGGGAGTACAAAACAACCGTGGAGATATCCGGCCCCCTGATGCTGGTGGATCGGGTTACCGATGTTAGTTTTGAAGAACTTGTAGAGATAGAGCTTTCCAGTGGAGAGCTTCGTCATGGAAAAGTCCTTGAGATCGACAGCAGAAGAGCCCTTGTTCAGCTTTTTGAGGGCTCCAGCGGTACAGACCTTGAAACAAGCAAGGTTCGTTTTCTAGGCAAGGGAGTAGAACTGGGAGTCTCAACAGAGATGCTGGGCAGGGTTTTCGATGGACAGGGTCGGCCAAGACCTCCATTCGACAACGACCCACCCATCGTCCCGGAGAAGATGAACAACATCAACGGAGCGCCTATCAATCCCTTTGCGAGAGATTACCCTGCTGAGTTCATCCAGACCGGTTTCAGTTCCATCGATGGTATCAACACCCTGGTCAGAGGCCAGAAACTTCCCATCTTCAGTGCCAACGGTCTTCCTCACAGCATTCTTGCAGCCCAGATAGCAAGACAGGCAAAGGTTATGGGTGGTGATGACAACTTCGCAGTTGTGTTTGCCGCCATGGGAATTACCTTTGAGGAAGCCGATTACTTCATCAAGGATTTCAGAGAAACAGGTGCAATGGACAGGGCGGTTGTCTTCCTTAACCTGGCGGATGACCCTGCCATCGAGAGGATAAGCACACCGAGAATGGCTCTCACCGCAGCAGAGTACCTTGCTTACGAGAAGGACATGCACATCCTGGTTATCATGACAGACATGACAAACTACTGTGATGCCCTCCGTGAGATCAGTGCAGCCAGACGCGAGGTTCCAGGACGAAGAGGTTACCCCGGGTATCTCTACACGGATCTTGCATCTCTCTATGAGCGAGCAGGCAGAATTAAGGGTAGAAAGGGCTCAATAACCCAGATCCCGATCCTCACCATGCCAGAGGATGACAAGACCCATCCGATCCCGGATCTTACCGGATACATCACCGAGGGCCAGCTTATTCTTAACAGAGAGCTGCACAAAAAGGGAATTTACCCCCCTATGGATGTGATGGAGTCCCTGAGCCGTCTGAAGGACAAGGGTATAGGCGCGGGAAAAACCAGAGAGGATCATGCGGATCTCTTCAACCAGCTCATGGCGGCATACTCTGCCGGCAAGAACGCCAGAGAACTTTCAGTAATTCTCGGAGTTGCTGCACTCAGCGAGCTGGACAGGAAGTATTTTTACTTTGCTGCAGAGTACGAGAAACGCTACATCAGTCAGGACGAGCACGAGGACAGAAGTATCATCGAAACCCTCGATCTTGGCTGGGAGCTTCTCAAGCTGCTTCCAAGAACAGAGATGAAGCGTATTCGCCCGGAGAACCTGAATAAATACTGGCCAGTTAAAGAGCAAGACTGATGGCCATTCAGGTAAAAGCAACCAGGATGGAGATGCTTCAGTTAAAGAAGCGTCTCAAACTGGCTCAGAAAGGCCACAAGCTCCTTAAAGACAAGCTTGATGAACTTATGCGTCAGTTCAAGATCCTGATCGGTCACTACGAGGGAGCAAGATCAAAGCTGGAAACTCAGCTTGAAACGGCATATGGAGAGTTTCTCTTCGCCAGAGCTGCCATGGAGGAAGAGGGTCTTTTCGATGCTCTTCGTTATCCGGGAGCAAAGGCCGTCGTTGAATCATCAACAAGAAGAGTGATGAACCTTACACTTCCTGTTTTCAAAGTTACCATTGAAGGCAAAGTAAGGAACTACGGGATGTTCGATACACCTCCCGAGCTTGATGAAGCCCTCGAGGTATACAAAAAGGTTCTTCCGGAGATAATCCGTCTTGCAGAACAGGAGAAGGCCATTATCCTTATTGCCCAGGAGATCGACACCACCCGGCGCAGAGTTAACTCGCTGGAGTATGTGATGATCCCTGAGATCAAACAGGCAATCAGATACATCCGTCTAAAACTTGATGAGATGGAGCGCGGTAACACAACCCGTCTCATGAAAGTGAAAGAGATGGTTGAGGCCAACCGGGCTTACTGAGTTAAGAGATAACAGAGTAAAGATAAATAGCAGGGATCCTAACGGGTCCCTGTTTTTGCAAAAAAACACCCCCGGAGAGAGGGTGTTTATTCGATTGGCGCTCCCACGGGGAATCGAACCCCGCTTTCCGGCGTGAGAGGCCAGCGTCCTAGCCGATAGACGATGGGAGCACTGCGCCGAGGGCGGAATATCTGCCCCCGGCATCAATATGTCAAGCCCTGAATTTCTTTTCAAGCTTCTTCAGTTTTTTGCCGGAAAGTCCTCCCAGAACATCCATTGCGGCGGAAATTCTTGTTCTGCAGAGGTCACTTCCAAGCACCTCCATGGAGTCGAAAAGAGGTGGGGCTATCTTACTCCCGCAGATGGCTCCGTACAGTGGAGAAGTGAGGTTTTTCAGCTTCATCTCATATTGCTCCGCGACTTCCTTCAAAACGGTGGAAATAGTAGAGCTGTTCCATTCATGCAGCTTCTCCAGTTTCCATACAGTTACCTGAAGAAGCTCAAGCACCTCGCCATTCTCCATATCTTTAACCGCAAGAAGGTCTTCAGTAACAGGTACAGAGTCACTGAAGAACATTGCGGTGAAGTATCCCCAGTCTGAGAGGGTTTCTAGTCTGGAGGCAACCACCTCTGTTACTTTCGATATGTACTCAGGGTTCAATGCCCACCCCTGCAGCGTTTCTGAAAGCTCTGCAACGGAATAGTCTTCTCTTATGTATCTGCCATTAAGCCATCTGAGCTTTGCCCTGTCAAAAACAGGGCCTCCAAGAGAAATGTCATTCAGATCGAAGCTTTCTATCATTTCTTGAACAGAGAATTTTTCCGAACCGTCCGGCATATGCCAGCCCATCATTCCCAGATAGTTGAGAAGAGCTTCCGGCAGATAGCCTGCTTTGCGGTAGTAATTTATGGAAGTGGGGTTCTTTCGCTTTGACAGTTTTGACTTGTCAGGGTTTCGGAGCAGGGGCAGATGGCAGTACAAAGGAGGTTTCCAACCGAAGAACTGATACAGCAGAACATGCTTGGGAACAGAGTTGATCCACTCTTCTCCCCTGATAATATGAGTGATCTCCATGAGGTGATCGTCAACAACAACCGCCAGATGATAGGTGGGAAAGCCGTCAGCTTTCATTATTACCTGGTCATCTATTGAAGCCCAGTCTTTTCTTATCTCTCCCCGGAGCAGGTCCTGAAAGAGACATTCACCTTCAAGAGGAATCTTCATTCTAACCACATAAGGCTCGCCGGCGGCAATTCTCTCTGCTGCTTCAGAAGGTGGGATATCTCTGCACTTTCTGTCGTATCCTCTATTTGGTGCTTTCTCTTCAATGAGCTTTTTTCGAACAGAGTCAAGACGTTCCTTTGTACAGAAGCAGGGGTATGCATGCCCTTTTTCTATAAGCAGGTCAATGTGTTCTCTGTAGATGTGAAGACGATCACTCTGTCTGTACGGACCAAAGGGGCCTCCCACGTCCGGCCCTTCATCCCACTCTATTCCAACCCACTTCAAGCTATCCAGGATGGCAACCTCAGAAGCCTCTGTGGAACGCTCCTGATCGGTATCTTCTATTCTAAGAACGAACTCTCCCCCGTTTACCTTCGCCCACACATAGCCGAACAGGGCCTGGTAAGCAGTGCCCACATGGGGGTCACCTGTGGGAGATGGCGCGAGCCTGGTTCTGACTTTCATAATTACCGCCTTTTCATGCTGAACCTGTGATGGCTATAATACTTCAAAGGAGACAGGGAGGGCACTGTGATAAAAGTAGAAAGAGCTGATCACAACATGCTGGAAGAGCTTGATGTAATGAACTGGCCCATATGGAAGAAGGAATCACATGACTTCAGATAACCAAAGGAGATATAAATGAAAACAGTATGTCAATTCCTTTCGATACTTCTGCTGGTTCTGGTCCCAGTAAAAGCCCTTTCTGCTGATACCTATGAGGATGCAGCAGCAGAATTCAACAGACTGATCGCAACGACTCCTGAACTGGCTTACATGTTGAATGAGGTACTTGCTCTTCAGCCGGATACATCATACTGGCATGGGAAGACCGCTGATGATATGGTTCCTTTCTTCAGTGACTGGCTCACCAGTAATCCTCTTCCGGAGAACCCGGGCAGTTACATCAGACTTTTTGATGAACTGGCAAATTCAGATGGAGGAGAAGCACTTTTCAACAACAATGTATTCAGTTCCTGGTTTATCGATTTTCTGAACGCAAGGGGAGGATATCTTGGAACCACTGCGTCTGCCTCATGTGTTTCTCAGTGGATTGCAGACACAACCATTCACATTGATGAGTATGTAATTCCTGAAGGTGGATTTTCAAATTTCAGCGAGTTCTTCCTGAGAACACTCAAACCGGAATCAAAAACTCTTGAAGGAGAAGGAGACCCTTCTGTCCTGGTCTCTCCTGCAGATGGTACCATTCGCAGAATTTACGCCGCAGACCTTGAATCAAATTTTGAGGTGAAAAGAGATGTTCTGAACATCAGGCAGGCATTGAACAACAACCCCTACGCAGACAGATTCATTGGTGGAGACGTTGTGGATATTCTGTTGTGGTTCACTGACTACCATCATTTTCACAGCCCCATCTCAGGTGAACTTATTTATGCCAGCGGGTATGCTGGTTCGTACAATTACAATTTCGAAGAGGTGGACTGGTACAAAGAACTGGCAAAGCACAAAAGACTCTGCTATCTGATAGATTCCGAGGAATTCGGGATTGTGGCAATGATTCCCGTTGGCTTCTGGGGAGTAGGCTCAATAATTAACGAATGCCAGGTTGGTGACTACATTGAAAAGGGTCAAGAGCTTGGCCACTTCGCTTATGGTGGGTCATCTATTCTTCTTGTCTTTGAACCCGGTGTGATACAATTCATTCCTGAGATAACTGAAGAAAGCCAACCGGTTCAGGTTAGATCCCGGATAGGTGTATCAACTCTAGAGTAAGGTCGTACAGATGACTCAAGGAGATTTCAAAGTGGCACCAATGGATATCATGGCAAAAGTGACCACTGTATTCATGATAGCTGCAGCTGGTGCGATTCCATTCATTCTTGATCAGGTGATGTATTTTGCTGCATTTCTGCCTGTTGTAATTTTTGTCACCTGGCTCTTTTCAGTAACCGGATATACTCTGAAAGAGAACACTCTTATTGTGGCCCGGCCCCTGTGGACGACTACTATTGTTCTACCTCCAGGCAGCACAGCCAGGGCGGAACCTGAGATTCGGAAAGGTCTTCTTAAAACCATGGGGAACGGTGGCCTGTTCGGCTACACAGGGGGATTCAGGAACAAGAAACTGGGCAACTTCAAGACCTATGCCACAAACTGGAGCCATGCGGTCTCTGTTACCAGCGAAGTGGACAATTTCCGTATAGTGGTCACCCCTGACGAGGTAGGAATCTTCATACAGAGCATTAACGGCTGAGGGAGGGGAACTCGGGAATGAATATTGCTCTTGCAACTGTGTTGATCATTACATGCAGTCTTGCTGCAGATGACTGGATAATAGAGACACTGGATTCTGAAGGAGTTACAGGATACTGGACTTCAATTCGCATGGATTCAGAAGGTCAGGTTCATGTTGTTTACAGAGATGATTCAGCCAATCAGCTTGTTCACCTGTTTCAGGACGGTGCCGGATGGGACTCCGAGGTGATTATCACGGCGGAATGCTGGTTTATAAACATGGTGCTGGATTCCAGTGACAGTCCTCACGTTGTATACTGGGATCATGCCACATCAGAGATATCATACGTTCACTGGAATGATTCCACATGGGTTGTTTCAGCTTTAGAAACAACCGTGCCCTCGAACTATCAATATCCACGAGTTGACATAGAACTGGACTCTGCGGGATCACCTCACGTGGCATGGTATGATGGTTCTGAGAGCAGACTTCGATACGGCAGCTGGACAGGTTCTTCATGGGACATTATCACCGTAGATTCCATTGGAGTGACAGGGGTAGACCCCTCTCTCGCTCTGGATTCAATCGACAATCCACACATTTCTTACGGAAATAATACTGATGGTACTCTCAATTATGCCTTCAATAACGGAACGGATTGGGAACTTCAGGTAGTGGACAACAGCGGTAATGTCGATGGTCATACATCAATTGCACTAGACGTGAATGGCAATCCACACATTTCATACTACTTCGCCTGGCATCCTGATGATTACGTCAAATATGCTTGGTGGAATGGCAGTTCATGGATCATTGAGGTTGCTAACTGTACTGACTGGGTGTTTCCCGGGTCTCCTCAGGGGCTTGCTCTTGACACTCAGGGCAATGCACACATTTCAGCGGAGTTATCCGAATTCGGTAATTTTCTGTTGTATTTTCATAGAGATGGCGCTGGATGGAGTGGAGAGCTTGTTGATTCCGACTACACTGGATGGGATAACTCGATCTGTGTCGATGCAGTAAACTCTCCTCACATTGCCTATTTTGACGTAAATAACGAGGATCTGCTTTATGCACACAAGAATGAATCCGGGTTGTTTGAAGAGCATACAGCTTCATTACAATCTTTTGCTCTTTGTGTTACACCCAGTCCTGCAAATAATGCCCCGTCTGTTTTCATCTCTGTTGTTGAGCCAGCACTCCTGGAACTGGCTGTTTTCGACTTGACGGGAAGAGCTGTTCTGCCTCCAATGCAACTGGATGTGATCGATTCATCACATACCGTTATGCTGGAAGGATTAATGACAGGCATATATATCTGCAGAATAACTGACGGAGATATTCAACTATCTGAGAAGTTTGCAGTTCTGGAATAGTTCGAATCCATCAGTTATCAGCCAATCTTTAAAAAGAGACAGAGTTCGATAATTACCTGATTATGCAGATCTTGAGAGTTTCCCTCTCGTGGCCAGCCGTTGCAACAATGTGGTATACCCCTGGGGAGAGCCCTTCGATTGTATCCATAACAGAACTGTTCTCCGGCTCGTAAGATCTTCTTTCAACAAGTCTTCCTGAAACATCGTAGATCATCAATTCTCTTATCCCCTGAGAAAAGGGGCTGAGAGTTACTGCTATGGATTCAAGGGATGGATTGTCATTAACGGAGATCAGCGGAACATCGGCCACAGCTTCAGAGTAATCATACACATCTCCGATGTATCCCTCTATGTCTACGGAATAGAGAAAAGGAGAGGTGTCTGGAGAATCTGAGTTCAGGATTGCTCTGTACTGTATGTAGTAGCAGATCTCTGGGAAAAGGTCGCCAAGGAACGTTCCATTTGTGCTGATGGTATCGGACCATTCTCCCATGTTGTAGGGGTCGTCGGAATTTCTTACCTGAAAGCTGATGGAAGTGCCCGGTGGTTCCCAGGAATCCCAGAGAAGGTTACCCCACTCGTTATCCGTGTAACAAACTACACTGGTAACAACAGACGTCAGGTTACCTGCAGTTGTGAAGCTGGCAGGAGAGGATGAGAGTATTCTTACCTCATCTCTGCAAAGACAGGCAATTTCAAGCAATCCGTCCATATCGGTATCAATGGGCTGCAAGTGTAGAGGTTTTTCCACCACCAGGGAGGTTTTGAACCAGTTCTCTCCCAGACCGTCCATGTTTGACAGTATTATCACTGAATCCTGCGTTTGGGCAGAAACTGCTATATCAAGGTCACCATCATCCTCAAGATCAAGCAGAAGACATGATTTTGAGCCCGTAAGATCCAGTTCGAGGTTTGTAGTGCTCCAACTGGTGCCTGATCCGTCGATGCTTGTGCAGAGGAAAGCTGAGTTTTCTTCCAGACCGCATGCAAGGATGTCTATGAATGAATCACCATTGTAGTCTCCAGCAGAAAGGCCGAATACCTGTGGAACCTCAGCAACGGCAAACTCTGTCCACGTGTTGTCGGTGGCATCTCTTTTAAACCAGCGGATCGAGCCTTCAATCCTGTAACACGCTGACACATCAGGAACTCCATCAGAGTTCACATCAGTTACTGTGGCCTTGAAGGGATAATTTGAAGTGGAAACAACTTCACAGCCCCAGTCTCCACCAAAGCCGTCAAGGTTGTTCATCCAGCCCAGAGTGTCTTTTAATGCTGAGCAGAACAGAATGTCAGGGTCTCCGTCCATGTCCATGTCGCCACAGTCAACTGAGGTTACTCCCGTTATGTCTCCCACAGCGTGAAGGAGCCATATGCCGGAAGTCCCTGGGTTTTCCAGCCATACAATTCCCGTACTTCCATAACAACCGACGATCACATCAATGTCTCCATCTCCATCTATATCTTCACTGGAGACAGACTGGCACGAGGCAAAAGAAGGAGCAATTACAACGGAATTCCATTCATCAACAGGTATATAAGTAGCTCCTGGATTTTCAAGAAGAACTACGTCGCTGCTTGCAGAAGAAGAAACAATTACCAGATCCGGATATCCATCTCCGGTAATATCTGCAGGTTCTCCCTGGCTTCCGAATGAAATGTCGCTGTATATGGACTCATTAAGTATGGGATACTCCAGAGAAAGCTGCCCTGCAGATTGCCAGGCTGTACCGGTTTCTTCCAGAAAATACGGATCAAAGTATTGCTGGTAGGTTGTGGCAGAGATTCCTCCGTGCCATGTGGTCTGGTTTCGTGAAGGGAACTCGCCGAAGGAAGGCAGAGAAACCACTGTTACAAGAATAAGAGCAAAGAGTGTTTTCCGCATATTCATGTTATTCCTCCTGAAAAGGACTATAGCCAGAAAGGAACTTTGAAAAAAGAGCCCCCGCATTGCAGGAGCCCGTTACAATTGAATGGCGGAGAAGGAGGGATTCGAACCCTCGGTAGAGTTTCCCCTACATACGCTTAGCAGGCGTACGCCTTAAACCAGCTCGGCCACCTCTCCGCAGCATTCAATCGGGGGTCAATTATCTGAATTTTCCCATCCGTAGTCAACCCCGAAGCGGTGATGTCACAGGACTGTTCCGGTTTTATATTATGCCATTGAGCACGCCAGAACAGAGTTTCTGAACCAGGGAAGGAAATATGACACTACTTCTTATCGCTTCCATACTGGCAGTGGGCCTCCCATCCGGTGACGGCGCCATTGTAATGCTTCCGGGAATACCTACTCATCCCTGGGAAGCCCTCTCTGACACACAGTTAGAGGAGATGTGGACTTACGGAATTCAGGGTTATCAGGTCACCCGTTCCGGCTGGTCCGGTTACATCCTCAGTGGTCCGGATGGCTCTGCGCAGATTCTGGAAGAAATTGCAGAAACCCTGGAAGCAGATACCATAATGGCAGACAGCTCTCTCTGGGCAAGAACCATTCAACTGGTGTGGAACACCAACGCCTTAGCCAATTCATTTGTGTTTGGAGATTCTGTGGGAGAACTGCCGGTCATGCCGGTTAGAACAAGCAGATGGCTGGAAGCGGGAGCAGATACCCTTGTGGTTTCTCTGCCTATTGAAAACTCTGTGTTCCTATGGGGTGGTGAACAAGCCGGAAGTTTTAATCTTTCCGCCTGGAGAGGTATAGGGACAGAGGTAATTCCTGGAGGTTCTTCTGCCATAAGTGCTCTTGTCACATATTCTGTAGAGGGGTCACCGGGAGACATCCTTTCACTGGAGTACACCCCTTCAGAACTTGATGACTTCTGGGGAGAAAGGTGGGCTCCGCTTCTCAGTGTTTCAGACAGCCTTGTGTTAAGGCAGATCTCCGGTGGACTTGCTGTGAAGAATTCCCTTGTCTGGATAAGAGGAACAGGAGGCCAGAGCCTCTGCCCATGGACAATGATACCCTCCCCCTCTCCCCCTGCTCTTGCTTCCGTGGAGATCGAGCGCCTTTCTGGTGTAACTCCTGCTTTTAGCAGAGTATCCACCGCTGACCTTCTCGTAGTAACAATGCCGGGGAAAGCAGAGAGTGGAGCCAGGGCAGCATACGCTGCGGCCCTTCTTGAGAGGATAGTAAGCAGGATGGCACTTCCCCTTGGTTCTGTATGCCAGGGAGTCTCATCCGAAGACGGTTCAGTTCATCTTTACATTTCCGGTGTTGACTGGGACGAGGAAACTGCTTTGTTTGTTATCAGAGACGAACTTACTCCCATAATATTCACTTCTCCAGAGTATCAGCTGCTGCACAACGCAGCCATTAAAGCGGGAATACCGGAGATGGGCCAGCAGGAGACCATTTCTCTCCTTGCAAAAGTAACCGGCTTCCTTAACTGATTCAACAGGATTAAGATGATTTCAGACTAGTCTTCCTCCGCTATTTCCATCCACAGTTCCTCAAGAACTGCTATTTCATTTGATAGGTAGGAGTGTTCTTTCTGAAGCTCTACCAGCCGTTGTGAGTTGTTTATTACTTCAGGCAGGGCGAATAGGGCTTCAATCTCTTTGCGCCTAGTCTCATAGGGTTTCATTTTCTTTTCAACCCGCTCGACCCTCTTTTCCTTTTTTCTCCGCTCCTTGTAGGCTTTGTTCCTTTCAGCAGCTTCTTTTCTCTTTCTTTCTTTTTCTATCTCTCTGCCGGTGTCCTGATTTGACTTTTCATCAGGCTTCTTGAACTGTTCGTCTGCGAGGATCCTCAGCTTTTCAACATACTCGGAAAAGTTGCCTGCAAATGCCTTTATTCTGCCATCTTTCACCACAAATAGAGTTTCTGCCAGGGCGGAGAGAAGTCGCTCATCATGGCTGATGAGAACCAGGGTTCCAGTGTAATTACCAAGAGCCTCCTGCAGGACATCCCGGCTAAAAATATCAAGATGGTTGGTGGGTTCATCAAGAATGAGGAAATTGGTGGGCTTGATAAGGATACCTGCAAGGGCAAGTCTGCTGGTCTCTCCTCCGGAAAGAACTGAAATAGGTTTCATTACATCATCTCCGGTGAAGAGGTACCGGCCCAGGTAGCTTCGGATCTCTCTTTCGCTTCTTGCAGGTGAAATGTTGTGAACATGCTGCAGAACGGTGTGTTTGTCGTTAAGCTGCAGGTCAATCTCCTGCGAATAGTAGCCTATCTTCACTCCGGTCCCCTTTACAAGTTCCCCGTTGGTGGGGTCCTCTATACCTGCGAACAATCTGGAGAGAGTTGATTTTCCCCCGCCGTTCCTGCCTACAATACCTATGCGATCTCCCCTTTGTATCTTCAGATTTACTTGGGAGAAGACCAGCTTATCATAGGCCTTGGAGACATCCAGCATCTCCAGAACCTTCGTTCCGCTGCGGGGAACATCAGGCGGGCTGATGACCATTCTCTTGGGACTTTTGTAAGTAGCAACAGCTTCAAGCTTCTCAAGCATTTTCTCACGGCTTCTAACCTGAAAACGCTTGCTCTCTGTCGCTTTGAACTTGCGAACAAATCTTTCAAGTTTCTCCCGCTCATCTTCCACTTTGCGAGCCTGCTTTAGAAGATATTCCGCCTGAACCAGTTTTTCCTTTACATAAAAGGAATAATTTCCTCCCCAGGATTTCATTTCACCGAACTCGATCTCAACCACTTTGTTGGTCACTCTATCAAGAAAAGCAGGGTCATGAGAAATTATCCACGCTGCACCTTTGAACCGTCTAAGAAATTCTTCCAGCCAGAGCCTTGCATCCAGATCAAGGTGATTTGTTGGCTCATCAAGAAGAATAAGGTCCGGGTTGTTCAGAAGAATTGCACCCAGCATGGCTCTCATCTTCCACCCGCCGGAAAAGGATGCAAGATCCTTGCTCAGGTCTTCTTTTGAAAAGCTGAGACCGGAGAGAACAGCCTGAGCTTTTGACTCAAGGTTGTATGCTTCAGCAGAGTGGATCCTGTCCTGAACCTTTGCCAGTTCCGCCAGCACAGAGGCATCACCTGCTCCTTCTTTTTCCAGGATTGAATGAAGTTCTTCCTCTCTGGAGAGGGCATCAGCCCCATCGCCAGACCCGGCACAGACGGCCTCAAGCAGAAATCCTCCCGGGAATTCACTTATCTGCTGGGGCAGATAACCGATCCGGAGGTTCCCGGACTTGCTTACCTTTCCGGAGGAAGGGTCTATTTCGCCGGAGAGGATGCGGAGAAGAGACGTCTTACCTGCTCCGTTAACCCCTACCAGAGCAACCCGGTCCCCTGGATTTATGTTGAATGTTACATTGCTGAATATCTCGTCTGAGCCGAATTCAAGACCAAGGCCATTGGCAGAAAGAAGCATTACTCTGTAACCTCCCCGGTTATATCCAGTGGCTTGAAGTTAAGATAATCCGCAGAAGCAATGCGGTAGGAAACACCTTTGTGCTCCATGTTTACCTTGCTTGGCCATTCTCCATGAAGATGGCCGTAAAGGCACAGTGAAACCTCGTAGTCAGAGAGAAGCTCTGCAAACTCGCTTGGCTTCCCGTCCACCACAGGAGGGAAGTGCATCATATACACCATCTTCTGTCCCGGCTTCTTTAACAGAGTTGCCTTATCCAGGGCAATTTTCATTCTTCCCAGTTCTCTCTCATACAGCTTTTTATCCTCAGATGGTTTGTAGCCTTCCCACAGAGGGGTATTCCACCCTTTGCTTGCAGCAAGAATGAAATTACCACAGTCAACAGCATTTCTCTCCACCGGGATGATCGATGATCCAAGGAAGTCTCTAACCTTACTGAGAGAACTCCACCAGAAATCATGGTTCCCCCGGGATATGTACTTAATACCTGGAAGAGAATCAAGAAAAACCAGATCGGGTCCGGCTTCCTTAAAGTTCATACCCCATGAGATATCTCCGGGAATGAGGACAATATCACTGTTACCGACAGCTTTCTTCCAGTTTGACTCTATTTTGTCCGGATGATCTTTCCACACAGCTCCAAAAATATCCATTGGTTTATCAACTGCGAAACCAAGATGAAGATCGGCAATTGTAAAGATTCTCATAGTAGAGCCTCCTTCCAGAGACCCACTGCAACAGCCACACCGTTGCTCTGGTTTGAAGGGGTATTCTGGAACTCTGCAAGAAGTTCATCAGGAGCATTACCGGTAACAAACGAACTTGCTGCCCAGCGCAACATCTCAAGGTCGTTCCAGTCGTTACCCACAGCAGCAGTGTGTTCCAGGGGAATATCAAGCTCGTCTCTGATGGTTTCGCAAGCAGAAGCCTTGTTTACTCCCCGTGGAAACACCTCGATCCAGACGGTATGGTGATCTATGGGGCTGGTTGCTCTTACTATTGAATAGTTTTCCCCGAGAGTCTCAGCAAGAGAAGTAATAATACTGTTCGCCTGATCGGGCTGAACAAATCCAATGACCTCAGTTGATGAGATCTCAGGGCTGTCTATTTTCGTGGAGAAGTCCCGATAGTGTGCAAGTCTTTTTCGAAAATCAAGGCAGTGCTTCCCTTCCATCCAATGAAGAAGATGTGTATCCGGAAAAGCTCCCTGTATGGAAGTGTCTGTTACCCCAAGCTCAACAAAGGCACTGTGAATTACTGCGGTGTCTTTCGGAGAAAGGGTGTAGGAGTGGGTAACTTCCCCTGCTTCATTGATAATGCCTGAGCCAGAGGAGAGTACATAGTAATCTACCGGAAGCTCATTATCTCCAAGACACCTCTTGAGAGAAAGTGGGCTTCTTCCAGTAGCAAGCACAACTGCACACCCCTTTTTCCGGAGGCTTGCCATCGCCGCGATGTCTCTTGCGCTTAAGCTGCCGTCGTCGCGAAGCAGGGTTCCGTCCAGATCAGTTGCAAAAATAGATGTCTTTTTCATAGTGAGTAATATATTTAACCTCAACAATTATGGAGTAAGAATGAAAAAACTGGTTGTATTCGACTTGGACGGCACCCTTCACCACACCGAACATGCCATGTCTCCGGCAGTTGCCAGAGCAGTACGGGATATTACAGGGAAGCCAGAGCCATCCTACGATCTGATCAACCCGCTTTACGGAGAGCCTCTGGAAATGTTCTGCAGGGTTCTCGCGGGAACAGAAGACCCAATTATGATTAAGAAATTCCACGAAAGGGTGCAGTTTCACCAGGCTGTAACGTTGCCTGTCAGTGGAGCACTTTACCCTGGAGTACGGCAGATGCTTGAGGAACTGCAGTTGAGAGGATATGACCTTGCTGTTCTATCAAATGCCCACAGAGATTACATAGTGCTCGTCACGGAGACTCTTGGAATAAAGGAATTGTTCATCAGTTTGACCGGCAGAAGCAGAGAAGCTTCAAAAACCGCAAGGCTGGCCGAGTTGGGCAGAGGATATGATCTTACTGTAATGGTGGGGGACAGGTACCACGACATACAGGCGGGACTTGAAAACGCTATGCCTGTCATAGCCTGTTCCTACGGGTACGGTAAGCATGAGGAACTCCAGGGAGCGATCAAAGCAGGTTCTGTGGAAGAGATAGTTCCCCTGATAGAAAAGATTCTTACCTAGTAAACCTGAACACTGCCACAACTTTGCCGGCAATACGGATGCTTTCACAGGCAGGTCCGTGGAACTCCATTACTTTGAAATCGTCGTTGGCAGGAGCCAGTCTGATAGTGTCGCCCCTGTGGTAGAACTTCTTAACAGTTGCCTCGTCGTCAATAAGCACCACTGCCACTGTTCCCTCTTCCACGAACGGAACTGGTCTTACAAGAACATAATCCCCATCCAGGATTCCCTCATCAATCATGCTGTCTCCATGCACTTCCAGCCAGAACATACCTTCAATGCCGTGAAATCGTTCAGGAATAGGCATCCTGCCCTCTTCATTCTCTTCTGCAAGTATGGGCAGACCGGCAGCAACCCTACCAATTATAGGCGCCCAATTGTCTGCGGTTCGCCTTCCGAAGCTTGCTCTTTGAGCCGGCAGAGAGAGTGCCCGGGCAGACCCGTCTTTCCTGTTCAGATACCCCTTCTCCACCAGTCTGTCGATGTGTCCTTTTACACCTTTTGTGCTTTTCAGATTGAATGCCCGCTGAATCTCCCTGATGGAAGGAGGATAGCCATTGTCTTTCATGAATGACTGAACGAAGTCCAGAAACTGCTTTTGCCTTGCCGTAAGATCTCCGTACATGTAAACACTCCTTTCGGGAAACATATGTTTACTATAAACAGCAAAGCGATTGTCGTCAAGAAGCAGTTAAGGAAAATACTGTAACTAGTTCAGAGGCTACTCCAGCAGATCACTAAAGTAGATCATATAAACCGCAACCCTCTGAGCAAGATGATCGTGAGATCCGTCAGTGTAGAGAATAACACTGAAATTAAGAGCCTCCACGGTTCCATCGTCTCTGATGATGGCAACATCTCTGAAACGGTGGTTCTTCAATCTTCCATCAGAGGTCAGCTCAAAGATACGATCTTCAAAACTGTCCAGAAATTCATTTTCATCTATGTAGCCCAGAGTATTGAATTTGTCATCCTCAATTCTGATCCTGTCGGTATCTTCGTCAAGGACAATTCTGCCCAAAGGCATGAAGGATGCATCTTCAATTCTTCCATCTTCCCGGACGTAGGCTATGGTCTCATAACCACTGTCTTCCAGACGTAAATGCCCGGCAGTTGAAATCGATGCAAAAATCAATAAAGCTATAAAAAAGTATTTATTCAAAGTTCTGTCTCCCTTGTTTCAATTATATATTGAACACATACATTCTCTAACACGGGAGCTGGTGTCAAGTCCTATCATGATATTATTGATGCTGATAGCAATATCAACGCTTTTAGACCCCCCTCCGCTGGATTTGAATTCGGCATCTCAGGATGAGCTTTGCAGGCTTTCAGGAATAGGTCCTTCCACTGCGTCAGCAATAGTTGAGTATAGAGAAACCATATCTCACTTCGCTTCCGTTGAAGAGCTTGTTTTTGTTTCAGGGGTGGGCTCAGCCACTCTTGAAACCCTGCTTCCTTACGTAACTGTGACAAACCCGGATGTTTCAACGGACACAGCTCATTTCCTTAATGAGGGTTCCCCTGAAGATACTCTTCTAACAGTTGTCTTTCTTGATGTTGGTAATGGAGATGCTATCCTTCTCCAAACTGCTGAAAGCACATGGCTGCTGGATGGGGGACCACCCGGCACAGGGGCAATGAGAGCGCCAGTTGTTCAGAGGCTGAAGGAATGTGGAGTAGACACATTGTCTGTTGTTGCTTTTACCCATCCCCATGCGGATCACATTGGCGGTTGCAGGGACGCTCTTGAGGTCTTTCACTGTGAGACGCTGATCGATCCTGGAATTGATCATGCTTCTCCCATTTACGAAGAACTTCTTCAGTATGTTTTTGATGAGAACTGCGGCTATTCGCTTCTTACCGGTGAGGACAGATGGGAGATCTCTGATGATGTTACGGTTGAAGTGGTCTGGCTTGAGCGTGGAGCAGGAAGTCCCAATGAGGCCTCTGCAGTGTATCTTGTAACCTGTGGAAAGTTCACTCTTCTGCTAACAGGAGACATCGAGAATGAAACGATAATCAGGATGACCCCGTCTCAGGATGTTGTAACTGTTATGAAGGTGCCTCATCACGGCAGCAGAAGTTCTCTTTTTCCTCCGTGGTTCAGAAAGGCAGCTCCTCAGTTTGCAGTTTTCTGCTGTGGCAGAAACAACCCGTTCGGCCATCCCCACAGGGATGTTGTGGACAGCTGGGAAGGCATCGGTGCGGGAATCTTGCGAACTGACCTCCAAGGCAATATTTTCCTCTACACGGACGGAGAGTCTATCAGCTTTAACAGTTCCTTCCTTTACTGAGAGAATACAATGAGAACAGGTTCGCGAATATCTCCATATCTGTATATCCTGCCTGCGCTTATCATTGTCATATGCTTCAGGACTATTCCGATCCTTGCCAGTTTTACAGCTTCATTCGCCGATTATGATATTGGAGGGTTTCACGGATTTGTCGGTCTTTCAAACTACGAAAGAATGTTAACCGATGCCAGATTCTGGAACAGCGTCTCCAATACGGTCTTTTTTGTCCTTGGTGTTGTTCCGGCTGGCATAGCGATTCCTCTTGTGCTTGCTATGCTTCTCAGGGGAGATCTCAAAGGTAAGGCAATTTACAGAACCATCTACTTTCTGCCTGTGGTGACTTCGGCTGTTGCAGTCTCTGTGGTGTGGACATGGCTCTTTAAACCGGAAGCCGGTCCCATTAACGGGGTCATTATTGCTCTGGGCGGAGACCCTCTTATGTGGCTTCGGGAACCCAGGGGCATTTTTGAAATGCTTCTGGCACCTCTGGGAATTCACCCAACCGGCATTTTTGCCGGACCAAGTCTTGCTCTGGTATCTCTGATGATAGTCAGCGTCTGGAAGAGCATAGGGTACAACACGGTTCTGTTCCTGGCAGGTCTGGAGAACATCCCCAACAACTACTACGAGGCTGCAAAACTGGACGGTGCTGGAAAATGGGGCACTTTCCGTCATGTCACCTGGCCACTGCTTTCCCCCACAACTTTCTATGTTCTCATAATGAGCACTATTGCGTCTTTCCAGACATTTGCTCTTGTCTATGTGATGACCCCGCCGCCTGGCGGAGGACCGCTGGGAACAACCAATGTGATCGTGTTCTATCTTTTCCAGAAAGCATTTGACCGATTTGATATAGGCTATGCAAGTGCCATAAGCGTGTTTCTCTTCATTGTTCTTCTAGGTCTTACCATTATCCAGAGGCGGGTCGGGGAGAAACGGGTGCACTACTCATGAGATCAGGACAGATTCTTAAACAGACCATGCTCCTTGCCGGTGGCATCATCATGCTTATGCCGTTCCTGTGGATGGTTTCCACCAGTCTTGAACAGGGCGGACTCAGTAATTATGTGGAAGCATGGACCAGGGTACCCTTCGGAACTTATTTCCTGAATACACTTATTGTGACGGGTCTTACTTTGATAGGAGTTCTTATTACCAGTTCTCTTGCTGCATATTCTTTTGGAACAATGGAATATCCCGGCAGAGACAAGTTGTTTCTTCTGTTCCTGTCAACCATGATGGTGCCGCAACCGGTGTATCTGGCACCCAGTTATGTTCTTCTCGCAAAGCTGGGGTGGGTTGATACCTACCTGGCCCTGATAGTTCCCTGGACAACCAATGTTTTCAGCATCTTTCTTCTCCGCCAACACTTCAAAACTCTCCCCAAATCACTGTATGAAGCAGCCAGACTTGATGGATGCAGCAGATTCGGCTATCTGTGGAGAGTTGCTCTGCCTCTTTCCAAGTCTGTGATCGCCACCATCATGCTTTTTAATGTCATAGGCTCCTGGAACAGCTTCATGTGGCCTCTGGTGGTAACTCATTCTGAAAAGTTGAGGGTACTTCAGGTGGGGCTGAGTTACTTTAATCAGGAACAGTCCAGCAACTATCAACTTCTTATGGCTGCCTCCACTTTCAGTATTCTTCCTCTTCTTCTTCTTTTCCTTCTTGCCCAGAAACATCTTGTAGCAAGTTACTCCCGCTCAGGCCTCAAGGACTGACATGAGTATTCTACTCCTTGTTATGTGCCTTGGTTCTCTTTCAGAGGAAGTTGATTCCATCAGGGATGAGTACCGTTTCAGCGGGTACACCTTTCAGTGGAGCAGGGGTTTATATTTGTCCATGTATGAACCTGTTAGCATTCTGATCTACCCTGATGCAGGCCTCGAAGGAGTTCTCTGCGGGGTGGGAGGAGATGCTGTTCTTGACCTCCACTTGGAACTCAACAGGGGTAATGTGATTATTATAGACGAGAGCCCTGACGATCTGCCTGTTCTTCAGTTTGTAACTGGGGAGGAACCGGGGGCGTACAGTGTGGAGGTTACTGCCTTGGAAATGCTTTACGGAGCCACTGCAGATAGTGTTTATGTGTTTTTCGCCATGAGGCCTGTGGTGGAGGAAATAGAATTTTTAGTTTCGGTTGAACCGGACTCAGCAATAACGGGAGAGTAATATGAAACTTACCTGCATTCTGGCATTAGCAATGATTCTTTCGGCCAGCGCCGGAGGAACAACAGGATTCACCTTTCTTCAGGTTCCTGCAGGAGCCCGCGCAGTTGCCATGGGAGGAGCGTTTACAGCCGTTCCAGGGGATCCTCTTTCGCTTTACTGGAATCCGGCTGCTGCTGCAAAGGCACCAGGCAGCACACTTTCAACTACTTATACCAGTTACATGATGGATATGCAGGCTGGCTTTATCGGATGGGTCAACCCAAGAGAAAATGATGTCATCGGTGTATCACTGAACTACTTCTACGGTGGAAGTTTTGATAGAACCACAATGGAAGACCCCATGGGAACCGGGGAGGAATTTTCCTCCAACAGCATGGCTCTTGCAGGTTCATGGGCGAAGTCTATCACAGAGACCATCTCTATTGGAGCCACAGGCAGGTTCATCTATTCGCAGATAGACAGCTACAACGCCAACGGTTTCAGTGTTGATATCGGCGGCATGTACAGTCCATCAGTATTGCCCGGGCTTACGGGAGCCCTGGTTGTCAGGAATGCCGGCGTTCAGACAAAAGCTTTCTACACCGATAACGACCCCATGCCCACGGAGATCGCAGCAGGGGTTTCCCAGTCTCTCATAGACGGGAATCTGTTTTTAGCTGCAGACGCAACCATGCCATTCGAGGGCGATCTGGATATTGCCGTGGGAGCAGAGTACAAACCTGTTGATATGCTTGCTCTCAGAACCGGATGGAGTCTTTCCGCAAAAGACACAGCGGACAATGCAGGAGGAGGTTTTGTAGATGCAATGGGTTTCGGAATAGGAACGCACTACAATCAGTTCTCGCTGGATTATGCCTGGAAGCCTTTTGCCGATCTGGGCAACACACACAGAATTTCTCTTGGGATGAATTTGTAGCAGGAGAGTTGACTTTTTTCACTTCTAACTCTATATTCGCTCCTCAATCGCGTGGTGGAGCAGTTCGGTAGCTCGTTGGGCTCATAACCCAAAGGTCGCAGGTTCAAATCCTGTCCCCGCTACCACCATAATGAAGACCCTGTCTCGAAAGAGGCAGGGTTCTTTTTG
>JAGLDY010000021.1 GCA_023145375.1 Candidatus Sabulitectum sp. | reverse complement strand
TCCTGTTGTATTTATTTCTGTTCTGTGCAGTCACAGATCTCTGCACATGTCACAAGTGACACTCCCACCAAGCAAACCCGAAGGTTTGTTCAGCAAAAGAAACTACACGAATTCGCTTTTTTGAACATTGCTTCTTCTTCCAGTATTTCAAATATCGGTCGCTTTACCAGCGAAAATCCGCTCGGGTCCGTTGCCTTTAGACGCAACTATGCCAACCCGCCACGGGTCTCAATACTAATCAACGGCTCAAGAACTGTCAACCCTGCTTTTAAGGGCCATGAGAGCACCTGTTTCAGTAAGGTTTGAAACCACTGAAAACACCGCTTTTGTACTGAGAAACATCAAGCACCATACCGGCGCGAGCCCCAATACTAAAGACTTCAAAGAGAACTGTCAACTGACTGGAGACAAGTGGTTGAAACACAGGGAAAAGAAGAATTTACAAATGGAGACCAGATGGACTGAGAGATGTCAGGACTACCGGACGCGACCCTTTCCAGCTATAGATTGACAAAATCAATTGGAGGTTCTCTTGTCACTTGTTCTAGTGCTTTATGCAGTGCTGATCTCAAGAGGAATGGAAGCTGAGACTCCGGCAGAGTTTCTTGTAAACCTTTCATCCTGCAGTGCTGATCTGTGGATAGAATACCAGCATCGTAGCGACCAGATGGTAGATCCTGATACTGTCAGAGCCATTGTTAACTCATCTCATAGCCTGTCTGTTGACCCCGGTGAACGAATACTGGAAGATGTAGAAGGTGGATACAGGGTAATCTTCCCAGAGAGTAGATGGACATGGAGGATGGACGGGGGAAGGATTGGTTCAGTAAGAGGAGAATCCGTTATAGAGTGGCGTCTTGGGGGATACAGCTGGGTGATCCTGCCGATCTTCACAGAGGAAGCTGCTTCCATCGGCCGTAGGGAATCACTCTGTATGGGTGTTACCATCATGCTTGCAATAGGTGTTTTTACCATTATTATTATCTGGTACGCAAAGAGAAGATACAGCTGATCGGAAACAGAAGATACTACTCGAAACGATCCCATTCACTACTGAAGTCAAGAACTTCCACAGGGCCCTCGCGGTCCTGTTCTCCCACGGTCATTGCCTTCTCCAGAAATTCATCAAGATCCCTCTGAAGAAAAACGGAAGTGGTAAGAAGTGACTGGAACTGAGAATACTCATCCCGGTTCTGAACCGGAACACCCTCCACCTCTCCCATGGATTCTCTGATCTCTCTGAGAAGAGAAGAAAGCGCTCTGGAGAGCTCATTTGCCTGATTGTATATACTCATTAACACTCACCTTTATTTCTTTTCCAGATTCTGTCCAAAGAGTTGTTCAGAGCGATCACAAGATCATCCTCTGAAGCGTTCCTGCCGGTTGGGTGCCCCTGGCCTTTAAGAACAGTAATGCAACATACATCACTGCAGGTGTGTTCCGCCATAAGTTCACCCTCTTCCGGTGGAGAGACTCTATCACCATCACCGTATATATACTCCACCCCGCAACCCCTGTTCAAGCATGCAAGCCAGAATAGCGGTGAGAACCTGTCAAGGCTTCTCACTACCCTGCCTGGCATGAGGAGTCTCAAAAGAGCTGCACCGGCTCTCCCTGTTCTGTGCCTTGCTGCCACAAAGAACGAGCTGAATGCCCCATGTATAACAATCCCGGCAGGTATCAGTTCCCCTGCAACTGAACAGGCTTTAACAGCTGATGAACCTCCCATGGATGTTCCATAAACAACAATGTTGTCGCAACTGAATCCTGCACTTTTCGCAAACATCAATGCTCCAAGGATATCATGAACTTCGTCTGTACCTCCGGTGGCAAGTCGAGCCGGGTGATCATCACTGCCCCGCATGGGAACAAGCAGAAAAGATGCACCGTTAAGATCTCTAAGTTTCTCTCCAAGCTCGGCTCGAGAAAGGAACGACCCCCCGAGACCGTGGGCAAAGATAATCAGCTTTTCAGACCCCTTCAGCAGATAGCCTTTCACGGCATACCCATCAAGTGAGGTCCATCTTTTCTCTGACCACATCTTTCCAGGAGACCCTGCAGACTGATGCTGATGAAAACGGAACATGTTGGCAAATCCCGTGATACCCGGTTTTGAGAGTCTCTTTCGCAATACAAACCATACAAGCAGACCTGTCAGAGAGCCGATCAGCCATCCGGCAATCACATCAGATGGATAGTGTACAGCAAGATAAACACGGCTGAAGCCTACAAGAAGGGTAAAAAGCACAGCTGGTATTGCAACCGGCGGGTAGACAAGTGCGGTAAATACGGCAAGACCCGCTGAGTTGGCTGAATGATTTGAGGGGAAGCTTCTTCTTCCTCCGGTTTGCAGGCGGCAGTCCAGCTGGGCTGCGACTGTTTCATCCCTGTTGGGTCGGGTTCTTCTTACATTGTGTTTCAGAAATGTTCCAACCTGGTCGGTAAGCGCAATGCAGAGGATAAGTCCCAAGATAAAGACTCTGGGGTTGATCCTGACAAACCTGTTGCCGGGATGGGGAAGTTTCCTGCCTGCGAAAAGCAGAAGGATTATCGCACCGGCGATGAACGGATACCAGTTGTGCTTGTCTGTGATGATAAGCATAATCCTGGTAAGCAAAGGGCTGGCCAGCTGAAGATTAATGAACTTCAACAACTGAAGATCGTACTGGAGTAATGAACCCACTATGCTGGAACCTCCACAGTGGAAGAATTACAGAGCGTAGAAATCACAGGTGAATTTATCATATACAGGTAAGATATTCACTTAAGCCCACCGGAACCATATTCTGGTGTTACCCCTCTGCAGTTGTTATCTTCCCGTTTACCCAGGAAAGAGGAATTGTGGATCGAAAAGCGGTGATATCTCCACCGGTAATAACCCCGTCTGAAGTCCCTGCTGGCGCGTTCATGCTTGCTGGAGGGTTAGCTGCCCGTGGTATAGAAGCACCTATCCACGATCTGTCCCTGGGCTTCTTCAGATGGCTCTTCCTTGACCACGCTCCGTCAGCAGGTCTGGCAAACTGCACCCCATCCCTTGATTACCTCATGTCTCCCGGAACAGAGTTCTATGACCCACACAAACACAGAAGTGTCTGTGGCGTTCTGCAATCAGTCCTGAAGTCGTACAAAAGAGATTTTCCAGGCTGGCAGCTTTCTCTCATGGACAGTGTACCCCCGGGTATTGCACATTCAACCGCAGGACTTGTCTCCCTTGCCAGAGGCGGTTCAACCCCTTTCAGCAAATACTTCAAACTCTGGTTGAAGGAGACCAGAGGTACTTTTGATCATGGGCTGATATCCCTGGCTTACCTTTCCCAGCTTCCTGCTGCAGTGGAAATAGCCTGGCTTATGGAAGAATCGGGGATACGGGTAACTGTTGGCGGTTCTCTGGCATCTGCACTGCATGACACTGGAAGTGGAATTGAACTTCTTAAAAGCTGTTTCAGAGAAATAGCTCTGGATGACGGAAGATCACTTACAGGAGAAGATCAACCATTCCTGTCAAAGGTGGAATGGCCGGTGTTCGCCAAACCCTGGAAATACTTCAGTTCGAGACCGGTTATTCCTTTCCCCCTCACCACAGGATGCACCTGGAACAAGTGCCTTTTCTGTCCTGACAGAGACAAGCCCTTCATGAATGTCTCCACAAAAAATTTGAAGAATATTCTATCTGGCGGACCGGACGACCCGGTGATCCACCTGATCGATTCTGCAATACCTGTAAAAACAATAGAGGAACTGCTTCCACTGTTCAGAGAAAAGACATCGGGTTTCTACGGATTTGCCAGGCCACAGGGGGAATGGCTGAGAAAAGACCTTCTGAAAAGGATGGCAGATTCGGGATGCCTTATGCTTCAAACCGGGGCGGAAAGCGGAAGCAGCGGGATCCTTCAGCGGTTCATGAAAGGCTTCTCCCCTGACACTGCAGAAAAGGTTATTACAAATATCTCAGATTCCGGTATGAGGAATTATGTCTACCTTCTTTTCGGCCTTCCAGGTGAGACAAAGGACGACAGAGAACTCACACTTGATATGGTTAGAAGGCTGGAGGGGAAAATTGATTACATGAACCTCTCTGTTTTCAATCTGCCGGAAAAATGCGAATTAACTGACAGAGCAACAGAGTTCGGAATACTTCCGGGAGAATATGACAGTGATACCCCTGTACTCCGGTTTTACCGCCCATTCCAGAATATCGATGGAACTGACCCGCGGAAAGAATCCAGGGAATTCATAAGAAGTGTTTTCAGAACTGATCCTGCCGTAAGTCCGGTGCTGCAGGCAACTCCAAGGTGGTTCCGAGCCGGACACATGGCATTAATGAAGAGAATTCCTCTTTCGTGACTTGACCAGTTTCCTGAAAGCGAACACCACTGAACCGGAAACAACAATACACGCCAGATTCAGTGCAAAGAGAGTGAGCCCCCCCTGCCATCCCGAGTGCCCTCCCCCCATAAGAAGTCCTGAAGTAACAAGTGGCGGCATCAATGCAACGGCAACCATTACCCCGATCAAAGTGGAAGATCCTCCAGTGCAGAGAGCTATGGCGCCTGCGGCACCTGAAGCAAGAGCAAGAACAATGTCCGAGGGACCGGCCTGGATCCTGGCAGTTATCTCGGAGAGAACAGGGTCAACTGTAAGAAGCATTCCAAGTGCTGCAGAAAAGGCGAAAGCAATAATACTGCGAATGATCATCTCTCGAAGAGAAACACCAAGAAGCTTGAGATCCCAGTGGATCAGGCTCAGAGATAGCCCTACACTGGGTCCAAGAAGGGGTGCAATGACCATGGCTCCGATAAGAATTGTCGCGCTGTTTCTGTAAAGACCTGTTGCCGCAACCACTGCTGAAAGAAATGTCAGGATCCATGTGGATGGTGACGGGCTGGTCATTTCAACGATGTCCTGTTTCAACTCGTCAAAGCTTATCATCCCTGATGAGCTTTTCTCTTCCGGAATAGATGCTTCAACAGGAAGACATATGATTCTGATATCCTCCATAGTATCTGCAAGGGAAGTTCTCAATGTCTCAGTGACTTTCTCGCTGTTTGCTGAATCAGTAAGAATATGGAGTTGAGAATGGGTTTCAGAAAGTCTTTCTGTCCACATGGATGTGATCCTGAGACCACTTATTGAAGAACGGGCCAGTTCCAGTCTTTCTGTTGGAAGAAAAACCTCTATCAGTCTACCAGCCAAAATATTTCCTCTCTTTCAGGGGATCTCATTTGAAACAGTCTTCACTCATCACAAAATATCACTGGCAAGCTCAGCAAGTTTGCTGCGCTCACCCCTAACAAGGTTTACATGAGCATAGATGCTCTGCCCTTTCATCCGACTGACCAGGTACGCAAGACCGTTGGATCTGCTGTCAAGGTAAGGTGTATCTATCTGGTAAATGTCCCCTGTGAAAATGAACTTGGTACCCTCGCCTGCTCTTGTAATAATAGTTTTTACTTCATGCGGGGTAAGGTTCTGAGCCTCATCCACAATGAAAAAGGCTTTGTTCAGACTTCTTCCTCTGATGTATGCAAGTGGTGTGATAATGAGTTTCTCAGAGTCGATCATATCCTGCACCATCTGGTATTCTCCACTGTCCCTGGCATACTTGTTCCTTATCACTCCCAGATTATCCCACAGAGGGTGCATGTATGGGTCAAGTTTGGACTGGATATCTCCAGGAAGGAAACCCATATCCCTGTTTGAAAGTGGAACCACCGGGCGAGCCAGATAAAGCTGCCTGTACCTCTTTCTCAGTTCCAGTGATGAGGCAAGAGCCAAAAGTGTTTTCCCTGTACCCGCCTTACCTGTAAGAGTAACCAGACTGATCTCAGGATCAAGAAGAGCATGAAGGGCAAAAGCCTGCTCTGCATTCCTGGGATCAATGCCGAATGCTCTGCATTTTCTCACCCGGTGCAGAAGGTTGTCTGAAGGAGACTGACAGGCCAGGGCGCTTCTGCTTCCATTCCTGAGAATATAGAACTGATTTGCAACTGGTTCCTCCGGAAGAGATACCTTCTCAGGTTCAACAGAATAGGGTTGTTCGTACAAAGCAGATATAGCGTCTGCTGATACCCCCTCGATCAGTGCATTTCCTGAATAGAGATCATCAGGGCAGGCTATCTTGTCAGTTATGTAATCCTCAGCTGTAAGTCCAACTGCAAGAGCCTTCATTCTGAGATTGATATCCTTGCTGATGAGAACAACCGCCTCTCCGGGAAGCTGTGTCTGAAGCTCTGCTGCAACGGCAAGTATTCTGTGATCCGGGGTATCCTCTGTAAAAACACCTTCCAGAGCTTTGATGCCCCCTTTTGCATGCCGTATTATCAGCTGTCCCCTCTCCTCACCAAGCGAAACACCTTCCGGTGGTAACCCTCCTTCCGCAAGAGAGTCAAGCTGCCTGATAAAGGATCTCGCTGAAAAATTGATAGAATCGTTTCCTTTTTTGAAAGAGTCAAGTTCTTCAAGAACGGTGATCGGGATGACAACATCGTGCTCCTGGAAGTGATCCAGACACTGAAAGTCATGGAGTACCACATTGGTATCCAGGACAAAGGTGGCCTTTTCTCTGTTAGTCATCTTATTCTCTTCCTTCAGAAACAGTCAGGAGTTCGCCAGAGACGAATCTTCTTTCCCCGCTGTCCGTTAAAAGTACGAGTGACCCGTCAGATTCAACCTTAACAACAACACCGCAGTATGTTTTTGTCCCTTCAGTTAGAGACACCTCTTCGCCTTTACTCCATAGGGTTGAATTAAGCTCAGCAATGATCCCGGAAATGGGATTGCCTTCTCTGCATGGCCAGGTGATATCAAGCTCCGCAAGAAACTTCTCAAGAAGAACATTCGCAGAAGGAGCCTCACCGAATTCCGCCCATGCGCCTGGAGGAAGGCTTTTTCTTTCAGGGATCAGCGGTGCGTCTACAAGATTGATCCCAATTCCCAGAATGAACCAGCTTTCAGGAAAAGACCCGGCTTCCGCAATAATACCGGCGACCTTTTTCCCTTCCACGATCACATCATTGGGCCATTTTACCCTGGCAGATATGCCGTGCCGGTTAAGCAGTCGTACAAGCACCACCGCTGCAAGTAGCGAGACACATGGAGCCAATACAATGGGAGGAGCTGGTTTAAGTAGAAAACTAGCGTAGAAACCCCCGGCAGGCGAATTCCAAGCCCTGCCACTTCTTCCACGACCTGCGGTCTGGGTGTTCACAAGAATAACCGTACGATCAGAAAGGGCAGAAACCCTCTCCCGCACCCATTTCTGGGTGGAAACAACTGAATCTTCGTTGAATATCAGCCAGCGCTTCAATTTGTATGGTTCAGCCATGGCTTCAATATATACTCTCGCCAGCTTGCAGTCATCAGTTGTACATTTTTCATCAGAAATAGTATGATACCGCTTGCGTGGGCCGCTAGCTCAGTTGGCAGAGCATCTGACTTTTAATCAGAGGGTCGGGGGTTCAATCCCCCCGCGGCTCACCAGTGATTTTCATCGATTTGATATTGACGAAATCAATGTTGATTGTTATTGTACTTCTCGTTTGAATGTGACCCCATCGTTTAACGGTTAGGACACTGGCCTTTCACGCCGGCAATACGGGTTCGATTCCCGTTGGGGTCACCATCGAGAAATCACCCCATTCAAGCAATGCATAGAGCCCCATCACATGGGCGTTTGAGGGTGTTCCAACACCCCCCTTTTTATCACATGTTAGTCCAGCGGGGAAAAGAGCCTTGGCAATCTTCGATTTATGCCTGTCTGAGGCGGTTTCCCACACATTTTCGAGGTGTTCCAACACTGATGCAGAATTTTCGAACATTTGTGTTAAAGGAATGTCCAGATCTCCCATTTCTCCAATTTCAGATCGGATTTCAGCCAGCTTTTCCTCAACTTTCTGCCTGCCCTCTTCGTAATCAATCTTATCCAGATTCCCCAGCACATACTTCTCCCGAAGTGATCCTGCCATGCAAAAGTGGAACCGTAGTTAAGCAACTTCTTTCTCATTCCTCCACTCCAGCT
>JAGLDY010000020.1 GCA_023145375.1 Candidatus Sabulitectum sp. | reverse complement strand
CTACAGGAGATTCACTATCGGTTTCCGTTGCTTCTGCAGGAGGTTCCTCTACTGCCGGTGGCTCACTATCAGCCTCAGTCTCTGGTGATTCATCTCCACCGAATATGGAGTCCAGGTTTGTTTCTGGAACAGCTTCCGGGATGTCAGCATCGGCTTCTGTACTCTCTGCAACTGACTCTCCACCACCAAACATCGCGCCAAGGTCTGCTGCAGGCGGTTCCTCCACTGCTGGTGGCTCGCTATCAGTCTCAGCCACTGGTGACTCATCTCCACCGAATATGGAGTCCAGGTTTGTTTCTGGAACAGCTTCCGGGATGTCAGCATCGGCTTCTGTGCTCTCTGCAACTGACTCTCCACCACCAAACATCGCGCCAAGATCAGCAGCTGGTGGCTCAGTTTCTGTATCTGATGCAGGAGGTGCATCTCCTCCAAATATTGAATCCAAACTGGAAGATTCAGAGGAAGCGGGTTGATCAGGCTGATCTTGAGAGAACACATCGGAAAGAGGAGTATCATCTGCGGTACCCTCGCCCTGAGGTGGGGTCCCGAAAATGGAGTCAAAGTCTACTTTGGCTTTCTTCTTCTCTTCATTGTTCATTCCAATAGAGTTGAGGAGATCTTCAACTCCGTCGACTTCTTTCTTCTCACCCATTCCAATAGTGTTCAGCAGTTCATCGATACTGCCGGAATCTTCTGAGAACACTCCGCCATCACCTGAATCCGCATAGATCTGCTGACCCTCCACAACGCTGGGTATTTTTGAAGGTGGTTGTTCTTTCGACACCATTTCAAGTCTGGATATGGAAACTTTTGCTCCGTGGTGGTCCGGGTTCATATCAAGCACCACCCGGAAGTTGTCCATGGCAAGTTGATACTCACCGGTTTCCTCTAGAACCTGACCAAGCCTGAAGTGTGTATGGATATTGTCTACTTCCAGAGTGGCAAGAGCTTCCAGTTGAGATTTGGCTTCTCCCCACAGAGTAAGCTGCATACACGCATCAGCAAGAAGGCTTCTGGCACGAGCCCTGGTTCCTATGAGACTGGTTGCTTTAAGAAGAAGCTCTCTGGCCTGTTCAGCAAGGCCGCGAGCGAGATAGCCTTCAGCATCCCTGCATAACGCATTGTAAGTTTCGCTTGTGAAAGCATCAGCCATAAGAGCACCCCCAGGAAGTGTGAATTTATGTACAACAAAACAATCTAGTCGTTTTCAGTGCACGGGGCGCAAGTTTGAGCAGAGATACCAGGAACCAGTGGACAGCCCAGCGACACGGAGCCCGTCACAACTCAGCAATGGCGGAGAGGGAGGGATTCGAACCCTCGGTAACGCATGACGCCACACACGGTTTCCAACCGTGCTCCTTCGACCAGCTCGGACACCTCTCCACTCAGAACCGGGTTCAATTTATAGGAATTTACCCTTGAATTGTCAACATGGTTTTTTACGCAAGGCACGACAAAGATATGAAAAACACCTATTCGATGAATTTGATTGGTAACTTCTCTACAAACTTGCGTTTTTCATGAAACTGGTCTATGATAAGTGGTCAAATAAAGCAGGGAAAACAATTGAAAAGAGGTGTGTTTTGAGAAACGGTATTGTATTCGTATTGCTTGTTCTTCTGGCGGGGATAACCATAGCAGCTGACAGGGTTGTTCTTTTCGAAGAATTTGTTAACTGTGGTTGTGGCTATTGCTGGAATGCGGAAAACCAGGTAAACACGTTTGTAAATTCTAACCTTCCTTCTGGAAACCTGTGCGTTATTAGAACCCATGTGAACTGGCCCTATGCTAACGATCCGATCTATCTTGCCAACCCCACTGAACAGACTGTCCGCAAGGCACAGTATGGTGTCAGTGGTGTACCTTACTTCAAAATGGACGGAATCCTGACTCCAGTGGCAGGAAACCTGCAGTCAGCCTACAACACCAGGCTTGCTGCCCCGGCTATCATAGCCATAGATGTTGCAAGGAATGGAGATGCTTCTTCCGGTACACTCAGCTTCAGAATCATTGCTGAAGAGGATCCGGGATGGACTGTTCCCATGAACCTCTGGCCCATAATTGTGGAAGACAACATACCGGGTGTTGCATACTGGTCGAGTACTGTGTTCGATCAGGCTTTCCGAGACAATGTACTTGGTTACTACGGAGAAGAGCTGGTCTTTGACGGTCCATTCCCTGATACCATTTTCACCGAAGCTGTTTACGATATAGCCTCTTCCTGGGATGTGAATGAACTTCATCTGGCTACATTTATTCAGTGTGCCTACCAGGCGAACCAGCATGAAGTGGAGAATTGCCACTGGGCCAAACTCCTGGACATTGAAACTGGAATTGGTGATGCTGGATGGAGCGATTTAAGTGACATGTTCCTTTCAGTAGGCCCCAATCCATCAACCGGTGCCTTCAACATAAGCGCCTTTGTTCCCGGCAATGCAACAGGAACAGTTGAAGTATTCAATCTCGCAGGCAGAATTGTAGCGTCAGGCTCCGCAGCTGAGATGCAGAATGTCAGCGTTGATGAATCAGGCATCTATCTGGTGAGGCTTTCCACTTCAGACGGTATGAGCGTTACTGAATCGGTTGCTGTGATCCGCTAGATATTGAAACTTGCTGTTAATACGGGGGCGGGAAACCGCTCCCGTTTTTCTATGTAAGGCTCTCTCTGAATCTTTGGAGGAATCTGGAAACAGGCAGACCCATCACATTGAAGTAACAGCCCTCCACTTTTTCTACGAGAACACACCCCTGACCCTGAATACCGTAGGCTCCCGCCTTATCCATGGGCTCGCCAGTGGCAATGTAGGCCCTGATCTCCTGTTCAGCAAGATCTCTGACCTTAACCCTGGTAGCCTCTACAAAGGAAAAAGAAGTTCCGCGGCTCTGCCATATAAGAGACACGCCACCATAAACAGTGTGCCATCTTCCTGAAAGAGATCGGATCATATCAAATGCCTGCTCTGTACTTTGAGGTTTACCCATAAGAATTCCATCTCTGAAAACCATTGTGTCTGCGCCCAGCACAGGATGATCAGAGAATTTGACTGCAACATCCGCAGCCTTGGCCTGTGCCCAGTGCATTACTATGCCTTCAGGGGATCCCTCCATGGATACTTCTTCAACGGAAGAGGGATGTATGATGTGGGGTACTCCAGCCAGTTCAAGGACCTCTGTTCGCCTGGGAGACTTGCTGGCAAGGATCAGCTCTTTTTCAACCGGATACCAGTAGCTCATTTTGCTCCGGTCTTACCGGCAACCTCCAGTGGAGAATCCACAGGTATGGTCACTGGACCGTCGTTTGTCAGTTCAACATTCATATGTGCCCCGAACACTCCCTCTGAAACTGGAATGTTCCTTTCTTTTACCTTTTGAATAAAAAGCCTGTAAAGGATATTTGCAGTCTCAGAATTTGCGGCTCTGGTGTAACTTGGCCGCTTACCCTTCCTGGTATCAGCATGCAGTGTGAACTGACTCACAACAAGGATCTCTCCGGAAATGTCTTTCACCGATCTGTTCATGACCCCTTTGTCATCGGGAAAGATTCTTAAACCTGTGATCTTTTCAACCATCCAGTCCAGCTCCCCGGGAGTGTCCTCTCCCCTGAAACCGGCAAACACGAGAAGTCCTTTCCCGATCTTCCCTTTAACCAGACCATCCACCGAAACTCTGGCTTCGGAAACCCTCTGGATCAGAGCTTTCATCAGTCGTTTTCCTTTAAAGATGAAGGAATGCCCGGGAAAATAGCAACCACCGTACCGGCCACAGAACCCAGTCCAAGGGCTATACCAAGCTCCTGGCCTATCCTGCCGTACCTAAGGAATTTTGTGTTTTCACTTCGAAGGGCAAGAAGCCGTGCAATACAACCAGATGTTAGAAGGAAAACCCCTGTCCACCTGAGGAACATCAGCCCGGGAAAATTGGTCAGCTCCAGCAGGAATGTATCCAGAGCACTCACAAGGAGGACTGCATACAGTGTGATCCTGGACGAGTTGGTCTCTGTGCTACTCTCAAGAACAGACCATATCATGTAAATACCGATAGTGGCCAGTGTTACCTGAAAGTTGGGGTCCTCCATGGGGAGGATGGAAAGATCAATAACCCCGAAAAATGCAAGCCCTGCAATAACAGCCAGTGGCAGAAGGATCCTTACAGCTCTGTTGTTCAAATCATTCCTCTTCCATGCCCCTTATGAGAGCAAGATTAAGCAGTTCAACAGAATCACCTATTCTAAGCAAACCAATGTACTGTCCGGAAGCTACAGGCTCTTCATGTTTATTCAACCCATTCCAGAAAAATGCCTGTCCGGGAATTGGTGCCCTGTAACAGCCCTGTGACTGAGATATTCTTTCTTCGAAATAAACCATGTCATTTGCAAGCGTGAAGATCGAAAGGGATACATCAGAGATAGAATTCACCACATCAAATCCTATGTAAAAGCCGGACGAAGAAGGGTTCGGATAAACAGAAGACGATGCTGAAGAGTTCACAGGGTCTACATAAATTGTGATCTCTATACCGTTCTCATCGAGATAACCGCTGTATGGAATTGGATTCCCCCAGCCGGTACTGGTTGCAGTAAAGCTTCCAAAAACACCAGGTTCAATGGCAAAGAAGCCCATCTCATTCGTGGTGGTGTGAATTGGAGAGCAGGTTCCCATTGTTACTTGAACAGTCTGCTGGGTAAGAGGGTCACCTGTGTCACTTCTCCGAACCTGTCCTATAATGGATCTGTGCTTTACAGCCTCAAGTGCGTTAATAATGCCGTAACCGTATGTATTATCCGGGTTACTAAAGCGATCCGATGTGGTTTTGAGGGCCTCGTAAACCCTCATCATTCCCCAGTCAGGATGAGCAGAAGCAATACATGCAGCCGCAGATGCAACAAGAGGGGCGGCAAAACTGGTGCCTCCGCCGGTGGAATAACCGGTTCCATTGTAAGTCGCAAATACCGAGTTTAAACCCCTTGCACAGCCATCCGGTTTGATCCTGCCATCAGCTGTCGGGCCGCGACTGGAGAAGCTGGCTATAGTTCCGGAACCGTCAACTGCACCCACTGCAAAAACCGAATCTCCATCGGCAGGGGCCACAAGGCTGGTCTCCCCGGGGCCGTCATTCCCTGCAGAGTTCCATACCACCATGCCCCTGGAAGCGGCCAGGTCTGCAGCAATAGTGGTTACAGCCGTGTTTCCATCCATCTGACTGGGTTCATACCAGTCTGTATAGCCCAGTGAACTGCTCACAAGATCAGCGCCACCTGTTTCCAGCCATTCCAGACCGGCAACCCAGAAATCCTCTTCCTGTTCATACTCGTCACTGACATCCTCAGTCTTCGCCAGGAGGAAGGATGAGTTGAAAGAGCCACCAACATAGGAACCCGGACTATATCCTGCTATAACTGAAAGGGTCTTTGTTCCATGAGAGGGAAGGCTGCTTGAGTCTTCTGCCTGCCACCCCACAATGCTGTCGTTGTTAACAAAATCCCATGCACCGAGCACATCAACGGATTGCAGGCAGGGGTGCACAAGTTCAAAGCCTGAATCGAGCATGCCGATGACCACTCCTGAACCGGTCCAACCCCGCTGATGAAGAGCTAGAATGTTAACCTGTTCAAGCTGGGACCTTGAAAGCCCGTAGCCGTCAGGAGCCGGAATGTCTTCCTCAGGGGTGAAAGTAGAAACTCCAACAGGCCGGATCTCACGGACAAAAGGCTCTGCAAGAAGGATCTCGATCTGAGCTGTGGTGAGGATTACGCTCACAGCATTGAGGTACCGGGATGATGTTCTTATGGATCGTGAGCTGACAACTTCAACCTCTTCTATGTACTCAGAAAAGGGGGGAAGATCGTAAACATCAGCCTGAGCAGTTCCAGAGGCAATCCTTCTTTCAGCTGAAGGTCCGCTCATGATATCCACCGAAGCAATTTCCAGTCTCTGTTCAACATCAGCTCCACGGTCGCTGAAAATAACCCAGTACAGCCCCTCTTCAGCTGCAGAGCCCTGAAGAAGAGCTGTGATCAGAATAAGAAGAATCATTAAGTTTCAGACTGGTCTTGCCACTGCCAGATCTGGTACTCTCCATCTGCATTGGGTTTGCAGAGGAAGACTGCCTGACCCTGAGCCCTGTATCCATCCTGCTGGCCTGCTGAATTTATATAGTAAACCTTCAGCTCAAAGGATCTTACAAGCTGAAGGGTCTCACCGCTGGGATCACCATACCATACGGTCTCGCTGTTTCCCTCAAGAGTAAGGTCAACCACCTCAGCATCCGAACTGCCGAACATGTTGGATGTCATGCTCTCTTCTATATCCCGGCCCCAGGATTCATCAATGAGGCCGTCTCCTGTGTAATCGTCCCAGTCAACCTCAAGGAGCATGAACTCGAACTCCTCATGAAGGCACTCCATGTAGGCGTCAAGGTTTTTTGTCTGGTAGGCAAGCTGCATGTTTGCAATAACCTTGTATGCACTGTCCACAGGAGAGTAGTATTCCGAAGAGTCTCCTGTACCGCCTCCTTCAGGGCTGAAAAGACAGGCTGATCCTGCAAGGATAAGCGTGGCAACCGTTATCAACAGCATTCTTTTTTTGCTTGATCTCATATATTCCCTCTCTTAAAAGGTCAAATCCCCCACTATGTCTATACGAATATAACCGTTTTACCTGAAAAATGTTCCCTGAGCTTCAATACTGTTATCAATACCCTGTCTTCTGCCAGCCACTCTGTAGTAAGGTAGACCGTCTTTTCTCTTTTGTTCCAGAATCAGGAGACAATGGAATTAAAAGATGTGACTTCAGGTATAACTGATGAAGGCAGGTGCTTCAATTCAGCCTCTGGCGTGAGGTAACCAGCTTGAAAGATAAACTCCCGGCGGTTGACTTCAGCTGTGGTATGAGCAATTTTTCTGTTATCGGGAAGGGTTTTGACCTGGTAAAACAAGGGGGAAGTTCTGTTTAGCTATTGGTTTATTTATTTGGCTTTGATGTCTGTTACTACAGTAGACGAAGCCATTGAATTGTACAACATGGGCGACAGTCCCGGGGCAATAATCGCCCTGGAACAGATGATTGCCCAGGGTTATCTCTCTTTTGACGAAGAACTCCGGGCATGGGACAGACTTGGCAGTTCTTACTATGCAGTGGGTAACAATACCGCAGCAAGCGCAGCTTACACAGAGCTTTTGCGCCTTGATGTCTACTATGACCTCAGTCCAAGAGCAAACCCCAGACTTCAAGCTCTTCTTGACTCGGTGAGAGACAATATCATGGCTTCAGCAATGGTTCGAAGCGAACCTGCCGGGGCGTTCGTCACCCTGAACGGACAACTCATGGGAGTAACCCCTATAATGCTTGACGGATTACTCGGCGGAGATGAATACAAAGTCGATGTCTATCAGGTGGGCTATACCACCGAATACTACACTCTAAGTGCACAACCCGGATTCAGTCACATCCTTGAATTCAGTCTTGAAGTATTGCCTGATCTGGCTTCTACAGCAGTAGCGGATGCTGGTTCAACAACTGATTCTCAGTCCGATTCCGTGGTTGAGGCTGAACAGGCGGAAACTGTTGTTCAGGGCTCTACGGGGACCTTCCTGCCGGATGAACATGTAACCTCTCCTCTGGAAACAGGTACTCAGGGACAACAGATTGCCGGGGGAAGCAGTGACATTCAAGAGCAGCCCCAGAGTACTGCTGATCTTATTGCCATGCTCTCCGGAGGCGGTGGCATAGATATGACCGCCTTGAACAGCAGCGAAACTCTTACAACTGGAACAGGTGAGAGCATTGGCCTTGCCGGTTCTACCGGAGGACGCATGGGAGTTGTCTCTTCAGGTGTTGCTGCCCAGGCGGAAGCTCTTGGCCGTGAAATAATGATCTTCTCTGATATTTCAAGTATGACCTCTCCAACAGTTACCGGATCCGAGAACTATTCTTCCAGAAGTGCAGAAGAAATTGCTGAACTGGTGACAGAGAAGAGGGGTACTGTCATGTATGTGTACAACAAACATCTCCGAACTGATCCCATGCTCATGGGCCGGGTGGATGTTGCCATGATAATACACCCCAGTGGCAGGGTGTCCGATGTGGAGATAGTCTCATCAAACATGTACAACCAGTCATTTGAACTGGAACTTGTAGCATCTATTGAACAGTGGAGATTTGGTAGCGTGAGCTCCAGCGAGGGGCCTCTTCCCATTCAGCTTCCATTCAGTTTCAGTCCCTGACAAATTTGATATTACACAACACAATTAAGAGGAATTCATGAGCAAAAGCAGAGACAAAGTGCTGGGCATCCTCTCCGAATGCGATGCCATGATGGAAGGTCATTTCAAGTACACATCCGGAAGACATGGGAAGCTCTACTTTGAGAAGATCAAGGTTGCCCGCAGACCAGACCTTGTAATGGAACTGGGTAGAATGACAGCACAGTTGATGGATGATATAAAAGACGATTTTGATGTCGTCTGTGCTCCAGCTTTCGGAGCTATTGTATTTGGTTTTGCCGCTGCGCATGCCATGGAAAAACCGTTCGCATTTCTTCAAAGAGACTCTGAAGGGGTTATGGGTATCAGATCCGGCTTTAAGAGTGTGGTGGAGAACGCAAGAGTTCTTCTTGTTGAAGATGTTGTAACCACCGGAGGCAGCGTACGGGAATCCATTGATGTACTTAGTGAACTGGGTGCCAGTGTTGTTATGACAGGACTTCTGGTTGACAGAACAAACGGTGAGCTTGAATTGCCTGTACCCTACCGCGCACTACTCACTGTGAAAGCAGAAAGCTGGGACCCTGATGAATGTCCCATGTGCAAGAAAGGGATCGAAGTTACAAAGCCCGGATCATCAGGGAAGAAAAGCTGATCATCTTCGTTTCAGCCTCCGTCTGACCCTGATGCAGGATCCTGATCAAAAAAAGTAGAGAGCTGATCGTACACCTCGGGGGCACGCTCTTTCATCTTCCCGGGTTTCTCAAAGAAGTATTCCACAGAACATGCAAAGAATTCCGCAGGGTTTGTACCTGCATAATTTCTGAGTATAGACCTGTTGCTGTGAACTTTTTCGAATTCCGCCTGCATAGCCTGCGCCCAGGGCTTGTATGAACCCAGAGAGAGTTCATCTGGTACTCCGTCTGGTCTTCTTCCATCAAGAACATGCGCAAACTCATGATAGCCCACATTGAAACCATCGTTATCATGGGCAAAACTGTTCAGCAGATGTGGAAGTGAAAGAATAACACCTCCCTGGGAGTGAACCATTCCTGCAGCTGAAAAACCGGCACCAGCTCCAGCCTGCTTTTTAGTGGAATAGTTGCCCTCCGGTGAGAATCCCCCGGGGTAAATGAGGATCTCGCCGAAATTGTAGTATTCCCATCCTGGCCTTTTGAATGTAAGTCTCACTGCGGAAGCAGCCACTAGAGCCTTTATCTCGTCTGTGATCTCTATTCCGTCGACTCCACCGATGGAGTGCTCAGCCAGAAAAATAGCAATGTCAGATTCATATTCGACCTTATCCTCCGGAGAAAGACCGCTGTAGAAGGAGACCTTCTCCAGAAGCACTTCTTTGATACCCTCAGGAAGTCCGGAAGAAGCGATCTTCTCCCTTTTGAGGTATCTGTGAAGGTAAAGGGTAAAATAAATGATGCCAATTCCCCAGATAACTGGAAGAAAAAGGGCGAGTGCCTTTCCAGTTACAATGAACGGAAGGCTTATAAGAACACAGGACGCTACTGTAAGCAGCGCCCTGTGCATTATCTTTTTTTCAGGAAAAACTTCCAATAGTAAATTATACCTCCGCCATGAAGTGACGCTCGATCATTACCCTCTTAAGCTCCAACTTGAAAATCTCACGATCATGAAGTTCGCTTTCCAGCTCTTTTTTTACATTATCGAGTTCTGTCTTCTCAAGCCTGAAAGCTTTGAATGCTTTGCTGTATGCCTGTCTGGCTGTGGCAAGTTCCTCAGGCTCTGTCTTTTTTCCTTCAGTGGTCTCAAGAATTTTCTGAGCATTCTCAAAGGCGATCCTTGCCTGAACAGCTTCCTCTGCTTCTACCTTTATCTCATCTCTGAATGTCTTGATCTCTTCCTCGCTGAAATCCATCTCGGTCTTGATCCTGTTCTCAAGCTCATCGAGTACAGGAGTAAGGAAAAGCTTCAACTCATGAATGTAACTTGCATAACGAACCACTGTACGGTTCAATTTTTTCTCTTTACGAATGTTACTGATGGTACTCAGCTTCTCCTGCCAGCTGTGTAGCTGATTCAAACTGAATGCCAGTTCTCTGCGAAGCTCGTTCTTGTCATGGATATCTCTCTTAAGCCTTTTTTCCTCTACATTATGTGTATTCACAGTATATCTCCTTGTTTTATAAATATAGTATACTTTTCTCTTCTTCATCGCAGGCGGGTTTATGCCACCAAAAGGCTCTTATGTCAAGAGTTAGGAATATACCTGTGGCATCAGCCTCCTCTGGCTTCGTAAAGAAGCTGTAGTTTTTTGTAGCTCAGGTTCAACCCTTTTCCTGGGTCCAGATCCAGAATAAGGGATGTGTTGCTGACCCCTAACTGCGAGTCTGCTTCGATCTCTACAAACTTCCCGAAGAACAAAGTGTCCAGACAGATGTGTGCCTTGTCCGCAAGGTGCCACATCTCACGTGTCTTCTCATAATGAAATACCGGAGAGTAATTGAGAGCTTTCAGCAACTCTTTCGCTTCACCAATGGGAATTGAAAGGACTGTCTCATGTTCATGTCTGATCTTCATTGCTCCAGGCAAGCCTGACTCTTTTACGGTGAGAATGACTTCCCCACGGAATTCCCTGAGTCGTAGCAAAGTACCAGAGTGTTTCAAGGAACCATCAGGAAGATCGAAGACTGTGTTCTTCTCTGCAGTTGCTTCACAATACAATTCAGCGCCAGCCTGCAGGAGATTACCTCTGATCTCTGTGAAATCCTTAACCGGGTATTTGAGCTCAACTTCGGTAAACATGGCAACTCCCTGAAAATGCTGACATTTGACCTGAGACCTCTATTATCATAAATTACCGCACTACGGAGGAGGACTAGTCTAATTGGTAAGGCAGCGGATTTGAAATCCGCCGGGTTAAACACCCTTCGGGGTTCGAGTCCCCGGTCCTCCGCCACCCTGTCTTCCGTTCTCTGTGTTGAGTTTTTGCCGGGCTTCCGGATTTATGTCATCTCACAGGACCAGCACAAGGATTGATATGGCCGATTCCATCTTTATTGGTGACAAACAGTTGATTGTTACAGGAGACCGTATTCTGGTGAGCCCTCCTGTTGCAGGTAAAAGAACTGATTTCGGTCTATATGTACCCGATTCCGCCGTGGACAAGAGGAAGGTTATGGCAGGATGGGTGGAAGCAGTGGGACCTGGGTATCCAATACCGGAAGCAAACAGTTCATCAGAGGAGCCCTGGAAAACATCGGATTCATCTGCTCCGCGTCACTATCCCCTTCAGGTTGAAAAAGGTGATTACGTACTCTACGTAAAGAATGCGGCCTGGGAGATCCAGTTGGATACGGGAAAGTTCTTTGTTGTACCCTACTCCTCGGTCCTTGTGATCCTGCGCACACCGCTGGATGTGGAGCAACCTGAAAGCTGAAGTAGATTCCTCTCTACTGAAACACCGTTGCCAGAAGACTGGTGTCCACAATGCGCCAGTCGCTTTCCTCCCACACCATTCTGAAGGATATTGAGGCACCGTTAAAATAGGATATCACCACCGTTGCCTCTCTTCCCTCCATATCAGCGGTCTCCTGCTGGATCTGCTCATCAGGCTGAAGAAGAACCTCTCCCATTATCTTTCCCAGCAGTTCCTCATTGTTCAGAATGTCAAAGTCAGCGACAGTTATCCTTCCACGGTATCTCTGTTGAAGAATTCCTGCTGCAAGAGCAGGATCGGCTTCCACCAGTATTCGTGTCTGATCAAGAAATTCGGTGAAAGATCTGTAAAGATCGACAGAAAAAATGCTTTCAAGAGCATACCCATCCTGGTATGTGATAGCATCAAGAAGATCGTAAGCAGTATCCAGAGGTGATGCATTCAATACGGCTGTCAGCAACAGTGCGAACACAATAAACCTGATTCTCATTATTCCATTACCTCCTTGTACAGCCTTTGTTTATGATCGTTACTCGTCAACCGTTTCAGCGACCCTCTGCTCTCCCCTCAGCTATCCAGGTGCGTCCATCTCTGTGTATCTCGATGTACAGGGGCAGAGTTACCGGGCCAAGGCAGTGGATTCCTCGTTCCAGAACAACCGGGATCCGGGGAGGTGCTCCCTTCTCCCTGAGTATTACCCTTCCGGAAGCCGGAAGTTTCAGATACAGCTCACCTTCATGGATCGTGGAACGGTATTCAGAGGCATCACCGGCAATGGCGTTACTTATGAAGCATCTCCCATGCCTGAGGGCTTCAGTGAACTGGGAAGGCTCAATGAACGGTCTGTCAAGAAAGATGTGAGTTCTAACCCTGTTGAAAAGCATTCTGTAACCGAAGACTTCCCTGCCAAATATCTTGTGAGCATGGGCATCTGCCCCTCCCACAAAGCAACCGCCGGTCTCAAACCAAAGGTCAACGGCATCTTTCGGTGGGTTCCTGACCTTTCTGTCCGGATGGTTGATCCTACTCCAGCCGTTCAAGAGATTAACCCTGCCCTTCCAGCTGCTCATCCAGTTCCAGCCCTCAATTCCACTCACTGGATGCTCTGACCCAAAGAACCAGGGATATTCTCCGTAACCGGGCACAAGCGGTCTGACTTCCACCGGGTGGGCAATAATTGCAATCCCATTCATTGAAAGAACATGGGCAAGCTGATCCAGAATGTGTCCCACTGGCTTAATGGTCTCAACACCATACACCAGAAGATGACTCTTCCAGTCAGTATGCTGTAGTTCTGCTCCCACAATGGACATAAGACCGCTGGTGATCCTGCCGTGCCACCCCTCTTCCATAAGTTTGAGGTTTCTGTGGTCATTGAAGGCAATGTAATCCAGGCCGGATTCAATGCCGTATTTGACTATTTCTTCAGGTTCCCCGTAACCGTCTGACCTGGTGGTGTGGACATGAAGAACCCCTGTGGCTGAGTGCTTATCAAAAACCACAGGGGATCTATCCATCTGACTTACGATTACTTTCTACGCTTCTCTATCTCTTTAACAAGAGCAGGGATTATTTCGAAAAGATCACCCACAAAACCCTCTGTACAAAACTCGAAAATGCTTGCATCGCGATCCTTGTTCACAGCATAGATAACATCAGATGACTGCATACCTACCCTGTGCTGAATCGCTCCTGAGATACCAACAGCAAGGTATGTGGCTGGCTGCACAGTCTTACCTGTCTGCCCAACCTGCCTGGGATATTCAATCCAGCCGTTATCAACAGCTGCACGACTTGCACCCACTGTTCCACCCAGAAGATGGGCAAGATCGTGTAGCAGATCGAAGTTCTCAGGATTCTTCATGCCCCGACCTCCTGAGATAACGATCTCAGCCTCGGTAATATCAACTTCATCACCGGCGGTTGGAATAAATTCAAGAACTTGTGATCTGTTCTTCACCATTTCAGCCGTTATCTCCAGTTCAACGATCTCTCCTGTTCTGGAGGTATCCGGCTCCATAGGCTTCATCACACCTGGGCGAACAGTAGACATCTGAGGTCGAGTCCGGTCGCAGACAATGGTTGCCATGATATTACCGCCGAATGCAGGCCTGGTCTGCATGAGCATTCCGCTGTCCGGATCTATCCTGAGTTCAGTGCAGTCTGCAGTAAGACCTGTATCAAGACTCTTGGATACCCGGGGCATTACATCCCTGCCTGTGGTTGTTGCAGCGGCAAGGACGATCTCCGGGTGGTATTCTTTTATAACATGGGTAAGAACACTGTTCCACGGTTCAGTAGAAAAATGTTTAAAGCTTTTGTGGACAGCCTTAATAACCTTATCTGCCCCGGACTGGATCAACTTCTCAACGGCGCCGGATGCGTCATCGGTGATTACAAGAACGGAGACTTCCTTCTCTCCTGCGGAAAGTTTTCTGGCCTCTCCAATAAGCTCATAGGTACTTCTGTCCGGGGATCCGTTTCTCATTTCACACAGTACAAGAATACCTGAGTACTTTGCCAGTTCTTCTTTGTTGCCACCGAATGAATGGTGGACCGCAAGAGACTCAAATGGGCATGAGTCAACACATATACTGCACAGAGTGCAGTCCTCAGAGACAACAGCTTTTTTTACATCATTAATGGACAGAGCATGAACAGGGCAGGTCTTTACACAGATACCACAACCTGTACAACTGTCTTTTATCTCAAGAAATCCGCTCATGCTAACCCTCACTTCCTTCACCCAGGAGCAGGTCGGCAAGTTTTGCAACAAGCTCTTCCGTACTGCCCTCGTGGATCTGACCGCCGGTGCGCGGTTCCGGAGTGGCTGTTACAACAACCTTTGTGGGAGATCCGTTGAGTCCGGTCTCATCCTCGGTCAATGCAAGATCTGCAAGTCCCCACACTGGTATCTGAACTTTTCTTGATTTCATCTTTCCCCTGAGAGAAGGTACCCTGGGGACATTGGCATCCTTGAGTATGGTCAGAACCACAGGAAGCTCAGATCGAACAACCTGTGTTCCAGTTTCAACATATCTTTCAGCAGTAATTGAATTCTGACTCAGTTGGCGGACCTTTCCAACAAAGGTGATCTGCGGCCAGTCCAGTGAAGCGGCTACACTGGGTCCGGTCTGGGCAGTGTCTCCGTCAATAGCCTGCTTCCCGAAGAACACAGCATCCACGTCTCCAAGTTCTTTTACGGCAGCCGCTAGGGTGTGGCTGGTCGCCCATGTATCTGCACCGGCAAAAGCTCTGTCACTGATAAGGATGGCATCATCCGCCCCCATGGAAATTGCTTCTTTAAGTACCGATTCAGCCTGGGGAGGACCCATTGTAATAACCGTGACCACTCCTCCAAGTTCATCACGCCACTTCATGGCTTCTTCCAGAGCATAGGTGTCGAAGGGGTTCATTATTGAAGGCACACCATCTCGGATCAGAGTACCCCTTTCAGAGTCTATCCTAACCTCTGCGGTATCCGGTACCTGCTTTACTGCAACAACGAACTTCATCAAACCCTACTTTCTCTTAGCTTCTTTTATCATGGCCTTTGCGATCACACTTCTCTGTATCTGATTGGTTCCCTCATATATCTGTGTGATCTTGGCGTCACGCATCATTTTTTCTACGGGATACTCTTTCATGTAACCGTATCCTCCGAGAATCTGAACAGCATCCACTGTTACCTTCATTGCAACATCACTTGCAAAGACCTTTGCCATGGCTGAAACCTTGTTAAAGTTCTTCGAACCACTGTCTATAAGACCAGCTGCAGCATATGTAAGTGCACGGGCAGCTTCGATCTGAGTACCCATGTCCGCAAGCATGAACTGAAGTCCCTGGAAAGAATTGATCTTTACGCCGAACTGTTTTCTTTCTTCCGCGTACTTGAGGGCCTCATCCAATGCTCCCTGTGCTATTCCAACCGCCTGGGCCGCGACTCCAGGTCGGGAATTGTCCAGGGTTTTCATGGCAACCATAAACCCGAATCCCTCACGGGATATAAGGTTATCTGCCGGAACTCTGCAGTCTTCAAATATCAGTTCCCTTGTAGCAGAAGCCCTGATGCCCATTTTGTTCTCTTTCTTCCCGTAACTGAAGCCTGGTGTACCATCTTCCACTATAAATGCGCTTGCTCCTCTGACACCACGCTCCGGGTCGGTAAGGGCAATTACAGTGTAGATCTGAGCTTCTCCGCCGTTTGTGATCCACTGCTTTGTTCCATTCAGTATGTAGTGATCACCATCTTTTATAGCTCTGGTCTTTACGCCACCGGCATCACTGCCTGCTTCGGGTTCTGTTAATGCAAAGGCACAGAGCTTTTCTCCTGAAGCAAGCTGAGGGAGATACTTCTTCTTCTGCTCCTCATTCCCCATAAGAAGAATAGGCATAGCCCCAAGTGCGTTTGCAGCGTAGGAGACAGCAACACCACCGCAGTAACGGCTCAGTTCTTCTGTTGCCACTGCAAGAGCCATGCTTCCCATTTCAGTTCCACCATAAGCCTCAGGAATGTAAATAGTGAACAGATCACTCTGTGCTATAACATCCATTATTTCCCTGGGGAATCTGTTTTCCTCATCCAGTTCGGCTCTTGCGGGAAGAATGTACTTCTCTCCAATTTCAGTGCATATCTCCTTGATCGCAAGTAAGTCCTCATTCAGCATGTAGTCCATTAACAGCCTCCCCTTCAAGCGTCTTAAGCGCCGCCGCCGCAGCTATTTCCTGTGATATTTTCTTGCTCGATGCCCGGCCGGTACCCAGCACTGAGCCTTGTATTATTACACTGATATCGAAAACCGGGGCATGTGACGGCCCTGCTGTTAAATCCGTTCTGTATTCAGGGAGAGCAATCTTTCTGGCCTGACAGTACTCTTGAAGAAGAGTTTTGGGGTCTCCTGAACAACTGGCTTCCTCATGATCGATCAGGGTTTCTCTTACAAGCTGAAAAGCTTTCTCAAATCCGGAATCAGCGAAAAACGCCCCTACAACAGCTTCGTAAGCATCAGCAGCCACAGAATCAGGAATGTCACCCTCTCCAAAATCAGGTCCTGTTACTATCCTCTTTCTAAGTCTCAATCTATCAGCACATCTTGCAAGGGTTGCTTTCCTCACAAGATCGATCTTCATCCTGGTAAGCTCACCCTCGGAAGCGTCAGGGTTATCCTGAAGAAGATACCGCCTGACAGCAAGCTCGATCACCGCGTCACCAAGAAACTCAAAACGCTCGTTGTTCCCGGAGGGAGCGGCTGATCTATGTGTCAGAGCTGTAAGCAACAGTTCAGGATAGCTGAAGAGCCGTTCCAACCTGTCCATACTGCCAACTTCAGCTATCGCCTTTGTATTTACGAAGGGCGATGGAAACATTGTGTCCCCCGAAACCAAGAGAATTACTCAAGGCACACTGTATATTAGCTTTCCGGGCAGTTCCCGGTACATAATCAAGATCGCATCCCTCTCCTGGAGTTTCAAGAGTAGAGGTTGGAGGAACAAGCCCATTCTTAAGAGCCAGAGAGCTCAGCATAATTTCCATTGCACCGGTTGCCCCCAGCATGTGTCCATGTGTGGATTTTGTGCTGGAAACAAGAACTTCATCTGCATGGCTGCCAAGAGCCGCTTTGATCGCAGAGGTTTCATTAATGTCGTTCAAGATCGTGGAAGTACCGTGGGCATTCACATAATCCACATCCCCAGGGGTCATTCCAGCGTCCTTCATTGCCATGGTCATGGCCCTGGCACAGCCTTCTCCTCCAGGAGCAGGGGCTGTAATGTGATGGGCATCGCATGACATACCCACTCCGGCAATCTCAGCAATGATGTCTGCTCCACGGGCTTCAGCGTGCTCCAGTTCTTCAAGAACCAGAATACATGCCCCTTCTGCAATAACAAACCCGGATCTATCCTTGTCGAATGGCCTGGATGCCTTTTCAGGATCATCATTAAATGTGGTGCAGAGGGCCTTCATGGAGCAAAAACCGCCCACACTCATTAGAGTGATAGGTGCCTCACTGCCTCCTGTTACCATAACCTCTGCTCTTCCAAGATGAATTGCATCAACAGATGACGCAATGGCGTGAGAACTTGATGCGCAGGCAGTGACCGTTGCAAAATTTGGTCCCTTTGCATTTAGATCGATGGCAACCTGTCCCGCAGCCATGTTGCTTATCATCATGGGTACAAACATGGAACTGATCCTTCTGGGACCTCTATCCATGGCAATGGTGTGCTGGGTTTCAAAGGTTTCCATGCCTCCAACACCTGAGCCAATGATAACTCCTACGCGCTCGGGATCAATGGATTCTTCCGAAAGACCTGAATCCGCCCAGGCCTGCCTGGCCGCAGCCATTGCGAACTGGGTGTATCTGTCATTTCTTCTTGCACTCTTGGGATCAAGAACCTCTGCGGGGTCAAAATCCTTCACCATTCCGGCAACCTGGCTGGTGAACAATTCCGGGTCCAGTGTAGATATTCTTGATACACCGCTTTTCCCATTAACGGCGTTTTCCCAGGCCTCAGATGTAGTGTTTCCAATGGGGCTCAAAACACCCAAACCGGTTATTACCACCCGTTTATCAGACACGGAGTTCCTCCAGGTACTTTAATCCGGCAAATCGCCGCAGCCGAAGGGGTGCGGCGACTCACCGGTAAACAAATATTCTTTATTAGGCCTCTATACCCTTGGTCTTAAGAAACGCTACAACTGACCCTACAGTCTGAAGTGTATTACCTTCTTCATCTGATATCTTAAGATTGAAGGTATCTTCAAGGTCCATCATGAGGTCAACCATGTCAAGTGAATCTGCGCCAAGATCATCCTTAAGATTGGCTGAGTCTGTGACTTCCTCGGGTTTGACATTAAGACGGCTGACAATAATTTCAGCGATACGATTTTCAAGAGACATCTTTTTTCCTTTCTCAGGTGGTAAGACCGCCATCAACGGGCAGTACAATACCGGTAATATACTTAGCTGAGGGGCTCATGAGAAATGCAACCGCTTCAGCAATTTCAACTGGCAGTCCCAATCTGCCCGCAGGAATCTTTGAAAGATAGTCACCGCGGACTTCCTCTGGTAACTTTTCCGTCATCTCTGTTTCAATAAAACCTGGTGCTACAACATTCACTGTGATGCCCCGGGCAGCCAGTTCTCTGTTCAAAGATTTTGACATACCGATAAGCCCGGCCTTGCTGGCAGCATAGTTTGTCTGACCAGCGGCTCCCAGAAGGCCAACAACCGACGATATACTCACAATGCTGCCTTCCCTGGCTCTTATGAGAGATCTCATAAAGGCCTGAGTAACCTTCCAGGCTCCTGTAAGGTTTACATCTATCACCAGGTCCCACTGATCCTCACTCATGCGCATCATCAAGGCATCCCGTGTAACTCCTGCATTGTTCACAATACCCTTCACTACAGGAAGATCATTGCCGATGGCAGATGCAACTTCAGCCAGCTGTTTTGAATCGGTGATATTCACTGTGTATGGTCTATAGTTCTCTCCCAGTGATTCGGCAGATCTTTTAAGATCCTCCTCCAGCATGTCCAGAGCAGCCACAGTCCAACCCACGCTTATTAGTTTTTTTGCTATTTCAAAACCTATACCCCGGGCAGCACCAGTGACCACCGCAGTTGCATCAAGATTACTCATCGCTCCACCTTACAACTATTCCACCCCAGGTAAGTCCTGCACCGAAAGCCGCAAGCACAACAGTAAAACCGGGTTTGATGGTTCCATTGTGAAGGGCCTCATCCATGGCGATTGGAATTGATGCACTGGATGTATTTCCGTACTGATCAATGTTCACATAAACGTCTTTCCACTCTAGCCGGAGAACTCTTGCGGTGGACTCAATGATCCTCACATTAGCCTGATGAGAGATAAGAAGATTCACATCCTTGTAGGTAAGTCCCTCTTCATCAAGAGCCTTCAGTGCTGAATCGCGCATGGCTCTAACGGCACTCTTCATGATCTCTCCGCCAGCCATGTGTATCTTGTCCTGTTTCTGTTCTATTGCCTCGTGGGTTATTGGCTGTCTAGAGCCACTGGCAGGCAGATCCAGAAGGTGCCCCAGAGAACCGTCACTACCCCAGTGAAAACCACCGAGTTTCCCACCGGGTCCCTGGTTACCGATACAGGCTGCCCCGGCACCGTCGCCAAATAGAACACATGTGTTCCTGTCTTCCCAGTCTGTTATTGATGAAAGCTTCTCAGCGCCAATAACAAGAACCCTGTCAAGCATACCTGATGTTATAAAAGCTTTAGCCTGAATAAGACCGTATATGAAACCACTGCAACCAGCCTCAAAATCATAGCATGGAACCCTGTTCAGGCCCAGTCGATCTGCAATCAGAGCTGCAGTATTAGGAAAAGCAAAGTCAGGTGTAACAGTACCGAGGATAACAGCTTGAACATCTTCCGGATTCCAGCCCGCATCATCCATGGCTCTCCGGGCAGCTTCAAAAGACATATCACTGTTAGCCATGTCGTCTGGAGCAATGTGTCGCTGTTTGATCCCGGTTCTTGAAGTTATCCACTCATCATTTGTATCAACCATCTTCGCCAGATCATCATTAGTAAGAATCGGTTCAGGAGCAAAGTGACCTGTACCTTTAATGTAAGCATGTCGCTCATTCACCAGCTTTTTCCTCCTCCATTAGTTCCGCCATCTTTTCTCTAATGGCATCCACTGCTCCGCTGCGTCTGAAATCGCAGGCAGCTGCAATAGCATTCCTGATAGCGAGTGCCGAAGAGCTCCCATGAGCCACAATAGCAACCCCGTTAAGGCCCAGAAGAGGGGCTCCTCCGTATTCGGCAGCATCAAATTTCTTCCACAATTTGTTGAATGATGGTTTCATGAACAGGTAGCCCATCCTGGAGGTCCATTGCTTCTTCATTTCCAGGTAAAGGGTTCCCCCGACCATGGAAGCAATTGACTCTATGAATTTAACAAGGACGTTACCGGTGTAACCATCGCACACAACAACGTCCGCGTCACCCATGAGAATATCGTTCCCCTCAATGTTACCAGTGAAGTTAAGGCGGGAACCGGAAAGCATCTTGTAAACCTCTTTGATGTCAGCAGAGCCCTTGGAAGGTTCGCTCCCTACGTTAAGTAAACTAACTTTGGGGCTGTCCACATTGAACACCAGTTTCGAGTAGATACTTCCCATAAATGCAAATTTGTAAAGCAATTCCGGGCGACAACCCACATTGGCACCGACATCTACAAGAATTGTAGGGTTTCCAATGGTTGGGATCGTACTGGCAAGAGCAGGGCGGGAAATGCCTTTGATCCTGCCGAGAGCAAACATGCTGCTGGCCATCATGGCACCGGTGTTACCGGGACTGACCATGGCATTGGCAACACCCTCCCGCTGAAGACCAGCCATGACAACCATTGAACTGTCTGGTTTCCTCTTCAATGCCTCCGCAGGATGATCATCCATTGTAATGACCTGGGAAGCATGTTGAATTTCTATAGGATATTTCTGACCACCGGCCCTGGACAACAGTCCAGCAACAGTATCCTGATTTCCCACCAGAATAACCCTGGTATTCTTATTTGTCTTTTTCGAGCAATCCCGAAAAAAACTCACAGCCCCGTCAACTACAACACTAGGACCGTAATCCGCTCCCATGGCATCAAGCGCCACAACAACTGGTTTACTCAAATTCTGTCATCCTGCAGTAAAACTAATCTTCAACAGGCTCTGTTACCTGTCGTCCGTTGTAAAAACCGCAGTGCTTGCATACTCTGTGGGGAAGCCGTGGCTCTCCGCATTGAGGGCATGAACTTGTTGATTTCACAGCAATCTTCCAGTGAGTACGACCCTTGTCGCGCCTTGTGGATGAATGCCTTCTTTTTGGAACGGGCATTTGGTTCTCGCTTTCATCTATACGCTCGAAGCTCAGGCTTCGAAACCGTGTTCACATTCTTCTATGTTACGATTAATTCCGCAACTGGGACAAAGCCCCCTGCACTGTTCAGTGCAGAGCGGCATGACAGGAAGGGAAAATATAATCGCTTCTCGAACGGGGTCTAATATACAAACAGTTCCGTCATTGTGCGAGACCGGCTCAACTTCCGGGTCTGAAAGCATGTCCGGATTCCATGAGTACATCCTGTTAATATCAGCAGTTACGGGAACAATAACAGGAGCAAGGCACCTTGCACACTGCACTAAAAAATCAGCTTCAAGAAATCCCTTAACTATTATCTCATATTCAGTTCTTACTATCTCCAGATCAAGATAGCCTTCTTTAGAATTGAATTCCGCTTCAGGGATTTCCCAGGGAACCTTGCTCATTTCGATAGTAAATGTTTCCCGAGTAACTCCTCGGGGAATTGAATTTAAGGGTATTGACATGGTTTCCTCGAAAATTCTCATGTCAGATCTTCCTGAATTCTTCAGCCAGAGCGCTGGAGATTCTCTCGTTTTCCACAGGGCTTTGCGACTGAACATATATTCGCGCAAGAGGTTCAGTGCCACTGAGACGAACAAGAACCCATGTATTCTCATCAATTACCAGTTGAACACCGTCTATCCGGTTAACCTCCTGTACAGGGAGACCGGCTGCTTCCTTCATGTCTTTATTGAAGAGGTTATCCACAATGTATCTTTTCATTTCCGGCTCCAGGGGAAGATCAAGTCTGGTGTTGTAGAGTCTCCCATAGGTGGTCCAGAGCTTGTTTAGAAGCGCACCAAGCCCCTCTCCATAATGACAGACCATTTCAGCTGCAAGAAGCCCGGCAAGAACACCGTCCTTCTCCGGAACATGAGTTCCCAGCGAGAGCCCACCACTTTCCTCACCTGCAAGAAGAACTCCACCCCGGAGAATTTCAGCACCCAGGTATTTAAAGCCCACAGGCGTAACTACCACCTGAAGTCCCCTCGCCTCTGCAACTCTATCAAGAAGACTTCCCGTGGTTATGGAACGAACAACCCTTCCAGTATAGCCTGATTCAGCAAGATAGTTAACAAGAAGAGCCATGAAATCGTGCGGGGTCACGTAAACACCGTTCTCGTCAACTATTCCGAAACGGTCTGCATCACCGTCGGTTGCTAACCCTAAAGATGCACCGCTTCTTCTTACGCTCTCAGAAAGATCCAGAAGACACTGCTCATTGGGTTCCGGGTGCTGGCGCCCTGCAAAGAGAGGATCTCTTTTCCCGTTAAGAACTCTCACAGAACCACCAAGTTCAATGAGTTTTCTATCAAGAACACCGCTGCCAGCACCGCTGAAAGCATCGTATACAACTCTGAGAGAATCTGTTCTTCTGAAAGTGTCAAGGTTGATAAACTCATTGATATCTTTAAGATACGGTGTAATAAAATCTGTTTTTTCCACCAGTCCTCCTGGAGCAGCCTCCGGGAGAATGCCGGATTCAACAAGACTCTCTATCCTGTCTGTGTCATCACTGTCTGCAGGCCCGCCGTGGAAAGGGCTGAACTTTATGCCATTGTACATGGGAGGGTTGTGGCTGGCAGTAAAGTTGATAACACCTCCAAGGCCCCTCTTTCTGCATCCGTGGGAAAGCACAGGCGTTGGTACGCTTCTTTCAGATACGTAAGCCTTAAACCCGTAACGGGCCATCCTTTCGGCGGTGGCTTCAGCCAGCTCAGGGGAAAGGAATCGGCAATCACCACCAATGGCTATGCTGTTGTAACCGGTCTCTTTCAGCCTCAGGGCAATAGCATCCACAACAGCCATGGCCTTGTCCCAGGTAAATTCCCGTGAAATAACACCTCTCCATCCGGATGTACCGAATTTAATGATCATGCGATCTAAACCTCCGTGAGGAATTCTATGGCACGAACAATGGTGTCATCATGGGGGGCAGTTACCTGGTAAAAACGACTCATTGGCCACTCACGAAGAGCGATCTCCCGAAGAAGCGCTCGCTCTATGTAGTATTGACTTTCGTCGAATTCCTCCTGCGTGTACTCTATCTCTTCCGCATCCAGGTATTCTCTGAAAGACAGAAGAAGGGCATCATCCGGCCAGAAGTCAAGGGAGATCTCATTTTCCAGGGTGTACTCCACAGCAAAATGGAAGAAATGGCCATCAAACTCCAGCTCAGCAACAAGCTCCACACCAAAGGAATCAGGTTCAACTGTAATATCGGGAGTGATCCCCCAGGTTTCCTCAGCATCTGACTCCAGGAAATCATCCCTGAGAGTTCTGTCGATACTGTTCCCGTTGGGTGTGTAATACCTGGAGGTTGTCAGCTTCACACCGTAATGCCCCAGCCCGGGATACTCTCCAAGATCAGAGAGGGACTGTACGGAGCCCTTGCCAAAAGTTCTTGTTCCTATCAAAGTTGCAGCGTTCTGGTCCTGAAGGGCTCCTGCAAGTATCTCGGAGGAACTTGCACTGCCCCCGTCCACCAGCAATACAACATCACCGCTGTAGAGAACACCCCTTCTTGTTCTGTAGGTGTATTCGCCTACTGCCTGGCCTCTGGTGGTAACCACCACAGCACCTGCTGGAAGGAAAATATCTGCAACATCAATAGAAGGAAGCATCAGGCCCCCGGAGTTCCCCCTGAGGTCAAGGATCATGCTCTCTGCGCCCTGATCACGCAATTCAATAACTGCGTCTAGAACCTCATTGGCAGATTCCTCGCTGAAGCGGGAAAGACGAACATATCCTATTCCAGGCTCAACCATAAAGCTGGCTGACACTGAAGGAAAGTCTATCACATCCCTCTCAATTGGAAATAGAATGGTCTCATCCATTCCAGGTCTCTTAATGGTGAGTTCAACCACAGTACCCCCGGGACCTCTGATAAAGCTCACAGCTTCAGTGGTTGTTATACCCTCGGTGGATACACCATCGATCTCCACAATACGATCTCCAGCCTTCATACCGGCTCTGTAAGCAGGTGTACCCTCGAGAGGAGAAATTACAGTAAGCCAGTTATCTCTCTGACCAAGGGTAATTCCAACACCTTCAAAAGAGCCCTCTAGTTGGATCTGAAGATTCTCAAATTCTTCCGGAGTAAGAAGTACGCTGTTGGGATCAAGCGATTGCAACATTCCCTGCAGTGCTTCCTCGACAAGCTCCTTGCTCTGGATGGTGTCCACATAGGATGATCGAGTAATACCGTAAACATCAAAAAACAACTCCAGAGATGATGCTCTGGCTGCAGGTGTTTCATCATCCTGAGCAGCAGCAACAGGTGGAAGTCCAAGCACAAGAGCCACTGTGAACAGAAGCGTGCCTGTTGTTACAGCAACCCATCCCGGTACGAGGTCTTTCATATATCAAACGCCCTTCTCTATGATGAAATTCTCTTAATAATCTCTTTCATGATCACTGAATCCTGTTCATCTTCACTGAGCAAACCGTCCACCACTAGAAAACGCTCTGGCTCCTGACCGGCAAGATCGAGGTATCCATCTCTAACCCTGCGGTGAAATGAAAGGTCTTCCATTTCAATCCTGTCAAGCTTCCTTCCCGAAATGTCCATCCTTCTGAAACCCTCTTCCGGATCAAGATCCATGAGAATGGTCAAGTGGGGTTTCAGACCACCTGTGGCAAGTTCATTTGCCACATGCATACCATCCAGAGGAAGACCTCTTCCCCAGCCCTGATAAGCAAAAGTTGCATCGCTGAATCTGTCGCACAAAACTATGGCTCCTCTTTTTAGAGCAGGCCGGATGATCCTGTCAACATTCGCAGCACGGCTGGCAAAGTAAAGCAAGAGTTCTGTAAGGGGAGGAACATCAAGCCCGGGGTTCAGAAGTAGTGATCTGATCCTCTCGGAAACATCAGGCCCTCCCGGTTCCCGTGTGAATACAGTCTCACTGCCGGTACTCTGGAGGGCCTCTATCAGGCATCTACATCTTGAAGACTTGCCCGAGCCCTCTACGCCCTCAAAGGTTACGAAAAGTCCGGGCAAATTTTCTCTCTTTTCTACTTTTTATCAGCTTTTGTCTTGCTCTCAGCTTTTTTCTTGCCGTAAGTCGTGATGTACTCTTCTGTCATTCTGTGACACTCATCATCGTAGTACTGCACAGGAGGTGACTTGAAGAAATAGCTGGACGGAGCTTCAAGAGCACCGCTGAGACCGTTATCCAGCCCGAGCTTTGCACAACGGACTGCATCGATGATAACTCCGGCACTGTTGGGGCTGTCCCATACTTCCAGCTTTGCTTCAATGTTCAAAGGAACATCACCGAAACTGGTACCCTCCATGCGGATGTAGCACCACTTTCTGTCATCAAGCCACTCGATGTAATCACTGGGTCCGATGTGAACGTTGCGGGGAAGAATTCCACCGGGGATCTGGCTGGTTACAGCGTTGGTCTTGCTGATCTTCTTGGACTCAAGTCGTTCACGCTCAAGCATGTTCAGGAAGTCTGTGTTTCCACCCACATTAAGCTGGAAAGTGCGGTCAAGCCTTACACCACGATCCTGGAAAAGCCTGGTCATGACCCTGTGAAGGATAGTTGCGCCAACCTGACTCTTAATATCATCACCCATGCATGGAAGGTTCTTATCACGGAAACGCTTCTGCCAGTAGGGCTCACGGGCGATGAACACAGGAATTGCGTTAACAAAGGCACACTCTGCTTCAAGTATCTGTTCTACATACCACTTGGTGGCCTCTTCACTGCCAACGGGAAGGTAACTGACAACCACATCTGTCTTTGTCTCTCTAAGAATGCTCACGATATCCGCTGTTGGTCCAGGAGCCTTTTCAATAACCGGTTTGAGATACTTGCCGATACCATCGTGAGTCATTCCCCTGTGTACATTAACACCAAGGTTAGGAACATCACATAACTTGATGGTACAGTTGGGATCAGCAAAGATAGCCTCACTCAGGTCCTTGCCGACTTTAGTGGTGTTGACATCAAAGGCGGCGCTGAATTCCACATCTTTCACATGATAACCACCCAGGTTAACATGCATGAGACCGGGAACAGTGTCTCCCTCTTTTGAATTCTTGTAATACTCCACACCCTGAACAAGACTGCTTGCGCAGTTACCCACTCCGATAATAGCAACTCTTACTTTCTTTGACATCCAATATCCTCCCTGATGGGTATTATGTTTCGACGGAAAAGATGCCCCTAGTCCAGGGGGATCCCTTTCCCATCTCGTGTAACTTTCAGCAACCGCTGCAAGGCTGTCAACCATGAACCTGCGGCAATAACTGCACAGGCCCAGACCAGAACTATCGATCCCCAGAAAGTAGAGAAGACAATACCGGCAATAACCAGCACCAGTCTCTCTGTTCTGGTAAACAGACCGACCCTGCATTCAATACCAAGCCCTTCGGCACGGGCGCGAACATAACTTACCAGAAGCGACCCGCCCATGGCCATGGGTATAATATACAACAAGCTATCATGTTCACTTCCGGCTTTTCCTGCAAGCACCGCAGTAAGAACAAGAATCTCACCCACCCTGTCCATAATGGAATCAAGAGCGGCACCGCTCTTGGAGGAAGAATTTGTCAATCTGGCAATGCTTCCATCCACGGCATCAAAAAGGCTTCCAAGGATAAGAATGGCTCCTCCTGTAAGGTAATCCCCTTTCCAGACGAACCAGGATGCCAGAAGGGTTATCAGAACACCTGTGACAGTGGCGATAGCAGGAGTAACTCCCAGTTTGACAAGGATAGGGATAACAGGGCTAAGAACACTCTTGAACGCCATCCTTACTTTATGAAGATTCAATCTGAAGCTCCTTCCACCAGAAGAGTGATCTCACCTTTGGCCACGGAGGTGGAATATCTCTCTATGAGCGTTGAAAGGGTACCCCTTACAATCTCCTCATGCAACTTGGTCATTTCTCTTGCAACGCACCCTCTTCTGTCACCAAACACAGTGAGCATAACCTCAAGGACCGAGGAAAGATGGTGTGGTCCCACATAGTAGGCGATGGTTCCTGTATAGTCTGCCATATCCTCAATCCTTCGGCGTCTCCTGCCTTTCTTGAAAGGAAGAAAACCCTCAAAAGCAAATCTGTTAGTGGGAAGGCCTGACAGAACAAGAGCCATGATAACTGCTGAAGGACCTGGTATCATGGTTACCTCTGCTCCAAGTTCAACAGCCAGTCCCACCGCTCTGTAAGCTGGGTCTGATATCCCCGGTGTGCCTGCATCACTGGCCATGGCCACTGTGGCCCCGCTGAGAAGAAACTCCTGTATCTGCGGAAGTCTTCCGCGAATGTTGTGGTCGTGACAGCTGTACAGTCTCCTGCGTTCAGGGACAAATCTTCCAGTTCTTCTGGTATCCTCAGCCATTACTACATCCGCCATACTCAGAGCTTCCAGCGCCCGGGGACTCATGTCATCAAGGTTGCCAATAGGAGTTGCAACAAGAACCAATTTTCCTGGGCAGTCTCTACTCACCGGCTCTCCAAGCCTGAGCGGAGTTCTCTGATTCTTTCAATCCTTGCATGAGTTGCCCCCTGGTCTGCTTCAAGGGTTACTTTCATAGTCATACCCTCGGTAACACCCTGAGGCAGATATGATTCAGGAAGGTGCCACTGAAATCCGCCGGGAGCAAGAATGACGGCGATACCTTCCTCAATTCTGTCAAGGTCCACAGAAAAACTACTCTCCCGGTTCCTGCCCATGCCAGACACCTCCTCCAATAATTGACTGGGCAATATTCTTCATGTGATCACCGGCTCTTTCGCAGTAATCAATAAAATCCAGTATTGCCAGGCCACTCATGTTAGCGAAACCATAGGTAGCCAGAGAGTTACCGTAGTTGTTTCTGGCTTCCTCTTCGATCTGATTCATTCTTCCTTCCAGGATCAATATTTTTTGAGCTGCAGCCAGATCATGTGTTTCCAACGCCAGTATGACCTGCTCCGCCATCTCTTTGAGAGTCTGGAAAGCCTGCTCCGCTGCAGTTGTTAGCGGCCCCTCGGAATCAAGGATATTCCCGCTTACGCGGTGCCTGGCTTCAACCATATTTACAGCATGGTCAGAAACCCTTTCTATATCATTTATGGAATGAAGGATCACTGGAAGCCTCTGGGTCTGCTCGTAGGAAAGATTCTCCTTGAACAGCAGTGAAGCATAAACGGTAAGATCCCTCTGCATATCATCAACTCTGTCCTCCATGGCTAGAATTGATTTTGCCTGATGGTCTCCTGTGAGAAAATGCTCCGCAGCATGGCGGACACCCTTTCCGGAAACTTTAGCCATCTTGGCTATCTCCCGGTCGAGGCTGTCAAATGCAAGTACGGGAGAAGCCAGAAGATTGTTGTCAAGAAGAATATCAGGGACACAATCCTCGTCTTTACCGGATGGAATAATCAATTTTGCAAGCCTTGCTATAGCAGGAACAAATGGAATGAACAGCAGGCAGTTCACAATATTGAATATTGTGTGGGCATTCGCCACCTGCCTTATTGGATCATGAGATGTCCTTCTGATCAGATTCATAAAGAATCCGCCTGAATCCATGATAAAGAACGCAAAGTAGATGGCTCCTATTACCTTGATAAGAGTGTGAGCCATGGCGGTCTGCTTCGCAGCCCGGTTACCGCCTAGAGCGGCAAGCTGAGCAGTGATCGTTGTTCCAATGTTATCACCCAGAACCAGGAAAAAAGCACCCTGAAGCCCGATCAGCCCTGAGCCTGCAAGTGTCATGGTAAGACCAACAGTTGCACTTGAGCTCTGAACAAAGACCGTAACAAGAGTCCCTGCAAAAATAGCCAGAATAGGGCTTGTGCTGAACTGGGTAAAGAACTCTCTTACTGGAGCACTTCCCTGAAGCGGTTTGAGAACGCCGCTCATGGTAGTCATTCCAAGGAAAAGCAAACCCAGACCCATGAGGACCTTACCCCACATCTGCCTCTTGTAGTTCTTCGAAAAGGAAGCTACTGCAAAGCCTACTGTTATCATGGGAAAAGCAAACTGGGTGACCTTGAAGGCTATGAGCTGTCCGGTAATAGTTGTTCCGATGTTTGCGCCGAGTATCACACCTACAGCCTGCTGAAGGGTCATCAGCGCAGTATTCACAAAACTGACCGTAATAACAGTTGTAGCACTGGAGCTTTGAATAAGGGCTGTTACGAAAGCACCTGCGATAATTCCCATGAACCGGTTTGATGTAAGTTTTCGCAGAATTGATTTCATGCTGTTACCAGCCACCTGTTGAAGATTTGCAGACATCATCTGCATTCCAAGAAGGAACATGGCAAGTCCGCCGAAAATCTGGAAAACAATGGCTCTGATATCAAGAGATACAATATCGAAAGAGGACATGAACTGGTGTCCGTCATCGTCGAACAGAGATGCAGTAATGTCAACCTCGCCCATTTTTCCAAGCTCAATATCAACACGGGCAATGCCATTCTCATCGGTCTGTACCACAAGGCCTTCTGAAGAACTCTCTTCAATGGTGTAACAGCCCTCGGAAGGTCGGAGCTGGGCCTCACCACCGGTAACAGCGAAATGCACTTCATAGTTTGGGATAGGAACGCCGTTTGATGCGTATGTCAGCTCAACGGCAATGGGGTTGTCCATCTCTTTTCCAGAACTGCCATAATCCGAATATGGCAGAGAAATAAGACTGAACTCACTCTGTCCCAGAGCTATAGAAGAAAGCAGTACAAAACCGATAAAAACAAGTCTCAACGGCACATCCCTGCATAAGTAAAGAGTATTGTTAATGAAATCTATTTGTCAGGAATATAGCAAATGAAACACTTCTGCGCATAAACTAATTGAGAAAAGAAAAGACTGATGCTCCCCGGAAAAGCAGTCCGGTTTGCACCATATTCCGCCAAGGTTATGACATCGCCTGATCTACTCTCCAGGCTCCTGCCCTTGCCAGACTCCGCCACCGATAATGGACTGTGCTATGTTCTTGATGTGATCACCGGCTCTTTCGCAGTAGTCGATAAAATCCAGAATTGCCAGACCCGTTAAATTGGAGACCCCGTAGGTTGCAAGCGACTTGCTGTAGTTATCTCTCGCTTCCTCTTCGATCTGGTTCATTCTACCCTCAAGGATCAGAACCTTCTGTGCGGCTTTCAAGTCGTGGGTTTCCAGAGCGGTAACTGCCTGCTCTGTCATCTCCCTTAGAACTTCGAATGCCTGCCCCGCTGCGGTTGTCAAAGGACCCTCGGAATCAAGAATGTTCCCCTCAACCCTGTTTCTTGCCTCCACCATATTAACTGCATGATCGGAGACTCTCTCTATGTCATTGATGGTGTGGAGAATTACAGGAAGCCGCAGGGACTGTTCAGAGGAAAGGTTTTCTTTAAATAGCTCTGAAGCATATATGGTCAGGTCTCTCTGCATATCATCAACACTGTCTTCCATGGCCAGAATTTTCTTTGCCTGATGCTTTCCTGCAAGGAAGTGCTCTGCAGCACGGCAGATACCCTTACCTGAGACCCTGGCCATCTTGGCTATTTCTCTGTCCAGGCTGTCAAGAGCAAGAACCGGAGTAGCAAGAAGGTTGGAATCAAGGATTACATCAGGCTCGGGAACATCATCCCCTGAGGGAATAATGACCCTGCATAGCTTTGTAAGAGCAGGAACAAAAGGGATGAACAACAGAACATTCACAATGTTGAACATCGTATGTGCATTCGCCACCTGCCTCATGGCATCAGATGAGGTTCGCCTGACCAGTTTCATAAAGAAACCATCCCGGTCAAGTGCAAGCAGAGCGAAATAGATAGCTCCAATTACATTGATAAGGGTATGAGCCATTGCAGCCTGTTTTGCTGCCCGGTTGCTTCCTATGGCTGCAAGCTGGGCGGTTATGGTTGTTCCAATGTTGTCACCCAGAACAAGAAAAATAGCTCCCTGAAGCCCTATCAGCCCGGATCCGGCCAGGGTCATGGTTAAACCCACTGTGGCACTTGAACTCTGCACAAATACCGTTACAAGTGTTCCGGCTATAATGGCAAGAATGGGATTAGTACTGAAGGTGGTAAAGAATTCCCTCACCGGAGCACTGCCGCGGAGGGGCTTCATAACGCCGCTCATCGTTGTCATGCCCAGGAACAAAAGGCCGAGACCCAGAATGACCTTTCCCCACATCTGTCTTTTTCTGTTCTTTGAAAAAGCAGAGAGGGCGAAACCAAGAGCTATCATGGGAAAAGCATACTTTGTTATCTTGAATGCAATAAGCTGACCGGTGATGGTGGTTCCAATGTTTGCTCCCAGAACAACACCCACTGCCTGCTGCAGGGTCATAAGAGCGCTGTTGACAAAACCCACTGTGATAACCGTGGTGGCACTGGAACTCTGTACGAGAGCTGTCACAAGAGCACCTGCGGTTATAGCCATGAATCTGTTTGCAGTAAGAGCACGGAGGATGGATTTCATACGATTTCCAGCAACCTGCTGAAGATTTGCAGACATCATCTGCATACCCAGCAGGAATACAGCAAGCCCTCCGATTATCTGAAAAACAATTGCCTTCACATCAAGAGATACAAAATCGAAAGAAGCCATGGCAGGCGCACCAAGACTGTCAGTCACAGTTGCAGTTACAGCGACCTCTCCCATTTCCCCAAGTTCAACATCAACACTGGCAATACCATTCTCGTCTGTTTGAACAACCAGGCCTTCCGCTGACTCCTCTTCTATAGTGTAAAAACCTTCAGAAGGTACGAGATTGGCATCACCGCCTGCTACTGTGAAATGAACCCGAACACCGGTAACAGGCTCACCTGAACCAGCTGACGTGATCCCCACGGATAGAGATGTATCCAATTCCTCTCCAGAGTTGCCATAGTCTATGTACTCCAGGGCCTGCACTCCGAAATCGCTCTGGGCCAGAGTTATAGAAGAGAACAAAACAAGCAGAAAAATTGTGTATCTCAACAGCGCACTCCCCTGTTATACGCAAAAGACGGTGTTGTACATGGATTACTGACAGGAGAAGAATATAGCAGAAACTGAACATTTCTGCCGACATTGGGAAAGAGAATGAAATATTGTTATTTTACACCAATGAGATCCTTAAAAACTCTTCTGGAAGCAATGCGGATAAGGGCATGGACCAAGAACTTCTTTGTTTTTGCGGCTCTGCTTTTCGGTAAGGTATGGTCACTGAGGGCTCTTGAGGAAACAGTCCTGGCTGCTCTGGGTTTCGGTCTAATAGCTTCTGCCATCTACCTTATTAACGACACCGTAGACAGAGAAAAGGATAAACTGCACCCTGAAAAGCGCAGCAGACCCATTGCCTCAGGCAGGCTCTCTGTAAAAAAAGCCGTGATCAGTGCAGTTGTCCTGACAACAGGAACCCTGACTGCTGCATGGATACTGGCACCCTGGCTGGCTCTTGTCTACTCTATCTACTTTGTGATGCAGCTGGGATACTCCTCCGGTCTGAAAAATGTTGTAATACTGGACTGTATCCTCATAGCTCTGGGGTTTGTTCTCCGGGCACTTGCCGGTGTTGCAGTGCTGTACGACTCAGGTGAACTGATATCTCTTTCTCCATGGCTTGTGATCTGCACTTTCTTTCTGGCTTCACTGCTTGCCTTTGCGAAAAGAAGACATGAACTGATCTCCATGGGCACCGGGGCAAAAGATCATCGAACAAATCTGAAGGACTACTCCGTTTCACTTCTGGATCAGGTAATAGGGATAAGCGCTGCCGCCAGTATTCTGGGATACTCAATTTATACAGTCAGCGACAGAACTGCTGAATTTGTCTCACCGTATCTCTGGGTTACAATACCATTTGTGGCTTACGGTGTTTTCAGATATCTGTTCATAGTCTACAGCCTGGGTCTGGGAGGAAGTCCCGACAGGGTTCTATTAAGGGATACACCTCTGAAGATCAACATTCTTCTCTGGATAGCTACTGTGGCTGCGGTTCTATTCACTAATCCCTCTGTGTAATGAAAAAGATCTCCATAAAAGCTCCGGCTAAGCTTAACCTTGGTCTGAGAATAACAGGTCTGCGCGAAGACGGTTTTCATTCTCTGGAAAGCGTATTCTCCAAGATTACTCTGTCAGACAAAATAACGGTGTCTCTTGATCCGTCAGTTTCAGGCATATCTCTCAGGTGCTCGGGAATACCATCACCGCAGAACAACAGCAATCTTGCATGGAAGGCTGCACAACTTTTTATGGATGAAGCGGGAATGGAGAACCTTGAGGGTATAAGGATTACCCTGCACAAGAACATTCCCTCGCCTGGCGGGCTTGGCGGTGGCAGCAGTGATGCAGCGGCAGTTCTCCTTGCTCTCATGAAACTGACTGATATAGAGATCGACCTGGGACCGATGGGTGAACAGCTGGGCAGCGATGTTCCTTTCTTCCTTCTGCCTGAGCAGGCAGCGTTTGTTACCGGAAGAGGTGAAATTCTTACTCCTGTTCATCTGCCTCACTTTCACTGTGTTCTTGTTCACTCAGGAGAAAATGTACCCACTCCAATGGCATTCAAACTATGGGACGAACACAGTGGGGACTTGACAGAGGCATGCCCTATAAGCAATTATACCGCCCTGAATTTTGGAGTTTGGCATGAGGGTAAGCCTTTCCCTGTCAAGCTTGACAACCACTTCCTGACCCTTCTCCACAGCCGGCATCCGGGGATGGCCCGTACGGCTGAGGAATTGTCCCGACTGACTGACAGCTGGGGGCTCAGTGGCTCTGGACCTACTTTCTACACTCTCTTCAGGTCTGAGGCCGAAGCTAAGGAGGCGGAGGAGCATCTCACCGGGAAATTCCCGTGGGTATTCCGCTGTCAATCTGGATAGAATTGGAATTGGGGCGTCGTCAAATGGCAAGACACAGGGTTTTGGTCCCTGCATTTGGAGGTTCGAATCCTCCCGCCCCAGCCAGCTTCCCATCAGAAACGAAAGGAATAGTAATGCCGATCCAGTTAAAAATGGAAAAGAGAGTCCTTCTCGGTTCCAGGGAATCCAGGAGACTTCGCAGAGCAGGTAGCCTTCCAGGGGTTATCTACGGTGGAAAGAGTTCAGGCATGTCAATAAAGATTGATACGGTTGAATTCATGTCTAAGATTGGTTACCGCAAGTCACTTGGTATAGTAGAACTCGATGTTGAAGGTAAAGCTCTCAAGAGTATCATCAAAGAGGTTCAGTGGGATACACTCACTGATCAACCTGTCCATCTGGATTTCCAGCAGGTTTCCGATGATCAGCTGGTAACGGTTCCAGTTCCAGTTAAGCTCAATGGAATTCCTGTTGGTGTCACCCTTGATGGTGGAATCCTTGATCACACCATGCATGAGCTTGAAGTAACTGTGAGAGCTGCTGATATTCCCCCAGAGCTCACCTTTGATGTTGCCGAGCTGCACCTTGGTGACAGACTTCATCTCTCTGATGTCGATCTTCCTGAAGGCCTCACTGTTGACTTTGCATTCGACCCTGTTATCGCAGGTGTGATTGCACCTAAGGCTCTTCTGGTCAAAGAGGATGAGGAAGACGAAGAAGGTCTTGAAGGAGAAGAAGGAGAAGAGGGAGAGACCGCCGAGGGCGGAGAAGGCTCTTCCGAGGAATAAAGAATGTGTATTTCAGACCAGGGGATCAGCATAATCGTCTGTCTTGGTAACCCGGGTCTGAAGTACGCGCTTACATGGCACAACGCCGGTTTCTGGGTGGCAGATATTCTTGCCCGTGAAGCCGGCGTTTCCTTTAAAAGAGCAGGTGCTTTCGAGATAGCTTACCTTCCGGGAGACATACATCTGGTTAAGCCATCCACCTACATGAATGAGAGCGGCAGATCTGTTGGAGCAGTGCTCACTGCCAGGCAGAAGGACCCCGGCAACATGCTTGTCATCTGTGATGATGTGAATCTCTCTCTTGGAACCCTCCGTCTGCGAAAAAGCGGCTCAGCCGGTGGTCAGAAGGGGCTGAAAGACACAATTGAAGTGCTGAAGACCGAAGATTTTCCAAGATTGAGAATTGGTATAGGACCGAAACCGGAAAGAATGGACCTTGCTAAATTCGTCCTGAAAAAAGTACCGAAACAGCAGCAGGAGCTTGCCTCACTCATGGCTCACAGAGCGGCCGACTGCGCCCTTGAAGTTGTAAAGAACGGTATAGAAGCAGCCCAGTCTATCTACAACGGCTCTAAATAAAAGTATATCGTTTCATAAATTCATGCGGGGTGTGCGGGCTTGCCTGCTTTCAGATCTACAGCCTTTATGATTTCCTGAACAGTGTCAACCTCTGCTTGATCAAAATATACTTCTCCACACTGAGAACAAACCCATGCAGGAACTTCATCCAAACTAATGTGAATATTCTTGCGATCAATATGAAAAGGAGCTGTCCCTCTTATCATGTCACCCTGGCAATACGCCTTTTGTTGCATGTCGAAATTAGCACCGATTGCTTCAATGACAATTAGAGTGTTCTATTTTTCTGGTGAATCACCCCAGAGAGTCGGGAAAGAGGGCATCCTTGACATTTACCATATTACGTACGATATTCCGTACGTAATGATTGGAGTTTCTTTTGACAAACCTTACTGCAACCGAGGCAAGAAAAAAACTGTACACTCTCCTTGATGAAGTAGCGTTATCCCATGAGCCCGTCCAGATTGCCGGTAAGAGGAACTCAGCTGTTCTTGTTTCCGAAGAAGACTGGAGAGCAATAAGGGAAACACTATTTCTTCTTGGCATTCCAGAAATGAGAGAGTCCATCAGAGAAGGGATGAACATCCCACTTGAGGAGTGTGCTGAAAGACTCGACTGGTGATTTGGCGACTGGTTTACACCAAACAAGCCAGGAAAGACGCAAAGAAAATTGCATGTTCAGGATTGAAGGAACAGACTCAAGCGCTCTTGAATACTATTTCGCTGAATCCTTATCAAACTCCCCCATCATTCGAGAAGCTTGTTGGAGATTTATCTGGTGCAATATCTCGCAGGATCAACATTCAGCACAGGCTTGTATACCAAGTGATTGATAAGGATCATACAATTAAGATTCTTCGTATGTGGACTCATTACGAATAGTCAATTTGCCGTTGATATCATTCGATCTGGTCTGGTCATCTGTTTCACTGCATGTGGCAAATAGAGAACACGCAGGGAAGACATCTTCAATACCAGCTGATAAAATTTATGTCCATGTTTCTTCCTGAGATCTCCGGATTACTTAATTGCATTTTCGGGAGTGCTGCAAGAACAGTACTCCCGAAACATGATAAATGTCACTTACTGCATAGCAGCAATCAGTCCGAAAAGAGCAAACCCGGTTGCAACAGCATCGCTTCCGTCCATGGTCATTTCACCGTGGATCTCACCTTCACTGTAGCCGCCATCCCAGTAACAAACCACATCTGACCCAACCTCAGGGATGTCAAAGCCATTTGGACTTACAGCCATGATAAGCTTGAAATAACCGGCAAGGCTCATCTCTCCTGCCATGTTTCCTGTTCCATCCAGTTCTGCAGGAACATAGTCGCCGGTAACAATGGCAAGCAGATTGTCAGGATTGGGTGAAGTCTCCAGAAGCAGAGCGCCATCATGTATTGTCAGCCAGTAATCAAAGGTCATGGAAAAGGTTGTATCCGACTGGATGTCCATGGACATGGAGTAGAAATCAACACCGTCGATCTGAACTATCCCGTTATCCTGGATCTGGAAAAGATCAGCTATCGCCTGAGTCTGTTCCATGGAAGAGGTGAATACCTCGAAATAGGCAGAATACATCTCTGCTATCTCTTCAAGGGTAACATCCCCAGACAGTTCGTATGCGGCGACCATGTGCATGAATTCGTCGTTGTAGACAGACACTGCCCCGTTTGAAGCCATTGTTGCCCAGAAATGAAGATTCTCATCACTTACATCGCTGGTAAAGACCTCTGTGAATGCTTTGGTTATCTCATAAGCTATCTCTGAAGGCATCTGGAACCGGACCGTTGCCACATCACCCTGTGTGATATACTGGATCATATCCTCTCCTGATGCAGGAGCAAGTATCTCTGCAAAATGAGAATCCGCCAGGAATGTAACTCTTTTCAGAACCACAAAATTCTCCGGTTCTGTGATCAAAGTGACCTCAAGCATGTCCGCCTGGGTAAGGAACTCCTCGATACCATCCATGTAAACATCCATGATTGCAGGTACATAGGAAGGCATTGTGGTATCCGCAGCCATTCCCTGCATCATCATCATTCTGGCCATGGGCATCTGCGCGGCAGCCATGGGGCCGATCATGGAAAGGTTAAAATTCATGGTTAAACTGGCAGGATCGACCTCAAAGGTACCTTCCGATGCAAGACCAGAGATAAAGGCTTCCAGCTTCGCGCTGGACATGGCCATGAGAGCCACCCCCTGTGTGCCGGCGAAGTACATTGTTCCATTTTCTGAATCCATGGAATAAACTGCAACACCATCCAGCGGTTCCTCCACTGTGAGTTCAACACCCATCTCTTCCATGAGAGAAACAAAAAGCTGGAAATCCGGGGCGGATACAGCCATTCCCATGCTGTTCGGCATTGCGCTTTCCATCCAGAACGCTATCTGGCCTGAGGGGGCAAAACCGTATCTGCCCGGCATGGAATCAAGTGATGTTACATCAAGTTGTTCGCAAATTAGACTTTCCAGGAGTTTCTCCCCCAGAAGAGGAGCGCCATCCTCTATGTAACCATCTATGTTCCTGACCATACCAGCAGGGTCATTAAGGACAATGGAGATCATGGCTCTCTCGGGAACCACAGATAATGGGCTGGCCTCTTCTGCTGAGTCGTCGCTGCCACAGGCCATGATCACCAGTGAAGTGATCAGCACGGGAAGTAAAAAGCGTTTCATTCCTTCTCCCTTCAAGCACAGTTAAATTCCTATCTCACATAGTTTAATCAAACTGTTATGCTCTTGTCAAAAAAAGCGAGCCTTTACCCGGGGGTTACAGTTCCATTAGAATTGAAACTATGAGTAATACTATTGATCTGTTCAGCAGCATTGCCGGGGATAATGGCAGTGTTCGTATACTGTTCCTCGACACCGAGACCACCGGGCCTGACCCGGCAACAGCTGAGGTTTGCGAGGTGGCATTTCTTCTTGCGGAATACGACGGGTTCACCCTAACAGGAGAAAGCCAGGTGTTTGAGGCTCTGGTCAAACCTTCAGTTCCAATTCCGCCGGAAGCTTCTGCTGTAAATCATATTACCAACAAAATGGTGAGCGGATCCCCTGCTGCGAAAGACATCACAGAGGAGATCGGTAAACTCACAGAGCAGGCAGACTACATATCTGCACACAACCTCCCTTACGACTACACTATCCTTAAAAGGCAGTATCCTTCACTCTTCAATCACTTTGACAAAAGTATGCACATTGACACCCTCAGGCTTTCAAGGCAGATCTGGCAGGAAATACCTTCCCACGCCCTTCAAGCCTTGAGGTACAGGTTTGAACTTGACAGTGATATTAAGGGAGAGGCTCACAGGGCTCTTTTTGATACAGAGCTTGTCCAGTCACTTCTGCACTTCTCGCTGAAGCAGAACTGTTGCCAGAGCTATAAAGACAACTGGAAGTCGCTTGTGGAATTCATAATCTCTCCACTGGAAGTAAAAATCTTTTCTTTCGGCAAATACAGAGGCAACCTTGTGGAAGATACCGTGGCAAGCGACCCCGATTACATCCGGTGGTTAATAAAACAAAAATGGCTTCAGGAAGAACACCCGGACCTCTATCACACTATCCTCAGCAAAACAGGAGCTAAAAAATGAGAACCAGTTCCAGCTGGCTGGTAAAGGGCGGAAATACGCTCAGTGGCATTCTTGCACCTTCAGGCAGTAAAAATGCTGCCTTACCGATCCTGGCAGCTGCTCTGCTCACGGATCAGCCTGTCACTCTTCACCGATGCCCGGACATTCTGGATGTAAAAGCCATGAGGGAGCTTCTCAGGAATCTGGGAGCAACCGTTCAGGATGCTTCTGACCCCCATACCGTTACAATAACCGCTTCCAACATCCACCCGGAAAACCTTAGCGAGGACCTCTCCCGCACCATCAGAGCTTCCATTCTGCTGGCAGGGCCCATGGTGGCAAGAGAAGGCTTCATCGAGCTTCCACCTCCAGGTGGAGATGTAATCGGCAGAAGAAGGCTTGATACCCACTTCCTTGTTCTTGAGATGCTGGGTGCCCGGGTCTCATTCAAAGATAGAATGATAAGAGTTGATGCCCCGGAAGGTCTCAAGGGCGCCGAAATTCATCTTGATGAACCGAGTGTCACTGCAACTGAGAATGCAATAATGGCAGCCTCTGTGGCAAAAGGAACCACTGTTATCTACAATGCTGCATGTGAACCAAATGTACAGGACCTTGCGGTCATGTTAAGAACCATGGGAGCAGACATCCAAGGTGAGGGAACGAACAGGATAACCGTTCACGGAAGAGGTAAGCTTCTAAAGGGAACAACCCACACCATCTGCCCGGACCACATAGAGATCGGCAGTTTTATCGGCCTTGCCGCCTGCTGCGGTGGCAGAGTCGAGATACCCGGTGTGCCGGAGAACATCATAAGACCAACAATGATAGGCCTCGGCAGACTGGGTGTGGAGGTTGAATACCATGACAACACTCTTGTGATCCCAGCCCATCAGGAGCTTGTTGTACGACCAGACAGAACCGGGGACATTCCCACTATCTATGATTCTCCCTGGCCGGGATTCTCACCTGACCTGACCAGTACTGCAGTGGTTGTGGCAACTCAGGCAACAGGTACAAGTCTTATCTTTGAGAAAATGTTTGAATCCAGAATGTTCTTCGTGGACAAGCTTGCTGCCATGGGGGCGGCTCTTATTCTCTGTGACCCGCACCGAGTAGTGGTGTCAGGTCCCTCCAGGCTTGTTGGAACAGAAGTTTCAAGCCCGGATATAAGAGCAGGAATGGCTCTTCTTACAGCGGCCCTATGCGCCAGCGGAGACAGCATCATTCACAATGTGCATCAGATAGAAAGAGGCTACGAAAACATAGTCCAGAGGTTGAACAACCTTGGAGCCTGCATCGAACCGCTGGACAGCCTGGAATAGGACATACCATGAACAAATTCGTATTTACCGCTCTTACAGTAGTTCTCATTATTGCTCTTTCAGCCTGCGATGACCCTGAAGAGTTTGACACCTGGCCTGACGGCAGCATTCTCTGGCTGGCGGGGACCTACGCAGACACTGCGCTCTCATGGTCTCCCTTCGGTGATGTTCTTTTCTTCTCAACCTATGCCGACGGAGCCACAAGACTGTTTGGCACCGATGGGATAAATGCCCCTGAAGAGAGAACTTTCACAAGTATGGATGAATTTATGGGCTCTCTGGGCGCCTGGAATGGAGAGGCAGGCAGAATTGTCTACACTGCCCTCAATGCAGACAGCATGCGAAGTCAGATAAGATCAATTGCAGGAAATGACATCTATGTCACAGTGCACATAAACGACAGTCTTTTGAACGCCTTCCCCACCTACAATGTAGCCGGTGACAGCATTCTATACTGCTGTGATGTCACAGGCAACTGGCGTCTTTATCAGATACAGCACCTGCATACACCTGATTCAACGGAAGCTCCTCTTCTTCTGCCCGGTTTCCCGGAGGGAGATATTCTCAGGCCTTCATACAGCCCTGACACAGGGAACTGGATACTCTTCCAGCACAGAGCCAGCTCTTCAGATGACTGGGATATCATGATCGCTCATCATGACGGCAGTGGTCAGAGGATAATTGCAGAGAACTCTGCTGAAGACTTCCAGCCCACCTGGGGACCGAACGATCAGTGGGTGGCATTCTCGTCCAACAGAACAGGAAACTACGAGATCTACCTGGCTGATGTGGACAATGATACTCTCATTCAGCTCACCGATGACCCGGCACTGGATCAGTACCCCGCATGGAACCCGAACTATGAATGGATAGCATTCAGTTCGGACAGGTACTCCGGCGACTGGGACCTGGACATCTTCGCCATTGATGAACCGGATCTTCCCTGACAGGAAAAATCAGTACAGAATAGTAATAGCCAGGGGACCTTCTTTTTGAAGAGTCTCTCCTGAAAGTACTGGTACAGTGGAAACCAGTCCAGGTTCAGCATTTGTTAAAGCTACTGCAATAACAACTCTCTTGCTGTCTTTTCATGATCTCTTCTGCGAAGCTTATTGCATCTATGAACATCAATTGGGACATTCCCCCGGCAAGACGGGTTCCATGCTGCCTTTCCAGCTTGTTTTGTATTGCTTTCTGTATCACACTCTTCATGCCTGAAAAGGCCTGAAAAGCAAGAGGCCGCCGGTAAAACCGGCGGCCTCTGCTTTGATGCGAAGTATCGCTAGATAAGCATCATTTCGATAGCCTGCATAAGCTCCACAAGGAAGTTCGGATCTGAAACTTCCACATCGAGAGCATAGCCTGCCTCGCGGCAGATACCGAGTGCAGGTCTGAAGTGCAGATTGCTGTAGGCCATGGCTGCTGCCATACCCTTGAGCTTCAGA
>JAGLDY010000002.1 GCA_023145375.1 Candidatus Sabulitectum sp. | reverse complement strand
CCGGGACTCCACTGGTGCATTGTTGCACTGGAGTGAACAAATGGGCTTATCCAGGTGTACCCTTCCTGAAGTCTGTTCTCCCTGTAATCGGTGCCGTTTGTAGCACTGGTGGGGTAGTTGACCAGTTCAACATTATCGTAAAGGTTCAACATGGCGGAACGGTAACCGTTACCCCAGCTGGCCCAGTCATCGTCAACGTAGCAGAGGGCATTGGGGTTCGGATCTCCATTGAGGCGCCATTCATGAAGCCTGGTAAGATAAGCCTCTATAAGGTCATATTCATCACCAAGAATAATTACACTTGTGATTATTCTGCCTGTATATATCTCCGGGAACAGGTCACCGCTCCAGCCGTCGTAGATGCTGTCCTGGCCTGCTGTACCTATACCGGGATAACCGATCCAGTTATCCTCCCAGACGCCGTCAAGGTCCATATAGAAATAGTCGCTGGGGAATGTCTCATTGGACTTCTCCTTGTTGTCTACAGTACATGACCAGGGGGCAGGAATATCCCCGACAAATACAACGCCTTCAAGGCCATCGGCGTACAGCCCCAGAAGCCATGCTCTTATCTCCACAGGGTCGGCATATGTGATCTCCACGGCAGCGCAGAAATTGCCCTCCCCCTGAATATCCGCCAGCCACTGGTCAAGGATGGCAGAGTCCAGACTGTCGGACATGTGTTCTTCCATTACCACAAGGAAATCACTTCCCCTGGCCTCTCCACGAACAGGAGTAACTCTGAGTTCAGTGAATTCAGGCTGTCCTGCTCTGTATTCAGCATAGGTACCCGGCACATCATCCATGTCGAGGTTCCTGGTGATAGGTGTTTCATCGTAAACACCGGCAATAAGCAAAAGGATCAAAAAAGACATAACAACTCCTAACTCAGGTAAGCCATGAGATCCAGCAGTTTAACTGCCAGATTCATTGCTGGAACAAGAATGCTTGAAATTACACCAGTAAAAAGAAGGCCAAACACTATGAACATTCCGAACCGTTCAAGCTTCATATACTGCCACAGTGCTTTACCCTTGAGAAAACGGGCAACTATCCGGCTGCCGTCAAGAGGCGGAATTGGAATAAGATTGAATACCATGAGCATCACATTGATCAATGATACCCAGGCGAAAGTTTTTAAAAGGAAATCCGGAAGTATTCCACCGGCAAGGTGAAGAAGTATACTGAGAAGAATGGCTATGGCAAGATTTGCAGCAGGCCCTGCCATGGCCACAAGCATCATTCCCTTCCGCGGGTCTCTGAAGAAGGCGGGATTAACCGGAACTGGTTTTGCCCAGGCAAACAGAAATCTGCTTCCTGAAAGAATAAGGATCGCGGGAAGTATTATCGTTCCAAACAGATCAATGTGTACAATAGGGTTGAACGAGAGCCTTCCCATTCTTTCCGCAGTGTGATCGCCCAGCAGTAGAGCGGTATAACCATGGGCTATCTCATGACAGACCACGCTGAAGAACACCATGACAAGAACCAGTGGCATTTCAAGCATCATGAGACTATCTCCTTCTTCCTGCGAGAAGCAACCAGAGCATCTGTCCAATAGCTGCAAGGGCGCTGGCCACATAGGTCATGGCGGCGGCTGTGAGTACTTTCTTTACGCCTGCAACATCAGAGGGTGGGAAACCCCTCTCCTTCTCAAGCCACTGGACGGCCCTGGCGCTGGCGTTGAACTCTACTGGAAGGGTTACAAGCTGAAAAAGAAGAGCAGCGCTGTAGAGTGCTATTCCAATGTAAATGAGATTGGTCATTCTGAAGAAAAATCCGCCAAGAAGCAGAGGAAAAAGCATCTGGCTGCCTATATTGGCAACAGGAACCAGTGCGGTTCTGAACTTCAGGGGTGTGTAACCCATGGCATGCTGAACCGCATGACCTGCCTCATGGGCTGCAATACCTATGGCAGCAACAGAGTCACTGCCGAAAACAGCGGAGGAAAGCCGAAGGCTCTTCGATCTGGGGTCGTAGTGGTCTGTGAGTTTTCCCTGAACCTGCTCTATTCCAATGTTCGCAAGTCCATAATTGTCCAGAATACTCCGGGCCATGGAGGCTCCGGTGAGACCAAGGCCATTGCGAACTTTACTGTATTGATTGAAAGTGGAATTTACCCTTGACCTGGCGATCATTCCCAGAATGAAAGCGGCAATAATAACAATAATCCCAGGATTCATATCGTACATCATCTGAAACAACATCCTTGTTCACCTTCCGGTTCATTTGCTTTCAGGGTATGCAATTTTTCTTCCAAAGTCATCCCGCTGAATGCCATAAACATAAGCAATCACAGGTGGTGAGGGGGTCAATCCCGTGTCAAGTCGACGCATCTGACACAGGTTCTTCCGCTTGTTGACCTGATCAGGGCTCTCGCCACAGACCTCTCAAGGGTGGGCAGATCTCTTACATGAAGAGCCAGCCGGAAAGACTTCCTACCGGAAAAAAGAGCTGTTCCCAGAGAAGCCCACATGAAACTGCAGAATCTCTTCCACGGCGTACGGGAAGCAAACACCACCGCAGGGATGGAGATTCTATTGCCATTGGCATACTCAATTGCCCATCTGTACTCGACCCACTTGAAAGGAAACCCTTTAAGCGCCTCCCGGGTTCCATTGCTGTACAGCCAGGCCGGAGCGGTAAACCCCGATGGAGGTTCTCCCAGTACATCGGACATGATCCTGTAGCCCTCTTCGATCCGCTTGAACGCATCATCCTCTGCTAGAAGGAGGAACTCCCCTTCTCCCTTGGTGAAAAGCTTCCCCTCCAGGGAGAACCTTTCCTCTCCACCAAGATGATACAACCCGTGCTGTGCAATTTCCACGCCGGAACCATTCAATTCCCGGAGCCAGGAACTGAACTCGGAGTACTTGTCTATTCTGCCCCGGGAATGATAATCAGGCACGACAAGCATTGTGAAGTCTGTACCGGTGTTCTTCATGATAAGATCCACCATCCGCCGGGAACGGTCAAACATCACCGGAGTTACATCGTGGAGTGATACCAGGATCTTTTTCACTATCTTATCGTATCTCCCGGTTTTGCATCAGCACCCGGTTCAAGGAGGAACACGCCGGACTCACCATCGCTGGCCATGAGCATTCCATGGCTCATAACTCCGCAGAGTTTAGCTGGTTTCAAATTGCATACCACCGCCACCAGGCGACCATGAAGCTCTTCTTTTGAGTAATGCATTTTCATGCCGGCAACCACGGTTCTCACCATGTCTCCAGTGTCAACCTCGATCCTGTAGAGCTTCTTTGCCTTCTTTATGTCTTCAACGCTGAGGATCCTGCCTACTTTGAATTCGATTTTCAGAAAGGATTCGAAATCCACCAGAGGAGTTTCTGGCTCTTCCACCTCAGCTTCCGGTAACTTGTCGTCTTTGTCAAGCACCTTTTCAAAACCGTTGTCAAGCTTTTTAAAAAGGATCTCCGCGTTATTCAGCTTGTGTCCCGGCCTTAGAAGAGCAGATCCTGCATCTGACCATTTCAACTCGCTCAGCCCAAGCATTCTTCTGGTCTTCTCTGCAGAGAACGGGATAAACGGTTCAAATATCACTGCCAGTGATGCACAGAGATTCAGGCATGTGGCAACAGTAACCGCACACTCTTCAGGGTCTGTTTTCAACGACTTCCATGGCTGGGCGGCATCAAAATACCTGTTGCCCTCTCGGGCAAGTTCCATGGCCACGCCAATGGCCTTCTTGAACTTGAAGGATTCCATGAGTCCGGCTATCTCATCAGCGGTCTCACCGGCTTTGTTCAGAAAAGTCATGTCAAGGTCTGCAGCGGGGACTTCCCCTCCGAACTTGCTTGAGGTGAACTTCATGGTTCTGTTAATGAAATTTCCCAGAACATCAGCAAGCTCGTTGTTCCTTGACTGGTATTCGGTCCAGGAGAAGTCTGAGTCTCTGCTCTCAGGTGCATTCACTGCCAGAGCGTAGCGCATGGGGTCCGGGTCGAAATGTTCCAGATACTCCCCCATCCAGATCCCCGTTCCTCTGCTTTTGGAGAATTTCTGCCCTGAAATGTTCAGAAACTCATTTGCAGGCACATTCCAGGGCAGAGTGTAATTCTCAAGCCCATGAAGAAGGGATGGTTCAATAATGCAGTGAAATACAATGTTGTCCTTACCGATGAACTGGATCAGCCTGGTTTCCGGGTCCTGCCAGTACTTCTTCCACTCTTCAGGATCTTTTCCTGCTCTGGCAAAGTATTCTCTTGTACTGCTTATGTATCCAAGCACCGCCTCAAACCATACGTAAAGAACCTTACCCTTAGCCTCTTCCAGAGGGACAGGAACACCCCAGACAAGGTCTCTGGTTATGGCTCTTTCACGAAGACCATCGGCCAGCCAGCTGTTGCAGTACTTAAGTACATTGGTTTTCCATTGGGACTGTGCCCCCAGCCAGCCCTCAAGCCACTTCTGAAAGTGATCCAGAAGCAGGAACCAGTGCCTGGTCTCTCTGGTCTCAGGAGCTGCACCACAAATGCCGCACCTGGGGTCAAGAAGCTCAAAAGCTTCTGTCCATGTTCCACAGCTCTCACACTGGTCTCCCCGGGCATCTTCAGAGCCGCACTTTGGACAGGTGCCGTTTATGTATCTGTCAGGAAGGTATCGTTTACAGTCAGGGCAGTAGAGCTGTTTCATATCTTTGGGAACAATGTGCCCCTTTTCAAGAAGCTCAAGAAATACACCCTGGGTAAATTCCATGTGCTCTGGAAGAGTTGTTCTTGAAAAATTGTCAAAGCTTATTCCGAATCTCCTGAAATCATCTGCAATGACTGAATGGTACTTGTCCACAACTTCCATGGGCGTAATTCCCATTTTTTCTGCGGTTATTGTTATTGGGACTCCGTGTTCATCCGTTCCGGAGCAGAAGAGAATGTCATGCCCGCACATTCGCATATACCTTACATAGATATCAGCAGGAAGATACGCTCCAGCAAGATGCCCCAGATGCAGTGGCCCGTTTGCATAGGGAAGTGCACTTGTTACCATGTATCTCGGCATCAGCTTTTCCTCTCTTCGCTTCTGTTGTTCTTTCTTCTGTATCTACCTCGACCTCGGCTCCTTGTCTTCTTTTCGGTTTTTTCTTTTTCCTTGTTCACTGCTGTTTTCACTGCAGGAGCTTGCGTGTTTCCATATATTTTTCCCTGTGTACTGCCGGGTTTTTCTACCACTTCCGGGGGCATTGATGACATTGTACGTCTTCTGTGAAACTCTTCAACTGGAAGAACCTCTTCGCTGTCCTTTTCCTCCCAGAGTAGTGTAACAGTTTCCCTGAAGATATCTACACTGCTCACAGATGCCGGCAGGCCATTGACTTTCAGTTTAAGACCGGCCCTGGGGTAGGTTTTGGATGCCTTGCGGTAAAACTCGGTTTCATACTCCAGACAGCACATAAGACGGCGACATGCACCGGAAACCTTGCTGGGGTTAGGTGATAAATGCTGATCTCTAACTGATTTAAGGGTCACAGACTTGAATTCATTGAGGAAACCTGCACAACAAAGCTGTCTTCCACAGATCCCAACACCGTCCTTGTATTTGGCATCATCCCTGACTCCTATCTGACGCATCTCTATTCTTGCCCTGAATGATGAAGCCATATCGCGAACCAGCCCTCTGAAGTCGGCTCTCTGGTCTGCAGTAAAAAAAATCCTGATTCTGTTCCTGTCAAGCTGAGATTCGCAAGCAGTAAGATGCATATCAAGGTTTCGGCTCTTCACACGTTCCCTGCAATGCTCCAGCACTTCCTTTTCAAATTCACGGTTGGATTCAGAATCCTTCAGATCCTGCTCTGTTGCCAACCTGAGGAAATTGCCTTCTATGTGTTCCATGTTGCTTTCGCAGGGGTGCAATTTTGCCACTACCCTGCCTATGTCCTCGCCCCTGTCCACGGAGACAATTACTGTTTCTCCCATATCCACAGGTTTAAGAGTTCTGTTGGCAAACATCAACAGCCTTCTTGCCTTGAATGCAAGCTGTATTACTTCTATCGGTTGTTTTTCCATCCTTCGAGCATCCTCTTCTTTCATTTCAATGCCCTCTTCTATCTCTGGAACCTACCACTGCTGCAGAAAATGCCATTGAGGGTGAGACATTGGCCCTGAGTCTCTGTTCACACAACCGGAAGAGGATCTCCATCCTCTGGTAAACCAAATCATCCACGCCGGTTATGACAGGTACAGCTTCTCTGTTCAGCGGTCTGGCTCCGGAAAAGTCTCTTCTAAGGTCATGGGTCAATGCAGTCACTTCAGAGCAGAGGGCTAGCATTCCCTCTCTGCCGAGCTTTCTGGAAAGTATGTCCACCTCTGCCACAAGCTCCATATTCCCAATGGATCTATTGAAGATCAAATCAAATACTTTCTCACTCTGCCCCTGGTCCTTTGCATTTTCACCGCTGAGCATAAGGGCAAGACCTGGACGGCCATCGGAATAGAGCGCAAGCCTGGATGCTGTTTCCCGGGAGATCCCTTTTCTCTCCATAAGCAACTCTTCTATCACAGAATTTGTCAGTCTTCCGAACCTTACCGTGTGTGCCCTTGATCTTACAGTTGGCAGCATACCGGACACTCGGGAGGTGACAAGAACAATAAGCGCACCGTCAGGAGGTTCTTCCAGGGTCTTAAGAATGGCATTGGCAGCCTCTCTCCTGAGACGGTGAGCATCGTAGATTATTTCCACATATCCGTGGCCTTCAAATGATTTCCTGGACAACCTGTGTCCCATTTCTCTCATCTGATCAATGGAAATGTAGGTATTCCCAGGGAAGCGAAGGGGTGTTATCCCATCATCGGCTCTGGCCTTGAACAGGTCAATAATTTCCTCATTCTTTGTGGTCTTCATCATTGGAAGAGTGATCCTCACATCGGGATGAACAAGAGAGTCGATCTGCCTGCACTGCCTGCACTCACCGCAAAAGCCCTTTTCCTCTTCAGGGCAGATCCTGGCTTTTGCCATATCAAGAGCAGCTGTTAATCTGCCGCTTCCATCTGGACCTGCAAGTATATATGCATGAGCCAGCCTGTTACTGTTCACCGCTGATGACAGAATATCTTTTGCCTGCTTCTGTCCTTTAATGGATGAGAACAAATCCATTCCTACTCCAGATACTCTAGTGGATTCACCGGATCGCCGCCTCGGCGTATCTCAAGATAGCACCCTGATCTTCCTCCCGGCAATGGGCCGGTCATTCCGAGAAATGATCCTGCTGCAACCGTCTCGCCACGGTTAACTTCAAGGCTTCCCAGATGAGCATAAATACTGTAATAGCCATCAAGGTGATCAAGTATGACCATTCTGCCCATACTTAGATACTCCCTGGCATAAATAATCTCTCCCGGACCTATGGTAGAAACTCTGGCGGCATTCCCCGCAACTGCAATTGAGATCCCGTCACTTACTGTTTCTGTACCGTAAACTGTATCCTGATCCAAGCCAAATCCTCTGATCACAGAGCCTCTTACGGGCCAGTCCACCGATCCACGGTTCACTGCCAGATAAGCCGAAGAAGAAACATCCCCTATGGGACTTGCTGCTGTTGATACTCTGGACTGGACAGTGGTAACAAATGCTGAAAGCTGCTGTCTTCGCTGCGCCATAGCCTCTGCGGAATCTCTGGCTGCAACGATCTCACTCTCAAGGCTCTGGCGAAGAAGGGTCTGCCTCTCTTCTTCCTGGTAGATCCGCCGCTGGGCTTCTTCCATCTCAAGTCTGAGAACCCTGACATCCTCAACCAGGATCTCCAGAGAATCCCGATACTGGGAAAGAGAATCGCCGGATTGCTCAAGATACTGCATCCGTTCTATTGCGCTTCCTGCCAGGTGATCCATGAAGGACATTCGTCTCAAGTACTTGGTCACACCACCGGGAGCAAAGAGAACAGACGATTCAACAAGCCTGCGATGGGAATAGAGAAACAGGATGTAATCCTCTACACCTGCCTCCAGTTCTGCCCTGGCTGAATCCGTGAAGAACCAGCGCTGGTCAATGCTCTGAATGTCCATGGTTATTCTTACCTCGCGGGCAGCGAGCTCATTGTAATATCCTCTTGCTGCTCCCAGGTGTTCATGGATCCCCAGAAGTATCTCCTCGCTGGAAGCCTGTCTGTTTTCCAGTTCCTCAAGATAAACCCTGGTCTGTTCAAGCCTGATATCCAGACTGTCCAGGCCGGCATCACCCAGTAGAAGAATACAAACAAAGGCTGCAACCGCATGGCCCATGGTAAGGTAACCTCCTATTTAAGCAACCTTGAGGCGAGCTCCTCTGCCTTATCAGTCTTCTCCCAGCTGAAACTGCCATCATCACCGGGAATTCTTCCAAAGTGACCGAAGGTTGCTGTTTTTCTGAAGATAGGCTTCATAAGACCAAGTGAGCTGATGATCTCATATGGTTTAAGGGAGAAAACTTCCTTCACTGCCATCTCTATCTCAGAAACATTCCCAACCCTTTCGGTTCCAAAAGTATCCACCCTGACGCTCACTGGTTCCGGCTGGCCTATGGCGTAAGCAAGCTGGATCTCGCATCGATCCGCTACACCGGAAGCAACAATGTTCTTTGCGATGTATCTTGCCATGTAAGCTGCACTTCTGTCAACCTTTGTACTGTCCTTGCCACTGAAAGCACCACCGCCGTGACGACCCATTCCACCGTAGGTGTCAACGATTATTTTTCTACCGGTAAGTCCGGTATCGCCGTCAGGGCCTCCGATAACAAATTTTCCAGCGGGATTGTAAAGAAAACGACCACTCCACTCAAGGTAAGGCAAAAAGTTCTCAAGCACAGGGGCAATAACCTTGTTCCGGATCTCCTCTTTCATAGCCCCGTTCCCGATATCCTCTGAATGATGAACCGACATTAGAATTTCTGAAATTCCCACAGGTTTTTCGTTCTCGTACTCCACAGTAACCTGACTTTTTGCGTCAGGCCTGGCCCACTGGATCTCACCATTTCTTCTAGCCTCGCTTAAACGCTCAAGAAGCCGGTGTGACAGATGAATAGGATAAGGCATAAGGGCCTTGGTTTCGTTACACGCAAAACCAAACATCATACCCTGGTCACCTGCACCTTCATGGGTTACAACACCACTGTCAATATCCACTGACTGTGCGTGAAGTCTGATCTCATAGTCATTCTTCTTAAAGTGAAATCCGATCTCAGGAAGGGTATATCCAATATCCTTTATTGTATCCTTGGCCAGTTTCACATAATCAACTTCTCCCTTGGCTTTTACTTCGCCGGCCAGGAGGCAGAAATTGGTGGTAACAAGAGTCTCACATGCAACATGTGCATTGGGGTCAAGAGCAAGATGGGCATCAAGAACTGCATCAGATATCTGATCACAAATTTTATCAGGATGTCCTTCCGAAACGGATTCACTTGTAAAGAGCTTTCTCATGGTAGTCTCTACTCCTCTTCAGGGTAAACAAAAATGGCCGTCATCCGACGGCCCGAGGTCTTGGCTGACGGTTTTTTAGTACTTTTTTTAGCGTGGTTGCAATACACCTTAAATCAATCCACGTATCGTGGTTATATAAACGAAAACCCGAAACCGGTAAAGGGTTTCGGGTTTTCAAGATTCCCTCTAATCTTATTCCTCTGTGATTTCATCCATGGAACTGTCCTGGGTATACGAATATCCGTTCCCCACTGCACCGGCCAGTTTCTCCGAAAGAGAATCCATGTCATCAGCAAATCTTGTCATCAAAGCATTTGTCTCCAGAAGAACCTTTCTCTCTTCTCTTTCCTCTTCCTCACGCTTGCTTCTTTTCTGCGCAACGGAAGTCCACTCAGCCTGTCTCAGTCCTTCAAGATAGCTTTTGCCGGAGCTGTCCGGAAAAAGGTAGTAGAGCAATTTCTCATGCGTGGTCTCAGCAAGAGGAAGTTCAGTTCCCGATGCCTGCGGAATCCTCCTGTTAAAACCTGAAGAATCGTACTCTCTCTCTTCTCTGAATCCACAGACCTCTTCCCTGTAATCGGGATCGATCTGGAACGGGGTCTTCCCGTAAAAACCTGCGATAAGGTTGAAATACTGAACCGGATTCACTGATTTCCCCATGGCTGTGAAATAAGCTTTAACTCCTACTATCTGCGATGTGGGAGTAACTAGAGGGCACCAGCCGGCTTTCTGCCTGATCTCCTGAACCGCTTCCAGAGCTCTTCCAAGAAATTCAGATTTTTTATCCCGGGCAAGCTGGTTAACAAAGTTACTGTACATCCCGCCTGGGATCTGGGCATTAAGGACCTCGATATTCGGTTTGGGAAAACCGCATGCCTGTTCCATGCTGTGTGTTACTTCAAGAGCCTTGTCGATCTTTCCTTCTGCCAGATTGTCGAGAATGTCATTGACCATAGGCATAAGCTTGTCTCTCCCAGGCCAGACGGATCTGTGTATTTTCAGATCAAATTCCTTTTCAACCTGTTCAACCACAGCGAACATCTCACTGTGGATAGGCTTGAGAACCTTATCTGACAGATCCAGCCCGGTATCAATACCAAGAGCTTCCGCAAACAATGAAAGTATCTCAATGGACGGATGGGATGAGCCACCGGCAAGGGGAAGAAAAGCAGTATCTATCTTATCAACACCTGCGAGAATTGCAATTACAGCTGAAATATGACCGTATCCAGGGGTACAGTGGGTATGTGAAACAACAGGTACAGTAAGAGTTTTCTTCAAGGCACGGTAGTATTCCCAGGCATCTGCAGGCGTCTTCAGCCCGGCCATGTCCTTATCGGTCACCATGTGAGCACCCATTTTTTCAAGTTCAACACACTTCTTCACGAAATGATCTACACTGTATGGCGAGCCCGTTGTGTAGCAGACCGCAGCATCAAAAGTACCGCCAGCCTCATTTACGCCTTCAAGGGCAGCTTTGAAATTGGGTGTGTAATTCAAGGCATCAAAAATTCTCATTACGGAAGCTCCGGCCTTTACTGCCTCTCTGTTGAAATCTCTGACTATGTCATCAGGATACGGATCATATCCAAACAGATTCTGCCCCCTGGACAGAGCCCGTAAACCGGCATTGTACGGCTTAGCCAGTTCACTCATCTGTTGCAGACGGGTGAACGGATTCTCTCCAAGGTATCTCATGGCACTGTCAAGGGTGGCACCACCCCAGACCTCAAGAAGGTTTACACCGGTATCCAGAATAAGTGGTAGGAGCCTGAGTACCTGCTCAGTGGACATTCTTGTGGCAAGCAATGACTGCTGACCGTCTCTAAGACTCAAATCCACAAACTCAACGGAATCACGGGGCACGGCCTCCATCCTTGGAGCCGGCTTCAAACTCCGGAAGAAATTCTTTATTGACATTACATCTCTTTCCAAGTTATCAGTGAGGGGTTACTCCACTATCTGTCGGGGATTATATTGAAACGAGGTGGAGGAGTGTTACACCAGTGGTTCTGTATCATGCGTTATTTTTTGTATAGTAATGGCACTGAACCAGTTGTTTTCAGGTTGCGTTCACAGTAAAGGGTGTTCCTTAGTATGAAGAATAGAGTTAAGACACATCTCATTCAGGCAAAACAGTACGCAGCTGACGGCAACAGAAACCATGCTCTTGACTCCATAAGAAAAGCATTGGCCGTTGATCCCGGGGAAATACTGATAACAGAAGTTCTTATTTCCATGGAACGAACCGGCACCGGATCAGACATACAGGAAGATATTGGTACACCAGATACGTCGGTTCAACGGCGGGAAAATACCATTGAAAGGAACAATACTGCAGATATGGATGCAAAGCTTGAAAAACTCTTCAATCTATCAGATGAGGCTCTGTCCTCGGGAAATAATGCCAAAGCGCTGGCTTACCTTAAAAAAGCGTTAAAACTTTTCCCGGAAGCATCTGAAGCAGAGAAAAGACTGCAGAAACTTAAGAACCGGATCAGGGCAGGAAATCTTGTTAAGATCGGTTTGAAAAAAGTTTCTTCCGGGGATATTGAAAAAGCCATATCAGCATCCAGAAAGGCCTTCGATCTGTTACCTGCTGCAGAAGGACTCAAGGAGCTTCTCAGCAGTATCGAAGCTGCAAGTGAGCCTGCTTCCGGGGAAGAGGAAGAAAAAGAAGCTGGACTGGAAGAAGAAACAGACAGTGGAGCTCAACTCTGGGCTGACAGGATCAGAACTGCAGTGAAAGATGATAAATTCGAAGAAGCCGGCGAAATGGTGGCAGAAGCAGTAAAAAAGCATCCGGGAGATACACTCCTCGACTCATTTTACTCGAAACTCAAGAGACTGGGTTTTGTAACTGCCTCTGAAGAATCATCCTGAGAAAAATCCCGGTACATTTGTAAGCAGGATACCAAGGGTAAGTGAAATAATGCCAAGCAAAAAAAGAATTGCAGCTCCCAGGGTATTACCCTGAGCTTTTCCGTTCTTTATAAATCCAAGAATGGCGAGAATAAGACCAATAACAACCAGTATCAGGTATGAGTAGTTCAACTTATCTCCAATCAGTTAAGAACCGGCTTCTCTAACTTTTGTCCAAAGGGCATGCTGATCATCAGTAAGATCCACAGGAAGCTTCACCACAACAGTAACCAGCTGATCACCGGTGACTCCATTGTGTACCACTCCCTTGCCCCTCATCCTGAGAATGGTTCCAGGCTGTGTCCCCGGTTTGATCTTCAGTTTGACCTTCCCGTCAAGAGTTCTTACCATCAAGGATGTGCCAAGAACTGCCTGAGCAGCACTAACCGTAACGCTGCAGAAAAGATCCCTGCCCTGCCTGGTAAAAAACCTGTCCTTCTTTACACGTAACCGCACAAGGACGGTATTTCCCCCGATGGAGGTTCTAAGGGTCATCCCATCTCCGGCACCGGGAGGAATGCTCAGAGAAACCTTCTCGTTGCTATTAATCTCTCCAGCCCCGCCGCAAGTGGTGCACTTTGTTTTGAGAGTATACCCTCTGCCTCCGCAATTAGCACAGGGGTGCATGGTGGAGAAAAGTCCATGCCCGCTGGAAATCCTTCCAGCACCTCCGCAACTGGCACATGTCTCCCGTCCAGAACCTCCTGCTCCGTTGCATTTGTGACATGTTACAGGAAGACGGAGAGTTTTCTGAACTGTCCCGCCCCTGGCCGCTGTTACAAAGGGTATTTCGATCTCAACCTGAGATACTCCCCGGGAAGCAGCCCTGCCTCTGCCAGCCCCGAATGGATTTCCACCGCCACCGCCGAACATGGATCTTAGAATATCGCTCAGGTCTCCAAAACCTTCTCCGCCACCACCACCCGAAAAAGGGTCGTGGCCTCCTTTGCGCATGAGATCATACTGCTCACGCTTCTCAGGATTACCAAGGATATCGTAGGCGTCGGATATTCTTTTGAATCTCTCCTCGGCAGCCGGATCATCAGGGTTTGCATCAGGGTGATTCTTTTTAGCCAGATCCCTGTATGCTTTTCGCAGCTCATCTGCTGAAGAGCCTTCACCAACTCCAAGGATCTCGTAAAGATCTTTTGTCAACTGGCATCATCCCCATTCCGGAGCGACACCTTACCTACCTTAACTCTAACAGGTCTGATCAGATCCTCGCCGAAATAGTAGCCTTTCTGAAAGACTTCCAGCACTATATCCACATCTCCCTCATCAATACTATCCGCCACCATTGCTTCGTGTATATTGGGGTCAAATGGATCTCCAGGCTCCGTGGGAACTGAATCCAGACCTTCCTTCTTCAATATGCTTTGAAGCTGTTCAGATGTCTGCATGATCCCGTCAACGACTTCCCCGTCGGAATGATCTCCCTGGCAGGTAACTCTTGCCCTGTCAAAATTATCAAGCACGGTGAGAAGCTCTTCCACAAGCTTTCTTCTTCCCTGCTCGATAAGTCTCTTGAAGTCCCGGGCCTGGCGCTTCCTGTAATTGTCAAATTCAGCTGCCAGTCTCTGATACTTGTCCAGAAGTTCATCACGCTCTTTCTCCATGGATTCTATCTGCTCCACAGAAACTTCTTCTACTACTATCTCAACCGCCTCAACTGCAGGAGTGGTGTTCTCCGGTTCCTCTCCCAATTCAATATCGTCAGGGCGGGGCTGGATGCCCCGCCTTCCGTCTTTGTCAGTTTTTCTGTTTCTTCTGGGATCACCCATCACTCATCAACCACTTCAAAGTCTGCATCAACTGTCTCTTCCCCGGAGTCGGCCTGCTGGGGCTCACCAGGTTCTTCCTGCTGTGTCTGCTCAGCATTCTGCTGATGGAATCTGGTTCCCACTTCCTGCCATATCTTCTCAAGTTCTTCCACCTGAGAAGCTACCATGGTGTCATCGTCACCCTCAAGGGCTTTTCTTGTCTCGGAGATAGCTTCCTCAAGCTTTACCTTGTCAGCCGAATCGAGCTTGTCGCCCATCTCTTCGATCTGCTTCTCCACCTGGTAGGCAAGATTCTCACCTTTGTTCCTTGTGTCAACAGCACCACGGCGTTCTTCATCCTCTGCAGCGTGAACTTCAGCATCCTTAACCATCTGATCGATGTCGTTTTCGGAAAGACCGCTGGAGGCTTCGATCTTGATTTTCTGCTCTTTACCTGTCGACTTGTCCTTCGCAGAAACATGAACGATACCATTGGCATCTATATCAAACTCCACCTCGATCTGAGGAATACCGCGGGGAGCCGGCGGGATTCCTTCAAGAGTGAAACGACCAAGAGTCCTGTTATCAGATGCCATTTTTCTTTCACCCTGCAAGACATGGATCTCAACACTGCTCTGATTGTCTGCAGCGGTACTGAATACCTGACTCTTCTTGGTCGGGATAGTAGAGTTTCTGTCGATGATAGCGGTGAATACAGCTCCAAGAGTCTCGATGCCGAGAGTAAGAGGCGTTACATCCAGAAGAAGAACATCTTTAACGTCTCCACTGAGAACACCAGCCTGAATTGCAGCTCCAACGGCAACAACTTCATCAGGGTTTACGCCCTTGTGCGGTTCCCGCTTGAATATCTCTGTTACTTTCTGCTGGACAAGCGGCATTCTTGTCATTCCTCCCACAAGAATAACCTCACTGATGTCAGAAGCAGAACTACCTGAATCTTTAAGCGCCTGAATACAGGGCTTTACTGTCTTTTCAACAAGAGATGCCGAGAGTTGCTCATATTTCGCCCTGGAAAGGGTCATGTTCAGATGCTTGGGACCTGCAGCATCAGCGGTAACAAAGGGAAGGCTGATGTCTGTACTCTTTGTGGTGGAAAGCTCACATTTGGCCTTCTCCGCAGCTTCTTTCAACCTCTGAATTGCCATCTGGTCCTCAGAGAGGTCGATCCCCTGATCTTTCTTGAACTCACTGACCATCCAGTCAATTATTACCTGGTCAAAGTCATCGCCACCAAGATGTGTGTTACCGTTGGTTGATTTTACTTCAAATACTCCGTCACCTATCTCCAGAATGGAGACATCAAAGGTACCTCCACCGAGATCATAAACGGCGATGGTTGAGTTGCCCTTCTGCTTGTCCATGCCGTAAGCAAGAGCGGCGGCAGTTGGTTCATTCACTATTCGTAGAACCTCCAGACCGGCAATCCTGCCTGCGTCTTTTGTGGCCTGCCTCTGACTGTCATTGAAGTATGCCGGTACAGTTATAACTGCCTGGGTTACCTTCTCTCCCAGGTAATCCTCTGCAGTCTGCTTCATTTTCTGAAGGATCATGGCGCTGATCTCTGCAGGTGAGTACTTCTTCCCGAATACTTCTACCCAGGCATCATTGCTCTTGCCCTCCACTATCTTGAAAGGGACTCTCCTGGTCTCTTTACCCGTCTCACCAAAATGCATACCCATAAAACGCTTGATAGAAAAGATGGTATTCCCGGGATTCGCAACCGCCTGACGGCGAGCAACAACACCGATGTGCCTTTCGCCATTCTCATTAAAAGCTACTACGGATGGTGTGGTTCTGGTTCCCTCTGCATTGGGGATAACAACCGGCTCTCCACCTTCCATAACCGCAACGCAGGAGTTGGTCGTACCTAAGTCAATTCCTATGACTTTTCCCATGTTCTGTTCCTCCTTCAATTTGTTTATCTCTATTTTACATATACATAATCAAGTTTTCAGTTTCAGCAGTGATCTCTACTGCTCTGTGCTAGATGAAGCAATTGCCTTGCCATTATGGTAATGACTTGTTTCCTATTGTACTGCAACCACCTATACATTATCTGTCTGTGCTGCTGTCTTTCTACCGCATACAATGGTGCAAATGTGACACATGCCCGCACAATGGTATATTAGGGGTCACAAAAAACAGGAGTTTGTATGTCCAGTGATAGAATTACGATCAGAGGAGCAAGGGAACACAATCTGAAGGGTGTTTCCGTGGAGTTGCCAAAGGAATCACTTGTTGTCTGCGCAGGGGTATCCGGTTCAGGGAAAAGCTCATTCGCCTTTGATACCCTCTACGCAGAAGGTCAGAGAAGATACATTGAGTCTCTTTCCTCCTACGCAAGACAGTTCCTGGGGCAGATGGATAAACCTGACTTTGATTCCATAGACGGACTCTCTCCAGCCATCTCAATTGAGCAGAAGACGGTAAGCCATAATCCAAGATCAACAGTTGGAACCGTTACTGAAATTGCTGACTATCTCAGGGTTCTTTACGCCAGAGCCGGGGTTCCACACTGCCCTTCCTGTGGCAGAGAAGTTACAACCCAGACAACTCAGCAGATGACAGAGAGCATACTTAAGCTCAAGAAAGATTCCCGAATCTTCATCGCTGCCCCGGTGCTTACAAATCGCAAGGGTGCCCAAGACGATCTTCTTACAGACATCCGGGAGAGAGGGTTCGTAAGAGTTCTTCTGAATAATGAACTTACAGATCTGGATAAGATTACTGCTCTTAACAAGAAAAAGCGTAATTCCATCTCAGTTGTCGTTGACAGAATTGTAATAAAGCCGGGTATTGAAAGCCGATTGAATGACTCAGTTGAAACAGCATCAAAGCTGGGCTCCGGGGTAATTGCAGTAATAAATGTTGACACCGGAGAAAAAAAACTGATGAGCGAACACAATGCATGCCTCCACTGCGGGATCAGTCTTCCTGAGCTCTCTCCTCAACTTTTCAGTTTTAACAATCCACTGGGGATGTGTCCACGATGCTCCGGACTGGGCTACATTCTGAAAGTTGATCCGGATCTGATCATTCCAAAACCAGCAATGTCCATTCAAGCAGGTGCCGTTATCCCCTGGGGTATTCCTCAGGGATGGGTGGCTGCATCTCTGCGAACTATCTGCAGGGAAATGGACTTCAATCTTCACACACCCTGGATGCGATTACCTGAAGAGGTAAAGAATATGATCCTTTACGGCTCAGGGCAAAAGGAATTTGATGTAACCTGGAAAAGCAATAATTCATCCGGTAACTGGAGCGGTCCCTTCGAGGGAGTAGTACACAGAATTGAAAGACTCTACAACCAGACCGGCAGTGATGACATGCGCAAGTACTATGAAAAGTTCTTCCGCAAGTACACATGTGATGATTGCGGTGGATCCAGAATAAGATCAGAAGCCCGTTCGGTTCTGATAGGCGACAGGGGTATTCACGATATATCAGACAAAACAGTGGGCGAAACTCTGAAATTCTTCAAGAATATTGAGCTTACAGATTATCAGAGGGCAATAGCAGAACGCTTATTGAAAGAGATCATTTCCAGGTTAAGCTTTCTAGAGGATGTTGGTCTTCACTACCTGACCCTGAACCGGTCCGCTCCCTCGCTCTCCGGCGGAGAAGCACAGAGGATCAGGCTGGCAAGCCAGATCGGCAGTGGCCTCACTGGAGTTCTTTACGTTCTTGATGAGCCAACTGTGGGCCTTCATCCAAGAGATAACGCCAGACTTATAACAACCCTTGAACATCTCAGAGATATCGGTAATACCGTCATAGTGGTAGAGCATGATACTGACACACTTATGAAAGCTGACCATATCATTGATTTTGGTCCCGGAGCCGGATCTCACGGTGGAAATGTGGTTGCTCAGGGTACTCCTGAAGAGATAATGGCTCACCCGGACTCCATTACAGGAGCCTACTTGTCCGGCAGGAAGACCATGGTTCGCCTGGGTGAACCAAGAACGGTAAAAACTCCAATTCTGTCTCTAAACGGGGCGGCCCTTCACAACTTGAAATCGGTTGACTTCAAGATCCCTCTTGGCAGACTGATCTCCGTTACAGGAGTTTCAGGCTCAGGCAAAAGCTCTCTTGTGGGGCAAACCCTCTACCCGGCCGTCTCCAGACTGATTGGTGGCTCAGCAAGCATGAAGCCCGGACCCTATGAATCAATCGACGGTCTCAGACATATCGACAAGATCATCAATATCACCCAGGACCCAATAGGACGGACACCCAGGTCCAATCCAGCCACCTACACCAAGGTTTTTGATCAAATAAGAAACCTCTTTGCAGAGTTGCCTGAATCAAGAATAAGAGGATACAAACCTGGGCGATTCAGCTTCAATGTGAAGGGTGGAAGATGTGAAGACTGTAAAGGTGCTGGAGTAAAGCGCATAGAAATGCATTTCCTCCCGGATGTCTTTATAGAATGTGAAACATGTCAGGGTCTCCGGTTCAACAAGGAAACTCTGAAAATTAAGTTCAGAGAGAAAAACATCTCCGACATCCTGGACATGACCATAGAGAATGCCATGATCCTTTTTGAACGGATCCCGACCATCTACTCCACTCTGAAAGTAATGGATGAGGTTGGTCTGGGTTACATTCAACTGGGGCAGCGGGCTCCAACTCTTTCAGGAGGAGAAGCCCAGCGGGTCAAACTGGCAAAAGAGCTCAGCAGACCATCAACAAGTCACACCCTCTACATACTTGATGAACCCACCACCGGCCTTCACCCGCACGATGTAAGCAAGCTTCTTAAAGTGCTGGACAGACTTGTCTCCGCGGGAAATACAGTGGTTGTCATCGAACACAATCCGGATGTAATAGCCAATTCAGACTGGGTTATTGACATGGGTCCCGACGGAGGAGACGGCGGGGGTGAGATCCTCGTGACAGGAACACCACAGGAAATTGCTAAGTGCCCCCACTCCTATACAGGGGAACATCTTAGACTTCAGGGTCGCTGGAATTTTAGTGCGTCGGAATGATCTCAGACGGTCTTAAAGTCAGATCATGGGGGATATTGTTGGGGGCTGGAATGAGATTGATATCTCTCTTGAGAAGGGAATAGGCATAGGCAGCCCGCGACATGGCGTATGGTGTCGCAGCAAGGATGAGACCTGCACGGGAGGAATAGAGACAGATGGAGAGGAACCTGGCCAGGGCATTGATATCGGTGTGGTTCCTGAAACAGTCCACATGGAAGTGTGTGGCTCGACCTGAGAGTATGTCTTCGCTGAAAGTGGTCATTTTCGCACCGGCGTCTCCAACAAGAATGGACGTCCTGACTATGCATGCATTCGGGTTTCTTTTCTGCACTGCAATATCTCCAAGGAGCTTTGTCCAGCCGTAAAATGATCCAGGTACTGCAGGGGATCTTTCCGTGTACGGGGGGATGCCTCCTGCATAGACCAGGTCGGTGGACATGTGCACAAATCTTCTGTTTGTTTCAGAGCAGAATGCTGCCAGCTTCCGGGGCCACAGAGTGTTCAATTTGAAGGCTGTCACCGGGTTCTTAATACATCCGCTTCTGGAAGATACGGCAGCGCAGTTCAGCACAAAATCGATATGCTCCGGTACTGCATCAACCGGCTCAACGGATGTAAGGTCTTCACCCCCGCTCAGTGAGCAGGGGTGAATACTCCATTCATCAGCCAATTCCTTTTGAACCGTTCTTCCCAGGCGGCCTGTTGCGCCTGTGAGAAAGAGTTCTCTCACCTCATCGAACCGGGAGGTGTTGCAAAGTACTGGAAGATGCCAGTGGTGCTTAACACCACTTCATCATTGGCATCCATGATATTGTCCAGTGCTTCAAGTGACTGCATGAACCTGTAAAAATCAGGATAGGATTCATAAGCACCTGCATAGATCGCCGCAGCAGTACTGTCTGCAGTACCCCGTATGCCAAGGGCGCTTCGGTCAGCAAGAGAACTGATGCTGTCCACCCTGAGGTTGGTCTCGGCAAGAATGGTCTGAGCCATCCTGTGCCCTTCGGCACGATATCTGGTTGAGATCCTGTTTCTCTCAGCCTGCATCCTGGTATACACTGCCTGCTGGTTTGCAAGGGGAAGATCAGCCCGCTTTATTCTTACATCAACCACATAAATGCCATACTCAGCAGTCATAAGCCTGGTTGACTCAGTAACTCTGCTCAGAATAACCTCACGGCCCTGTCCAGGGGGGATCCTGATCATCCTGATAACTTCAATCACCTCACCGGCGTCGTTCATCAGGATACCGGCTTCAGTGGTATCCGTGTAGGTGACATTATTCACAAGTCGGACATATTCACCTATACCAACCGGATCGTTTGTGTTGCGCACGATATGAATGAGATCGCTTCTTCCTATCTCCTGCCTGAGAACAGAGTAGATCACATCATCCAGTCTCGAGCTGGCCGCATAAACCGACTGAACACTTTGCAGAAAAAGAAGGGGGTTCTGAATGCGCCATCTGGCGTAACAGTCTACCTGAAGATGCTTCTTGTCTCTTGTAACAACATCTGAAGGGTCGTCATCGTACTCCAGTATCCTGTCATCAAAAACCCTCACCTGCTGAAGAAATGGAACCTTGAAGTAGAGACCTGCACCTGAACTAATAGCTACGCCCGGTGCGTTCTCAGTCATCCACAGTTCCAGAACTGCCAATTCCTCCGGGGTTCTGTTCCCGACTATCACTCGAATTGGTTCACCAAGCTGGAGGATAACAGCCTGCTCGGTTTCCTTGATAACAAAAAAGGCTCCAAATAAGATCATAGTCACCACAAGAACAACAACACCGGTAAGACAACCTTTGAATTTTGGAGGAATTTTCATTACATGCCTCCATCCAGGTTGTAGTGGGTCAGGGCACCTGCATGGGAATCCACAACGGTGATCTGAATGTCGCTGAGAACGCTTTCCAGCATCTCCAGATGTAGTCTTGCAGAGGTAACCTGCGGGCTCTTGGCATACTCCGCTGCAACCATTGTAAATCTCTCAGCAGCTCCTGCGGCCCTGTTGATCCTTACTGCTGCGTAGCCCATTGCCTCGTTAACAATGGTAACAGAATCAGCTCTGGCTTCAGGAATAACCTGGTTCCGATATCCTTCTGCTTCATTTATGTACGCCTGCATGTCTTCACGGGCGGTGGCAACATCCTTGAAAGCATCTGAAACCTGTGCAGGCGGCTGGACATCCTTCAACTGAACCGCAACTATGTTGATACCCATGGTGTAGTTGTCAGCCATTTCCTGAACCTGCTCCATTATACGGTTCTGCACATCGAGTTTGCCTGTGGTAAGAACTGCATCAATGGCATTATCCCCTATCACCTGTCGGATGCAGGCCTCAGAAATATCTGTCAGAGTACCTCTGGGTTCTCGCACGTTGAAAAGATAGGCTCCAATATCATCAATTCTGTACTGCACGATCACCGAACAGTTGATGATGTTCTCATCGCCTGTAAGCATCTGTGCTTCCCTTAGCATATCAGGGTCATTGAACCCAACATACTCCGTTGTTCTTCCGGATCCGTAGGAGCGGAATCCTATCTCGATCCTCTGAACCACATTCACAGGGGCTTTAATGACAGACTGAACCGGCCAGGGGATCTTTAGATGGAATCCCGGTTCTGTGACAGAGGTCTGTCGGCCGAATGTAAGTATCACTCCCTGTTCCTCTGGACCCACTATGTAGAAAGGTCCACCTTTGACCAGCCAGACCAGAATGATCACGGCAATAACAGCCATGAATATCTTCTTGGGTCCGAATGATTGAACATCAACAACTTTCATAAAATCTCCCCTCATTTATCTGTTGATTCAAGTTTCCTCTGAAGTGTTCTTCTTCCAATACCTAGAAGCGTGGCGGTCTTTGTTCTGTTCCCGCCTGTTAGATCAAGCATTTTCTTTATGACTTTGTCCTCCACCACAGAAAGGGTCATGGGAAGACACAGCTCCAGTGTGCTGCAGGTATCTTCCCGAACTCTTTCAAGTTCAGAAGGAAGATCTTCCTGGGAGATCCTTTCATGTGATGTTACCAGAAGACTCTCCATGACATTCTTTAACTGACGGACATTCCCAGGCCAGCGATACGACTTCAACCTTTCGATAACCCCTGGATCAACTTCCGGCATGGAAAGTCCGTACTTATCAGCGGATTGCCGGAGCAGAGACATGGCCAGAAGGGGTATGTCGCTCTTTCTTGAGCGAAGAGGGGGTATATCAAGTTCTATAACCTTGATGCGGTAGTAGAGATCCTCACGGAATGACCCTTCTTCCACCATTTTAGCCAGATCACGATTTGTTGCGGCAAGCAGTCTTACATCCACTGACACCGGTGTGTTCCCCCCAAGCCGCGTTATCTTTTCCTCCTCCAGTACCCGCAGAAGCTTTGCCTGAATGGCAAGGGGCATGTCACCGATCTCATCCAGAAGAAGAGTTCCCCCGCCGGCAGCCTCAAACTTCCCCTCTCTTCTTGTATCAGCACCTGTGAAAGCTCCCCTTTCATATCCAAAGAGTTCGCTTTCCAGGAGGGGTTCAGGTATGGCAGCACAGTTTATGGCTATGTAGTTTCCCCTTCTGCGACTCATTGAATGTATTTCTCTGGCAAGAACATCCTTACCTGTACCACTTTCCCCGGACAGAAGAACAGTAACCTTGATAGGAGCTACTCTGGAAGCTTTCTTCATGAGGTCCGACATCGCTCTGCTGCGGTAGAGCATACCGTTATGGTGCAGTGTACTGTCTGAAAGACTATCCACAGTGCCGGCTTTCCTGGAAAGCTTTGAGGATGACCTTGTGAATGCACTTTGCAGAGCGCTTCTAAGAGAATCCGTAGAGGAAGGGTCAAGCAGGATATCAACAACTCCAGATCTCATCCAGGTAATTGCCTCACCGGCTGTAATGTTCTTACCGTAGATCACCACACTTGAATTGACATTTGCCCTTGAAAGAGATTCAAGGAAGGTATCCATGTGCAGATCTGTGAGCTCTGAACTGGCCACAATAACATTGACTGATCGTGACTTCACTCTTCTCAGGGCTGACCGGGCAGAGTTTTCAATGGTACAGTTGTAACCCAATGAGGAAACCGCAGACCGCAGGCTGGATGCTCTAGAGTTGTCCGGATCCACAAACAAAACAGTTCCCCGACCAAGAATAGTTGTCAATCTAGCCCTCTTCCCCGGGTTCAGGCTTTTTAACAAACAGGAACGGAGGCATGGCCAGTGCATCAATACCTGTACCAAAGTAACACCGTACGGCGTCAATGGGAGTATTCACAATAGGCTCACCTCTTATGTTGAAAGAGGTGTTCAGTACAACAGAGACACCGGTGATCTTCCCGAATTCTCTGATAACATCGTAGTAGAAAGGGTTCTCATCCCGTGTAACAGTCTGGACTCTTGCTGTGTTGTCAACATGGGTAACTGCAGGGATCACACTGCCCATTCCCTCAACAACCGGATATGTCTTTATCATGTGAGAAGAATTCACACAGCCTGAGAAATACTTACCGGCCTCTTCCTGAATACATGCCGGAGCAAATGGCCTGAATCCTTCCCGGTGCTTGACCACACCGTTTACGATGTCCTTCATTTCTGCTCTTCTTGGATCCGCTAGAATGGACCGGTTACCAAGCGCCCGGGGACCAAACTCCGTACGACCCTGATAAACAGCAACAACCAATCCCCGGGAAACCATCTGTGCCACTTTTTCGGTCAGATTTTCCGGTTCGTCAGGGGAAAGTTTTGCCATTTCAATATCTGCTCTTATCTCAGCTGTGGAATATCCTGCACCCAGGTACATCGTCTCAAGCTTCTGCAGAGGAACCTCAGGAGAAACAACTCTGTGTACAGCTACAGCCGCTCCCACAGAAGTACCGGCGTCATTAGGCGCCGGGAAGGGGTATATCTCGGAGAATCCACTTTCCCGTTCAAACAATCCATTCATCACACAGTTCAACCCGACTCCTCCGGCAATGACAAGAAGATCATGGTCAGTCTGCTTCCTGAGATACTTTACAACGGAGAGCCCTGCTTCCTCGATAGCCCTTTGAGCACTGCAGGCTATGTTCTCGTGTCTCTCTGTGGGTTCTCCTTCACCAGGATCTCTTGGTTCACCAATGATCGCCATGGCCTCAGGGCTGAAAATTGCGTGGTGAACACCCATTGAGACATCCATAAGTCTTGAGTCCACCAGAAACCTGCCGTCTTCTGCACTGATTATTCTTCTGAACAGATCCAGATACTCTGGCTTACCATAACTGGAGAGCCCCATCACCTTGTATTCGTCATTATCCGGCGTGAACCCGAGAAATCTGGTAACTGCGGAATAGAACAGACCTGGAGATACCGGAAGATGAGTTCTTCTGTATTCCGTAAGAACACCATCTGTTATGGAACCCACAAGACTTGAGTGTTTCTCTCCGGCTCCATCCATGGTAAGAACAGCTGCATCCCTGCAACCTGCTCCGAACCAGGCAGACCAGGCATGGGCGGAGTGGTGATCAATGAAATGAAAAACAGGAGAGAAAGAACCACCCAGATGTTCATGCATGAGACCGGGAATTGAAGCCATTTTCACAGAGCCACTCAATTGGCCCAGAAAGAATTTAACTGCGCCTTTCCTCTTCATGTATCCGGGAAAGGCCCTGAAAGTCTCCCTGCGTACATTACCGGGCTTCATGTAGTAGGCAACATGGCTAATATCAGCAGGAGTAAGTCCGGCCTGGGCAAGAAGATACTCAATGGCTTTTTTCGGATAACCGGCATCGTGTTTCCGTCTTGAAAACCTCTCCTCTTCGAAGGCTCCAACGAGAACACCATCCACGAGAAGAGCTGCCGCCGCATCATGTTTGAAACAATTTACACCTAGAATCGCAGTCATCGATCGTCCCGTCTGTTTCGGCTGAAAAGCTCACGAAAGGCCATTCGGCAGTACGGTGCCGTGTATCTGATATCATCCCGGGAGAGGCGGCGGTTAAAGAAGCCGGTTACCAGCCTGCACCCCTGCAATGACCCCATGAACAGCCTGAACAACGCCATGGAGCCTGTATACCCGTGTTTCCTGAGAAACTTCAGCTTTGCCTGAATATACTTCAGGTACGTTTCCCTACCAAACATCTTTCTGGCGGATGCACCCTCTATGTGTATCACCTCAGCGGAGGGAACAAACACGGATGGATGTCCGCTTCGGAAGAGTCTATACTGGAGTTCCGTCTCCTCATGGTAGAAGAAGAAATCCTCATCAAACCCCCCTGATGCGATGAAGGTATCTTTCCGGAACACCATCACAGCTCCAACAAGCCAGTCCACACTCTGCTCTTCAAGATGCGGGAAATTCACCGCAGATGCTCTTCTGAAATATGGAAAATGTTCTGCAATAAGTCTCAGTGGAAACGGAAAGTCTCGCAGAGAACGCTGAAGAGTGCCATCAGGCCAGAGAAGCCTGGGACCGATAATTCCTGCATCCGGATACCTGTCAACTGCATCAAGGAGAGCCGGAAGACTGCCTGGAAGAAATACTGTGTCAGAGTTTGCCAGAACAATTATCTCTGCATCGATATCCTTGATCGCCTTGTTGGCTCCCCCTGCAAAACCCAGGTTCTCAGGGGATCTGATAAGGGTAAACCAGTCCCTGTCACCCCATCTGTCAAAAGCAATAATGTCTGAGCCGTCACTGGACCCATTGTCGAAAACAATGAGCTCTCCACCCAGCCTTTCCACCGGATCAGCCAGGGATCCTATCATCCCTGGAAGAACCTCCAGGCCATTCCAGTTCAAAGTGAGTACAGCAAAACGCTTCAGATCAATCTCCCATCAACTCTTTGCAGAGATCAATATGATCCTGAAAAAGGATCATATCCTCACTGCTGAGAGTTCTACGGTGGCTTGTAAAGTAGAGGTAGGGGTCAATGGCATAATCATCAGGACCGTTTATCTGATAATGAAGATGGGGAGCCGTGGAAATACCGGTATTCCCTATTGTTCCTATCTCCTCGCCAGGCTCAATAACGGTGCCTGGAACAACACCTGAGCTAATGGTGTGGAGATGGAGGAATATCTCAGAGTATCCTCCGAAGTCGATCTCTATGCAGTTCCCGTTGTAGGTGGTATTCCAGTTGGTTTTGGTAACGGTTCCTCCTGTTACGGAAAAAATCGGGGTTCCCTCAGGCGCTTTGTAATCTACGCCCTGATGAATATGATCGCCCCTGGGTTCCCCAAATACGCTGGTTATCTCTTCGAATGTTCTAACAGGCATTCTATCAAGCAACCTTACAAGTTCGGAGCCGTCAGGTTTCCAGACTGAAGGCCAGTTGTCTCCGGCTCTCTTAAAGACATAACCGGAAAATGCATGATTTGAAGAGCCGTCCACAGGTACATACTCGAATGCGATAACCATATTCTCTCTTTGCAGCTCCTCTGTTGTGTAGATAAGGCGTAGAGAATCTCCTGCAGTAAATCCTCGCCAGGGGTTCATTTCCCACACAAGATTTCGCACACAGTGCGCTCCCAGAATATCTGACTGAACATCTGAGACCACCGTAAGACTCTGGTAGAGAGAACCATGTATGGAGATCTCAATGAACTGCCACTCTTCAGGAAGCGTTTGAAGGGAATCAGCAAGCGCCAGCAGGGAATCTTCCAGGCTCTGAGCCGCATCAAGACTGTCCAGAGTGAGAGAGAGGGAGTCAGGCATAACGATCAAAACCACCGTGTCCGCTGGAATAACGGTCTCAACCGTGTCCGCAGTTTCTTCTCCATAATCACCCTGAGATATGTAATAGCTATCCTCAGGAGCCGGTTCTCTTGAACAGCCGAACAGCAAAAGAGCTATGGCAAAATATTGCCAGAATTTCATCAGTCCCCCGTCAGCATATTGACATCAGAATAAATAATATCAATACTATACGCATGAAAGGTTCAAGGAGGGAATACAGAGTACTTATTGTAGATGACGAACCGGAAATTCTTGATTTCGTTAAGGAGGTTCTTACCTCCAACGGTTTTCTCTGCGATTTTGCATCGAACTGCAGGCAGGCTCTGGCAAAGCTCAGGGTGCAGACATACCACCTGCTGATCACGGATATCCGGTTGCCGGACGGCTCCGGTATTGACATCATCAGAATAGCAAGAGAAAAGCATCCCTACATGGCAGCAATGGTCATCACAGGATTTGCTTCTATCGAGGGTATCAAGGAAGCAATGGACCTGGGTGCCATGGACTACATCCCAAAACCGTTCTCTGCGGAGCAACTGCTGAATGCAGTGGAGGCCGTGATAAAGAAGCAGAGACGGGGCAGACATTCCTCTGCGAAACTTCTGATCTTGAACAGCCCGGCCATGGAGAATGTCATGAAGCTTGTGGAGAAAGTCAGCATCACTGACAGCACAGTTCTTCTCACAGGTGAGAGTGGTACAGGCAAGGAAATGGTGGCAAGGGCTCTGCATAGAATGAGCCGCAAGTCTGCAGGGCCTTTTGTTTCTGTGAATTCAGGAGGTATCCCGGAAGGGCTGCTGGAGAGTGAGCTCTTCGGGCATGTGAAGGGAGCCTACACCGGTGCACATGCCACCACCATGGGTCATTTCCAGGCTGCGGAGAACGGTACGCTGTTCATGGATGAAATAGGTAGCATGAGCCAGCCAATGCAGGTTAAACTTCTTAGAGCTCTCCAGGAAAGAGAAGTAACCCCTGTAGGAGCATCCACACCGATCCCTGTTAATGCAAGGTTCATCTCCGCCACGAACAGTGATATCAGGCAGGGTGTTGAGGATGGCTCATTCAGAAGAGATCTCTTTTACAGGCTGAATGTCTTTGAGATAAGAATACCCCCTCTCCGGGAAAGGCCTGCGGATATTATCCCCCTTGCAGAACACTTTCTTAACAACATTCAGGGGCCATCATCTGACAAGAAACTGAGTGACAGAGCATTGACAGCCCTCTTAACATACTCCTGGCCGGGGAATGTCCGGGAACTGGAAAATGTGATTGAAAGAGCGGTAATCCTTGCCGGGAACAAAGAAATTCATCTGGAGCACCTTCCTGGCTGGATATCTGACCCCTCAAGAGGCTCTATCAAAACACTCACAGGAAATGAAATAGTTCCTCTGGATGTGATCGTCAGTTCCATTGAGCGACACTACATTCAGAAAGCTCTTACTGCTTCCGGCGGGGTAAGATCTAAGGCTGCAAGAAGACTTGGCCTGAAAAGAACAACTCTGCTGGCCCGAATGAAGAAACTGGGGATCAAAGAAGGGTAAAAGAGGCAATGCCCTTTTCCAGATGGATTCTGTCTAGATCACAACTCAGTTCACTTCCTTGAATTATATTCCCACTATAACAACAGAAAAGGAGACAGTCATGGCAGAAATAGCAGAGATTAAAGCAAGACAGATAATTGACTCCAGGGGTAATCCCACGGTTGAAGCAGATGTATACCTGGAAGACGGTAGCTTTGGAAGGGCAGCAGTTCCAAGTGGTGCCTCCACCGGGGAACATGAAGCGGTAGAGCTTAGAGACAAGATTGACGCTTTTCATGGCAAATCGGTGCTGAAGGCCATAGACAACATTCACTCCAGTATCTTTCCAGCACTGCTTGGCAGAGATGCTTCTTGCCAGTTTGAGATAGATGCGGTAATGAAAGAACTCGACGGAACACCCAACAAGGCAAATCTGGGAGCAAACGCAATTCTTGCAGTTTCAATGGCGTGTTCAAGGGCATCTGCCGACAGCTTGAGAATACCTCTATACAGTTACCTTGGCGGCCCTGCTGCCAGGGTTCTGCCAGTGCCTATGATGAATATCATTAACGGTGGCCAGCATGCTTCAAACCCCATTGACCTTCAGGAATTCATGGTTGTTCCCGCAGGCTTTAACAGCTTCAGCAGGGCTCTTCAGGCAGGTGTAGAGATATTCCAGACCCTTAAGAAAAGAGCTGCAGCTGCAGGCATGTCAACCAGTGTAGGTGATGAGGGCGGACTTGCTCCTGATCTGCCGAACAACACTGCTGCGCTGGAATTCATCGTAGACACCATCAAAGAGGCGGGATACTCTCCAGGAGAGGATGTCTTCATCGCTCTTGACCCGGCCGCCAGCGAATTCTACAGAGATGGCAGATACTTCATGCACGGAGAGGATCCTTCGGGATTGACCTCCCTTGAGATAGTGGATTACTGGGCAAAACTCGTCAGCCAGTTCCCAATAGTAAGCATCGAGGACGGCCTTGCAGAGGATGACTGGACCGGGTGGCAGCAGATGATGGTCAAACTGGGAGACTCCATCCACATAGTCGGGGACGATCTGTTCGTTACCAATGTGAACAGGCTTCAGCAGGGTATCGAGATGAACGCCGCCAATGCGATCCTTATCAAACTCAATCAGATCGGTACAGTATCGGAAACTCTGCAGGCCATAGACATGGCACACCGCAGTGGCATGACCGCCGTGATAAGCCACAGAAGCGGTGAGACCGAGGATACCTATATATCCGACCTGACAGTTGCAAGGAACACGGGATTCATAAAAACAGGCTCTGCATGCCGCACGGATAGAACGGCAAAATACAACCAGCTTCTCAGAATAGAAGAAGCTCTTGAGGAAAGTGCTGAGTTTGCCGGAATGAGTGTTATCAAGAAGTGATCAATAGAAAACCGCCGCCGGAGGAAAGCAGCAGGACCAGACTGTTGACTGCATTGCTTCTTACGGCGGTCTTTCTTGTTATAGGAGCCATACTTCTCTTCAACAGAAACGGCTTCATGGCCATCACTGATATCCAGGATGACATACATGGTGTTGAGATGGAGAACGAAACACTTATAACAGAAATCGACTCTCTCCACCGGATCATCTATCTGCTGGAAAATGATTCCGTATACATGGAAAAGAGAGTTAGAGAGATACTGGGCTGGGGACGCCAGGGAGAGACTGTTATCAAGTTCATGGAGCCGGACACTGAATAAGGGTACCATTACTCTGCTTCTTGCACTGTCAGTACTTCCCGTAATGACATTTCTGCTTGTACTTCAAGGGGACATTCCGGACCCGGACAGGAATGCTCATGACATGTGGGCGAATCAACTGAAGAGTACCGGCAGATTGATCATATCAAAGCAGGGCATTTACAATAACTGGCGCCTCTACTATCCGAATACCGTTCCAAAGCCAATGGAACTTGTCATCGGTTTGATACGAGGTTCAGGTGGAGAACTGTATCACGCTGTGATTACACTGCTCACGGCACTTCTTGTGCTCACTGCAGTCTGGTACTCAGCAGGCCGGGGAAGAACTGGACTTGAAGCAGCTCTCTTTCTTGGTTTCAACCCCGCCTTTGTATTCCTTTCCATCAGAGGGAACCCGGCAATACCTTTTCTGGGAGCCATGTTCCTTCTGCAGTCTGTAAGAGGCTCTGGCACAGGCGCTTTACTGGCTTCGCTTACAAGACCGGAGGGCTTCATATACAGTGGCTTCCACTGCATAAAGAATAGAAAATGGAAGCTTCTCGCTCTACTGGGCACTGTCGGTGTTATCTGGCTGGCCTTTCACAGGATAACCTGCGGCTCGTTCACATGGGCGGCGGACGAGGTTAAGTTCTCTGTGGCAGCAATGGATTATCCCACCGCAAACCCTGTAACATTCCTCCCATGGGCCGGACTGCGCTCCATTCTGATCCTGGGTGCTCCTGCGGCAGCTCTTCTGTTCATAAACTTCAGACAATGGAAACTGCACGTACCTTTCTCGATCAACTTCCTGCTGCTCACTGTTTCACTGGCACTGGGTTCACTTGTTCTGCCAAGATACATAGACCAGCTTTTTCTTCTTGCAACTCCTTTCGTCTTCATGGAGATCAACAGGATATTCAAAGGGCAAATGCGCACGGCAGTGGCAGTGGCTGCTATAATATTCCCATCCTTCCAGTGGATATCCACCCTGCCGGAAATAGATCAGTATCAACACCTCAGGGAAACCTACCGTTCCTTCGAGCTTCCCGAAGAGGGTCTGACTGCAGCAAATGAGCTTCTAATCCCCGGATTCTGCATGAACCTGGGTATAGATGATCCAAGGGAAAGATTCATTTCTGTGGACAAGGCAGCGTGGGGACTGGTCTCAGAAGCAACCTTAACGGATTTTGGTGTAACGCAAGTGGTTATTGTACCCATGAGTGTGTATTTTCCTCTGCATACAGAGAAATGGCTGGAAAGCATAAAAGACATAGAGGTGAACTATTTCAGATGACAAGCCCGGATTGACTAGAATTGCCTCTTCAGGAAAAAGGGGAGTTACCCTGCTCTTTTCAGATGGAAGAACTGAAAAGGCAAGGGTATCCAGCAATGTGTTCCGTAAATTCAAGAACCCTGTATGCGGAGATACAGCAAAAGCAGTGAACAAACAGGGAGTCTGGTATGTTGAGGAGATCCTCAATAGAAAAGGCTGCCTTGAAAGAACTTCCCCTGTGGGAAGACGACAGGTTCTGGCAGCAAACATTGATCTTGTTGTTGTTGTTGCTTCAATCGCAAGCCCTCCACTGAGACGGGGCTTCATTGATCGGGCACTTGCTTCGGCAGACTGGAATCGCCTCCCTGCAGCTCTCGTTCTGAACAAGATCGATCTTGCCGGGAGCAAAGGTGCAGCTTCTCCGGAAAACCTCGAACGGATATACGGCAGGCTTGCAGGGTACACCGTTCTTAAAACAAGTGCAGTTACAGGAGAAGGCATGGAGGAGTTCAAGGCTCTCATCGCCGGCAGAACTGTTGCTCTCGCCGGGATATCAGCTGCAGGAAAAACATCTCTTATACAGGCTATCCACCCGGAACTAAACCTCCGGGTTGGTGCTGTGAACGAAAAGACCACCAAGGGAAGACACACCACTGTTTCGGCCAGGCTGATCCCCCTTGGTGAAAACACTTTCCTCATGGATACACCGGGGCTCAGAGCTTTCTCGGTGGATCATATTCCCAAAGCTGAGCTGAAGTTCTGTTTTGCAGAATTTGACAGTGCAGGAGCGTGCAAATTCAGAGACTGTCTCCATGAGACCGAACCTGGATGTGCTGTTCTTGAAGCAGTACAAAAAGGTCTTATTGACAAAGATAGGCACTTGTCTTACCTGAAGCTGCTTCACGAGGAGAATACTTACTCATAAAAGACCGCCCGGCAGTAAACCGGACGGTCCTTCACAAAATCGATTGAACTAGCAGATCGAAGCTATCATCATTGCCTTGATGGTATGCTTGCGGTTCTCAGCTTCATCCCATACTCTGGAATTGGGACCCTCAATAACATCGAAGGTGACTTCTTTCCCCTTAACCGCAGGCAGGCAGTGCATGAAAAGACACTCGGGGTTGCCTGTGGCGTCCATCATCTCCTGGTTCACCTGGTATGGCTGAAGCATGGCAATGCGCTCTGCTGCTTTGTCTTCCTCGCCCATTGAAGACCATACATCGGTATAGATAACATCAGCACCTTGAACGGCTTCCTTGACATTATCGGTTATCCTGATCTCTGAACCGCTTTCCTCAGCAAGACCCACTACCATATCAACAAGATTCTGCTCAGGCTGAAGGCTCTCAGGGGCAAGAATGGTGCAGTTGACACCCATCATTGCCGTTCCGATCATCAGGCTGTTCGCAACGTTGTTCCTGCCGTCACCGGTGAAAACAAAATTCACACCCTTGAGCTCTCCGATGTTCTCTTCAATGGTCATGAGATCAGCGATGATCTGTGTGGGATGGAACTCGTCTGTAAGTCCATTGAACACTGGAACTCCTGAATACTGATGGAGAGCTTCCACCATCTCCTGCTTGAAACCGCGGAACATGATGCAGTCGAACATTCTTCCAAGAACTCTTGCTGTATCCTCTACGGATTCCTTTACACCAAGCTGGATATCAGCAGAACTCAGGAAGACGGGGTGTCCGCCCTCTTCGCCGAATGCAGTCTCGAATGCACAGCGGGTACGGGTGGAACGCTTCTCAAAAAGCATGGCAAGTGTTTTACCCTGGAATCTCTGGAAAGTCTGAAAGCCCAGTCTCTCCTGTTTCAGATTGTGTGACAGATCAAGAAGGTAACGAAGCTCAGCGGGACTGAGATCAAGAAGTGTGAGAAGACTTCTTCCTCTAAGGTTAAAAGCCATTACGGACTCCTCTCGAATGAGTTATTTGATATCGGTTATCGCGGGAAGATAGCGATTTAAAACTCACCGTCAATGAAGAAGGAAATCCACAAGGTATATTCCAGCAGCAATGACCTTTCGAGAAACCTCACTGAAAACTACAGAGCGTTCCATATCATGGAGAAGCCCAGATCAGCCTTACTGGCACAGCACAGATCATTGGCAAGCACGGTGATCCCGTACTTCGCGCCATTCGGTTTGAAAACTATCAGGTTGAT
>JAGLDY010000019.1 GCA_023145375.1 Candidatus Sabulitectum sp. | reverse complement strand
GGGAATATGGGGTAGCCAGTGACACGTGAGATGATCTCTTATTACAGACTCTGGAATCGGAATTGTTTTGTGCTTGACATTCTCAATAACTTTACAGCCAAGGAATTTCTTCAACTCTCCAAATCCAATACTAGCTAAGTTTTTAAATACGTTCATATTCAACCCTCCTGTCTATACGTTCCAGATACTATTCTACAATAATCACGAAAGCGATATCCCGAAGAGGATAATGTTTACTGTAAGAAATTGTCGTTCGCAATTGCTACGCAACTATTCCAGAATTCGAAGTATTCTCATTGTGGAATCCATTGCATCAAAATTTATCCAATTGAGATCATTTTGAGGTCCCTGCGATAGAGCTTCGTCAACAAAGCATCTGACGAAAGGAGTATTTCATTCCAACCAGAATCATTGATCGCCTCCAGATGCTCCAGCTCAAGACCCTTTCTATCAAATATCCAATATTTAAGTGAAGGAATGAGATACCGTAAAAGTGCAAGCCATTCAGCATAGTTAATGGCAAGTGGATTTCCTTGCTGAAGGGCAACTTTTCCTGCATTCGTCGCACATGCAATTGCATGAGCAGACAGCAGCATACTTCTATACTTTGGGTTTTTTGCTAATGTAAAACTAACTTCACCGTGCTCTGCAAAATGTCTAAGCATCAAATATGCTCTCAAAACGATTTCTATTGTTGCTGGTGTAATTGACATGGTTAAAAAATGACGAAGGTCATATCCATAGTGATACATCCATCCAGTGAGGCTACTTATTGAGTGTTTTCTCCCAGTTGGTCCTACAAAGTTTCCAACCCGAAGTGACCTGAACATTGATGCAAAAGGTACTGGTAGACCTTTCGAAGTTGCTACATCGGAACACATATGAAGAAACTGCCGGAGTAAGGCTTCTAAAGGGTTCCCAATTATCTGAGCTCCTCCTGCTTCAATTGCAATTTTTCCACCTTTGATTGATGAGACACCTCCCCGCATGATATCGAGTACACCAATAATGAATCCCAGGACAGGGTCATGCCCGAATGTATCAATGCGATGGTCTCCTCCCCCTGTATGATCGTATGGAACTTTGCTGACTCTCTCAAGCCAATTTTGCATTGAGTCTGGAAACTTAATCTTCCTTAGTGTTTCTGTAATTGGACTTCCTTTTTGGCCAGCATACTGTCCAGCAGTCATAGTTTTTGGGATTTTGACAAGAAAAATGTCAGTTAATGCTCCCAGAACACCAGCTAGCCCAACAAAAGAGTAATCCCATTTATCCCAACGGTATTGAGATGAATATGATTCCGATTTTATGCGTGCAAAATCCGCTTCAGCTAAAAAGGAATCCCACGGGAGCAATTCCTCAATGCCATCTTGAGCACAATATGCAATGCTGTCTCTCACGAAACCTGACCAGGATGTGTATCGAGTTGTATGGATACTGTCGGTATAATGCTGCTCCCTTTTCTGGAAAATCATGTGAAGCTGTTCATCACTCAGTCCTGCTTCATCTAAATCAGCCAATTGCAGGTAATCGCTCTGACATTCTATCTCTTCTAACGATTTGGCAAGAGCTTTGAGATCCTTCAATTGTGATACAGGATCCATAACTCTCTGATCAAGAACATCCAAACGAGCAGAAGCCTTTGATATTACTGAGTTTTGAACTGTAAGAACTAATCTTAGCTCCTCAAGGAAACTCAATTCAAGTGGATTTACCGGCATTGTATTCCCTACCCAGAAGCTTTTGCAGTGATAGTACGTTTTCTTGCCAAAATTCCCCTCAAGGCACTTAAACGTTTTTGGAGATCAGAAATTATGCGAGCGTTTTTCTTGTGGCCTGCAGTTTTCTTCTCAAGATTACTGATTCGATCAAGAATCATCGAAATCATATCCTGAAGGTTCTTGATGGCCAGTTGAGCTTTTCTCTCTGCTTCTAATCGAAGTTTCTTCTCCTTCGTCTTCTTACTGTCTCCAAAAATTGCTCTGAGTCCTAGGAAGATCGCGGTACCCAACACAATTGCTACTCCAATACCAGGAATCATCCCAATTCCCAATCCCAAGGCTGCTAATCCAGATGTTATTCCTGCTGCACTTAAACCAATAACAGACCCACTCAAATACACTGCAGCGATTGGAACACCAACGGCAGTCACTCCACTCAGTGCATTTTTGAGAGCTTTTTCGGCGGTATTATCATCCAACCCTCTTTCTTTGATTCTCTTTGCTTCAAGGATAAACTTTTTGATTGCATCTTGTTGCTCTTGATTTACTTCAAGCCTTGTGCATATCTTCCTTAGGAAAGCAGCTTCATCTGAAGTAATAATATCGTCAGCAAGAAGTACCTCCATTACGCTTACCACAACTCCAAATCTAAGAGCTTCCGGCGCTCCTTTAAGCTTATTCAGACAAGAAATTACGCTTGGTGGAGTCAAGACATATTGGCGAACCTCTTTTTGGTACACATCATCCAGAAACGAGATGTCAAGAGTTTCAAAAATCAACTGCAGCTCTTCTCTGTCCATTGAACCATCTGACGCAGCAGCAGCGAATCCCAAGCCATAGTATGCCACCAGCTGATCCTGAGGAACCTTAGTGAAGTCAATTGTGTTCATAATTTCATTATTCCTTTAGTTGCGCCGGTCAAAGTCTTCAGTCAGACCGGTCATTGTTTTCAACATACTGCCAAAGTTTTCTTTAGCAATAAAAACTGTAGCAGGCGCAACCCACAAGAGCTGCGCCATTATTTCAAAGAGCGACTAGTCTGGCAAGTAATTCCTGGTTCACCGCTTCTAATCTCACAAGGTATATCCCCGTTGAGAGCATGGGACTTACGCTATGATCTCCGGGTCCGTAACTCTCGTTCGAGACCGTGCGTCCGGAGATGTCGTAGATGGACAGCTCCACTGCAGTATCGGTGGTGAACTGAATCATCGGGGAAGCTGACGGGTTGGCCAGCACGGAGAGATTGAGCGTGGGCTCTGGGGATCCGGCGATCCCGGTACCGGTTTCCTGGATGCCAATAGAGAAGTGGTGACCAGCATTAATACTCAGGTAACCTGCGTTGAGACCCTCTATATCCAAGGCTCCATATTCGTTATCGCCCCACCCAATAAGCTCACCATCTTCAATAGCAAACCCATGAGTCTCGCTCCGAGTGAGCCCATGATAGTCACCAGGCTGATTGGGTTGTCCGTTGTTGACCCATTGATTGCTTTCGTAATCCCATTCTCGAATGTAGGAGACTCCGGGGCTGATAGAGTCGATAGCAGAAGCACATTCTCCATCAGCTATTTCAATGAATTCACCAAAGTAACCAAGAGGGTAGAGGATGCCATCGTCATCTGTCCCCCAAGTTATAAAGACGCTGGTGTTGTTGTTGAGCCATCTGAGAGCTGCGCACCGGTACCGCGATGAGGTTACAGAAATCCAAAGATACCCTATCGGATCAGGATCACCGAAAGTATATCCCCAGGTAACAATACTTCCATCAGATCTCAGCCCAACACTGTGTTTCACGCCTGCTGCGATATCAATAAATTTTCCGGTTGGGCAGTCGCACTGACTGTCATCATTTAATCCCCAGGCAACAAGAGTGCTATCAGCCTTGATAGCTACATTGTGCCCCGCGCCTGCTGCGATAAAGATGAATGTCTCATCCTCAAGATCTGCTGGGACTACTCCTTGGCCACTACCATTGTTCCCCCATGCCACAAGTGTACTGTCGCTCCTAAGAGCAATGGCATGGCAGGAGCCGCACGAGGCCTGGATAAAATCCTCACCGGTAGGAATGTTAGATACCTGACCGTAGTTGTCGGATCCCCAACCCACCAGGTGGCCGGCGAACGACACTGAGACGATAACTAGAATCGTGATAAACTTAAACATTTCTTTCTCCTTGACTTGAATGAAACGATTGGTTTTCTAGCATATTGTAGAGCCACTCGTATGTATATTAGCGCAACTTTGAGTACAATACCGGTCATCAGTGAACGGTGATCCTGCCACGGTAGAGTGGA
>JAGLDY010000018.1 GCA_023145375.1 Candidatus Sabulitectum sp. | reverse complement strand
TAGTATGTGAAGTCAAACTGACTCGATCCTGTGTAGCCACTGCTATAGTGCCTGTTCTTTTTTTACAGATGCGCCTGAATATTCAATAATACCAATTGGTCAGTCTTAAGGGAAGTGAAGAAAAACATTTTTTCTGTTGAGTGAATCAACTCTGATTGCAATTTCAGAACCTGGAGCAAGCCCTGGAAGGTCTGAGAGATTCACGTGTTCTCTGTGAGTCAAACGATAAGTCGTATCGTCCTTTGAATGCACTTCAAGCAGAATTTCCACTTCAGGAATATCGTTTGTATACAGGCCTGTTTCCTCCAGTGAAATAACAGTCGCACAGCCGATAGTACTTCTGGCAATCAATTCACTCTCATTTTTCTGTCCACGGTGTATCTTCCTTAATGTCCACCACAACTGCAGTATTGGTGAAATTATGAAAAGGATTCCAAGGAACAGCAGACTGTTGTACCATTCACGGTGCCAGGATGCATCAAAATGCAACCAGATGAATACAACACCCAAAACAAAAAATGGGACAGTGGCAATAACAAATATCCACCATCTACCTTTTATGTAGTACCAGGCCATCTCTCCTCCTTGTATTTCAAAAATATACCAGGTTTCTCTACAGGGCAACTTTAGCTGGGGGCTTGACAAAACACCAGGATACCATATAATCGTAATAGTTCCGATTACGAATAGGAGAGATATGCAGTCATTACCATTAAGAAGAGGGTCAAAGCAGAAGAAAGCTGTGCTGAGTGCAGCAAAATGCCTTTGCAATCACCCCACAGCTCAGGAGATTTATTTCAAGGCGAGAGAAGACATTCTTAACATCAGTTTCAGTACAGTTTATCGTAATCTGGGGATACTTGTGGAGGAAGGCGACCTGATCTCAATAACCAGTGCCGGTTCCGAAGTTCACTACGATCATATCGTGAAGAACCACTGCCATATCCAGTGTCGCAGCTGTGGAAAAGTACGTGATCTGGATGTTCCAGCAGTTGACTTTAATGGTATTCTGCCTTCAGATGCTTCCGGTTTCACAGTTGATGGAGTTTGTGTTACATTTACAGGTACGTGTGAAGAGTGCAATTCAAAAATGGATACGAAAGGAGAACAGGGATGAGTATCAAAGGTACACAGACGGAGATAAATATTCTCAAGGCTTTTGCAGGAGAATCCCAGGCAAGGAACCGCTACACATACTTCGCATCACAGGCTAAGAAAGATGGTTTTGTCCAGATCTCCAACGCTTTTACTGAAACGGCAAATCAGGAAAAAGAGCATGCAAAGAGGCTCTTCAAGCTTCTTGAGGGCGGCGAACTGGAGATAACTGCAGGATTCCCTGCGGGAATCATTGGTACGACTGCGGAAAATCTTCGGGGCTCTGCCGGTGGAGAGAACCATGAGTACACAGAGATGTACCCTGAATTTGCTGAGACTGCTACAAAAGAGGGTTTCAACAAGATAGCAGCCATATTCAGGAGTATTGCAGTTGCAGAGAAACAGCACGAGAAGAGATTTCTTGCCCTCCTTAAGAACATTGAGAATGAGACTGTGTTCAAGAAGGAAGAGCCGGTGCTCTGGTTCTGCCAGAATTGCGGATATGTTCATTTTGGAACAGAAGCTCCGGCAAAGTGCCCTGCTTGTGACCATCCTCAGGCACATTTCATGCTGGTAAGTGAGAATTGGTAAATTAACTTGAAGGAGAAATAGAATGGCTGAAAGAATGCAGGTTTACAAGTGCGAGAGATGTGGTAACATTGTAGAGGTTCTTCATGGAGGACCCGGTCAGCTTGTCTGCTGCAATGCGGATATGGAACTCATGGAAGAAAAGACCGCTGACTCTGCCACAGAAAAACATGTACCGGTTATAGAGAAAGTGGATGGCGGATACAAGGTAAAAGTTGGCTCTGTTCCTCACCCAATGGCTGATGCCCATTTCATTGAATGGGTCGAGCTTGTCGCGGATGGCATTGTTTACAGGAAGTACCTCAATCCCGGCGATATCGCAGAGGCAGTTTTCATAATTGATGCAGAGAATGTCAGTGCCAGAGAATACTGCTCCGTTCACGGTCTCTGGAAGTAACTGCAATGCTTAGCGAAAAGATTCAGACAGCTTTGAACGCTCAGATCAACAAGGAGATCTACTCATCCTATCTCTACCTGGCCATGTCCATGTATTTTGAGAGTGAAGACCTCTCCGGTGCTGCTTCCTGGATGAGAACTCAGGTTCTTGAAGAGATGTCCCACGCAGAGAAGTTCATGAATTATGTGAACGAGAGGGGAGGAAGAGTTTTCCTTGATGCCATAGAGAAACCGGCGTCTTCCTGGGAAAATCCTCTTGACGCTTTCCATGGCGCTCTTGAACACGAGAGATTCATCTCAGCCTCCATAAATGATCTGGTTGCCCTGGCCAGGGAAGAAAAAGACTACATGTCTGACAACTTTCTCCAGTGGTTTGTGGCCGAGCAGGTTGAGGAGGAAGCTTCTGTGAGTGAAGTTATCAGGATGTTCAAGCTGGCTGGAGGTGCCGGTGGCGGGTTGTTGATGATAGACAGAGAACTTGGCTCAAGGGTATTCACACCCCCATCTGCAGAGTAGAAAAGGAGACTCAATGGGCCCGTGTACAGCAGAAAAAATCACTGAAAAGGTCTATTGGGTCGGAGCTATCGACTGGGGTGTCCGTGATTTTCACGGATACCTCACCAGTCGTGGCAGCACCTACAATGCCTTTCTGATAATTGATGAGAAGATCACACTGATCGATACTGTGAAAAAACAGTTCAAGAACGAGATGCTTGCAAGAATCTCTTCAGTGATCCCACCGGAGAAGATCGACTACATCATCAGCAACCATTCCGAGATGGATCACACAGGTTGCCTTACAGATATGATCGATCTGGCAAAACCGGAAAAGGTTTTTGCCTCTTCCATGGGCAAGAAAGCTCTTGGTCGACACTTCCACTACGACGATGATGTTATCACTGCAGTTAAGAATGGTGAGAATATTTCCCTGGGTGAATCCTCGATCACCTTTGTAGAAACAAGAATGCTCCACTGGCCGGACAGTATGGTTACCTATCTTGATACAGAAAAAATGATGTTCTCCCAGGACGGTTTCGGAATGCACCTGGCTTCCACGGAAAGATACGATGATCAGCTTCCTCCACAGGTTCTTCTTGAGGAAACGGAGAAATACTTTGCCAACATACTTCTTCCATTTTCTCCAATGGTTTCAGGGCTTATGAAGAAGCTTGCGGAGCTTGATCTTGACATACAACTTCTCTGCCCGGATCACGGGCCTATCTGGAGGAGTGATATCAGTGGAATTCTACAGAGATGGGAGAAATGGGCACTTCAGAAGTGCTCCAAAAAGGCCCTGGTCATCTACGACACCATGTGGAAGAGTACCGGTTATCTTGCCGATGCCATCTGTGACGGTCTTGGCTCAGAGGGTATCTCAGCCAGGGTGATGCCACTGGAGTCCAGCCACAGAAGCGACGTTGCCACTGCGGTCCTTGATGTCGGTGCCCTTATTGTAGGCAGTCCAACCATAAATGGTCAGATGTTCCCCAGAGTGGCAGATGTGCTTACCTACCTGAAGGGGCTAAAACCGAAGAACCTTATCGGAGCTGTTTTCGGATCATACGGGTGGAGCGGTGAAGCAGTTAAGGATGTTGAGAAGTATCTTGAAGACATGAAGATCCCTCTTGCTGCGGAGTCTCTTAGGGTTGTCTATGTTCCCAGCGATGATGACCTGGTGAAAGCAAGAGAGCTGGGTATCGCAGTAGGCAAGGAGTTGAAAGAGAAATGCAGCGAATGAAAGAAATGGATCTCACACCGGTATTTACGCTCAGTTACGGGCTCTACACAATAGGTTCAGTATCCGGAGACCGGAAAAACGCACAGATAGCTAATGCGGTTTTTCAGGTGACTGCAGACCCTGTTCGGATAACAGTTGCAGTTAACCGTGAAGAGCTTACGAACCAGTTCATTAAAGACTCCGGATATCTTTCAATAGGTGTTCTCAGTCAGGATGCCGATCTCCCTTTCATCGGGCACTTTGGCTTCAAGAGCGGCAGAGACATCAACAAGTTTGAAACTGTTGATTACATCACCACGCCTGCCGGGTGTCCCTGCCCGAAGAAGAATATCGTTGCCTGTATAGAGTTGAAGATTGAAAGCTCGGTTGAAGTGGGAACCCACACTCTGTTTATTGGAAAGCTCACCGATTGCTCACTTATCGGTAACGGGGTCCCCATGACCTACGCTTACTACAGAGAAGTTCTCTGTGGAAAAACTCCTCCCACTGCACCTTCATTCAAAGCAGAGGGAACAACAGATAAACAGAAGGAAGACAAAGCCATGAAGAAGTATGTATGCAGTGTATGCGGCTATGCGTATGACCCTGAAGTCGGAGATCCCGACGGTGGCATAGCAGCTGGAACAGCCTTCGAAGACATCCCTGAAGATTGGGTCTGCCCGGTTTGCGGAGTTGGCAAAGATCAGTTCTCAGCAGAATAGTTTGCTGGAAAAGATATACTTACGCTACAACAGGCGTGAATTTGTTCATCCGGACCCGCTTGAATTTCTTTACCGATACCAGAGTATCGAGGACAGAGAGATAGCGGGTCTGGTTGCGTCAGGTCTTGCCTACGGTCGGGTGAACCTGATACTTAAGAGTACTGAGAAAGTGCTTTCCCTGCTTGGACCATCTCCTTCTGAATTTCTTAGGGGTACAGATCCGGTTTCCATGAAGGGGAAATTACTGGGTTTCAAGCACAGATTTACAAAGGGCAGGGATATGGCGGCATTTCTTCTCTCTATTTCTGCAATTCAGGAAGAACACGGACTCATCGGGAATTTCATTACAGAACTGATGAAGAACAGAACCTACATTGATTCTCTTGATGCCTTTGCCGGGGAAGTCATATCCAGGATGGAAAAGCATGGGACTTCATCCGGGCATCTTCTTCCACTGCCTTCCAGGGGAAGTGCCTGTAAAAGGCTTCACCTGTTCATGAGATGGATGGTAAGACATGATGATGTGGATCCAGGTGGTTGGAGTATGATACCTCCTTCGGAATTAATTGTACCGGTTGATGTACACATGCACAGAGTTGGAATTCAACTTGGTTTTACAGAGCGAAAAGCTGCGGATGCTAAAACCGCAGAAGAGATAACAGAAGGTTTCAGAGCGGTATCATCGGAGGATCCGGTGAAGTACGATTTTGCCCTTACCCGGTTCGGGATCCAGAAGATGACAGAGTGCGAGCTCTTCAGGGAACTGTTCAGACAGAGATAAAATGAAACAAATACTAATTATCATCCTCCTGTGTATGGGTACTGCAGTTCTTTACGGAATAGTACACAACCAGGTATCGGTTCGAATCAGTCTGGAATACTTTACCATCGGTCACAAAGCATTGATCAGCTCCACCTCGCCGACCCTTATGGGAGTTGCCTGGGGAGTCCATCCCAACTGGTGGGTTGGTCTGAGCCTCGGGGGACTTTTCGCAGTTGCAGGAAGAGCAGGAAAATGGCCGAAGCGGGATGCTGGATCATTCATCAAACCACTGCTACTCTTGTTTCTTATCTCAGGGGCAGCTTCTGCAGTAGCTGGGAGCATCGGGTACCGAATGGCGGAAAACGGAGCTCTGGGGCTGTACGAGCCGTTGTATTCCGCAATACCGAATTCCAGTCATGCAGCATATATCTCAGCCCTCTGGATGCATACAGCCAGTTACACTGTTGCCACCATGGGAGGCCTGATCATCAGCCTCATTGTTTTCACAGGAAGAATCCGGGCTGATAATAAGGAAGTCTGTACGAAACTTCCATAATTTGGAAGTTCCCTGCGTCTCTGGCACTTGGATCTTTAAATAATATATTCCCGTTATCATGTTTTACACAGACCGCTTTAGCATTTTCTGAAACCGGAAGATACTTCCCGTCAGGCTTACGCTGGAGTCCTTGCGGTCCTCCCTGGTGTTGACGGTGAACCCGACAAAAAAAGGACGAAACCATGAGCACAGAGAAGATGACCTCAAAGAAGGCTATCGAGCTTGAGCACAGGTATGGTGCCCACAATTACCACCCCCTTCCAGTTGTACTTGCAAGAGGAGAGGGTGTTTATGTGTGGGATGTTGAAGGCAAAAAGTACTACGATTTCCTTTCTGCCTATTCAGCTGTTAACCAGGGGCACTGCCACCCCAGAATAGTAAAGGCCATGATGGATCAGGCGGGTACGCTGGCTCTTACCAGCCGTGCTTTCCACAACGATGTACTGGGCGAGTTTGAGAAGTTTGCAACTGACTACTTCGGTTTTGATAAAATCCTCCCCATGAACACCGGTGCGGAAGCTGTTGAAACAGCCATCAAACTCTGCCGCAAATGGGCTTATCTGGTGAAGGGTATTGAAAAGGATCAAGCTAAGATCATTGTCTGTGAAAACAATTTCCACGGAAGAACCACCACAATAGTTTCTTTCTCCAACGATCCTGATGCTTACTCCGATTACGGTCCTTTTACTCCTGGCTTTATCAGAATTCCCTATAACGATCTGGATGCCCTCGAGAAAGCCCTGGAAGATCCCACGGTAGCCGGTTTCCTTGTGGAGCCCATCCAGGGAGAGGCAGGTGTTTTTGTCCCCTCAGATGGTTACCTTAAAGGTGCTCAGGAGCTGTGCAGGAAGAACAATGTCCTCTTCATCGCCGACGAAGTACAGACAGGCATAGCACGAACTGGAAAACTGCTTGCCTGTGATTACGAAGACGTAAAGCCGGACATCCTTATTCTCGGCAAGGCCATCAGTGGCGGAATGTATCCTGTCTCCGCAGTTTTTGCCAATGATGATATCATGCTTCTTATCAAGCCCGGTCAGCACGGATCAACATTCGGCGGCAACCCGGTTGGGGCGAAAGTTGCAATGGCTGCACTTGAGGTTATCCGCGATGAAAAGCTCGCAGAGAAAGCAATGTATCTGGGAGATATTCTCAGGAAAGAGCTTGAAGCGATCGATTCTGACATGATCACTCTGGTAAGGGGCAGAGGTCTTCTTAACGCCATCATAATCAAGCCCAGGGGTGACATTGTTGCCTGGGATGTCTGTCTGAAGATGGCGGAGAACGGTCTTCTCGCCAAGCCTACCCACGGCGATATTATCCGTTTTGCCCCTCCTCTGGTAATTACAGAAGAGCAGCTTATGGAGTGCGTGGATATTATTAAGAAGTCTATCGCTTCTTTCGAATAGGCTGAGCATGGGAAAGGCTGCAGATAGCGTTTCTGTAGCCTTCCAGCTTGTATTGACTCTACTTTAGAGCATACATATAGTTAAGTATTCAAATATGTGAATATTGTTTTATCCCTACAGAACAGGTACAATAAATGAGAAGCATAGAAGAGCAGTGCCGGATTCTTAAAGCCATCGCCCACCCCGATAGAATTGAGATCATCACGAGGTTGAAAGAGGATGGCTGCAATGTTGGTGACATTCAGAAAAGGCTTGAACTTCCACAGTCTACCATCTCTCACCACCTGCTTATACTGAAGAATGCAGGAATACTTAGAAGTGAACGTAATGGCACCATGGTCTGTTACTGTGTTGAAATGGAAGAAGTAAAGAAGATACTCAAGATAATAGCGTAAAAGTGAGTTGATTTTTTTGAGCTGATATATTGCTATATCAACATATACAGATAAATGGAACAAACATCATCGGAGTTGATCGTTGAAGGATAAAAAGGAAAAATCTTCAAACAGTGAATTTACCCCGAAAGTTGTGGGTTTTCTGTGCAACTGGTGTACATATGCAGCTGCAGACCTTGCAGGGGGTTCCAGGCTTGAGATCCCATCATCATTTTCTGTTGTAAGGGTGATGTGCTCCAGCAGGATAGATCATAACCTTCTTCTTACTACATTCTTTAAAGGTGCGGATGGCATACTGGTTGCCGGATGCCATCCCGGGGACTGTCACTATGGAGAGGGTAATTACTACGCCAGAAGGCGATTCGCGCAGTTGAAAAAGGTTATGGAAACCCTTGATCTTGACCCGGAAAGGCTTGAGCTCGTCTGGGTGTCTGCCGCAGAGGGCAACCGTTATGCAGAGGTTGTATCAGATTTTACAGAAAAAATAAGAAAACTGGGGCCCAATCCCATGAACAGTAGCACACGTTTCTGATGGAAGGTATGAGATAATGCCGAAGAATGGAAGCGTTCTTATCATTGGAGCAGGAATCGTAGGGATGAAGGCGGGGCTCATGCTGGCAGGGGCATCGAAAAAAGTTCATCTGGTAGAAAAGTTACCGATAATTGGTGGAAAGGTAATAAAGAACGAAGAGAGTTTTCCCAATATGGAATGTTCCACCTGTATGGTTGCTCCGGTTCAGCAGGAAGTTCTTCAGAATCCGAATATTGAAACTTACACCTACAGCGATGTGGAAAGTCTCTCTGGAAGTAAGGGTTGCTACGAAGTAGTGATCAGAAGAAAAGCCAGATACATCAGTCTGGTGAATTGTATCGGGTGTGGAATGTGTTATGACCCGTGTCCTGTATCCATCCCGAATATGTGGGAAGAGAACCTCATGGATATGAAGGCAGTTTATGTTCCAACTGCAGGTTCTTTACCTAATGTACCAGTTATTGATTCAAGCAAGTGTCTGCATCTGAACGGTACGCAGGAATGCAACCTCTGTGTGGAGTCATGTGTTTTTGATGCAATCGATCTCAATGATTCTGATGAAGTTGTTACGGTTGAAGTTGAAGCAGTTCTTATTGCGTCCGGGTCCGGACTTTTCGATCTTTCAGCTTTGCCGAATCTTGGCTACGGAGATCTGTCTGCAGTCTATTCGCCACTTGAATTTGAACGGCTTTTTGCATCAAACGGTCCCACGCAGGGCGAACTTACTCTCAGGGGTTCGGATATTTCACCTGAGAGAATAGCAATAATTCACTGTGCCGGACGCAGCGAGGTGGGGTACTGCTCTACAGTCTGCTGCATGTATTCTTTTAAATTTGTGCGTTTCCTTCTGCATAAGTTGCCGGAAGCCAGAATATATGATCTCTACCTTGATATCTGTGTTCCCGGTAAGAGTTACCAGAATTTCTTCACAACTCTTGGAGAAGGATCGACAACTATGCTCTTCACTCCTTCGCTGGAGGATGTTTGCGTAACAGAGAGTGATTCAGCTTTAAGGATCAGCTACCCGGATACCTCCGGGGAATCCAGGGAACTGGATGTGGATATGGTTATTCTCACTGCAGCAATTGTGCCTGACTCAGATCTTCCGGAGCTGGCCCGGATCGCTGGTGTTGAACTTGATAAATTTGGATTCATCAAGAGAACCGATGAAGGCAGTGGATCAACAGAGACTACAAAAGCGGGGATCTTCGCCGCAGGGACCGTCACCGGCCCTGGAGATATTCAGAGATCAGTGATCCAGGGTGAATCCGCTGCCGGACAGATCATGGAACTTATGTCAACTATTGATGGAGAAAAGGTATGAAAGCAAAAGTTGGTGTTTATGTCTGTGAATGCGGTCCCAATATCGCCGGCAAGACAGACCTTGATGAAATAATCACCTACCTCAGTGAGTTCAGAGGCTTTGGAGATGTTGAACTTGTAGTAAGGAAGTACGGTTTCCTCTGTTCCAATCAAGGGAAGGAATACCTTGAAAAAGAGATCAGAGACCTGGGTCTGACACACCTTGTTGTTGGTGCCTGCTCCCCCAGGGACCATGACTCCACCTTCAAAGATGTATGTGGAAAAACCCAGCTGAACCCCTACCTGTACAAGATTATCAACATCCGTGAGCATTGCACCTGGGTGATCGACGATATGGATAAGGCTACAGAAAAAGCGAAAAGCTATCTCCGGGCAGGTATTGCCAGAGTGCTTTACCAGTCTGAATTGTTTGAAAGTCCCATTGATGTGAATCCGGATGTTCTTGTTATAGGTGGCGGGGTTGCAGGTATGGAAGCTGCCCTTGCGCTGGCTGGAGAGAACCGCAGTGTAACAATAGTGGAGAAAAACGATACTCTCGGAGGCAGAGCCGGTAAATTGAGAGGATTCTCTTTCCAGGAATTCAATAAACCGGAGCAGGTGGAGAAGCTGATCGAGACAATTCTTGGGAACCCCTGCATCAATGTGTTCCTTGACTCTGAAGTTACATCTGTGATCGGGTTTCTGGGAAATTTTGAGATCGAACACGTTTCCCTGGAGAGCAAGGTCATAACTGAGCTTTTCTGCGGATCCATAATTACCGCAACAGGGGCTGACCTTTACGAAACAACGGAAGAGAGTGGCTTCAAGTATTCAGAGTCCGATGATGTTTACAATTCAATGGAGATCACCGAGATGCTTTCCTCCGGTGACGAGATAACTCTCCGGTCAGGAAAAGAACCGGAAACCATTGCAATTGTGCACTGTGTCGGCCGGGAAGAGCTGGGCTACTGCAGTGGAGTTTGCTGCACTGTCATGATGAAGACTGCCAATATGATAAAGGCTCGTTACCCGGATATCAGAATAACTCAGTTCTACAGGGACATATGCCTGCCTCCGTCAGGGGGACAGGAACTGTACGCTGCTGCAAGGTCATCAGGTGTTAATTTTGTAAAAGTACAGAGTACCGGTTTATCAGGAACAACTGTAAAATTCAAAGAGAAGAACGGTGATGAAGGTGAGCAGTTCTTTGACATGGTTCTGCTGGCTTCGGCCCTGGTTCCTTCTAAAGACACACCCGCCCTTTCAGAGCTTCTCGGGATCCCTGTGGACGAAACAGGTTTTTTTCAGGAAGCTCACAGAATGACAAACCCTTCTGCAACAACAACTGATGGTGTTTTCATTGTTGGAACATCACAGGGGCCCAGGAACATTTCTGATTCCATGCTCTTTGCCCGGGCGTCTGCAGGGCAGATCCTTACGAAGTTGCTGGTGGGAGAGAAGCTTGTACCTGAAGTAGCGGTGACAGAAATTCTGGAAGCTTACTGTACCGGTTGCGGTAACTGTCTCGATGTCTGTGTCTACGGAGCGATCTACCCCGATGAAGCCAGGGGTATTTCCATTGTTAACGAAGCGATCTGCAGGGGATGCGGTAACTGTTATGGAAGCTGCCCCTCCGGAGCATTAAGAACGAAGCACTTCACAAACATCCAGCTCTTCCGTGAAGTTGATGAGGCCCTGAGGTGATGTATGGGAAGGATAATTAGATGACTGAAACTACAGGAATCCCTGTGGTCCTGAAGACCGATAATGGTGTGGAAACGCCTGTTAGGGAATTTCTCGGGCAGATGCTGGATTCCGGAGCTGTTGACGCATTGATAATGCCACTGAAGGTTCCATCCGGTGATTCCTTTGCATGGATACTGCTTAACGATGCAGGGATGCTGGATGACGCTGTTCCTTTCCCTGCAGTAATGCCGGTTCAGGGAGCCAGGGCTCTTAGAAGTCTTACCAGAAAAGAAAAAGGAGATCTTACTGTACTTGCTCTCATGCGTCCGTGTGAGATCAGAGCCGGTATAGAACTGTCAAAACTTGGTCAGGTTAACACTGACAACCTCATACTTGCCACATACGATTGCCCGGGAGCTATCCCGCTGCAGGACTATGTTAATGATCCAGAGAGCAGCGAAGCCAGTTTCAAAGAGATGTTCACCACCGGAGAACCAGGTGAGAATGCAAAGCCTGCATGTCGCACTTGTGTTAATTTCTCTGCTGTTGATTCCGACCTGCATTTCGGGTTCCTGGGTATCAGTGACGAAGGAATGCTTGTTATCCCCGGAAGTACGCGAGGTGCTGAACTTCTGCAGAAGATGGATATTCAGAGCGAGACTGGAGACAAACTCCTTCCTCTCTGGAAGAGTGAAGTTGAAAGCATTTTAAAAAAGCGAACCGCCGCAAGGGATATTGCTTTCAAAAAGACCGAGAGTGACATAAAAGGTTTCAGCGGAATGCTGAATGTCTTTTCAAATTGCATAGGATGTCACAACTGTCAGAGCGCATGCCCTATCTGTTACTGCAGACTTTGTTACTTCGGATCGGAAGCCTCAAGATCAAACCCTGAAGCACTGATGAACCAGGCAATAAAGCGTGGGGGGATTTCTCTCCCACCGGAGCGGATAATGTTCCACACAGGCAGACTGGCACACATGAGTCTCTCCTGCGTCTCCTGCGGGCAGTGTTCCGATGCATGTCCCGTGTCTATCCCTGTGGCTGATGTCTTCAGCTTTGTCGCGGAGCAGACCCAAAGTACCTTTGAATACAAGGCCGGAAGAAATGACGGCAAACCACTACCGCTTCGAGATTTCAAGAAATCCGAGTTGCCGGGAGTGCACGAACTGGTAAAGGATGCAGAACCGGGGGGAGCCTCTCATGAGTAGTATCACCATAGAAAAAAGTGCTTCCAAAGGGATCAATGATCTTCTGAGGCACCTTCTCAGTACCGGAAAGGTTGATGCGGTCCTGGCAATGCGAATGATGCCCGATACCGGAGCCTGGGACCTTGCCCTTGTCACCGATGTAAAGAATCTGAAAGAACTGAAACCACTTGCCCCTGTTATGACCGTTAATGCGAGTCAGGTTCTCTCAAATCTGTCTCTTTCAGGAAAAAAGATAGCTGCAGTTCTTAAACCCTGTGAACTTCGTGCATTTGTTGAACGGGTAAAACGGGAACAGGGATCTCTGGAGAACCTTTTTACAATTTCCCACACATGCGGTGGCGTATTTCCACTGGATCTTGTGGCTGAAGGCAAAGTGGACAGGCTGCTCCCCAAGTACGAAAAGGTTGTTTCCGCAGGAGAGATACCATCCAACATAAGAGACACATGCAAAGCGTGTGAGCACTTCATTCCCATGAACGCTGACATTATGGTTTCCGCTGCTGGAGAATGTAAGCCCGGTGAGGGCTGCATGATTTACCTGAACAGTGATAAGGCCAGAGAGGCTCTCTCTGAATGCACCGGAGAGCATGGCAGTGCTGTACTGGATTCAACATCTCTGGAGAAACTTGCCACAGCAAGAGCCAGAGAAAGAGAGAAGCTCTTTTCTTCCATCGAAAAGGATTGCTCAGGCCTTGACGGGCTTGTGAATATCTTTGGCAAGTGTGTTGGCTGCCACGGCTGCAGCAGAGTATGCCCTATATGCTACTGCACACTCTGTGATTTTGAATCTATCAATTTTGATTACAATCTTCCGTATTTTGAAGAGCACCTTGCCCGGAAGGGTGCTTTGAGACTGCCTCCTGATACCATGCTTTTTCACATGGGCAGGTTGACCCATATGAGTTTTTCATGTGTGGGTTGCGGTATGTGTTCTGATGTTTGTCCTGTGGGAATTCCTGTTGCTGCGGTGTTCAGCAGAACAGGAGAGAGCACTGCTTCAATTTTTGATTATCTCCCTGGACGGGATGTTACCGAAGAGATTCCTGTAATGATATTCAAGGAGGAGGAATTTCCGGAACTGGGTTAGGCTCTGCCTTTCCGGTTCTTGTTGGAGAAGAACATGAATAAGGAATTTAAACCCCGGATAACCAGTTTCCTCTGCAAGTGGTGTTCATATACCGGAGCTGATCTGGCTGGCACGAGCAGATTACAGTACTCCACATCCATCATACCACTTCAGGTGATGTGTTCCAGCAGGGTTGATCCGGTCTTTCTTCTGAAAGCATATCTCAGCGGTTCTGATGGTGTGCTTCTTGGAGGCTGCCATCCCGGGGATTGTCATTACGAAACCGGTAATTATCACACAAGAAGAAGATTTGCACTGGTCAAGGAAGTGTTTGAATCCCTTGGGCTTGAGTCGGAAAGATTGAAGCTTTCCTGGATCTCCGCTTCTGAAGGACCCAAGTTTGCCAGAGTAGCCAATGAGTATACTGAGGAGATTCGGAAACTGGGAGAGAATCCCACAAGAAAGAGCATATTCTTGTGAAGAACAAAAAGAATTCCGTATTAGTTCTAGGCGCAGGGATAGCCGGAATACAGGCATCTCTCGACCTGGCCGAAATGGGTGTAGAGGTTCATCTCATTGAGGGTACACCCACCATCGGTGGCAGAATGCCCCAGCTGGATAAGACATTCCCTACAAATGACTGTTCCATGTGTATTCTCTCTCCCAAGATGAGCGAATGTGCTAGACATTCACTTATCACCATTCATATCATGTCCAACCTTGAAGAGGTTTCCGGTACCCCCGGTGACTTCGTCTGTAGAGTGATTGAACGGGCCAAGTATGTTGATCCGGTGAAGTGTGTCTCCTGTGGTCTCTGCGAGGCCAAATGTCCAGTTAAGATCGATGATGAGTTCGACATGGGTCTTAGAAAGACAAAGGCTATTTCCAGGTATTTCCTTCAGAGTATCCCGTCCGAGTACACCATAAACCCGAACTACTGTCTTTTCCTCACCAAAGGTGTGTGCAAACTCTGTGAGAAGGTCTGTCCCACCGGCGCTATCAACTATCAGGATAAAGATAGAGAGATAGATATCAATGTCGGTGCGGTCATTCTTGCAACTGGTATTGATCCATTCGACCCTATTGGCTTCGGGCAGTTTGGTTATCATCGCTACAGCAATGTGGTCACCTCCCTGGAATTTGAGAGGATGCTCTCAGCTTCCGGGCCTTTCGGCGGGCATGTGGTCAGGGCTTCAGACGAGAAGCCCCCGAAGAAGATCGCATTTATTCAGTGCGTTGGTTCAAGAGATGAGAGCATCGACAAGAACTACTGTTCCTCGGCGTGCTGCATGTTCGCCATAAAGCAGTCTATAATCGCAAAAGAGCACAGCAAAGAACTGGATGCTTCCATTTTCTACATGGACATAAGAGCTTTCGGTAAGGATTTTGACAAGTACTACGACAAGGCCGAGAATCACTACGGCGTTAATTTCATCAGGTCAAAAGTTGCTGACATTGTTGAACTTCCAGGAGGCAGTCTTGAACTGAGGTATACCTTTGAGAACGGTGATATACAGCTTGAGGTTTTTGATCTTGTTGTGCTTTCAATAGGTCTGCAACCCCGGAAGGGAAGCCGAAAACTATCTGAGGACCTGGATATCAGGTTGAACAAATACGGTTTCTGTCATTCCGATACCTTCCACCCTCTTGAAACAACACGCCCCGGCATCTTTGTTTGCGGTGCAATGAACGGTCCCAAGGACATTCCAGAGTCTGTTGTTTCAGCATCCGGTGCAGTAGCAGGAGCTGTTAAACTGCTGAAACTTGAAAGGCACGATGTCTCAAAAGGTGAGGAAGAGGTAATAGAGAAGGATGTTATTGGTGAAAGACCCAGAGTCGGCGTCTTTGTCTGCCATTGCGGTATTAACATAGCCGGAGTGGTGGATGTAAAGAATGTTGCTGAAATGGCGAAGGGCCTTAAGAATGTGGAGCACTCCGAGGATGTAATGTATGCCTGTTCCACCGACTGTCTTGAGATGATAAAAGAGCGGATCGAGGAGCATGACCTTAACAGGGTCGTTGTGGCTGCCTGTACACCCAGAACCCATGAACCTCTGTTCAGGGATACCATCAGTGGTGCAGGGCTTAATCCATACCTGTTCGAGATGGCGAATATCCGTGACCAGTGTTCCTGGGCTCATATGAATGAGCCTGAAAAAGCCACAGCAAAATCCAGGGATCTTGTGGAAATGGCTGTAGGCAAGGCACGGAACCTCACGCCTCTGAAAAGACTTCCCATCTCCATAGACCCTGAAGCTCTTGTGATTGGTGGTGGTCTGGCGGGTATGACATCAGCCCTGGCAATTGCCGACGCTGGACATGACGTCTATCTTGTTGAGAAGGAGAGCGTTCTCGGCGGAAACATGAGAGATATCTTCTTTAATCTTGACGGAAGCGACCCTCAGCAATTCCTGGCTGAAACCATCGAGAGAATTGAGAACCACCCCGGGATTAGAGTGCTTATGGACAGCAACATAGGAGAGATCGCAGGTTTTGTGGGCAATTTCAGAACCATGCTGACGAATGGTTCAGGTGAGCAGGAAGAACTGACACATGGAGTTGTTGTTGTGGCTACTGGTGGTTCCGAGCACAAGACATCCGAATACCTGTATGGAAGATCCTCCAGAGTTATTACCCAGAAGGAATTTGAGAGAATGCTTCATGAGGAGAAATTCCCTCCCGGAAAACTGAGAGAGGTTGTATTTGTGCAGTGCGTGGGTTCCCGGGAAGAGGGAAGAATGTACTGCAGCCGCGTCTGCTGTTCCAAATCTGTAAAGAATGCCAGACAGCTTCAGAGTAAGAAAGCAAAAGCAAATATCTACTTTGCATACCGTGACATTAGAACTTATGGATTCAGTGAGCAGTACTATTCGGATTTACGGAACAGTGGAGCTCTCTTCTTCAGGTACACTCCCGGCAACAAGCCGGAAGTGGAGATGGTCCATCCGGACGACCCTGACAGCAGGATCAGAGTCACTCTGTTCGATCCGGTTCTCGAGAAGGATGTTGTTGTGGATGCTGACCTGCTTGTGCTGGCTCCGGCAATAGATCCGCCTGAGGAAAACTTGAAGCTGGCCAAGATGCTCAAGATCCCTCTGAATTCAGATGGTCTTTTCCTTGAAGCCCATGTAAAACTTCGACCTGTGGATTTTGCCACCGATGGCATCTTTGTCTGTGGTCTGGCACACAGTCCCAAGGACATGAGTGAATCCATCGCCCAGGCAAAAGCTGCTGGAAGCAGAGCTCTCACATTCCTGAAGAAGAACTCTATTCTTGCTGAAGGCACTATTGCCCAGGTGAGAAAGGACAGGTGTTCGGGATGCGGGTACTGTGAAGACGTGTGTGCCTATGCAGCCATTGAGATTGATATGGAAGAGGGAATCGCCGTGATAAATGATGCCCTCTGCAAAGGGTGCGGAGCCTGCGTGGCCTCCTGCAGATGCGGAGCCCTTGACCTTCGTGGATTTACAAACGAACAGCTTTTCTCCGTATTTGACTCTTTGGAGATCGAAGCTGTGGAAGGAATATTATGAGTGAATGGCAGCCAAGGATACTTGCCATACTCTGCAACTGGTGTTCCTACGCAGGTGCTGACCTGGCCGGCGTTTCCAGAATGCAGTACCCTCCCTCCATCAGGGTTGTCCGGATCCCCTGTTCCGGCAGGGTTGATCCACTGTTCATAATGAAGAGTCTCCAGTCCGGATTTGACGGTGTACTGGTTTCAGGATGTCACCCCGGAGACTGCCACTACATTTCCGGTAACTATGTGGCAAGAAGAAAATTTGCTGTTCTCAAGCCTCTTCTTGAGTTCATAGGGCTGGAGCCGAACAGGGTTCAGTTCTCGTGGATATCAGCTGGCGAAGGGGACAGATTCGCAAAAGTGGTAACCAAGATAACCGAAGACATTAGAGAGCTTGGCCCTGCCACAAGGCTGGTTAAGAAAACATGAACACCACAAACGAACTTCGCAAAAGCATCAAGGCCCTTATAGCGGAGAAAAAGGTTGATCTCTTTCTCGCATGGGAGAAGGGTTCTCTTCCGCTTACTGCCACACCCTTGTTTGTCAGTACAGAAGATCAGGCGGACAGAGCCGTATTTGATGTTACCTGTGGTAACAATCTGTCCATCTACTTCACCAAGGACAGAAAACAGTTCGCCAACAGGAAGGTTGGTATTGCTGTTAAGGGTTGTGATGCCCGTTCGGTTGTCCTGAACATTCTGGAAAAACAGATACAGAGGGAGAATGTGGTCATAGTCGGTGTGCCCTGTGACGGAGTGCTTGACAGAAAAAAAGTGCTTGCAAAAACAGACGGCAGAGAGGTTCTGGAATTGATCGACAATGGTGAAACTGTCACTGTAAAGGGTAATGGTTTTGATCTTTTATTGAATCGAAACGAAATATTGAGCTCTTCGTGTTTAGCCTGCACCTACCCTGATGCTCAGGAGTACGATGTCTTTATCGGGGATGCCCGTGGTGAAGTCCCCAACGAGAGCAGGCTGAAGGAGATTCATGATTTCCAGGCTCTGTCCGCTTCAGAACGTTGGGATAAAACACGAAACGAGTACGAGAGATGCATCCGTTGTTATGCCTGCAGGAATGTCTGTCCTTCGTGTTACTGCAATGTGTGTTTTGTGGATCAGAACGATCCCAAATGGATAGGCAGTACCTGTGATTACACGGACACTTTGATCTTTCATGTGATCAGAAATCTTCATGTTGCCGGAAGGTGTGTGGAATGCGGAGCCTGCCAGAGGGCTTGTCCTATGGATATTGACCTGCTGATGCTTAACAGGAAAGTAGCCATGGAAGTTAAAGACAGATTTGGTGATATCGCAGGTCTTGATATCAACGGGAAGCCTGCTATGTCAGATTTCAGGGAAGACGAGAAACAGAAATTCATAATGGGGTAATGAATATGGTCAGACTGGATAAAAAGAAGTTTGGTGATTTCATCCTTGAGCTTTCAGTTGAACACGCTGTCTATGCTCCTGGGAATACCGGGGGGAAAACAGATTTCATCCCCGTTAGCTCCGAGGACGAGATCAACCTGAAAACTCTTGTGACAGACTTGTCTCCCAAAGGTATTTTCTTTCCCCATTCCGAAGTTCTTTACGAGTACGATACAGAAGGTATACGGGTGCCTGAAAAAGAAGCAGGAAAGCCCATTGCCGTCTGGGGGATGAGAGGCTGTGATTCCCGCAGTCTACTTATGCTTAACAAGGTATTTGGAAGCGCGATCCAGATGCCGGATAACAAAAATTTTCAGGATCCCTACTGGAAAGAGAAGTATGACAGCTCAGTGATATTCGGATCCGCCTGCAACATGCCTCAGTCAACCTGCTTCTGTAACTGGTTTGGAGATGGACCCCATAGCAGAGAGGGGATGGATGTCTTTGTTGTTGATGCCGGTGATCACTATCTCATGGAACCTGTTTCTGACAAGGGCAGCAACATTCTCGGCAAGTTGACCTGTTTGACTGATTCCCTGGAAGGGGATGCAGAAGCAGCCTTGAAACTTGCTTCAGAAGCAGAGTCCACCATGGTTCCTCCAATGGATGTGAACGGGCTTGGTGAATTGCTGAACGACCTGTACGACGAGCCTGTGTGGGAAGATATAAGTGCCAAGTGCATCAACTGCGGTGCATGTACCTTCAGCTGTCCCACCTGTCACTGCTATGATATTCAGGATGAAGGAAAGGGAAGCAGTGGTAAACGGATCCGTATATGGGATTCATGCATGTTCCCAATATTCACCATGGAAGCCTCCGGTCATAATCCCAGGGCTCTTTCCAGCCAGAGGGTGAGACAGCGGGTAATGCACAAGTACAGCTATTTCCTGGAGAAGTACGGTGATTTCCTCTGTACAGGATGCGGAAGGTGCATTACTGTCTGCCCGGTTAATCTCGATATCAGAGAAGTACTTAAAACAATAAATGTATACAACAGGCAGGGAATAACAAATGGGTAACTACTGCGTCCCCCAGCAGATGAAGGTTGAACGGATTGGAATTGAGGATCCTGCCAGAACTCTGCGAACCTACGACCTCTCCTTTGTGAATGATTCTGACAGAGATGCATTTAAGTACCTGCCGGGACAATTTTGTGAGTTGTCGATCCCCGGTAAAGGTGAGTCACCTTTCGGTATTGCGTCTTCTCCCACTGAGGAGGGCTTTCTTCGATTCACAGTTAACAGAACCGGCTCTGTCACAAACGAGATCCATTACCTGAGAAACGGGGATACCATCGGCTTACGAGGCCCCCTGGGCAACTGGTATCCGGTTGAAGATCTGAAGGGTATGAATGTTCTCATAGTGGGTGGCGGTTTTGCCTTCACCACGCTCAGATCTCTTCTGATCTATCTCATGGACTCAAGGGATGATCACAAAGACATTACTGTGATCTACGGCGCCAGGAACCCTGACCTTTTCATATACAAGGATGAGATCGCTCTCTGGAAGCAGAGAAGTGATATTCAGATGCATCTGACAATAGACAAACCGGTGGATGGCTGGGATAAAAAAACAGGTTTTGTTCCTGCGGTTGTGAAAGAAGTGGCTCCAAGCCCTGAGAATACCATGGCAATAGTCTGTGGCCCTCCGGTAATGATAAAGTACACTCTGCCGGTCCTTACCCAACTGGGATTCTCCGACGAGAGAATTTACACATCTCTGGAGCGAAGGATGAAATGCGGTATTGGCAAATGCGGAAGATGCAATATTGGTTCAAAATATATCTGTATTGATGGCCCTGTGTTTTCAATGGCTGAGTTGAAAAATATACCCGAGACGGTTTAGATGGAGATTGGCTGATGGAAAAAATTATTATTGCCGAGAACGACCCGAATTTTAAGAATGACATTGCTGCGCAACCGGGAGCAGAATCTTTCATGCGCTGTTTCACATGCGGAACCTGTACAGCTTCCTGTCCTGTGGCTGATGTGCATGATGAGTACGATCCCCGCAAGATCATACGGATGGCGATACTTGGAATGCGGAAAGAAGTTTTGTCATCCGACATTCTTTGGATGTGTTCCAGGTGTTATACCTGCGCTGCTCTTTGCCCTCAGAATGTGAAATTCACTGATGTGATAAGTATTCTCAGGGATATGGCGGTGAAGGAAGGATACGTTCAACCGGAAAGACTGGAAAGTGCTAGAGAACTGGACAAGACCATCCAGAGTCTGCGATGCAAGATCATAGACAGTAAGCTGCATCCTGACGAGAGTGATTCAAAGGAGATCGTCAAGGCCCTGGAAGATGAGCTGAAAAAAGAATGGTAATAAAATGAAGGAAAACGAGATACGTTCATTTGATGATCTGTACAAGGATGTAATAGACACGGGTATCTGCAGCAAATGCGGAGGGTGTGTTTCGGTCTGTTCCGCCAACATGATCGGAGCCTTAAAGCTTGATGAGAACGGTTTTCCAACATATACTGATAAGGAGCTCTGCCTGGCATGCGGATTGTGTTACATGATCTGCCCGCATACACACACAGTCAGGGAAGAAGTTAAATCAAGATTTGACTGGAAAGCTCCAATTGGCCATTACGACGATGTGATTTCAGCCAGGGCCACAGACCCGGATGTGGTTGAAGTTGCCACAGACGGTGGAGTTGTCACTTCTCTTCTTATTCACATGCTTGAAGCCGGGCATATCGATGGCGCTGTTGTTTCTACAAGTCTTGACGGATACACCAGGCAGGCCATTGTTGCAACTTCGCGTGAAGAAATTCTTCAGGCTGCCGGTTCCCATTTCGGAGAACTTCCCCATTTGGAAGAGGTGGGAGAAAAATATGCAAACTATGTTTCGGTGGTTAAATTTACCTGCAAGGATAATCCCCAAAAACTGAAGAAACTGGCTGTTGTGGGGACCCCATGCCAGATAACTTCTATCAGAAACATGCAGGCTCTGGCAATAGTTCCTTCTGATATCATAACATTTACCATTGGTCTTTTCTGCATGCAGTGTTTTGAAATGGGCAATCTCATGGACAAAGAATTCATAAAGAGCAGAAGGATCGATCCTGGTGAAATAGCCACCATGAACATCAAAGAGGATTTTATTCTTACTCTGAAATCAGGGCTGAAGGTTCACATACCCATGAAAGAGATAGAGGAGATAGCAAGGCCGGCCTGTCTCAAGTGCAATTATTTTGCCAATGATTACGCGGATATTTCTGTTGGTGGGCTTGGCTCTCCGGAAAAGCACACAACTGTAATGATTCGTACTATCAGAGGGCGGTTGATGATGGCGGATGCCCTGGCAAAGAAGAGTATCAAGCTGAGAGAAAGCAGAACTGCAGACGAGCATAGAGTTTACAGGCACGGAATGATATCTCTCATAGAGGAATACGCTGCCCGTAAAGTAGACAGGGCCAGAAAATACGCTGACACAGATGGGTCACGGTAATAATATTATGGCTGAGATGAAGCCGGAAAAGAAGAATATGGCAACAGAATCTGCAAAATCAGGAGCCGTTCTTGTGGTGGGCGGTGGAATCGCCGGTATCCAATCGTCACTTGACCTGGCTGACTCAGGATACAAAGTCTACCTGGTGGAGAAGACTCCGGCCATCGGCGGAACAATGGCACAGCTTGATAAAACTTTTCCCACGAACGATTGCGCCATGTGTGTAATTTCTCCCAAGCTGGTGGGAAGCGGCAGGCATCTCAACATTGACCTTATTACAAATGCAGAGGTCATGGGGATTGAAGGGGAAGCCGGTAATTTCACTGTGAAGGTGAAAAGACATCCCCGGTATGTGGATGTTGAGGCCTGCACCGGTTGTGGTGCCTGCGTGCAGAACTGCCCGGTGAACATGATAATCTATCCGGTTGAACAGGACGAAGTAGAGATCAAGAGGAAAGATCGTGATACAGTACTGTCTATTCTCGAGGAAAACGATCACGGGGAAGGCTCTCTCATGCCGGTTCTTCAGGCCGTAGACAAGCACTACGGTTATCTTCCTGAAGATGTCATCACGTACATTTCCAGCAAGCTCTCGGTGAGTCTATCGGATATCTACAACATCGCCACTTTTTACAACTCTTTCAGCCTTGTTCCCAAAGGAAGACACAAGATCAGTATCTGCATGGGAACCACATGCTATGTAAAAGGAGCGGAAAAGCTTATGCAGAAGTTATGCAGCGACCTGGGTGTTGAACCCGGTGGAACCACCGAGGATATGAGGTTCTCCGTGGAAGCTGCCAGATGTATAGGGTGCTGCAGTCTGGCGCCTGCGATCATGGTCAATGATAAAGTTTACGGCAGAGTGAAGCTGACAGACCTCTCAGGCATACTTAAGGAATACGAATGAGTAATAAGTATACACAACATCTGGACAGTCTTGAGGTGGCTGGTCTTGGGTCAATGTATCCTGAGAGATTCAGGATCTCAGTTGGAATGGCAACATGCGGTCTGGCAACAGGTGCAGGTGAGGTGTTCCAGCAGCTGAGAAAAGGTATTGACAAGACAGGTATTGATGCAGTCCTTTCAGGTACAGGTTGTCTGGGTTTCTGCCAGATGGAGCCTGTGGTGGATCTTTACATACCAGGAGGCCCCCGACTGACATATGCAGAGATGACACCTGACAAGGCTACAAGCTTGATCGATGCTCTTTCCCGGGGTGACATACCCACAGATGATCTATTGTGTGTCCACCGGACAGAATCACTTCTTGGGGATTCTTTCAGAGATTACGGTTCCGGTGATGCAGGTAAATTCGATGGTGTTCCGCTTTATACCCAGGTACCTTTCTTTGCAAAACAGAACAAAATAGCTCTCAGGAACTGTGGTGTGATAGATCCGGTATCAATAGAAGAGTATGTTGCCAGATCAGGTTACAGAGCCCTCCTGGAAGTTCTCACGAACAGAACGAACAGAGAGCTTATTGAGGAAGTTAAGAAGTCCGGTCTCAGAGGAAGAGGCGGAGGAGGTTTCCCCACAGGATTGAAATGGGAGTACACCCTTAGTACAGAGGCGGACGAAAGGTACGTGATCTGTAATGCTGATGAGGGTGACCCTGGAGCATACATGGACAGATCTGTTCTTGAGGGGGATCCGCATTCTGTGATAGAGGGTATGATCCTGGGAGGGTACGCCATGCAGGCGTCAAAGGGATTTGTTTATGTAAGAACAGAGTATCCCCTTGCAGTAGAGCGGATGGCTGAAGCAATAGTTCAGGCCAGAGCGAACGGATTCCTCGGTGAGGATATTTTTGGTTCCGGATTCTCCTTTGACCTGCAGATCCGCCAGGGATCAGGCGCCTTCGTCTGCGGTGAGGAAACCTCGCTGATGCACTCAATAGAGGGAGTTTCTCCTGAACCCCGTAACCGGCCTCCGTTCCCTTCAGAGTCTGGTCTGTGGGAGAAGCCCACCAACATAAACAATGTGGAGACCTGGGCAAACATTCCCGCGATCCTTTTCAAAGGGGGAGACTGGTTCAGTGCCATCGGTACCGAAAATTCCAAGGGTACTAAAGTGTTCTCGCTTGTGGGAACCGTAAGGAACACAGGGCTTGTGGAAGTACCAATGGGAATAACACTCCGGGAGATCATCTTTGAGATAGGCGGTGGAATACCTGACGACAAAGAATTCAAGGCAGTTCAGACCGGAGGCCCTTCAGGTGGTTGTCTGCCCGCTTCCCTCCTTGACCTGCCGGTTGATTATCAGCAACTTGCTGAAGCAGGGTCAATAATGGGTTCAGGTGGTATGGTTGTAATGGATGAGACTTCCTGCGTAGTTGATATTGCCAGGTATTTCCTCGACTTTACAAACGATGAATCATGTGGCAAGTGTACCTCATGCCGTGACGGCAGTGAATTGATGCTGAATATCCTAACCAGAATAACTCAGGGTCACGGTAAACCCGAGGATGTTGATTTTCTTCTTGAGCTCGGCGCAGCGGTTACAGATGCCTCTCAGTGCGGACTGGGGCAGACACTGGCCAATCCTGTTCTTTCCACCATAAGATATTTCAGAGACGAGTATGATGCCCATATTGAACAGGCGATCTGCCCTGCGCATGCGTGCAAGGAGCTTGTTACCTACAGTGTGAACCCGGATACCTGTACAGGATGCACCCTGTGCGCCAGGAACTGTCCCGCTGCTGCCATTTCCGGTAAAGTGAAGGAAGTGCACTATATAGATCAGGGGAACTGCATCAAATGCGGACTGTGCTATGATGTATGCAATTTTAACGCGATAGTTGTGGAGTAGCAGCATGGAAAAAACCGTAAAACTTACGATTGACCAGCAGCAGGTTGAGTTTGAAGATGGAACAACTCTTCTTGAGGCATGCAAAAAACTTGATATCTACATTCCTACTCTTTGTTATCATCAGTCTCTTTCTCCTTACGGAGCCTGCCGTCTCTGTCTTGTTGAAGTCGAACAGCGGGGAAGAGTTTCTGTTCAGACCTCCTGCAATTACCCTGTTCAGGAGGGTATGGTTGTAAGAACATCATCAGAGAGAGTTCTTAAGACAAGAAAGATGATGGTGGAGCTTCTCCTCGCCAGGTGTCCTGATTCCAGTGAGATTCAGAAGCTTGCTTCTGACATGGGTGTCACCGGTGGACGGATAGAACCTAAGAATGAAGATTGCATTCTCTGCGGACTTTGTGTAAGAATATGCAGTGAGCGAATGGGTAAAGGTGTTCTCGGCTTCTCGAACCGGGGAAGTAAACGACTGGTATCACCTGCATTCGATGGACTGTCAGATGAGTGCCAAACCTGTGGAGCATGTTTCAGCATATGTCCTATGGAAAATGGAATAAAGCTCGAAAAAATTACAGGTAACAAACCTGTCACTATCAAAAGCGAGTTTGATGAAGGTCTGGTTGGCAGGTCTGCTGTTTACATTCCCTATGCCCAGGCTGTTCCCAATTATGCCAGTATCGACCCCCGTTACTGTGTGCATCTGAAAACAGGCGAATGCGGAATATGTGCTGAGTACTGCGAATCGGATGCAATTAATTACGATCAGGTTGAAGAGAATTCCGATCTCAATGTAGGTGCTGTCATACTAACCACAGGTTCTGAAGCCTTTGATCCGTCTCCACTGCATGAATACGGTTACGGCAGATACAAGAACGTGCTCACCAGTATTCAGTTTGAAAGGATCCTCGCCGCATCAGGTCCATTCGAGGGACATCTGCAGAGACCCTCTGATGGCGCAGTTCCCACAAAGATCGCCTGGCTGCAGTGTGTGGGATCAAGAACGATTGATTCTCATATGCCTTACTGCTCCTCGGTGTGCTGTATGTACGCCATGAAGGAAGCCATCATAGCAAGAGAGCATGTGGACTCTGTTGAACCGACTATTTTCTTTATGGATCTCAGGGCACATGGTAAAGATTTCGAAAAGTACTACGAACGGGCGAAAGAGACCGGAGTCAGGTTCATACGGTCAAGAGTCAGCAAAATTCGCGAGATCCGCGCAACAGAGGATCTTGAACTGAAATACGTCACAGAAGATGGCACTGTTTCCACCGAAGTATTTGACCTGGTTGTTCTTTCAGTGGGACTGGCTCCGGGAACCAGCAACAGCATCTTGTCAGAAAGACTTGATCTGAGACTTAACGAATACGGCTTTATTGAGGGCTCATCCGAGTCACCAATTGAAACCACCCGTCCCGGTATTTTCGTCAGCGGACCAGCAGGTGCCCCAATGGACATTCCGGAAACTGTGATCCAGGCATCCGGAAGCGTGGCCGGCGCAGCGGAGATCCTTTCAGAGGCCCGTGGTACTGAGATCAAGGAGAAGGAGTATCCTCCAGAGATAGATGTTGAGGGGAAAACACCCAGGATCGGCGTGTTTGTCTGTCACTGCGGAACAAACATTGGAAGTATTGTGGATGTGCCTGCTGTGAAGGAATACGCAAGGAACCTTCCCAATGTTGTTTACGCCGGGGAGAACCTGTTCACCTGTTCTCAGGACACACAGGAAATAATCAAGAATATCATAGAGGAGAACAGGCTGAACAGGGTTGTTGTTTCATCCTGCTCTCCCAGTACCCATGAGCCGTTGTTTCAGGAGACCATACGGGAGGCAGGTCTTAACCCTTACCTGTTCAACATGGCTAACATCAGGAACCAGTGCAGCTGGGTTCACAGGGATGATCCTGCGGAAGCAACCAGAAAAGCAAAGATACTCACAAGGATAGCGGTTGGAAAAGCAAGACTTCTTAAACCTCTTCACACAATAGCTCTTGATGTTATTCAAAAGGCTCTTGTGGTGGGCGGTGGCCTTGCAGGAATGACCACGGCACTCTCCATTGCAGATCAGGGATTCGAGGTTGCCCTTGTGGAAAGGGAAAAAGTTCTTGGCGGAAATCTTCTGCGTCTTGTAAGAAAACCTGATGGCGAGCTTGTAAGTGAGTATCTCAAGGAAATAGCAACCAGGGTTGAAGATCACCCCGGTATCACCGTTTACACAGAGTCCACTGTGGTAGCCATAGATGGCTACATAGGCAATTATCTAACGACTATACAGGGTCCTGTTCCTGAAGTGATCCCTCCTCCGGAACCTGTCCCGGTTCCAGATGAAGAGGAAACTGAAGATGCTGATATTGAGGCAGAGGAAGAAGTTGAAGTCGATGACGGCAGAATTGATTTCGAGCACGGTGTAATTGTTATCACCACCGGTGCTGAGGAAACTGTACCGGATTCTTATCTTTACGGTACTTCAGAGGAGAGGGTGATCACTCAGCTCGAACTGGAGAAGGATCTGGAGAAGAAAGAGAAAGAGTATTCCAAGCTTAAGAGTGTGGTAATGATCCAGTGTGTCGGGTCAAGAGACGATGAACACCCTTATTGCTCCCGCGTCTGCTGTACCCAGGCGGTTAAGAATGCCATACGCCTGAAGGAACTGAACAAAAAGATGAACGTATATGTCATCTACAGAGACATCAGAACCTACGGTTTCAACGAGAAATACTATCAGCAGGCAAGGTCAATTGGCGTGATCTTTGTGAGGTATGACACTGAAGAGAAGCCGGTAGTCACCGCCACAGAAGACGGGGTAAAGGTTACCGTCAGAGATCATGTGCTGAATGTCCCCATGGAGATCAAGGCAGACAAGATCATTCTTGCCTCTGCCATGAAACCCAGAGATGATGCTTCCATTCTTTCTCAGATGCTCAAGATACCTCTGAATGAAGATGGCTTCTTCATGGAAGCACACGTGAAGCTCAGACCTGTTGATTTTTCCGCTGAAGGTATTTTCCTGGCCGGTCTTGCTCATTCTCCCAAGACCATGAGTGAGACAGTTTCTCAGGCAAAGGCAGCAGCAGAACGAGCCTGCATCATAATCAGCTCTGACAAGTATCTGTCTGTGGCCAATATCGCACATGCAGATCCGAACATCTGTTCAGGTTGCGGAATGTGCGTAGCGGTCTGTCCGTACAATGCCCCCGGCCTTGTATGGAAAGCGGGTAAGCAGATATGCACCATTAACGAGGCCCTCTGCAAAGGCTGCGGCAGTTGTGCAACCGTATGTCCTTCAGGGGCAATGGAACAGCATGGTTTCAGTGAAGAACAGACCCTGGAGATGGTGAACTTCTCTTTGATCAACCTATAGATCAGATCAGACAAAAAAAGTCCCCTGAATTCAAATACATGAATCAGGGGACTTATCTGTAAGTAACTAGAACTGCACCTGTGCGTTGAATTTGCCGGTACCGTCATCGGAACAGAATAAGAGGATCTTACCTGTTCTGTCACACCAGGCTTTTACGTCAACAGGGAAAGAAGGGCAGTCAGCAAGGATCTCAAGGGAATCTCCAGGCTGAAGCTCTTTTGCCTTTATTGCCATCTTAAGGATTGGCTGGGGGCACTTGAGTCCAAGGGTATCCAGTACAACTGCTGCCATTGTATGTCCTTTCTAAAAAGAGAATGTTGTTTTTGCTTCCTGTATCTCTGCCATGAAGCTTGTTGCTCCACCTATCTCAAGATCATCTCTCAAATCTTCCGCTGTTACATCGTGGGCTTCAAGTCCCAGTTCGCAGAGCCCCAGTCTGCCTCCCAGAGCCAGATAACCCTCAAGCAGGTTCTCCATTGGGGGCATACCCTTTCCGGTAAGACCTTCCAGGAAACCGGGTTTCAGAGCAGGGACTGCAGCAGGCGTAAAAAAGATCAGAACATCATCACCGGCGGCGATAGCTGAAGATGCAAAAATAAAGGTCGGGTACAGGTTGACCTTTTCACATCCATTGCAGACGAATGCAACTTTACCCATAAAGGACTCCTTTCAGGGTCTTCACCCTATTCATTTAGTAGCAGGCATACACATCTTATCCACACCAATTCTCTAATATCTTAATATCACAATATTTGAATAAGTGGATACGAAATCATATCCCAAATGAGCATCCCTGTCAAGCAATATCCCACTCATAGACAGCACTCAATAACCTCAAGCATTGCAGTAAAATAGGCAGGGCAACTGGAGTTTTCCAGTCGCCCTGCAGGTACAGTATTAACTTCTTCTAGTAAGCAGAGAACTTGCCAGTGCGCTCGTTCCATTTTACCAGGTAATACCAGACAAGCAAGAAGAGTACAAATATTCCTACCGAAGCGCCGTAACCAACGTAATTTGGCAGGAATACTTTCGTCTGCATGCTTGCCGGGAGTGCAGCATAAAGTGGAGCAGCAATGTACTTGGTAGCAAATGGCATGGTCAATGCGGCTCCGATAAGGGCGAAGTAGAGCTTGATGTGTCCTTCTCCGGCGCGCCAGAGAGAACCGACAATGCAACCACCGGAAATGGTCATACCCACTCCGAATATTATGCCGCCAATAATCGCAGGTAACCAGAAGTGAGGCCATACCCACAACATGTCTCCTCTGATCCCCATGAACTTGATAACGGTAAACCCGAACATTGCCACCAGAATACCGGCAATAGCTCCAACTGCAGGTTTCGAATCACCGGATGTGAATGGCTCACGCAATGCCCTGACCAGGCAGAACCGTGAACGCTGGCAGACAAATCCGAAGAACAAGCCTATTGCCGCATACCAGGCACGCACCGAGCTGCTGTCTGTGTACTTGAAGGCAATAACAAGACCCCATATAAGAACCAGTGCGCCGACATAGGGCTGCCATGAACCTTTCCCTTTACCTGCGCCAAGCAGAGAGGCGGTTTTGCCGCTGCTGACCTTGGGGAACTTTGTGATCTCAAAAATCAGATACTTCACTGCGATCCAGGTGCCTATTCCAAGACCAATGGTAAACACAACAGCTCCCATTGAAAGAGCGGCCATACCACTGAAGAATCCACCGAGAGTACAGGACTTACCCACCACTGCACCAATTCCCATAATTACGCCACCGATAAGACCCTTGAGAAGTTCACCGACAGGTGGAAATCTGAAAGCGAACTGCTTTGCCATGAGAGCAGCCCCCATAGCACCAAGAAGCAGAAGGAAGCAGATTATTGAATAGGGAAACATTCCCACTGGAGGAAGGGGTCCGCCTTTGAACCCGAAACCGGTTCCAAACACAGAGTTGAACAGGTTGGCTCCCCATACGTAGATACCCCCTGAAGCACCCCAGGGCTTCAGCACCAGGAAAAGCAGGATGTTGCCTACTCCAAGCAGGATACCTCCCACCCACATTGGCCATGATTTTGAAAAGAATATACCGTACAACTCTGCCAGTATTCCTTTTTTCTTTAAACCTGTTTCAGCCATTTTCGCCTCCTGTAAAATGTGAAAACATCTACGAGTTTCACTACTCCTTGCGAATGAAAAAGGTAAACCCGTCATCTTCTTCGACTACCTCAAGAAGACTGTTGCCAGTTCTGTCGCACCATGCAGGTACGTCTTCCTTGGAACCTGGGTCGGTACCAAGCAGTTCAATAACCTTGCCGGTATCAAGCTTCTTCATGGCGATTGCCAGTTTCATGATAGGCATAGGGCATGAAAGTCCCTTGCAGTCCAGTATCTGATCTCCTTGCATTGTCTCCTCCTCCTGAGAAATGTTGTAACCACGACCAACTGAATCCACACCAACACCGTTCCAAAAGGAGCGGTGAGATCACTAAAAACAAGACTCTCAATCCGGTTTCTCAGAATTAGCAGGTTCTGAGGTAAATTCGTCGTACTTCTTCCCTTTAATCAACGCAAAAAAGAAGCGCAAATATCCCGGTTGAATTCTACAAAGGAGTCTCTATCTTCACCTCTGTAAGTGACAATAACGACTGTACTTCGCCATGTCAAAGGGGGCGAGAGGACCTCATTTATCGTAACAGGCCATGCATTTTTAAAGCAACGTTTCTGAAACAAAGGTCATGTTATATGAATAAGACTGAATGTTTAGAGCACGGGCCATTAAATATGAAACATTCCTTCAGTCAGTTTTAGAAGGAAACTCAGTTGAGATCGTTCTGAAATTTCAACAGATCTGACCCTTTACGCGAAAGAAATTGAATTTCTGAAACGGACCAGAAGGTTTGGGGTTCGAGTCCCTTCGGGCGTGCCAGGCAATATTAACAATTATGTCACATAAAACGCTGCACAACACCGCGATAAACAGGCTCTATCTCAAAAGTGGGGACAGTTCCAATCCATCTAAGCACACAGCGCCTTCACACGTAATCTATAATTATCAAAGCTCCTGAATCTAACTCTCTTTTAAGAATCATTTTCAGTCTCTACATATGCCCCCTTGAAAAATGAACCATTATGGAGGTAACTCATAGAAGAGGGGTTTCAAGCCAGGGGAGTGTGTTCATCAATACTCAGCACTTCACTTGACGTGATTCCCATATGCCTTCATACTGATTGGTAAACTGTCTGTTTTACTAGATGGTTGTAGAAAGCATGGAACAATGAAAATATATTCAGCAATTGGAAGACTTCTTTTCATCACTCTTCTGTCAATAACACCAAACTCCTTTGCAGACAGTCCACCACCTAACACAATTCCCATTATCTCAATGAAAACCGGACAGGGAGTCACTTCTCAGGATATTACTCTTGATGTACTCTGTAATCTGATCTGGCACAACTTTGACGGAATATGGCTGGAAGGCTGGATCAACAGCGGTGGTCAGCAGTATAACCCAGCAGTGCTTTCAGACAGCATTGGTGCTTTTGTAGTGCTTGCCCCTTCAAGACTACAAGGACTAAACAACTGGATACCTGACAGATGGGCACGGTACACTCTTGCGGGTTTGCAGGCCAGTAATGCCTTTATGCAGCCTGATTCATACTTTGTCTATATCGACAGTACAGTATACGCAACCTCCATGATTACCAACATCAATAGCCGATGCAATATTCTTGCTGGAGATGTAGCCGATTTCGACTGCGTCTGGTACTACGATATATTCAATGAAGCTCCTGCAAGACAACTGGGTAGAATGAAAGATGACAGTTTGGCTTACGATGACTACTTCCCCAGCATGTACACGCAGGATACCATGCTGACTGAGATTCTACCCAGTGGCGTATTTTCATGGGTAAAGTGGAAATCCGACAGCATGTATACCGGTGATTTCCCTTCAGTTTCCGTTTGCTTCAGCGCAATTCATCATATAGACAGTCTTGAATGGGGCGGTTGTGTTCCCGGTGTTATTGGTGGAAGCCTTGTCCAGAATGCTAATGCAGTAAGAGCATATTTCAACACTGAATATCTTGAGTATGCTTCAATTGGACCGTACGACACTTACGACAACTTCCCTGAGAGAATGGATCTGAACAGCTATCCTGTGAGAATGGCTGGGTACACATGGCAAACCGGAGTCCTTGATACTATCTCAGTTCTCGGCAGTGCCACAGATCTCTGGATGCTTGAACACTATGAAGAAGTGATGGATTCGACCTTCATGCCTGCGGGAACAGATGCCAATGGACCCTATTCAATTCATTACCATCCCCAGGGATTCGGAAGAACAGGGGGAACTGCGATTTGGAAGATAGTAACCAGTCCGGCTCCTGACACAACTATTAACTATGCTGCCTACAGCTACCGTATTCCCTCACCGGGTGAGTTCAGGATGCTGTGCAACATTGGACTCCTTAGAGGAGCAAAAGGAGTATTCCCGTATAGTATTCGAAGTTATACAAAGTGGAAGGATGGAGAATTACTCCACCACGATACAGGCCTCCTTGATGAAGATCTTATAGAATTCGATGCTCCCTATGAAGACTGGGTTTACAGAGAAAGACCTGCCGGTGCTTTCTTCTATGCACCACCTGATTCAATCCCACCATGGACTGCTGCAGATGGTAGCCAGTTCGATCCTTTCTACACTCTTCCATCAAGACCAACAACAACCGGCGAAAAGGAAAGAGAAGATTATCTTGAGTGGAAGTTTGCCCCGTACGCAAGACTCTGGAACAGCGTAAGAAGTACTTTCGGACAGATTGCCCGGGTTGCTCCTGAGCTGTCACGACTCTGGTGGTGGTTTGACGACGACCACTATGCTGATGCGTCTATTGCCTATAATGCAACACCTGAACCCCAGTATTTTGCTGATCCTCACATCAGGGTATTTACTGACAGTACTGAATCTGATTGCTACCTGTTCTATGTGAACAGGTTCTGCAGAGCTGATAACAATCCATTCGCAATCTCTGTCAATGCATCAGACTTCCCAAGGGAAACCGAGTTCAGTGAATATGCCCTTGATCACAGCAGAAGGTTCCTTGTAGAAGGTAATGAAGTAATGGGGATTTACTCTTTCCTTGATACTCTTGATGCAGGAGAGGCCAGACTTCTTCAGATGTTTGATGATGACGGGCTTGCTGCTGACATCAGAATAACTGACCCGGATCTCTTTCCGATACTCCCTGCAAAAGGTGATACACTTACAGATTACAGAAGCGTACAGGGTGAAACTGTTGATATTCTGGCAAGGTTTTACAACATGGGAACAGGCTCTTTGAACAGAGTCCAGGTTTATCTCCGTGATGACACCGAGGGTATCATGCTTGATACTGCTGAAGTTAGTTTCAACGGTCTGACTACAGATTCCTGCTGGCAGTGTGACAGAGATGATGCGATTTTGTCATGGGATACAAGGACTGCCGATCTCGGAGTACACAGACTGAGGGTGTATACAGAGGACATAACCAACGAACCTGACACTGAGGATAACACTGCAAGACTTGTCTACATCATTGACCCCGCTGATTATGCAACAGAGATTCTTAATGATCCCTGGGACATGACTGAGGCCAGTTCCAGTCCTCCAGCCTGGAAGACCAATGACATTGATTCTCTTCTTGGTTGGGGATCTACATTCAGTGATTCAATAAACGGGATGTTTGAGGGAACAGTCAGTGATGACAGCCTGACAACTAACCGAATATACCTGCACATGCCTGCGGACACTTCAGAGTGGATTGACGGCAGCACTTACAATCAGTTCAGTCTCATTGGAAAAAGTCAGAGACCTGCTCTAGTCACTCTCTGTTGGGAAGACAGTCTTGGATCAACGTACAGCACATTTGTGGATACTATTACTTCAGAATATCAGCAGAGCACCATATTGGACCTAAATTCAACCTTCAACTGGATTTCCAATCCAATCAGACTTGTCTGGTTGAGATTCAGTCCAGTGGCTGGTATGGTTGCACTGCCAATCCGCATTGGTAGTGTTTCCCTGACAGAGTAGGAGGTTAGCGATGAAACCACTTTCAATGATACTGTTTCTCCTGATAATCCTCCTTGTAAACTCATCCTCCCAGGCAATGGATCCACCTGTGAAGATGTGGGAGAAGTGGTATTACACCTCTTATGACGAAGCCAAGTTTTTCGATATCGAGCTAACACCTGCTGGTTTCCTCTTTGTGTCCGGGGCAGTTTCTGAATATTGGGTAGATGGTCAGAACTTGCATCCCGCTTTGCTTTTAGATATCGATGGTAATGTGATATGGGATATAGATTCTCCTTGGTATGGCATAGTGGCTTATGATGGTGCAATTACTCAGGATAGTTCATTCATTATCACGGGAACTTCTGTTGTAACTTCCAGCGATACTTACTCTCTCTTCATCATGAAGATATCCCAGGAAGGTTCAATCGAATGGAGCAAGGTCTACGACTACCCTGACACAAAAGAAGAGGGCTACGGTATCACCTGTCTCCCTGACGGAGGGTTCGCTGTGGTAGGAAGGGTGCATGGGACAGGAAACTATCATGGGAAAGCCTGGATTCTTCGTACCGATGCACAAGGGGATACTCTGTGGACAGAAACCTGGGGAACTGTTAATACAAACTGGGGGAAATCAATCCTGTATGCCAATGACATGCTTTGTGTTCTGGCAAATGGAGCTGATAGTACTCAAACTACATACGGAACACACCTTCTTTTCTATGATCTGGATGGTGAGTATCTCGGTGGTTCTGATTATTCAAATCTGTATTTGTATGAACCCGGTGATTTTTGCCCTGCATCAGATGGTGGCCTTACTTTTGTAACCAACACTCTTCCTGTAATCTGGCATACAGATGAATACGGTGAAACTCTGTGGTGGCACAATATTCCTGAACCATTCGGTTCCGGAACCAACCATGAGGGCTTCTGCATCAGGCAGACAATGGACAGCGGATATGTCTTCTCAGGGTGGGGTGGTGAAACACCGGAATGGGATTCTTCACCCGACTTAGCAGTGCCCCATGCAGTGGACAGTATCCTGGATACTCAGGATGGTTGGCTGGCTAGATATGATTCAGAAGGTGATTTACAATGGTCTTTTCAAAATTGTACAGGTACCACAAATCACTTCTACTCAGTGACTCAACTTCCAGAGGGAGGTTACATGGCCTGTGGAACCTGGGGTTGGAGTGGTGGTGGCTACCTGGTTCGTTATGCTCCTGAAACAGGCATTGAGGTTGAAGCGCTTTCTCCCAGTCCAGAGATGGCGGTTTCCCCAAATCCCTTCTCATCCAGCTTGAGTATCAACTTTGAGATTCCCGAGTCTGATCTTGTTGAACTTTCAATCTATGATCTTTCCGGCAGGCTTGTTGAGAACCTGATCAGCGGCTCTGTTTCTTCAGGTGAACATCTCTCTGCCTGGAATCCCGGTGGTTCTGTCCCAGCGGGTTGCTACATCGCAAAGCTGATTACTTCCGGTGAATCCCGATATGTTCGGTGTGTGTATTTGAAATAAGCTGCATTTCCCGTTCCATTTGACAGATTTGCAGACAGCTGGTTCTTTGTGCTATGGGTTTCTTATGGGAATCACTTTGTTTCAGAAACTATCATTTTTGATCCTGCCACACAAAAGTGGAATCATAGTTAAGCCACTTCTTTCACATTCCTCCACTCCAGCTCATACTGAGCGGGAGATTTCTGATTATTCGTAGAATGTTTCCTCCGACGATTATAGTAAACTTCAATGTAGTTGAATAAAGCCTGTTCAGTTTCCTGAAATGTTTGGAATTTTCTGTGATGAATAAGCTGCGTCTTGATGGTGTGGAAGAAGGATTCAGCCACAGCATTATCCCAACAATTACCCTTACGACTCATACTCTGAACGAATTTCCTGCCTTCAAGAATTGATCTGAAGTCTCTGCTGGCGTACTGTACGCCCCGGTCACTGTGTATCAACAATCCTTCACCAGGGTTGCGATTCATAATGGCCTTGTGAAGTGCTCGAATAATCGAGTACCTCTCAAGGGATTTACTGAGATCCCAACCAACAACTTTCCTTGAAAACAAATCAATGAAAACAGTCAGGTAATGCCATTCCCTACCGACCTTCACGTAAGTGATATCGCTCACCCAAGCCTTGTTCGGAGAGCCGACTGTGAAGTTGCGATCAAGAATATTTGGGGAAACTGGTTTATTGTGCTTTGAATCTGTTGTTGTAGTAAACTTCTTTACTGTACGGCACTTCAGACCCATGGAGCGCATCAGCCGCGCAACACGGGGACGACTTACATTTGCATACTCAGGATTATCATGGAGATCTGCTGTGATCATCGGACTGCCTGCCATACCATCGTGCTCAGCATACAGCTCTCGTATCCGGTATTTCAACTGCTCTCTCTGTAAGGCTCTCTGGGATATGGAAGCCTTACGCCAACGGTAATACCCGCTCTGTGAAACCCGTAGAACATGGCACATCTTCTTCACCAGGAATGATGAGCGGTGATTCTCTACGAAGAGAAATCTCATTTGGGTGCTCTGCTGAAGATGCCCATGGCCTTTTTAATATATCACGCTCCATTGCAACATCTTTGAGCTCTTTCTCAAGATCCCTGATCTTCTGTTCTTGTGGTGTTAGTGCTTCACGGCCATGTCCTGGAAAAGCAAGTTCCTCGCGCTGCCGGTATTCTTTGCACCACCTGTAAAGGAGCTCTTTTGATATTCCAGGATTCTCTGCTGCCCGGGCCGCGCTTCGTTCCGGATCCAGTGACAGTAAAACTGCGTTGCGTTTGAAATCCGAATCGAACTTCCTGCGATTTTGAACACTCATGGTTACCTCCTGCTATTATTTCTAATACCAGCTTAACTCAGTGTCCACTCTGCTGTGGCAGGATCAATCCTCCTATTAAACTTTGGGAGAAGTGGTACAGCTTCCCAAACCACAGCGGCTGTATCTTCAGAGATATAGAGATTACTCCCGCTGGGAATCTCTTTATAACAGGTGTAAGTACAGACTTCTCTAATCCGGATACTATCGGATACTGTGCCTTCCTGCTTGATCAGAACGGAAATGTTCTCTGGACTGCTGATTACACCAATTACTCCATGTTCGGGCAGGATGGGGTGGTTCTCCCTGATGGCTCAATGGCAATTACAGGCTACGGTCAATCGCAATATGGAAGCTCCAGAGAGCTTTTCATCATGAAGATAAATCAGGATGGAAGTTCTGCTTGGACTAAAGTCTACGATTACCCCGACACAAAAGAAGCAGGCTACGGCATCACCTGTCTTCCCGATGGCGGTTTCGCTGTTTGCGGGAGGGTACATGGAACCGGCATCTCATGGGGACAAGCATGGATACTTAGAACCGATGCATATGGTGATACCCTGTGGACCAGAGAATGGGGAAGAATCTCCAGCAATTCAACTGATTATGGTAAATCCATACTCTACGAAAATGATATGCTTTGTGTTCTGGCAAATGGAGCAGATGATACACTTACAACTTACGGATCACACCTTCTCTTCTACGATCTGGATGGTAACTATTTGTATGGATCTGATTATCCGAATTTGTATCTGTACGAACCAGGCGACTTATGCGAAGCCTCCGATGGCGGTGTAACCTTTGTTACTGAAACCCTTCCTGTAATCTGGCATACAGATCAATTCGGAGAAACCCTCTGGTGGCACAACATTCCTGAACCATTCGGTTCAGGAACCAACCATGAGGGCTTCTGTATCAGACGGACTATGGACAGTGGATTTGTATTCTCTGGATGGGGAGGTGAAACTCCTGAGTGGGATAAAAGATCCAGTACTGAATTGTATAACACGGAGAACAATCACACATATGACACACAGGACGGCTGGCTGGCAAGATATGATTCAGACGGTGAACTGCTTTGGACTTTCCAGAACTGCACAGGTACTACGAATCATTTTTACTCTGTTGTTCAGCTTCCAGAGGGAGGTTACATTGCAGGAGGAACCTATGCCGGCAGTGGTGGATATTTGGTTCGATATGCTCCAGAAACAGGTATTGGGCATGAGGAGTCTTCACCTGTTGTAGTAATGGATGTTTCTCCCAATCCCTTCTCATCCAGTCTGAGCATCAGCTTTGAGGTTTCAGAACCTGATCTTGTTGAACTTTCAATCTATGATCTTTCCGGCAGGCTTGTTGAGAACCTGATCAGCGGCTCTGTTTCTTCAGGTGAACATCTCTCTGCCTGGAATCCCGGTGGTTCTGTCCCAGCGGGTTGCTACATCGCAAAGCTGATTACTTCCGGTGAATCCCGATATGTTCGGTGTGTGTATTTGAAATAAGCTGCATTTCCCGTTCCATTTGACAGATTTGCAGACAGCTGGTTCTTTGTGCTATGGGTTTCTTATGGGAATCACTTTGTTTCTGAAAGTATCATTTTCCGTTTGACCCTCAGTTCCCGTTCGGTGATTACCTGCTTTTCCCAATTATCCCCGAGAGAAGTTACATCCGCCTGAATTTCTTTAGGTAACTTCAGGAGGCACAGCCATTGGGTTACTCTGTCGGATGTGATTTTATACCTTTCAGCAAGCTGTTTTCTTGTGAGATTTTCACGGACCAACTCATCATTCAACTCTTTCGCATAGATCAGAGGGTTACGGTATGTTTTTTTCGGCCTGTATTCGGGAATGCTCAAACGGCGTATGTGCAGAGCTTTGGGTGGCTTGACAGAGGTTCGAGTGTACTCACTCTCGGCGTGCCAACAGGTATCGCACAATCCACGGTAAACCGCGCTTGTTTCAATTATTTGTAACGCTGTAGAAAGACCCCGGGATTGCTCCCGGGGCCTTTTAAGTATCGATAACAAATACTACTGAAGAACTTCGGTCAGTGACTTCTCAATGATGCCCATGGCCTTTTCAACTTCTTCTTCAGTGATGTTCATAGGCGGACGGAACCTAACGGTCACATGTCCGCAGGGAAGAATGATGGCACCGTTATCGAAGATCTTTGCAAGGAGAGTATTGCGTGTTTCCGTGTCCTCCATGTCGAAGGCGATCATGAGGCCGCGGCCTCTTATGTTTGTAACTCTCCCGGGGAATTTTGCAGCAAGTGCAGTGAGACCTTCCATGACCTGGTCATGCCTGGCTCTTACATTCTCAAGGATATTTTCCTCAACCATGATCTCCAGGTACTTGGTGCAGCGAACCATGTCTACAAGGTTGCCGCCCCAGGTTGAATTGATCCTGCTTGATTCGTGGAAAACGTTGTTCTCTACCTCATCAACTCTTCTGTTGGAAGCAATACCGCAGACCTGTGACTTCTTGCCGAAGCAGAATACATCAGGTGCGATGCCTATTGCCTGCCATGCCCACCATTCACCGGTCATTCCCATTCCGCTCTGAACCTCGTCGAAGATCAGAAGGAATTCATGCTTATCGGCTCTGTCGCGAAGCGCCTGCAGGTACTCTGGACGGAAGTGGTTGTCTCCACCCTCACCCTGAATTGGTTCGATAAGGAGACATGCAATGTCGTGGCCGTGCTCTTTGATGGCTTCATCTATCTGCTTGAGGCTGGCTTTCTCCGCAGCTTCAACAGCTTCCAGATTGTCTTCAATGGGGAAGATCATGGCTGGAGGGTCTACCCTTGGCCAGTCGAACAGAGGGAAGTACATGTACTTACGGGGGTCGGCGGTGTTGGTCAGGCTGAGAGTGTATCCGGTTCTTCCATGGAATGCCTTTTTGTAATGGATAACCTTTTTGCCGAGTTTGTCGCCGCGTCCGGCTGCGATGTTCTTGCGAACCTTCCAGTCAAAGGCTGTTTTGAGAGCGTTCTCAACAGCGAGGGCTCCACCGGAAACGAAGAAGAGGTACGGGTGGCTGTCTGGAATAACGGTGTTTGCAAAGGTTTCTACGAACACAGCCATTTCCTCTGTGTAGAAGTCACTGTTTGAAGGCTTGTTGATGGCCACCTCTGCGATGTGGTTCTTCCATTCCGGGGTGTTCATGGACGGGTGGTTGAACCCGAGGGGAGCACTGGCAAAAAAGCTGAAAAGATCCAGGTACTCTTTGCCTGTTGTGGCATCGTGAATGTATCTTCCATGACTCTTGCGAAGGTCGAGCGCCATATCGTATCCGTCGGCAAGCATGTGCTTCCCTATGGTCGATTTGATCTCTGTAGCCGGTATGTGTTTCATGTGAGTATCTCCCTGTGGGTTAAGAGCGAAATCCTTGCATTCAACTGCTTGTTGGCGCAGGAAGCGGATTGCATCTCTGTTTGAGAATGATGAGTCAAATCTGAACGCAGTGGAGGCATTTGTCAACTCATGTCTGATGTGGCATGAGATATTGCCATTACCTATATTTCCGCACAGGTGAAAAAGTTGTCTTATGTATTAATGTTATGTGATTTATAGAACACTCATCAACAGTAGAATGAAGGAGTATCATGGAGCCCATTCGCAGCCTTGAGCAGCTGAAAAAACATGCCCGAGATCTTCCGTCAAGTGTTATATCGGTTGTCCGTGCCGATGAAGTTGAAACTCTACTTGCTGTGAAAGAAGCGGTTGAAGGTGGAATGGTTGACTGCATTCTTGTTGGCCCTGAAGAAGAGATCCGTAAGGCTGCTGAAGAGGCAGACTTTGATTTAAGCAATATCAGAATTGTAAATGCCGCAGATGACAAGGAAAGCGCTGCAAAAGGTGTTGAACTTGTACGCAATGGGGAAGCCCAGGTGTTGATGAAGGGTCTTGTGGCAACAAGTACATTCCTTAAGGCCATACTTGATAAGGAGCACGGTCTTCGCGGGGAAGGTCTTCTCAGCCATGTGGCTGCTTTTGATGTTCCAGCCTATCCCAAACTTCTTGTGATCACCGATGCTGCCATGAACATTGCACCCAACCTTGAGCAGAAAAAGGAAATTCTTAACAACGCAGTAATAGTGTCCAAAGCACTGGGCATAGAGGTACCCAAATGCACCTACGTCTGTGCTAAAGAAGTACCCTACGAGAAGATGCCCTGTACCATGGAAGCAGCTGAAATGCAGAAGATGGCTGATGCCGGTGAATTCGGTGACATCCTCTTCCACGGTCCTCTGGCACTTGACCTTGCTGTTTCACCTGTGTCAGTGAAGATCAAGAAGATCGAAAGCAAAGTTGCCGGAGATGCTGATGTGGTTCTAATGCCGGATATTGAGGCTGCAAATGTGCTTTACAAAGGTCTTATCTTCCTGGCCAATGCTGAACTTGGTGCAGTTATCATGGGAGCAAAGAACCCTGTTATCCTCACCAGCCGTGCGGACAGTGCCGAAAGCAAGCTCTGCAGCCTGGTTCTCAGCGGTGTTGTTGCTGCATACCAGGAAAAGTGAAGGTAACTGGAAATGAAAATAGTACTGGCCAGCGATCACGCAGGTTTTTCTCTTAAGGAACAACTGGTCAGCCTGCTGGAATCACAGGGGCATCAGGTCACAGACCTTGGCCCTTTCTCCACAGAGTCGGTTGATTACACAGATTACGCTCAAGCTCTCTGCAGATCGGTTCTTGAAGGAAAAGCAGAAAGAGGAATACTAGTCTGCAATTCAGGCGTAGGTATGAGCATTGCCGCCAACAGGTTCAAGGGAATCCGAGCTGCCCTCTGCCTTTTTCCCAGAATGGCTTACTATGCCAGACGGCACAACGATGCCAATGTACTTGCTCTGGGCGGAGGAGCCACAGGTTTGTTCCTGGCGTCTGAGATAGTTGAGGTGTTTCTTTCCGAGGAATTTGAGGGCGGAAGGCACAAAAGAAGAACTGACAAATTCGACCTTGTGGAAGAGAACTGATGATTGATCTTATCTGTGGAGCCAGACCTAACTTCATGAAGGTCGACCCCATTATCAGAAGCCTTGGGGGAAAGGTCAGACTGGTTCACACCGGGCAGCATTACGATTACGCAATGTCCGGCAGTTTTTTTGACCAGCTGGGTCTGCCCAGACCTGATGTAAATCTGGGTGTAGGCAGTTCCACTATTACTGCTCAAACAGCGGACATCATGAAGGCTTACGAGCCGGTTTTCCTTCAGGGCAAACCTGATGCAGTGGTTGTAGTTGGAGATGTGAACTCCACCCTTGCCTGCGTACTCACTGCGGTGAGGTACGGAACTCCTACGGTTCATGTGGAAGCCGGTCTTAGAAGTTTTGACAGAACCATGCCGGAGGAGATAAACAGACTTCTCACAGATCAGATCAGCGATCTTCTTCTTATCACCAGCCATGAAGCCAGAGAGAATCTTACAAAAGAGGGCAGACCTGATGGATCGATCATTCTGGTTGGCAACCCCATGATAGACACTCTTCTCAGGCTTCTTCCGGAGTCAGCAGAGAAAGAAGTGCCCCATGGTAAATTTGGTCTTGTAACCCTTCACCGTCCGGGGAATGTGGATAACAGGGAACTTCTGGGAGATATTCTTGACTCTCTGGGCAGACTCTCCCCGCTTTCTCTGGTCTTTCCAGCCCACCCTCGAACATTGAAGAACATTAAGAGCTGGGGTCTTCAGAACAGAGTACCTGGCAATTTGAAACTGGTAGAGCCAATGGACTACCTCGCCTTCATCAAACACCAGCAGATGGCGGAGGTCGTGATAACCGATTCAGGAGGGGTACAGGAGGAAACCTCGGTCATGGGCGTTCCCTGCGTAACGGTGAGGCCCAATACGGAACGACCGGTAACCTGCACTCTGGGAACTAATGTACTCTGCCCCGACCCTCTGGGAATACCGGCAGCAGTGAAGGAACAGATAAAGAACAGACCCGAGTTCCCGCCGGTCATCCCCTTGTGGGATGGCTCTGCGGGAGCGAGGATAGCAGTGGAGATAGAGAGGATACTGAAATGAGAATATTGAAAGGATATCTTCTTGCCCTGATCACAATTCTTGCAGTGGTGGGCTGTGGTGCTGAAACCGGTGAAGAGATCGCATCTGTCCATGATGCTTTTGCCGCTGCAGATTACCAGAAGTTTGCGGTCTCACTTCAGGGTGAAGATGTTGGCTACATGTCCATGGAGACTGAAACAGTTGGAGACTCCATTTACATTACCCAGTCCATGGACTGGCACCTGCTTCTTATGGGAACGACCAGAACAGTTACCATGGAGGTGTTTGCCCGCACTGGAACAGACATGGACCTGGGGTACCTGACCATGTCAATGTCTGACGGGACTTCAGTTATAGAGACCACAGCCAGAAGAGCTGGTAATACAGTCGAGACGACTGTAAGCACTTCCGGCAGAGACATAACCAGCACAAGTGAATTTGAGGGAGATTACCTTCCTGCATTTGTTGACCTTGCTGCAGCCACCATGGAGTGGGCTGTTGGAGATGAGAGGGTCTTCCCCACTTTTGACCCTTCCACCGGAATTATCTTTCAGGCTACAGTGACTTGTGAGGCAATCGAGGATGTTTCCCTTATGGGTGACATGGTTCCAGCTACCCGACTTCTTCTTTCCCAGCAGGGTATGAGAAACTCTGTATGGGTCTATCAGGGACAGATCGTCCGTGAGGAAGAAGCAGGCATGGGTATGCTTCTTACAAGGGTTGCGCCTGATACAGAGGACAACATCATTCCTGCAAGTGACCTGTATGAAGTGTATGCAGTGACTTCCAACAGCGTGAATGACCCCAGAAGAGCAGGTGAGAGGTCATGGCTTCTTACCGGTGATGTTGACTGGAGCGAGTTCGTGCTTGATTACCCTGGTATCCAGACGGTATCAGATGGTCCCATCGTAACTGTAACGGCATTTGTTCCTCAGAATCCTCTTTCTTTTCCCATGGCGGAGGTCAGTGAAGAACTGGCACCATACCTGGAGGCCGATGCCATGATACAGTGCGTTGACCCTGTGATGATTGCAGTTGCAGACAGCCTTACAGACGGTGCAACTGATGCCTGGGATGCTGCAACACGAATATCAAGGTTCGTTGACCGGGCGGTGGATAATGTTCCCACAGTGTCTCTTCCATCGGCGGTGGATGTGCTCGACAATAAGCGGGGAGACTGCAACGAGCACACTATACTTACAGTGGCACTCTGCCGTGCAGTTGGTATCCCTGCAGTTACCTGTGCAGGTATTGTTTATGTGGACAACGGCATCTTCGGTTACCATGCATGGCCTGCGGTATGGGTGGGAGAGTGGGTAGCCATGGACCCGACTTTCGGTCAGCCTCTTGCTGACTGTACCCATATAGTACTGGCCCAGGGCAGTCTTGATGCTCAGTATGCTGTGAACGGAGTTCTGGGAAGACTTTCGATTGAAGAACAGTAGAACACCGGCTGAAGGAGTTCAGTTTGTTCAGTAAATCAGAGCAGATGGCCATGAGAAGAGCAATTGAGCTTGCTCTCCTTGGTGGAAAGAAGACATTCCCCAACCCCAGGGTTGGAGCGGTTATTCTTTCCCCTGCGGGAGAGGTTATCTCAGAGGGTTATCATGCATCTTTCGGCAGTGCCCATGCGGAGAGGAATGCTCTGAACAGGGCAGGGACAGATGTCACTGGATACACCATGGTTGTAACCCTTGAACCGTGCAGTCATCAGGGGAAAACCCCTCCCTGTGTTGAAGCCATTGTACAGTCCGGGATAAGCAGGGTAGTAGTGGGATTGAAGGACCCTTATCCTCTGGTTGCAGGGAAGGGCATTTCCTTCCTCCGTGAGAAAGGCATTGAAGTTGAGGTGGGTCTTCTCAGTGAAGAGATAGAGAAACTCAACGAGATGTACCTCCTTGATATTGCAACAGGAAGAAGCTTCCTTCATTTGAAGATGGCGGGAACTCTCGATGGAAGAAGTGCCGCCAGCGATGGCTCAAGCATGTGGATCACCTCCGGTGAATCCCGAAAGAGGGTTCATGAATACCGGAGGGATTCCCATGCGGTTCTTATTGGGGGCGGGACTGCAGTTGCAGACGACCCGGAACTTACAGCAAGGCATGTGGAGTGCGAAGATCAACCTGTGCGTATAATCTTTTCCAACAGGGATCTTCCTCACAGTCTCAAGCTGTTCAATTCTCCAGGAAGAACCGTTGTAGCAACTGATAGAGAGCTTGATCTGCCTGATTCAGTTGAGGTGTGGGAGGGAATAAATGATACTCTTCAACTCCTCACTCGAACCGCTCGGGAGGGGCTGGGTCTGGTTCTCTGCGAAGGGGGGAATTCCCTTGCATCTTCACTGATCAGGAATAGACTGGTTGACAGAGTAAGCATATTCACTGCTCCGGCAATACTGGGCAGCACGGGCTTTCCTCTTATCGGTGATCTGGGGATTGGACATATTGATGACATTCTCCGAATGGAAGATGTTACTGTAACAATGATTGGGAATGACATCCTTACGGAGGGCAGATTTGTTTACAGGGTTGATTGAGTGTACGGGAACGGTTGGAAGAACCGGCAGTGTCCTTCAGATCAGGGCTGAGAAAGACCTTTTGCTCAGTGTTGGAGAGAGCATTGCTGTTAATGGTTCATGTCTTACAGTAGTTAAGACAGACAGGAAAGATATTTTCTTTGACGTTTCACCGGAGACCTTTAACAGAATTGTCACACCTGCCCCGGGGATGAAAGTAAATCTGGAAAGATCCATGTCCGCTGATGGCAGGTTCCACGGTCATTTCGTTACAGGACATGTGGACGCAGTTGGCTCCGTGACACAAGTCAAGAGGACTTCCCGATTCAGTGAAGTGTCCGTATCCTTCCCGAAAGAACATTCGCTGCTTCTTGTTGAAAAGGGGTCAATAACTGTATCCGGGATCAGCCTTACCGTGGCCTCTCTTCGCAGGGACAGTTTTTTAGTTGCAGTCATTCCAGAGACCCTTCTATCAACAACCGCAGGGGAATGGAAGCCCGGTTATCGTGTTAATCTTGAGTTCGATATAATAGGTAAGTATGTGACACAGGCTGCACAGGCAGCCCAATCGAATAGATCGCTGAGGGAGTACCTTGAAAAGTACGAATCTGGCAGGAGCTGAAGAGGCAATCGCCGCTATAAAGCGCGGTGAAATGATAGTAGTTGTTGACGATGAGAATCGTGAGAATGAAGGTGATCTTGTTATCGGTGCGGAATTTTGTGATGCGACGCACATAAATTTTATGGCCACCCATGCCCGGGGGCTGATCTGTCTGGCCATGAAGAGAGAGCATCTTGCCAAGCTTGATCTGCACGAGATGGTGCCACGAAACACATCCCTTCATGAGACGGCTTTTACGGTGAGTATTGATGCAATCGACGGGGTCACCACAGGGATCAGTGCCGCGGACAGGGCAAAAACCATTTCTGTTGCCATTAACCCTGACACAAAGCCTGATGATCTTGGAAGACCGGGGCACATTTTTCCCCTTGCAGCCAGAGATGGTGGTGTTCTCAGAAGGATCGGGCATACCGAGACTGCTGTGGATCTTGCAAAACTGGCAGGTCTCCACCCCTCCGGCGTAATCTGTGAGGTGATGAACGCAGACGGAACCATGGCGAGGCTTCCTCAATTACAACTGTTTGCAGAAAAGCACGATCTGCTTCTCACATCGGTGGAAAAGCTTGTCAAGTATCGCCACAAGAATGAGATTCTGGTGGAATGTGTCGCCGAGGCTACTCTGCCCACGGACTTCGGTGAATTCGAGGTAAAGGTTTATGAGAGTCTTATTGACAGAGAGACCCATGTGGCGCTTTACAAGGGTGACATAAAGCAGGATCAGAGTATTCTGGTGCGGGTTCATTCTCAGTGTCTTACAGGAGATGTATTTGGCAGCAGACGGTGCGACTGTGGAAGTCAGCTTCATGCAGCTATGGAAAGAGTTACCGAAGAAGGTTGCGGTGTCATACTGTACATGTCCCAGGAGGGCAGAGGAATAGGTCTTGCCAACAAGATTAAAGCCTATCATTTACAGGATAAGGGTATGGATACAGTGGATGCCAATGTTGAACTGGGTTTTGCACCGGACCTCAGAGACTACGGCATAGGAGCCCAGATCCTAAGTGATATGGGGCTTACCAGGATCAGACTTATGACTAATAATCCGAAGAAAATAGTTGGACTCTCCGGCTACGGTCTGGAAGTAACAGAGCGTGTCGGAATTGAGGTGTGTCCCACGGATGAGAACCGGTTCTATCTCAGAACAAAGAGGGATAGAATGGGACACCTGCTGAAGGGAGTGGATTGATATGGCCTGGATACATGAGGGACAAATTGAGGGCGAAGGACTGAAAGCAGCTATTGTTGTATCCCGATTTAACAGCTTTATTACCGGAAGGCTTCTTGACGGTGCTCAGGACTGCCTGATCCGCCACGGAGTAGAGGAAGAGGATATCGATGTATTCTGGGTGCCCGGTGCCTGGGAGATCCCTGCTGTGGCTGCACAACTTGCCGGCAGCAGATCATTTGACGCTGTTATCTGTCTGGGAACTATCATTCGCGGGGAGACTCCTCACTTTGATTATGTAGCTTCAGAGAACGCCAAGGGCATCGCACAGGCGGGTATGAACACTTCAGTCCCTGTGGTATACGGTATGATTACCGCAGATACTGTTGATCAGGCTGTGGACAGAGCCGGTACCAAGAACGGTAACAAAGGTTTTGATGCAGCAATGACAGCTCTTGAACTGGTAAGTCTTTATGAGCAGATCCATGGTTTTACAGTGACAAACCCTGAAAGTCCGGAGGAGTAGCTTGGGTCTTCGCACCAGGGGTAGAAAATTTCTTCTTCAATGCCGGTATGCCGCCGACGCAAATGAAAAGTCCATTGCCGAGAACATGGATTTGATGAGTATTACCACTCGTATTAGAGACTTGGAAACCCGGTCGTGGATAATCGAACTGTCACAGGCTGTTGAACTGAACAGAGAAGAGATCGATACTATCATTGAGGGCGCTCTTGTGAACTGGTCAATGGACAGACTCACGCCCATAACAAAGCTTATCCTGGAGCAGGCAACGGCAGAGACAAACTACCTGTCCATCCCGGCTCCTGTTGTGATAAAGGAAGCGGTTCGTCTGGCCATCGAATTTGAAGGCCACAAGACCGGCTCGTTCGTAAATGGAGTACTGGACAAGATCCTTATCAAGTAGAAAAAGGCCCCGGAACACCACCGGGGTTATCTTCATACATTAACTGTGATCAGCTGCGATCCTCTGCCTGTTTTATTGTGTATTCCCTGTCCCTGGCCTGAGACTGCTCCTTGTCTCTGGATTCACCCATCAGTTCTTTGAAATCCTCTGCAAGCACTTTCCTCTCATGGAGATCGGTGACGTTCTCAAGTCCTGCATGGAAAGCGTCTTTTGCTATTTCAGGTTGTTTCATCTTGACCACAGCCAGTTTCATTATTCTCTGATAAACTTCCAGTCTGTCCGGGTCCTCCCGGATCATGTCCTTCAGCAGTTTTAGAGCCTCATCGTATTTCTGCTGCATTATTCTTGTTTCCGTAATGCTGAACATATGGTGGACTTCTCCACCTGTTGACTGGGGGAAAATTACCGACCCCGCTGAATTTCCCAGAAGGGTCACCAGTGGTTTTGCAAGAAGAAAGCCACCCAAAACCATGGGTAGTATCCCGAAGATAGAAGCAAGGCTCACCGGCGTCATCATAACAACTCCCACCACAAAGAACGGGAGAGCTATCAGAAACCGTTTGAGAAGAAATTTCAGAGCCTCTGCTTTTTCCTCCAGCAAGCGTACCACCAACCTTCTTCGATATTGTTTACTTATCAATTCTAACGGATATCAGCAGGATTGGCACGACCTGTAAATGCTGAACATTGACAAATGACTTTTTTTCTGTGATTATCTCATCTGGAGGTGTCTATGCTGATAAGAGTGATAAGCGATGTTCACGGAAATCTTGTGGCACTCAAAGCGGTTCTTGATGACCCTGCAGGGAAGAAGGCAGACAGCACTATCTGTCTGGGTGACGTTGTAGGTTACGGCTCACACCCGGGAGACTGCATCAACATTATCAGGAAGGTCTGTGATGAGGTTGTAGCCGGAAATCATGACCTTGGAGCCGCAGGAATGATCGGAGTTTCCCACTTCAATCCGGATGGCCGGAAGGCAATTGAGTGGACACGGGAGAAGATCAGTCAGGAGCATATTGAATGGATCAATTCTCTTCCTCGTCAAACTTTTTACCATGGGATCAGTTTCAGCCATGCATCCCTGAAAGAGCCGTCTTCCTGGAATTACATACTGAATTCAACTGCTGCAGTGGACGCAATTCTTGTAGCTGGCGAATACATTTCTATATACGGACATACTCATATGCCAATGCAGTGGAACAGGTTCGGCGATTGTTCCAGCAAAGACGAGGGACATCTTCCCGATTATTCCCTGATCAACTGTGGCAGTGTGGGGCAACCCAGAGATGGAGACAGCAGAGCAGCTTACCTTCTTCTAGATATTGAAAAACAAACATTCCAGCATATGCGGGTGAACTACGATGTTCATGCTGCATCAACTGCCATTATTGAGGCAGGCCTTCCGAAGAACCTTGCGAAACGGCTTTTCCTGGGCAAGTAACAGAACAAAGCAAAGGGTGTATGCTGGTGTTCCAGTAGAATTGAAAACAGGAGATCTCAGGAGGAAACAATGGTACTTATTGTATATTTACTGCTAGTCAATCAGCTTATCCCGGAAGCAGTTTCAGCTGACCCCCTTCTCACAGTTCAGATAACAGGTTTTGAGTCAACTACAGGCGATGTCCGACTGGCTGTGTTCGACTCTGAAGATGGTTTTCCCAGAGACCCTGAACAGGCCATATACACTGAAAACAGACCGGTGGATGCATTTGCCGTGATATTCTCAATTGAAGCTCTTGAGCCCGGTACTTATGCCATCACCGTTTTTCATGACGAAGACGGGGATGGGGAACTTGATATGAAATTTTACGGCCCTCCCAGTGAAAAGGTGGGATCCTCAAACGATGCCAGAGGCATGATGGGTCCTCCCTCCTTTGAAGACGCAAGTTTTGAGCTGGGAAGCGAGCCTCTTGTAATGACCATAACACTGTAGTAGTAGACAACTCCCCGCTGGAAGGTGTATCCAATGAGATATCTTTATCCTGCATTCGTTATCCTGCTGTCAGTTGTGATCGTTGCAGGCTGCGGAGAAGCCCGGACTAGTGCACAACCTGAAGATACAATACAAATAGACACTCTGTCTCCGATGGATTCCATCGGTATTCTCATGGGAGACAGTTGTTACACTCTCGGAGCGATAGCTGACTTCACCATGCTTCCAGGAGCCAGACCGGTTATCCTTGACATGATCAAGGGTACCGTTTCAATATTTGACAGTACTGGAGTATTTGTCAGCAGTTTCGGGGGATTCGGCGAAGGTCCCGGCGAATTTCAGGGTCCCATGTCACTGGTCAGACTTCCCTCCGGTATTATTCTGGTAATGGATCGCCAGGCCAAAGTGATCTCATTCAACTCACAGGGGGAATATCTGAATGACTGGACCATGGAAGGTCTTGGCGGTTTCTCTATTGAGAGCATGCCTTTTGATGACTCAACATTTGTCAGTTATTCCTTCTCCATGAGGTTGAATGAGAGTGGTTATGGCATTAACTTTTTAATGAACAGGTATGATGCAATTACAGGAGAAGTCCTGACAGAGTACTTTGACTGGTCAGGTGAGCCCAGGCCTTCAACCGATTTCACTCCTGGGTATCTGGTTGCTGCATCCGATGGCAGAGGGAGAATGTACATCAGTCGAATTCAATCAGAGAGCTGGATGATCGAAGTATATGGAGCTGATGCAACACCGCTTGATACCATTTCTCTCTTCCCGGACAGAGAGAGGGTATCAGCATCGGACAGTGCGATGATCCCGGGAACCGTTTACATAGGCTACGCCTTCAGTGACGGTGAGACCCAGGAAACAGCCTTTGTTAATATGCCGGAATCCCATCCATTTATCAGCGTTCTTGGTGTGGACGGGGACGGGAACATCTGGTGCCGCAGAGGAGGTCTTCCCGGAAACTTGTGGGATGTTGTTTCACCTGAGGGGGAACAGCTGAGAGAGGTGTTTGTTACACTTCCCGATTCTGCATATTACATTGATGTGGATGTGAATCCCAATGGAATTCTTGCCTTTGATATGTTCACAGAAGAATTCCATAAGCTTTACATAATGGGAGAGAAATGAACGGAGCCGGAAGAGGAAAATGGCAATAAAGCTGTACGACAGTAAGCATTGTCCTTGTCCAACGGATTGTAGCCGTCATGGCAAGTGCAAGCAGTGTATCGAATTCCATCATGAGAAGGGTGAAGTCACTTATTGTGAACACCTGGGTGAAAAGCTGGACGATTCGCCGAAGCCGGAACAGCCGGTCCGTGCAATGCCAACCGGCAAGGAGATAAGGCTTCTGGATTATGCTCCCTGCGCCGGTTGAGCAGGCAAACTTAAGCCTGCCAGGCTGGCAGGCATATTGAAGAAGCTGCCCATGTACAATTCTCCGGATCTTCTTGTGGGAATGGAGAACATGGACGATGCAGGTGTCTACCGTATTACAGATGACATTGCCCTGGTGCAGACAGTGGATTTCTTCTTCCCTGTGGTGAATGACCCCAGGATGAACGGTATGATCGCCGCTGCCAATTCCCTCTCCGATGTGTGGGCCATGGGCGCAAAGGCTCATACTGCCATGAATGTACTTGCCTACCCGCCTGGCCTGATCAACGCTGAGGTAATCGGCGAGATGCTTGCCGGTGGAGGCGAAAAACTTGTGGAGGCGAAAGTGGCTCTGGTAGGAGGTCACACCATGGAGCAGGAGGATATTCTGTACGGAATGAGTGTTACAGGTACTGTGCACCCCGGCAGGATACTGACCAACACCAGAGCCAGGCTGAACGACCTTATCATCCTTACTAAACCGCTGGGTACAGGTGTGTATGCAAACGGTATGATGAAGGAAGGAATCTCGGAAATTCAGTACAGAGAAGTGACTGAGTCCATGAGCCGCTTGAACATGTACGCCGCGGATATTCTCAGCAGATTCAGGGTGAGTGCCATGACGGATGTCACCGGTTTTGGTCTTCTGGGGCATGCTCTGCCCATTGCTAAAAGCAGTGATCTTACTGTCAGTATCCATCAGGGTTCAGTACCGCTCCTTTCCCATATTGATGATCTGCTGGTGAAGTACACCACTAAGGGTGTCTGCAAGGTAAGTGAATATGTGGAGAATCACCTTGATGTTCAGCCTGGAGTTGAGCCAAAGAAGCTCAGCCTGTTCTCAGAGGCAGAGACCTCAGGTGGTCTTCTTGCATTCATCCACCCTGACGATGCTCACCAGGCTCTGAGATTGCTCCGCGACAACGGTGATGAGAGCTCCTCGATAATTGGTTCCGTTGAAGAGATGGAAGATGAAAGTATGTATCTGAAAGTGCTCAAGTAATACAGTGAGAAGACTTCTTTTCCTTGTGTTGACAATAGCAACACTTGCCTGCACCCGAGATGACAGAGTTCAGATGTCTCCGTCAAAGGAATTCAAGGCATACCTTTCTGTAGCAGAGAGTTCAGGTGGCTACGGCATCTGGGTGGTGAACATTTCTGACCTGCGCAATGGAACGCTGAACTCCATGGAGATGGAGGAGTACCCGGCATCTCTAATGGCTTACATTTCCTGGGATGACGAAAACAGACTCTGGTTCTACAGCAGTGATGACGGCAGGTATTTCTACTGGGAGAAGAGTGAGCAGTGGACAGTGTTCTCGTGGGACATAACAATTACTTCGGAAATATCCCCTCCTGTATCTCTTCTTGAGCAGACCGACAGAAACAGGAGAAACCGATAGAGCCAACTCCCGGTATTCAGTGATTCACCATTAGCTGAATCCGGTGAAGGTTTCAGTTTGATTTCTACATCAAGTGCCGGGATCTTTATCATTATAGACGCAGTTCCTTTTCTCAATATTCATTCTGCTTGATGGTGCATTGCAGTTATTTCTTCAGAGCCGACAATCCCCTCAATTTCCTATTGACAGATATGGCACCTCTTTGCGAACGCATGAAGTTTAGCCTGTTCGCCCACCACAATGGTTTCGTTTGCAAGGCGGAATTTTGTGTCATCACTTCGATCGGCAATTGAAGAATCAACCTGATCCCGTTTTTTCCGCAGTCGAAAGTATAAATTATTCTCTGATTGTACTGTAAATTTTCACCGGCGTGAGCACAGATGCGGAAAGCTGCACAAAGATGACCAAATTATTTACTTATTATAGCTGTAAACTATGCTAGCCCATTGACGGTCTGATTCATCGGCATTATGGAGAAAACAGCGAGAAAAGAAAAGAGAAGGAAATGAAGCTATTTATGTTTTTGTTTGCTTCAGCATTTGTGTACCTCAGTCAGTCAGTGCGCCCACTTAATGTTAGCACATTGACATTTGCTAAATTGAATCTCATTTCTTTCAAGAATTTCCTGAAAGAATCCTCATATTTTTCTATTTCACGCGGGTCCAACCCGAGGCTTGCTGTAAATTTTCGTTCTGTCCGGACAACTCCCCTAAAAGCGACAAGAATTTGTACTGGAATTACTTCGCTGAATACATACATAATCATCGTTTGCTTGGCGACTTTCACCATAGGAGGTTGAGTTTTAGTTGCTCAAGAGCAGCAAGCAGGTTCAGTGGACAGTATCGAGTGATGCCCGAATGACCAATAGGAAATTTATAAGTTCTTGTCTAACGAAATGAGGAAACATGTCAAGGTTTAGTAAATTCACCATCCTGGCTGCTGTGGCAATTGTTTTATCATGTTCTTGCGGATCACCCTCAGAGCCATATGTAATGTCTCAGGAAGCGCAGGATGCTTTTGTTGGATATGGTTTTGTCAGGTGTTTCTGGTTCCTCTGGAATCAGAACATAGCTGGAACACCTTCAGGAGCAAGAGACATGACCGTCCCAGGCCCCTTGGGGGGAACGGTTCACATTTATGGCACTACAGGAGTTAGTGGAGATATTAACACATGCGACCTGACCTTTGATATGACTGATTGCAGGAGTTCCAATGTTAATTATGACCTGACTTTTACAGGTAGTATTTCCTGTGTGGGTTCATTCTCTCCTGACTATACCTCAATGGGTCATAACTCCGACATGCTGAGCTATTCAGGTACTGTGGATTGCGATGACAGCAATACTGCCGTGGAAGATATTGGCCCAATTGCAATTGCGGAAACACAAACAGGTCTTTCGGGAACGATTTGCGGCAGATCATTTGCTTATTCCTATTAACCAGGTAAATCGAAGGGGCTTGCAGAATGAAATGCATATTTATGCTCACAGTTCTTACATCTCTGCTCGTTTTCATAGGTTGCGGCGAAGATCCCTCGGGTCCTGGAAAGGATCCCACTGCATCCGTGCTGCAAGTGGAGCTTACCGGTGAGATGAATTGCAACTCCCGGGGCAGAGTTTCTCTGCAATTAACACGTCAAAACAGCGATATTCTGGGACAAGAATCTAGCCTTGAACTGCAGGGAACATGCCTGGTAACAGCAAACTGGAGTATCTGTCCAGACACTGACTTCATTTCGTATGTACTCTACCGCTCCACCAGCCCGGGTATCTCAGAGCATCCTGAAGAAGCTCAGGTTCTCTGCTTCTACACCGATCGCGATGATCGTACCTTCGTTGATGACAGTCTGAATTCGGAAACACATTACTACTTTGTGCTGCGGACTGCGAATGAAGCAGGAAATTACGCATGGAGCAACGAATGCGATCTAATTACACCTGATCAATCGGAAATAGATGTAACTGAACCCGGTTCAAGTACGATCTGGGAAGTGGGCCAATCAAATACCCTGGTGGAATGGGTTGGGAGCGGCGCTCAGGTGAAACTCGAGGTCTGGTATGCTGGCGAATATGTCGCTGATTTCAGCGGATGGATACCCAATGCCGGAAGCTATACCAGAAGCGCTCCCATTCCCGCAACCTGGGGAATCGGGCTGAATTTTCGTATCAGGGTGTTGGACTCAGACAACCCTCCAGGATACGGATTCAGTGAGGAATTCCAAATCTATGATGATATAGAAGTAACTCAGCCGGATCTGACAACAATCTGGATATGGGGCCAAGAGGGTGTAACCGTTGAGTGGAACGAGCCTTATTCCGACAGCGTGTACATAAGTGTTTATAAGGGTGGTTCCTCTATCGGCACATTCAGCGACTGGGTACCCAACACGGGAAGCTATACAAGAGACACACCCATTCCCTCGGCCTGGGGCACCGGTGAAGACTACACGGTCAAGGTCATCGGAAGCCTAGGCAGTGAAGGTATTAGCGATGTGTTCAGCATAATGACCATGAACATCATCGAGCCCGATTCGTCAACGGAGTGGACTCATTGCCAGACAAACACCCAGGTTCTCTGGGCACCTGGTCCCGGTTCAAATGTCCGGATGGAAATCTGGCAGGGTGGTACGAAGCGTGATAACTATTGCGGCTGGACCCCTGATGATGGAGAGTATACAAGAACGGAAGCCATTCCTGAGGCATGGGGAACAGGTAATGACTTTCAGATAAAGATGATAGACGATCTGAACAATGCGGCGTGGAGCAGCGAGTTCACCATCATTGAGTCCTGGCCTGATAGTGTTGTCGCAACGGTGAGTGTGGGTGATGCCCCTAATGCTATCTGCTCCCTTCCCTCCGGTGAGTATGTGTATGTGTCGAATCAACTCGATAACACAATCTCCGTTATCCGCACCTCGGATAACACGGTTGTTGCGACTGTGAGTGTGGGCAGTGGCCCTCATGGTGTCTGCTCCGTTCCCTCAGGGGAGTATGTGTATGTGGCGAATCGTAATAATGACACTGTTTCCGTAATCCGCACTTCGGACAATACGGTTGTCGCGACTGTGAATGTGGGCACCAACCCTAATGATGTCTGTTCCCTTCCTTCCGGTGAGTATGTGTATGTGGGGTGTCTTGGATCTGTCTATGTTATCCGCACTTCGGACAATACGGTTGTCGCCACAGTGGAGGTGAGTGGTGTTACATCTGCTATCTGCTCCCTTCCCTCAGGGGAGTATGTGTATGTGACGAATGGGAGCGAAGACTCTGTCTATGTTATCCGCACCTCGGACAACACGCTTGTTTCAACGGTGGATGTGGATGATTATCCAAATGGAATCTGCTCCCTTCCCTCCGGGGAGTATGTGTATGTGACGAGTGGAAGTTATAGCACAGTCTCTGTTATCCGCGCTTCGGATAATACGGTTGTTTCAACGATTGAGGTAGGTACACAACCATATGCAATCTGCTCCCTTTCCTCAGGGCAATACGTGTATGTGACGAATTCTAGTAATCCTGTTGTTACAGTTATCCGCACCTCGGATAATACGGTTGTCGCCACGGTTGGTGTAGGTAGTAATTCTTGGGGTGTCTGCTCCCTTCCCTCAGGTGAGTATGTGTATGTAACAAGTTCTTGGGATAACACTGTTTCTGTGATTCATTAAAATGGCATCCTTGGCAACAGGGGGTATCGGCTCTTGAGCCAGGGAAAGGAGATGTGATTTGGAATCCAAAAGTTTTCTTACTTCATCGGGACAAAGAGCAGCTTTGTTCTGAGGAAATATTATTACCGGAAGGGGCAGTTAAGCTATGCGCTTTTCATCTGGTTCGTTTTCAATTTCTCTTGCTATCCTGATAGCTTTTGTCGGGGTTGTTCATGCCCAAACGGGCTCATTTGAAGTTCAAGATGGTTTTCAGCAGAGCCAGTGCTCCGTGCCTGAGCCGAACTCGGGCTTCGTGGCTGTCGCCGGTGGGTGGCTGCACAGCCTCGGTCTGGGATCCGACTACTCCATCGTGGCCTGGGGATCAGACGAATTCAACCAGTGTACAGTGCCACCGCCGGCTTCGGGTTTCATTTCAATTGCCGCAGGTTTCTACCACAGCCTGGGTCTCAAGGCTGATGGCTCGATTGCTGCTTTTGGGCAAAACGACCACGGCCAGTGCACCATTCCGGAGCCCAACACCAATTTCGTAGCGATTGCCGGGGGTGGTTATCACAGTCTCGGTTTGAAGGCTGACGGTTCGACAGTTCCTGGGGTGACAATACACTTGGTCAGTGCGATGTGCCAGTGTCCGACACAGGCTTTGTGGCGGTAGCCGGTGGCGGGTATCACAGTCTTGGTTTGAAAGCCGACGGTTCGATAGTCGCCTGGGGTGACAATACACTTGGTCAGTGCAATGTGCCTGAACCCGACACGGGCTTCGTTGCGGTTGCAGCCGGGATGAGGTTCAGCATGGGGCTGAGATCTGACGGTTCGATAGTCGCCTGGGGTGATAATACAATCGGTCAGTGCGCTGTACCGGATTCCGGAAATGGTTTTATTGCGATTGCAGGGGGCGGATACCATGGTCTTGGCCTCAGATCCGATGGTTCGATTGTTGCCTGGGGTGACAACGAATTCGGTCAGTGTGATGTGCCGAACCCCAACACTGGTTTCGTGGCGGTAGCCGGTGGAATGAGGTTCAGCCTCGGAGTGAAAGCTGACGGCTCGATAGTTGCATGGGGAATCGGCCTTGTAGCTCAGGTTGCAACCCCTGAGCCGAGTCCTGAAATCGAAGCAGATGTGGATATGGGCTACAGCCTCATTGGTGTGACACTGAATGTTGGAACGCTTGGTATCGGCGGTGATGTAACAATACATATCAGCGATCAGTTCAACGGACGCATCGGCTTCAACCGATTTGGTATCAAGATCGATACGAGCGGTTTTGGAGATGATGGAGATGATGAGCAGTCTGAAGGTCCCGGCGGACCCACATCACCAGGATCAGCTGGGGGATTCAGCCCCACATCGACCAACTTTCTCACCGGCACCAGCGCGGATGAAGAAAACAGCTCTGACAAACTCGATATAAGTCTCCAGACCGTCCCGTTGCTTATAGATTGGCACCCTGGCAGTGGTGGTTTTCGCCTCACCGCTGGAATGGTCATAAATGGAAACAAGGCGGAGCGTTCGGCAGCCCCCGGTGACACGGTGGAAGTTAACGGTACCGATTACGTGGTGGAATCGCTGGTTTGGACCGCCACTACCAACTCGTTCTCACCCTACCTTGGTATAGGGACTGGAAACGCGGTGGATCGGACCAGCCGCTGGCATTTCGCATGGGATCTGGGAGTCCTGTTTCACGGCAAGCCAGGGATGGACATAGAGGGCACGGCACTCAATCCGGCTATGCAGTCCGATCTGGAAGAGGACATTGAAGAGGAAGAAGAGAACTTGGAGCAAGATTTTAAGGATTTATTCGTATGGCCGGTTCTCTCCTTCGGTTTGTCTTACACTTTCTAACCTGAAAATGGGGGTTTACATGAAAAAGCTCTTGGTTGTGCTTGTGATGGTTACGGCTTTCACTCTGGTTTACCTTGGCTGCGGCAACAGCGGAACCGGCCCGTCGGAAGAGACCTACACGGTCTCCGGAACACTCACTAAACTCGATATGGAAGACGGAGTTATGGGTTACGCAATGCTCATAACGATGGAGGGTGATACCACCTATAATCTGATCTACTCGGATGAATCACCGTTTAGTGCAGGAGTAGCCAGCTACTCAATGTCCGGTGTTGCGGCGGGCACATACTATTTTGGGGCTGTCATAGACGTGAACGGTAATTGGGAGTCGAGTAATGGGCCCGATGAAGGCGACTGGGCAAACGAGGATTTCTCCGAGGTGACAATCAACCAGAACACTGTAATCAACGTTACCAATGATGGTTGGAAGCTATGGAGCGGTGGCGGTGGTAACAATTGCGTCTCCGGAACCCTCCTTAAAAACGGAGTGGAAGACGGAGTTCTGGGTTACGTAGCGCTCGCGGACAGCGGCTACAACTATCAGTACTCCGCCGTATCCGAACAACCATTCAGTGACGGATGGACCACTTACGATATCTACGATGTCATGGATGGTTCATACTTTTTCCTTGCCTTCATCGATGTGAACGGCAATGCCGATCCTTACGATCCTTCACCCGATGCGGGCGACTGGGTCAACTCAGATCCTCCCTGGGTATGGATCGACCAGAATACTGAGCTGGATGTCTACGATAACGAGTGGGCTGCTTACGGGGAGTAATAGACTGTAGTTTCAGGAGTAAAAGGTAGACAAATCATTGCTACTCGACTACATGGGGTCTACTCTTTTCACCAGTAACTGGGAATAAATATCAGTTGTTTGTGATTTTTTCAGTGCTGTCCAAAACAATTCA
>JAGLDY010000017.1 GCA_023145375.1 Candidatus Sabulitectum sp. | reverse complement strand
CGGTGAGGAAGAGCCTGTTGCAGAAGGTTCAGAGACTGATGTTGCCCCTGAGGAAGAAGCCCCTCCCACGGAAGAATCTGAAGTGGAAAGTGAGTCCGGCGACGAAACCTCACCTGAGAGCACTCCTGAAGATGGCTCAGTAGGAGACGATATTTCCCTTGAGGAGGAACCTCCACCTGCTGAAGAAGAGGAAGATAAGAAGGCTGAGTCAAATACAGAGGAACCGCCTGCAGAGATATCAGTTGTTGTTCCCGTTGTGCCTGAGGAAACAGTAAATGAGCCTGCAGAAGAGAGCGCTGAGGCTGAAGAATTGCCTCCGGAACCGGAGAAGGAATTGCTTGAAGTGCCTTTGGAAACTTCTACTTTCACACTGCTTCCCGGAGATGATACTTCTCTGTGTGTTCTGAATCTGGAGGACAGTAAAGCAAGGGTAACAAGAGGTCTTGTTGTGGCAATGGAAGGCTCTGTTTCTCTGGATGGTGATGTTATCAGTGGTAACGGCCTGGTCTGGATGGGTCAGGGTAGTCTGACCCCCGTTGTGGTTGATTACAAAGAGGGAATGACTATTCGAATTGACCGTGTAGCTGCAAGGCCGGTTCAGATCGCCCATGAAGCATGCGGTATAGGCTCTGTGCCATCGTTGTGCAAATTCAGTGGCAACGCAGATGATGACAGTATTCTCATGTTCGTTTCCGGTAGGCTCAAGAAACTGACGGTTACGTCTGGCTTGAGGGTTCGAGGAGGCAGTGTTGTTTCTGCAGATCCGGAAGTCTCCTTCTCTGAGGGGGAGGCAGGTTTCCTCTCTGTTTCCGGATCAGGGGAAGTAATAATTACCGGCTGATATTTGTACAGGTATAACAGGATATTCTATTGTTGGGGTTCTTGTGGGGATGTAGCTCAGTTGGGAGAGCGCTGCCTTCGCAAGGCAGAGGTCGGCGGTTCGATCCCGCTCATCTCCACCACTCCTTCAAGAAATGGTGTAATGGATGAAACGCCGGATAAGTGATCGACCAGGTGCTGGTTGCAGTGTGGTATGGCAACTTCAGAATGGTCGCAGTCGAATCCAGAGAGGTCTGGCTGCTGATGGATTCAGAGGCGACTTTCCCTACGCAGGTGTGACTGTAGTAGCTGAGAACAAGGATCCTGAAGAGAATTCTTCGGCATCGATCGCTGTTGAAACAGTCAGGGATGTTTTCGCTGAGGGTGTTGCCTTCGGTGTGGAGGATGTCCTGCGGGATGCTTTCCAGGAAGCTGCTGAGATCATACGAGAACAAAAACTCTCCGGCTGCAGTGCTGCTGCAATAGCGGTTTGTGGAACTCATATCTGGTATGCCATGGCGGGCAACTGCAGGATATACAGAATTGATTCAGATGGAGTGAATTGTTTTGTCCAGGATCAGTCGGCTGCGAATGAAATAAACATGTCCCCTGACCATACGGATTACTACAAGAAGATACGGGAAATGAAATGGTGGCTTGGAAGCCCTGAACAAGGCAAACCGATCTGCGGTCATGCTCGTATCAAACAGGACACCACTTACATGATCCTTACTGCCGGTGGCTGGACTCAATTCGAGAACAGTGCGAATACCATTCACAGGAAGGGAACCAGAAAAACTCTTGATGGCTGGCTTGGCTCCGTAACCAGAGAAATGAAGCTTGCATACAGAAGACAGGGTGGTGCGCTGGGTGCTGTGTCCGGTCTTAAGAAGAAAAGAATGAAATCATTTCCATGGAGATCCTCAGTCTACATAGCAGCATTCCTGGGCTTGATGGGGTTTCTTGTATTCGCAAACCCTTTTTCCCGAAGCTCTGAAAACTCAGATTCGGAGAGAACTGACTTGTTCTTTTCCGATTCATCGCTGGAAGATATTGTTCAACCCATAGCAGGAGACACAACTTCTGATGCTGGTCCTCAAGAGGAGTTTGGATTGCTAGGCCTTGTTTCAGGCAGCCAGCTTTTCAGGGAAGATGATACTGTTGAACCTGCCATAATTGATATTTCTGCAGATCTTCCCCTGCAGATGGTGCAGATAGGTGGCAGTGTTCCTTCCCTGAACCCGGACACATTCTCAGTAAACTTGAACGCTGAGCCTGACACCCTGTGGGAGAATTTTACACCTGGGATCTATGCAATACGAGCAGATACTGCATCCCTTCTGCTTGCGCAGACTATCAGCCTATCTTATCCGGGGCTTGAAATAAGAGAGCTTGATCGCATCATAACGGTGAGGGAAAATGGTGTAGTGGAATCTGCCAGATGGCTTTCCAGCCTCTCTCCAGACAGTGCATCCAGTACAGGTGTTATTGTGGAGACAAGAAGCAGTGTTGCTGGAGGGGCTGACTGGATAAGAAATTACGCGATCTTTGCGAACGGGGACAGGGGTGATCGTGCAGGTGAAGCCGGTGGTTTTATGGGTGATTCACTCCCTGGTCTTCCAGCTTTGAGAAATTCACATTGCTATAGACTCATTGTGATTATCTAATACGGCGAGACTTGAAAAAAAACCATATTTTATCTATCTTTGCGTGCCGGCCACTCTAGGTGGGGAGCCAGCGGTGCCCTGTACCCGCAATCCGCTATAGCGGGGCCGAAAAACTGGCGCGGCGTTGTTCTCAGGAGTGCGCTTTGAGCATTGGTTTAACAGACAGAACCCGCGCGGCGCAACCCCGCGAACCCGGTCAGAGCCGGAAGGCAGCAGCCGTAAGCGGATTGTTGCGGGTGATGCGGACAATTTTGTTTGTGCCTATGTTTGATTCATTGTTGAGAATTCGTCAATCCAGGTTGAGTGGTCGGCACTTCCAACCGCAGACAGGGGGGCATATTGAGTTATCTTGTGTTTGCACGAAAGTGGAGACCTCAGACTTTTCGTGATGTTATAGCCCAGGAACATGTAACAAAAACTCTTCGAAATGCCATTGAGACTGAACGGATCGGTCATGCCTATCTGTTTACCGGTCCCCGTGGTGTGGGTAAAACAACCACGGCTAGAATTCTTGCAAAAGCTTTGAACTGTGAGAGTGGTCCAACCCCTGACCCCTGCATGAACTGTGAGGCCTGCCGGAGGATAGCAGCGGGAGGTCACTTTGATGTGCTTGAGATTGATGGTGCCAGCAACAGGGGAATCGATGAGATCAGAGATCTCCGGGAAAAAGCCCAATATGCAGCAGCAGAGGGTGGCTACAAGATCTATATAATCGATGAGGTTCACATGCTTACCAGAGAGGCATTTAACGCTCTTCTGAAAATACTGGAAGAACCTCCGGACAGGGTGATCTTCATATTTGCCACAACGGAACCCAGAAAAGTACCAGCCACTATTCTCAGTCGCTGCCAGAGATTCGATTTTCGAAGAATACCCTCTTCGGTCATGGGAAAATACATAAGCGATGAAGCGGGCAAAGAGGGAATAACAATAAATGCTGATGCCCTGAGCCTTGTTTGCAGAGCCTCCGGGGGAAGCATGAGAGACGCTCTCTCAATAATGGATCAGCTGGTTAGTTTCTCAGGCAAAGACATTGCCGGTGAAGCCGTTTCCAAGCTTCTTGGCCTTGTGGAAGCTGACCTTCTCGCTGATATCTCTGCATCGGTAATACACTCACAGGGCGCCAGTGCTCTTGACCTTGTGGAAGATGCTCTGGTTCGTGGCTACAGCATTGAAGAGCTGATCGATGCTCTGGTGGGTTTTCTAAGAAATCTGCTTCTCGCCGCTTCAGGCGCAGAGAAGGGCATAACTGATCTTTCAGACAGCGAGATAGCTTTGATAGAGCAGACTGCTTCCGGTGTTTCCGATGTGCATGTTCTAAATATTCTCAGACTTGTAAGTGGTGCATCGGAACAGATCAGAACAGGGGCTTCCCCCAGAATTTCCCTTGAAGCTGCCTTGATGACTGCATCTAAACTGGGAGTAGCTTTTGGATTTGAGGATCTTCCTCCTGTTACGGAGAGGGTTGCAGTTTCTGCGGTGACAGCCGACAAAACCGCGGTTTCGAAAGTAATTCATCCGCAGGAGGAGATTGATTCAGATGGCAGCGGTGCAACAGCAGTCATTGAAGCCGACACATTAAGTAATTCGTCCGTTCCTTTGAATGATTCAAACGATGAAGATACTCAGGAAGCGGACAGCAGCGAGAAGGAAAAGGAGAACTCCTTTGTGAAGAAAGTATCCGGGCTCTTTGATATGATCCCTGAAAACAGATAGGGACTGGTGAAAAATGAATCGACAGATGAAAAAAATGATGGCTCAGGCACAGAAGATGCAGCAGAACATGATGAAAGCCCAGGAGGAACTGGCTGAGGAAAGAATTACAGGTTCAGCCGGCGGAGGCATGGTTAAGGTAACTGTGACAGGTCAGTCGGATATAGTCAGTGTCAACATCTCGCCGGATGTTGTGGACCCTGACGATGTTGAGATGCTCGAGGACCTGGTTCTTGCTGCTATCCATGATGCCGTTGAGAAAAGCAAATCCTCTGCAGAGAAAAAAATGGGAGGGGTTGGAGTACCTGGAGGACTGGGGGGAATGATGTGAAAGAGTCCGTTGTTGACTCTCTTGCGTTAACCCTTGGCAGACTCCCCGGTATAGGGAAGAAAACAGCTCTCAGGCTGGCCTTCTCACTTGTGGACAACAGGGAGCTTGCCTCAGATCTTTCATCTGTTCTTGCAGACACCATAACCCATGTGAGAGAGTGTGTTCTGTGCAGGAATCTAACCAGCGAAGAGGTTTGTGATACCTGCGGTGATGTGTCCAGACAGAATACTATATGCGTGGTTCATACCCCTGCCGATCAGCGATCCATGGAAGATACCGGACTGTACAGAGGGTTCTATTTCGTACTTCATGGCAGTCTTGCTCCTCTGGACGGTACAGGGCCTTCTCAACTGGGAATTCCACAGCTTCTGGAAAGAGCAACAGCCATGCATGCCACTGAGGTCATTCTTGCTCTTGATTCTACCACAGAGGGAGAAGCCACTTGTGCTTACATAGCCAACCAGCTTGAATCCAGAAACATCAGAGTAACACAGCTTGCCCGTGGATTACCTCCAGGCGCTCTTGTTGAGTTTGCTGATTCACTTACATTGTCTCAGGCTCTTAAGGGCCGTCGCGGTTACTGATGGCTCTAAACTGGCCCAATCGACTCACCATTGCCAGGATCATAATGGCTCCTGTTGTGATGTTACTTCTTCAGGTGGGTGGGCCAGAAGCAAGGTGGGGCGCGTTCACAGTGTTTGTGATAGCTGCTCTTACGGATATGGTTGATGGTTACCTTGCACGAAAGTATGGATGGATCTCAAATCTTGGTAAGTTTCTTGACCCACTGGCTGACAAATTACTTGTCTGCCTTGCATGGATCGGCCTGGCGGATCTTGGACTGATGCCTCAGTGGACGGTCTATGTGGTTGTGGGCAGGGAGTTGTTGATCACCGGCTTAAGATCCATAGCAGCTTATGCCGGAGTTCTTATTCTGCCTTCCGGGCTGGGTAAGTGGAAGTCTGCCGTTCAGATGTTTACAGTTTCCTTTCACATGCTTCTATCCGTACTTTTCTTGAATGATGTTCCACAAACGGCATCCCTTACCGGTTTAGTTTCAATGTGGATAGCTTTACTACTCACTGTAGTTTCTGCATTCCACTATTTCTGGAGGAACAGAAGTGTTCTGCAAAGGCTGGGAATGTGAACATTGTTTCTTTTTTGTGGCGATATCGAACCATCAGAATCCTGGGCGGAACCCTGGCTTCAACCTTTGGAACCGGTTTTTTCCCATGGGGGCCCGGCACAGTGGGAAGTATCATTGCTGCAGTTGCTTTCTACTACTGCCCCCTGAACCATTTCACCCTTCTCCCTGCCCTTCTTTTGTTGAGCTGGATCGGGTGCGAGGCAGGTAGAAAGCTATGGGGAGAAGACCCTTCCATTGTGACCATTGACGAGGTTGCCGGCACCTGGATCGCATGCCTGGCAGCTCCTGAAGCGTGGGGAATCTGGGGAATATCTGCGGCGCTTGTTCTCTTCAGGATTTTCGATATCGCCAAGCCATGGCCGGTTAACAAACTGGACGAAATGAAGAACGGGATCGGCATTCTTCTCGACGATGTTGCTGCAGGGCTTATGGCTGCAGGCGTACTTTATCTGGTCATTCTAGCGGATCTTTTCTAGTGTTCTCCGAGGCTGCACTTGTTCTTGTGGGAGATGAGCTTCTAAGTGGTCGGACAAGAGATGTGAATCTCTACCGTTTTTCAGGATTGCTGGCTGAGATGGGTATTCCTGTCGTTTTGGCAAGAGTTGTCCGTGATGTTCCATCAGAGATATCTGCTGCTGTAGAGGAATCACTCGCCGGTGGAAGAGTTTTGATCGTAACAGGAGGAATGGGTCCCACCGATGATGACGTAACGGTCAGGGCAGTTGCTGACACCTTTGATCTATCACTTTTCCGATCTCCGGCAGCAGAGGAAATGGTCAGAGAAAAACAGCAGGAATACGGGCTTGGCATGCCCATGTCCGCCCTCAAGCAGGCTGACATACCCATTGGTGCTACACCGGTCTTGAATCCATCGGGAATTGCCCCGGGTATTGTGCTTCCAGCGGGCGGTGGGATTATCATATGTCTGCCAGGTGTTCCCGTGGAATCTTCAGCCCTGCTCATGCCCTGTCTAAAGGTGGCAGGTGTTCAACCCGGTAAGGGTACGCAGACTCGATTTATCAGAACGTGGGGTTTGAAGGAAAATGATCTCTTTGACAGCCTGAGGTCTCTTGCGTCCAGGCACGATGTGGTACCGGCATTCCTGCCTTCTCCCGGTAGAGTTGATATCAAAGTTGTCGGAGCACGCTCCCATGGCTTCTGTGGTGATGTGATTGAAAAACTCGGTCTTCATGTTTACTCTTCTATTCGTGATGAAACTCTTGAGGAAGCCCTTGGCAGAAGACTGATCTCTTCCAGGCTTACCCTTGCCACAGCTGAATCGTGTACAGGCGGGGGCATGGGCAGTGGGATAACAGCAGTACCGGGAGCATCCTGCTGGTATGTGGGAGGTGTTATCTGTTATTCCAACGATATGAAAACCGGATTGCTCGGGGTAAGAGAGAAAACCCTCAAGACTTATGGAGCAGTCAGCGAACAGACCGCACTGGAGATGGCCAGAGGAGTTAGAAGAATTACAGGTGCGGACTGTTCTCTCTCGGTTACAGGAATTGCAGGTCCGGATGGCGGTACTGATGAAAAACCCGTGGGAACCGTATGGACAGCTGTTTGCTGCGGTGAGTTTGAAGAAGCTTTCCTGTGGCGTCTGGGAGGCGATAGAGAATCGATCAGGGAGGGGGCTTGTGCAAGGGGACTTGGTACCCTTTTTGAATTGCTTTCATGAGACTATTTGTGGCCCTGGAACTGTCGGAAAGTACCATCCGGAGTATTGAAGAGTGGAGGGAACCTCTTGTTAAGCAATACCTGGATCTTAAATGGACCTGTAAGAACCAGTTTCATATAACCCTTCGTTTTCTGGGGCACAGGGATCCGGAACAGGTCATCTCAGAAATTAAGGCCCTGCATCTTGAAGAATTCCTGCCTGTGGAGTATTCTCTCTCAAGAATTGGACATTTCGGAAAGCCTCCCTCTGTTCTCTGGCTATCCGGTAAGTTCTCCTCAAAGGCATTTACATTGAATCGATCTCTTGACTCTATTCCGGATGGTAATGGACTGTCAGGAAGCAGTCGTCACTTTACTCCTCATATTACTCTGGCCAGGGTCAAACCGGGAATGCAGTGTCCGATCATTTCTTTTCACAAGCAGATTTCTGGCCTGGCAAAAGCTATTCATCTGATGAACAGTGAGCTGACCGGGAGTGGACCGACCTATTCAACTCTGTTCACTTTCGGGCAGCTCTGTTAACTAAAGTGTAACAGAGTGGTCTATGGATCCGTCATTAAGGTGGGACGGACATATGAGTTTCATTTTGCGTGAAAAGGAGCATATCGTTTATACTAGCAGAGGACCGGAACTCTTTTTAAATGGGGGAGATCATGAAAGTATCAGGACTGTGTCTTTTTTCTGCCATTCTTCTCGGTGTTATTGCCTGTGGTTCTGATGAACCGGAGGTATCAGCTGCTTCTGATCCTGCCGCGGCAGGTGAAGGTGTTTCAGAGGGCGTTCAGACCAGAACCCTTGTAATAGTTGACTCTATCGGTGTTGAGCTTGGTGATCTCGATTATGTATTTGGCTCAATAGAGGCCACAGCTCATACAACTGAAGGAAACATTCTTGTTCTGGACAGACCTGCCTGCAGTGTTGTTGAGTACACTCCTGAGGGTGAGTTTTTCAGACGGATGGGCAGGAGCGGATCTGGTCCCGGAGAGTTCCTGAACCCTCTTGCCATGACCAGGCTCGGTGATGGAAGAACTGCAGTATTCGATTTGAACAATGGTGGATTGTTCACTTACCTTGCCGACGGGAACTATGAGGGGAAGACTGATGTGCAGTACAGTGAGCCAGTTCTGTTCCTCACATCCTCAATTGGCAACAGTTTTATTGGAACCTTTAATTCATTCGAATTTGTTGATGAAGAACTTCTCATCACTGCTCAGGTTGCCAGGTTCGACCTGGCATCTGCAGAGCCTCTTACAGTTTTCTGGGAGAATTCATTTACCTGGGATTTTCAGGACCTGACCTCTTTGATCAAGGGTTCATATTTCGCACAGACCTGGGCATCAGACAGAAACGGGAATGTATTTGTCGCCCCAAGATCTCCGGAAGAATATGTTGTTAACGGTTTCACTGCTGAGGGGGAGCCAACCGTCACAATACAACTTGACATTGACCCTGTTAGAAAAACCAGTGATGAGATTGCTGATGAAGCATATTTCTGGAATCGCCGGGCGGAGAATATGGGAGCAAACGGACCGTTTAATTATCAGCCTGATGAGTACCGCTGGATGGTTCATTCACTGGGCATTGATGCTGACGGCAGGCTCTGGGTCCGCAGAGGAACTGAGGAGACACCCACATTCGATGTGTTCGATCTTCAGGGTAATTACCTGTTTAAAGCAGAACTTGCAGGAGCCTGGGGCCCAAGAGGGCTGTTCTGGGAGATAAAGATCGATGAATTCGGGATCCTCGCCTACTCTCTTGATCCTGAAGACGGGTATCAGAAACTGTATATTCTCAGTCTTGACCTGGAATAGTCAAGCTTTTCTGTCAATCGGCATACAGATATGTTCCAGCCTTGACAGGGAAACACATGTTTACTATCATTGCTTTTGATGGCAGGAGAAGGTCCCCTCATCAGGGTCACATCAGAAAATTTGCTGAAAGGTGTTGCCATGGCAGAAAGAAAGAATACTGAGACAGGCAGGAAGAAGGCTCTTGACGCGGCCTTCATGCAGATCCAGAAAAAATTCGGGCAGGGCGCGATCATGAAACTCGGGGAAGCCCCGGAGATGCATGTGGAGTCATTCCCCACAGGGTCTATCTCACTGGATATTGCCCTTGGGATCGGCGGAGTTCCCAGAGGCAGAGTCATCGAGATATACGGCCCTGAAAGCAGCGGAAAAACAACTCTTGCGCTTCATATGCTTGCAAGTGCCCAGAAGGCCGGAGGGGAAGTTGCTTTTATCGACGCGGAGCATGCTCTTGATCCAAACTATGCAGAGAAGCTCGGGCTGAACATCGATAATCTCATGGTATCACAACCCAGTAATGGCGAGCAGGCATTGGAGATCACAGAGACCCTTGTTCGCTCTAACGCTGTAGATGCAGTGGTAGTAGACTCAGTGGCTGCACTTGTTCCCAGAGCAGAGATCGAAGGAGAAATGGGAGACAGCCATGTGGGTCTTCAGGCCCGGCTTATGAGCCAGGCTCTTAGAAAGCTCACCGGTGCTGTGTCCAGATCCAAATGTACTGTAATATTTATCAACCAGATCAGAATGAAGATCGGTGTGATGTTCGGCAACCCCGAGACAACCACAGGTGGAAGAGCTCTGAAGTTCTACTCCAGTTTAAGGCTGGACGTTAGAAGGATAGCTTCCATCAAAGACGGAGAAGATGTCATTGGAAGTCGAACAAGGGTCAAGGTTGTCAAGAACAAGATCGCCCCGCCTTTCAAGAAGTGTGAGTTTGATATTATGCATGGTGAGGGGATATCAAGAACAGGAGAGCTCATAGATCTGGGTCTTGAAAAAGAAATTGTAACCAGAAGAGGTACCTGGTATTCCATTGAAGGCACTCAGATTGGTCAGGGCAGGGAGAATGCAAGAAAGTACCTTGCCGAAAATCCTGAGATAGCTGATTCTCTCGATGAAAAATTAAGAAAAGCATACGGGCTTATCCAGGAAGAAGAGTCCGGAGATAAGAGAGAAGCAGAGGAAAGATCATAGAGAAGGTAATTTCTGTTGAGAGGATAAGGAGGGGCCGGGTTTCTGTAGCCATGCATTCCGGCAGATATATCATCTCTGCTTCCGGGGCACCGAAAGCGGGAAGTGATGCTGATCCGGAGTACCTTCTTACTCTGCAGGAAGATTGTGCAAGAAGTGATATACAGCGTTTTCTTGGATACTCTGAAAGGTCGTCTGGCCAATTGAGAGAGAAGGTGCTGTCTCTTGGGTATCCCCCTTTTGTTGCAGACCATACTGTTGATTGGGCAGTGGAATTCGACCTTGTGGATGACAAACGTTTCTGTGCTCTATACATCTCCTCCCGGGTCATGGGGAAGATCAGACTGAAGAATGAGCTTTCCCGGAAGAAAGTACCGGAGGAAGTAATACAGCAGGTGATAGCAGAGGTCTCTGAACGGGATAGCAGGGAAGAGCTTGTAAGGCAGGTCTCAAACAGGTACGGGCGTATCGAGGATAGGGAAACAGCCCGCAGACGGGCATCAGGCTGGCTTTCCAGAAGGGGTTTCTCCAGCGATATTGTTTACTCTGTTCTTAAGGAGGCTCTGTGAAAAGCCGTAACAAAAGAGCTTTCTGGACAGCCTTGGGCAGCAGGCTTCTTGATGGGAACGAAAGTACTGATACTGCTGATCTGCCAGTGGAGATGAAAGAAGCACTGGCTTTGCCACTGAAAGCACCGGAAGTCTCTACCGTTGTTCGCGGAGAAGACCTTGAAGGCAAAAGAGGCAGAAACATCTACATGTACACATGGAAGATACTCAGAGAGCTGGGGTTCAGCCGTCCTCTCCGGTGCGAGGTCTTTCCAGGGATAGAGCTCTTTCTTCCCTTTGTGAAAGGTACCGTTACAGTTCTTCCTCAGGGCTTTCAGAAGAGGATTCCTTTAAGCCTCAGAGCTTACGCTCTCGTTGGTAAGAATGCCGCTTTAAGAGCTAAAGGATTTCATCTTGTTATCGTAGCTGCTATCTTTGATGAAACTACCTGGGATACACTGAAGCAGGGTGGCTGCAGGGTCTGTACTCCGGATAAACTGGAACAGCTCCTTACGGCACTTGACTTACCACAGTAAATTAAGCAGATTTGAGACCCCTTGGCATCTATATGCTCAGGGGGAAGGCTTAGATACACCCGGTGAAAACCGGAGCCTGATAATAGCGGACGAAGTAAGATATAATAAAGAACCCCATCCTTTTCCGGAGGCTTGGATAGTGAAGACCTACTCTGCGAAAGCCGGAGAAATCAAGAGGGACTGGTGGCTTGTTGACGCCACTGATCAGACCCTTGGAAGACTCTCGGCCAAACTTGCCATGATATTGCAGGGCAAGAACAAACCAGTGTACACACCTCATATTGACACTGGAGATTTTGTGGTAGTTGTGAATGTGGACAAGATGCATGTAACAGGACGCAAGCTTGATCAGAAGATCTACTACCGCCACACTGGCTATGCCGGTGGTCAGAAGGCAACGAAGATGCGTGACATGATGGATGATCATCCAGAGAGAGTGCTTACCCATGCTGTTAAGGGAATGCTTCCCAAGAACAGACTCAGTAGTGCTCAATTGAAGAAACTTAAGATCTTTTCCGGTCCCGAGCATACCCATGCTGCACAGCAGCCCAGGGTACTTGAGATCAAGTAGTCAGGGGGCAGTGTGGAACAGTACATAGGAATTGGCAGAAGAAAATCTTCTACAGCCAGGTGCTATCTCAGGCCTGGTTCAGGAAAAGTAGTTATCAACCATAAGGCACCTGAAGTTTATTTCAGTGTGCTCAGGCAGAAGGATCATGCTCTGGAGCCACTGTTGACCGTTGATGTGGCAGCCTCGTTTGATCTCGTTGTCAATGTTAAAGGCGGAGGAATTACCGGTCAGGCCGGGGCAGTCAGGATGGGTCTTGCAAGAGCTCTTGTTGAGGCAAATGCTGATTACAGACACCCTCTTAAAGCAGCTGGTATGCTTCGTCGTGACCCAAGAGTTGTTGAAAGAAAGAAATACGGACAGCCTAAAGCGAGAAAGCGTTTCCAGTTCTCCAAGCGTTAAACCGTATTTGTAACACACACGGTGGTTTTTGGCGGGTGCCTGGTGTCCCATTGGGATGGTGCCCGCTTCCATCGGAGGCAGAACCGAAAGGATAGAACAAAAATGCAGATCCCCTCAATTCAGGACCTGCTGGAGGCCGGCGTGCACTTTGGCCACCAGGAGAAGAGATGGAACCCCCGGATGAAGAACTATATCTTCATGGCCAGGAACGGTATCCATATCATCGATCTTAAAAAGACTCAGAAGAATCTTGAAGATGCCATCAACCTTGTCAGTCGCATTGTCGCCGGAGGCAAGGATGTTCTTTTCGTTGCCACAAAGAAGCAGGGAAGAGAAAGTGTCCGAGAGCATGCAGAGCGTTCAGGAATGTTCTTCATGACAGAACGCTGGCTGGGTGGAACACTTACTAACTACAACACCATCTACAAAAGCATACTCCGTCTTCAGGAACTGGAAGACATGGAGAGAAAAGGCTGGCCCCAGGGGTTCAAGAAGCGCGAGATCCTTCAGAAGACCCGCGAGATGGAAAGAATCAACAAATATCTCATGGGCATAAGACACATGAAGGGCATTCCAGGTGCCGTGATCGTTGTTGACATCAAGAAAGAGTCAATCGCTGTGAAGGAAGCCCGTAAACTTGGGATCCCCTGTATTGCTCTTGTTGATACCAATTGTGACCCTACAGAGGTGGATTACCCTATTCCTGCAAACGATGATGCAATTAAATCCATTGACCTGATCGTCGGTGCTCTGGCTGATGCTGCTCTTCTTGGAGCCGAAGGCAGAAAGCGTCGTGACGTGGAAGAGGTTCCAGCCGAGCAGGAAAAGCCCAGGCAGAGGCAAGAGCGCAAGCCTGTTCCTAAGAGGGCAGCCCCGACTCCCCCAAAAGCAGATGCTACTGCAAAAGCAACTACTGAAGCAGCCAGCCCGGCTACGCCTGAGCCAACGCCTGAGCCAACGCCTAAGCCTAAGCCTAAGCCAACGCCTAAGCCTAAGCCTAAGCCAACGCCTAAGCCTAAGCCTAAGCCTAAGCCTAAGCCTAAGCCAACGCCTAAGCCAAAGGTAGAGCCTCCAGTAGAAGAAGATGCAAAGGAAGAAACTTTACCTGAAAAGGGCACGGAGGAATAGATATGGCAGTTGATGCAAAAACAGTAAAAGAGCTGAGAACTATCTCAGGTGCCGGCATGATGGAATGCAAAAAGGCACTTGATGAAACCGGTGGTGATCTTGAAGCAGCACTGAAGGTCCTCCGGGAACAAGGTGTCAAGGTAGCAGCCAAGAGGGCGTCCAGGCAGGCAAATGAGGGTCTGGTATTCTCATACATTCACGGACCTGGTAAACTTGGTGTTCTTGTGGAGATCAACTGTGAAACCGATTTTGTTGCCCGTACGGAAGCATTTCAGGGATTTTGCAAGCAGGTTGCTATGCACATAGCGGCTGCAGCTCCTGAATTTGTTTCCCGTGATGAGGTTCCAGCGGAAAAAGTTGAGGACGAAAAAGCCTTTCTTCTCAAGCAGCTTGCGGAATCAAACAAGCCTGAGAATATTAAGGAGAAGATCGTAGAGGGCCGTATGGACAAATTTTTCAGTGAGATCTGTCTTCTTGATCAGGAATGGATCCATGATTCCGAGACAGGCAAGGTATCGGATGCTGTTACAGCCCTTATAGCAATAATTGGAGAGAACACTGTTATTAACAGGTTCGCGCGTTTTCAGATAGGCGGTTAGTATGGATGATGGGTCCGGTAAAGCTCCCAGAGTTCTTCTTAAACTCAGTGGAGAGATTCTGGCAGGGCCTGCCGGAAGTGGGTTTCACCGGGATACTGTCTTTACCATCGCTGAGGTTCTTGTGGAAGTTGCCTCCGGGGGATATCAGCTTGGAGTTGTCACCGGTGGGGGAAATTTTGCAAGGGGCAGAGAGCTTTCAGCCTTTACAAGAACCAAAGCAGATTATATCGGGATGCTGGCCACGGTAATGAACTGTCTGGCTGTATCTGATTCAGTAAGGAAGCACGGGGGCAAAGCCGCCGTGCTTTCTGCTATTCCCGTCCCTGAAGCTGGCGCCGAACTCTTTTCACCGGAAAGAGCTGAGGAGCTGTTTGCAGAGGGAAACATCATTTTCTTCGCAGGGGGAACAGGAAATCCATTGCTTTCAACCGACACTGCCGCAGCTCTCAGGGCTGCCCAGACTGGATGCAGTATTCTCTACAAAGGAACAAAGGTTGATGGTGTTTATGATTCCGACCCGATGACTGTTGCTGATGCAGTTCGATTCAGCGAATTGAGCTACGATGAGGTTCTGAGAAGGGATCTGAAGGTGATGGATGCTGCTGCAGTTGCCGTTGCAAGAGACAACCTGCTGCCAATTGTCGTATTTGACATTACAGACCCGTACAATTTTGTGAGAGTCCTGAAGGATCACAGCCTTGGTACGGTTGTGAAAGGGGAATGACCATGTACGAGGAAATACTTCTGGACCTTGAAGAGCGTGCGGAGAAAACGCAACTCAATACATCCAAAGAGATGTCCGTGGTAAGAACAGGCAAGGCCAGCCCTGCCCTTCTGGATAACATCAGAGTTGAAGTGTGGGGAGATACGCTGCCTCTGAAGCAGGTTGCAGGTATCAGTGCTCCTGAGCCAAGACTTCTTGTGATCCAACCCTGGGATGCATCCACTGCTCCTGCTATTGCAAAGGCAATTGAGGCAAGCGATCTTGGGCTTCGTGCAAATGTTGACGGACCAGTTATCCGGATCCCTATTCCCAAGCTCAGTGATCAACGGCGCAAGGATCTTGTGAAGCATGTTAAGAAACTGGCCGAAGTTGGAAAGACTTCTATCAGGAATATCCGTCGCGATGCCAATGATTCACTGAAGAAGGCCTGCAAAAGTGGAAGTATCACTGAGGATCAGGAGAAGAAATCTCTTGCCGATGTTCAGGTCATCGTGGATAAAGCAGTCAAAGAGATCGATAGACTTTTGAAGCTCAAAGAGGCAGACATTCTTGAAATCTGATCCTGTGCTGGATTTGCGACATATTGCCATTATCATGGATGGTAACGGCAGGTGGGCTCGCAAGCGAGGACTCCCCAGGATAAAGGGTCACAATGCTGCGGAGAGATCCATACACGATGCTGTTGAGGTTTGTGGTGAGATCGGTGTTGAGTATCTGACACTGTTTGCTTTTTCCACGGAGAACTGGTCCCGCCCTAAAGCCGAGGTAAGCTTTATCATGAAGCTTCTGAGCCGGTTTATTAAGGGAAATGTTGATGAACTTCACAGAAAGAATGTCAAGATCCGTACTACTGGACGACTGTCTGATATTCCCTCCGGTCCCCGAAAAGATCTTGAATCAGCCATGGAGCGCACATCAGGCAACACAGGTCTCAACTTGATACTGGCTTTAAGCTATGGCGGCAGAGCAGAGCTCCGTGATGCCTTTGCAGGAATTGCGTCAGCCATTGTTTCAGGAGCCTTCCAGGCTGATGATATTTCCGAGGAGATGATCTCCTCTCATCTGTACAATCCGGATGTCCCTGATCCTGAGGTAGTTATACGAACAAGTGGAGAACAGAGACTGTCCAACTTCCTTTTATGGCAATCCGCGTACAGCGAGCTTGTATTTACTCCGGTCCTATGGCCGGACTTCCATGCAGAGCAGCTTCGTGAATGTCTGGATGAGTACAGAAGCAGAAAACGCAGATTCGGGGGGGTGGAGTAAGAAGATGAGATTTCCCAAACTTTCAGGTCGATTGCTTATTGCCATCCCGGGAATAGTACTCTTTCTTATTGTACTTTTCGAGCTTCCTGTGATCTGGGGACTCTTTCTTTTCTCAACCCTTTCACTGCTTGCGGGTTTTGAATCTGCCTCCCTCTGTACCCCCAACGGCTTGAACTGTATCTCAAGGATCTTAATTGCACTTTTTTGTGGCATTAGCAGCTATTTTATTGCAGTGGAGCATGTTCTTCAAATACCAGCGTTAATTCTGCCTGGAGCCGCTGTTGCCATTACCGTTCTTCACAGTTCCGGTCCTGAGCATTCCAGAAGAAGAATGGCCGGCACCGCAGGCCTGGCTTCTCTTTACGCCATGGGATTTGGTCTTATGGGCAGGCTGTTCCTGAATTTGGGACCCTCTGTTGTTCTTGTTGTGCTCGCCATCTGCTGGGTTGGAGACAGTGCAGCTTACTTTGTTGGTGTTTCCATGGGAAAGAACAAGCTTTTGCCCAGGGTCAGTCCAAAGAAATCATGGGAAGGTTTTTTCGGAGGCTTGGCGGGATCAATTGTTGGTGCTCTTGCTGTGGGACACTTTACTGATATTGCAGTGGTTCCACTGCTCGTTCTGGGTTTTGCCGGAGGGATTGCCGGTGTTTACGGAGATCTATTTGAATCTGCTTTGAAAAGGGATGCCGGTGTGAAGGATTCAGGCAGTATTCTTCTTGGTCACGGTGGAATACTGGACAGATTTGATAGTGCAGTGGTTGTAGCTCCAGTTGCCCTGGCAGTTCTGCATTTGTTTGAGATCATAACCTGATGAGCAGGCGGGTAGCTGTTCTTGGCTCCACAGGGTCTATCGGTAGTCAAGCTCTCGAAGTAATTGAAAAAAGCTCTGAGCTTGAGCTTTACTCTATCGTTTGCGGTTCTTCTGTTGAGAAACTGAAGGAACAGACAGACAGATACTCTCCGGTTTTTTCCTCCTGTACCAGTTCAGGCGAAGAGGATGGTATTCTATTAAAGGCTATTGATGGTGCAGATATGGTATTGAACGCCATTGTGGGCAGTGCCGGGCTTAAAGCCAGTCTTATCGCGCAGGAAATGGATATCCCTCTCGCTCTTGCAAACAAGGAAAGTCTTGTTGTGGGGAGTGATCTACTGGAAAAACACTTGTCTTCAGCTCTTGTTATTCCCGTTGACAGCGAGCACAGCACGATCTTTCGATGTCTCCAGGGAGAGACCAGAAAAGTTAGAAGAATTACCCTTACAGCTTCAGGCGGTTCACTCCGGGACACGGAGAAGGGAGATATCTATAATGCATCTCCCGAGATGGTCCTGGCCCATCCAACCTGGGATATGGGTGGTAGAATAACCGTTGACTCTGCAAGCATGGTGAACAAGGCGTTCGAGGTTCTGGAAGCAAGGGCTCTTTTTCCCGGTATTCCCGTTGATGCGGTCATACACAGAAGCAGTGTTGTTCACTCTTTTATTGAATCTGCTGATGGTGCCTGGAAGGCTCTTCTTGGTCTTCCGGACATGAAGATACCCATTGCATGGGCTCTTCTTTACCCGGAACTTCCCACTTATGCCGTATCAAATGATAATCCGCTTGACTGGGGAGACCTTTCCTTCCAGGCCATGGAAGAACAACGCTACCCTGCATTCTTCTCTGTTCTTTCCGCCGGTGATACAGGTGGTACAGCACCCACTGCTGCCAATGCAGCAGATGAAATAGCTGTTAAAGCTTTCCTGCAAAGGAGATTGCCCTTCGGAGCAATTTCTGCAGTGATCGACGAAGTTCTTGCTTCTACACAGGCAGTGCCTGTTGAAGATTTTGCCCACATATTGAGTGTGGATTCCACAGCGCGAAGAAATGCCCGAAAGGCGGTTGATCGTATATGCTCTCTGTAGTGGCGGTTCTTGTTGGTCTTGGAATGATCGTTTTCTTTCACGAGCTGGGTCATTTCTGGGTATCAAAAGCAGTAGGGCTTCCTGTGGAAAGATTCAGCATTGGTTTCCCTCCATTCATTTTCAGGAAAAAGGCAGGGGAGACCGAGTATTGTATCGGCTCTATTCCGCTGGGTGGTTATGTAAAGGTTGATCTAGGCGTTGGAACCGAGAGCGTTTCCCCCGTCGCCTGGTGGAAGAGATCTCTTGTTGTACTTGCAGGCCCTGCTATGAACCTTGTTCTTGCTGCGTTTCTCATGTTTGTTGTACTGGGCGTTGTTGGCACTGAGGTTCCTGTGGTAAGCACAGTTGTAGGCAGTACTCACATGGAGGGGCTTGAAACGGGAGATATCATTCTTCAGGTTTCAGGTACTCCTGTTGAGAACTGGTCGGACCTTTATGATCTGGTGGAACAGCATGGTAGTGGTGAATTCCTGGTACAGAGAGGAAGCGAAACTTTTACTCTTCCTTTTAATCTTCCACTGGACAGCATCCCAGGCTTCATTCCCCTGTTGCCCACTGTTGTTGAATCTTCCGTTGGTATGCCTGCGTACGAGGCCGGTATCAGATCCGGAGACAGCATCATTTCAGTTAACTCCATTCCTGTGGTTGATTTCTCAGAACTGCAGCAGGAAGTGTTAAAATTCGAAGGGCAATTCCTTGAGCTGGTCTATCTAAGGAACGGTTCACTGGATACAGCCTGGGTTGAACCTATGAGCTATGAGGGTAGAAGCCTTATCGGAGTAACAGCCAAAGGAGAGACTCGGACGATAAAACTGCCCGTTGGCAGAGCTCTTGTTGTCAGTGTTCAGGCTGCTTTGGATGGTGCGGGAACCTTTTTCACAAGCCTTATCAAGATGATCGCCAGACCCGCTGAGTTAATTGAGATGTCTGGTGGTCCGGTGTTTGTTGCGGAAACACTTGGTCAGCAAGCTGCTTTTGGTCTTTCCAGATTTCTTGAGACAATAGCCTACTTCTCCCTGGCCATTATGGGATTCAACCTGCTTCCCCTGCCTATTCTGGACGGCGGACAGTTCCTCTTCATCCTTTATGAAGGCATTCGGGGAAAACCGGCATCCACCAAGGTGGTACAGGTAGCACAGCATATCGGCATCATGCTTCTGCTTCTCCTCTTTGCCACAGTGATCTTCAAGGACATATCAAGAGTGGTTACCCGGGTCCGTTAGAACTGAAAAAGGAAGATCTGATCATGCAACTAAAACATGGTTGCACAAGAATGTGGAGCTTGACCCGGTAAGGGTCTGTTACAGCAATTCCGCCTGAATCGCTTCCTGCTGAGCCTGCAGTTCCAGTTGTTCAAGTTTGTTCGCTGTATCTGCAGCAGCTCTGAAAAACAATGGCCATACGTCTGTGTGTTTTTCAGCCATCAGTTCAAGTTCTGCTGTGAGAGCCTCATCAGGGGCTTCTGACCAGCTGGAGTCAGATGGCAGATAAGCCAGGTTGCGGGCAAGCATACCTGCGTTTTCTGATATGGTATTCAACTGCTCAGGAGTGAGTTCCGTGGCTGGTTTATCGCCACAGGAGCTTATGAGAATGAATGCCATCAGTATAAATGCTCTTTTCTTCATGTCTCTAATATGCAAAGGAAGAGAGAACGGGCACATTCCCGGCTCTCGATGCTATAATACATAGATTGTGGGGTGGTTTCTTCTGAAGGGAGAATCTTGAGGATCTTTATTTTTATACCTTTGCTGATTTCTCTGTCCTTGTTTGCCACTGAGTATGGTAGAACGAAGATAACTGGAACAGATGATGACTGGTGGATGATCCATTCTACCCATTTCCATGTTTACTATGAGGCAGGAACTGAAAGTGTAGCGGAAAGCACCGTTGTTATTGCAGAGAGGGAGATTCGTCTGTTGGGAGACACCTTCGATTATCTTCCTTCTGACCCGATCCCCATAATTATCTACCGTTCTCCTTCCCGGTTCAGGCAGACAACACTGATGCAGGGGGACATGGGTGAGGGTGTTGGTGGGTTCACTGAGTTCTACAAAGGCAGAATTGCCGTGCCTTACACAGGAATATGGAGCGAATACAGACATGTCCTCGCCCATGAACTTAATCATGCTTATGTGTTCGATATGCTTTATCGTAGAAGGCTTTTAGATATTGTTAGAAGCAAAGCTCCACTTTGGGTGATGGAGGGTCTGGCAGAGTACACATCTCTTGGATGGGATACTGCCAGTGAGATCGAGTTCAGAGATATGGTCATCAACAACTCCATTGCTACTGTGGGAGAACTCAACCACAGGGGAGACTACCTGGTTTACCGTGAGGGCCAGGCGATCTACCATTTCATGAACGAGCGTTACGGTGAAGAGAGATATCACGATTTTGTAAGGCACATGAGAGGCCAGGACGGTATCGAGGGTTCCATTCGGGAAGCATTCGGTATGACAGTTGATCAGTTCAGCGAAAGATTTATTGAATGGGCCAGAGAAACCTACTGGGCAGATGTGATAGATGGGGAAAGCCCTTCCGATTTAGGGACACCTATTATTCAGGGAGAGGGTCACAGGGCTTCCCGGGTTGTTCTTGCAGGACCCGTTATTTCGCCTGATGGATCCAAGGTTGCTGGATGCGAATACCACCATGCCCGCTTTTCCGGAGTGGTTCGTTCAGCGGTGGACGGTGAGGAGATATTCAGACCTGTGAGTGGTGGCGGTGTATTCGAGGAATCGGTTTCACCAATGTACAGAACAATGGCTTTTTCTCCAGGCTCAGACTCAATAGCTGTTGCTTTTCACCAGGTGGTCGGCGATGGTATCAGAATTTCATCCATGGACGGAGACCCTGTAACTCTTCCTCTGGAATTCGAGATGATAAGAGATCCCGTTTGGGATCCGACTGGAGGCCGGATAGCTTTCAGTGCCCTTCAAAACGCTACTCTGGATATCTGGCTTTATGACATTGGGTCTGAGACCCTTTCCAGGGTAAGCGATAATGAACAGGGGGAATTTGATCTCTGGTGGGGAGAGAGTGGTATCTGGTGTGTTTCCGAGATCCCTGAATTGGGGGAAAGAACCATTCAGTGCTGGCAGACAGACGGAACTTTTGAAGTGGCACATTCCTGCCATGAGGATCTTTCTTCACCTGTGGAAACCCCTTCAGGTGTCATCTTCATTTCTTCAGAGTACGGAAACCCCAACTTCTACCTGCTGCAGGGGGATTCTCTTCCTATCCTGAGACTTACTGACCTTTATATCACACCTAAGTCACCCTCCTGGGCTGATTCATCGGGGATAGCTTTGTTCCAGGCTTCTGACTGGTCCGGTTCAGGATTGTTTGTGGTCCATGACCTGACCACAAGGAGATGTGAATCTCCATGTTCTGTTCATGTGTGTGGTGACAGAGGAATGCCTGAGCAATTTAATCACTATGAGACCGGTAGTTGGAGAGTTTCTCCCTATCAACCTGAGTTCTCACTTGATCATGTCTCTGCAAACGCGGGATTCGATTCTTACTCTGGGCTTACCGGCAACACCTACTTTATTTTCAGTGATATGCTTGCTCTGCACCAGATGGGTATTCTGGCCAACTTCAGCGGACAGATCAATGACATGGATCTAGCGGTTCTATACAGCAACATGAAGCATCGCTTCCAGTCTGGTGGAGCAGTTTACCGTTTTGTGTCCAGGTATGTTTTTGAGGATTCTGCTGGATACAGGGATTATGTGCGGGATTTAAATCTCGGCGGGATGCTGGAAGTTAACTATCCCTTCACAAAGGCACTCAGAGCTGGCCTGGTTGGTAACTACAGAAGACTTTCCAGAGAAGGCCTCTGGTCAAATGATCTGCTTTTTAGAGAGAATATCTTTTCTGTTCAAACCAACCTGGTTTACGATAATGCTCTGTGGGGAGCCGTTGGCCCGCGTGTAGGAAGTAGAATGAGCGTTGTTTTTGATTACGCACCCGGTTTCTGGGACAACGCAGAGTACTTCACAGCCATGGTGGATCTGCGGGAATACACCTGGATATCTTCGGAGGTTACACTTGCCACCAGACTGGCTGGCGGCATCAGCTTTGGTCAAGACAAGCAGAGATTCTTCCTTGGTGGAACTCTCCCTCACAGAAGAAGCACCGGAGATGTAGAAGGTGTGGGAGATGTCTACCAGTTCTATTCCAGTTATGCAGATCTTCTTCGTGGCTGGGATTACGTTTCAATGAACGGAACCAGATACGGAGTTGGATCTCTTGAGTTCCGGTTCCCCATTATAAACTATCTCAGTCTTGCTGCACCTATCCCCATGACAATTACCCGTGGCAGAGGTGTTATCTTCACTGACCTGGGTTTTGTTTCCAACGATCTGAGTACCTTTAAGGGTGCCACAGGCCAGGGAGGGTACAGACTGAAGGATATCAAGATGTCCTTTGGAGTTGGATTCCGTCTTAACGTTGGTTTTTTCGTATTAAGATCTGATATAGCCTGGAGAACGGATCTGTCCAGCGTCAGTCAGAAACCCGAGTATTACTTCACAATGTCAACAGAATTTTAGTTTTGCAAGGAGGTCGTTTGCGCTTATGAGATTGGTACTTCTTATACTGGCATCCTTTGCCGTGTCAGCTTCCGCCTGGCAGTGCCCAGCTTGCGGTGGGGAGAACGAGGGGTCTTTCTGTGTTTATTGTCACCTTCCACAGCCTCCCGAGGGAATGGTTTATGTACCTGCAACAGTTGTTGAAGTTAACGGGATCACTGTGGATGTATCCGCCTTTTTTATTGACGAACAACCGGTTACATACAGGGGTTTTATTCCATGGTTGAATGGATCGGGATTCGGTGTGACCGAACTGGGAATAATCATCACTGGTGGTGGTGACGAAACAATGCAGTTTCTAGTCTTTACACCTTTCATAGGTGATCAGGGCGGAGGCATAACAGTTCCTTCGCAGTGTCTTGAGAATCCTGTTGCAGCCATAACCTGGAGTGGAGCTCAGTCTTTCCTGTCGGATTCCGGAAAGAGGCTGCCCACGCTGGCGGAGATGGAAGCGGCAGCTTCAAGCGGTTTGATAGATACATGGGATTCTTACGATGCCATGCAGGCTTTTGCAGGGCAGATGCAGTCAACCATGGGCGAGATGCTGGGCACTCTGAATGCTCAGGCCATGTTTGCCGGCTACAGTTCTGCTAATGAGAGGATAATGTGGGAGCTGACCGGAACCGTTTTCGGTGGTGACCCCACTTCCACTGCGGTTTCAGTAGATGTAACTTACATTACCCTGTTCAAGGCTCTCAGTGAGCCGCTGATCTCGTCCACCAGCAGAGACATGGGTTATTTCAATGTGATATTCAGGGGAGCCATTGAGGTTCCTTAACTATTTCTGAAAGGAGTCAGGAAATGAAAGTGTTTCTTATTACAGCAGTTTTTGTTCTTCTTGCTGTTACAGCCTGTGGAAGCAGGGAAGTTACCAGAACCGAAACAGATACCGTTACTGACCTAAGCGGTTACTGGAATGATACAGATGCCCGCATTGTGGCGGACTCAATTGTTGATCAGTGCCTTCACGGAAGATGGTTTGACGTACGAACCGACAGGAGCGATGGAAGAGTAGCAGAGGTCCCTGTTATTGTTGTGGGTGGAGTTCGTAACCAGAGTACAGAGCACATCAATGTTGATGTTTTTATGTCAGAGATCGAAAGATCTCTGCTGAATTCAGGAGAGTTCCTGATAGCTGCTGGAGGCGCTGAACGCGATGAGGTCCGTGGTGAGAGAAGAGATCAGACAATCTTTGCATCTCCTTCTACTGCTGCAGAGTTCGGCCGTGAGGTTGGAGCGGACTATGTGATGACTGGAACAGTCAACTCCATTGAAGACCAGGCAGATGATACAAGGGCGATCTTCTACCAGGTGAATATCGAGCTGATCGATGTTGAGACTGCCCTGAAGGTCTGGATGGGATCCACTGAGATCAAAAAGGTCATAGAGTGGTAGCATGAAAAAAATCCTTGTTCTTGCAGTGTCTGTTCTTGTGATGTCCTGTGCTGTGGCATACACAAACACCATGGCACCTGTTATAAGGGACATGGATCAAGGCCTTAATTCAGAAGCTATTTCAAGATTGAAGGAAGTTTTCCCTGACAGCACCGGCAGGGATCGCCTTCTCTACCTTATGGAGCTTGGTAATCTTGCCAGATATGCCGGGCAGCAGAGACTTGCCCAGGCCGTTCTTCTTCAGGGGGACAGATTAAGTGATAACCTCCGGGGAACTGACCTGGGGCAGCAGGCACAGTCAATGGTCACCAGTGACCTTGCTCTGGAATTCCGCGGTGCGGACTATGAGAAAGTATTCATCAACTACTGTCTGGCCTCTAGTTATGCAGCTTCCGGGAATATTGAGGATGCTGTTGTCGAGGCCAGGCGGGTGAATGAGAAGCTGAAAGAGATCAATGCAAGGTACCAGTCTAATCCCAATAGATACACTGATGATGCATTTGTCCGGTACTTCATGGGAGTTCTCTACGAGATGGATGGTGATTACGACGATGCTCTCATCAGCTATCGCCTTGCACTGACCACTTATGACTCCACTTATTCAGAGGAGTACGGTCTTTCCGCACCGTATCAGCTTAAGTCCGATGCAATGCGTCTGGCAAACTTCACCGGCTTTGAGAGCCTCCTGTCCACATTCGAGAACCAGTGGCCGGAACTGAGCTGGCAGGGGTCCGGACCTACCGCTGACATGGGAGAGATAGTTGCAGTTATTGAGCTGGGCAATATCTCATCCAGAATAGCCTCCAGCTTCTCCGTGTATGTTGACGACAGGGTCTACAGTTTGTCTCTACCGATAATCCCCGGTTTTCCCAGAAGACGGGTAGCCGGCTCTCTTTCTGCAGGGGGAAGATCAACAGAGCTTTTTCTGGTGGAAGACCTGAATGGCATCGCCAGGAAAAATCTTGAGGATGAGGCTGGCAGGAATGTTGTACGGTCAGCAGCTCGCATTGCAGTGAAAGCAGGTCTGGCTAATCTGGGAGAGAATATCACTGAACAGCTTACAGACAACGAGAATGTAAGTTCAGGGGTAGGCCTTGTTCTAAGTATCATCGGTGCAGCAACTGAACAGGCTGACCTCCGGGCATGGCTTACTCTGCCTGCACAGATTCAGATGGCCCGTCTCCAGGTGTCTCCTGGAACCTGGCCTGTGAGCGTTACTGTTAATGGCAGAACCTTTACCCATGAACCTGTGGGTGTGCAGGCCGGTGAGATAACTCTTCTATTTATGAGAGAGGAATTATAGAAACAGATGAATTTAGCTTCTCTCATTGACCATACCCTTCTGAAACCGGACACAACAGGAGCCATGATTGAGAAACTCTGTGCTGAAGCAATTGAGTACAGGTTTTGTTCTGTATGTGTGAACCCGGTCTGGGTTCCTTTTGCGGTAGAGCTTCTTGAAGGGGAATACCCCCTCGTCTGTTCCGTTGTGGGGTTTCCTCTGGGAGCAACTCCGCTTGTTGCAAAAGAGGCTGAATGGGTGGTTTTACGAGGTGCCGGTGAGGTTGACATGGTTCTTCCTGTTGGTCTCTTGAAGCAGGGGGAGAATTCCGAAGTACTCAGAGTTATTAAGGATGTCGTTGATTCTGTTTCAGGGATACCGGTGAAAGTCATTCTGGAAACATGTCTTCTCACAAGGGAGGAGAAGATAACCGCATGCTCTATCTCAATGGATGCAGGAGCCGCGTTTGTAAAAACCAGTACTGGTTTTTCAGAAAGCGGTGCAACTGTGCCGGACATTGTGTTAATGCGGAATACCGTGGGTCTTCAAACAGGGGTGAAAGCTTCAGGTGGAATTCGAGATTATGAAAAAGCGGTTGCAATGGTTGAAGCCGGAGCTTCAAGAATTGGAACCAGCAGTGGTATTACGATAGTAAATGGCAGCAGAAAAAACAGTCTATAAGAAGAAGGCGGACAATCGGAGGGGTCGACCAATTGTCCGCAGGGAAACCCGGGTCAAACGGATAAATCCTTTATCCACTTTGACTGATCTGGAGGGGTTTTCAGACCGGCCATGTTGTCAGAATAAGAACCAGCAGTGTTGCCATAGCCACCAGCAACTTCAACCAGCTTCTGAATCCGGGTTTGTTCATTATGGTATCCTCATCTCTTTTAAGAATTATCTCAACCACTGAATAGAAAGCAATAACTGTGCCACAAAAATCAAGCATTACACTTAACAAAGACCAACAGGAAGCAGTACAGTATAATAGCGGTCATCTTCTTGTTCTTGCAGGTGCCGGTAGCGGGAAAACCAGGGTACTTACTGCGAAAATTGCCCGGATTATTGACACTGGGATCGCAAAGCCCTGGGAGATACTTGCCATGACTTTTACCAACAAGGCCGCCGGTGAAATGAGGCAGAGGATCTATACCCAGTTGAATGATCACAGTATAAGACTGAGAATGGGAACTTTCCATGGTGTCTGCGCCTGGTTCCTTAGAAGAGAAGCTCGTACATTGGGATTTTCAGAGAACTATTCCATTTACGATGGAGATGACCAGAAAACACTCTTAAGAAGAATACTGAAAACTGTTGAGCTTCCTGTAAAACTCACTGTGGGAGCGGTGAGGGGATACATATCAAACTCGAAGAATGACATTATATCAGCAGAGGAAGCCCTTTCCAGCGCATCAACACCGTACCAGGAATCACTTGCTGCAGTCTATCAGAAATACGACGAGGAACTGAAGAAGTGCGGCGCTTTTGACTTCGACGATTTGCTGACACAGGTCCTGCTGGCGATGCGTCAAAATAGTGACATAAAGAAATACTATGCAAATATGTTTACCAGGATTCTTGTTGATGAGTACCAGGATACCAACAGAGTTCAGAATGAGATACTGAAGGAATTTGCAGGCGTGAACACTGTAGTCACTGTTGTTGGTGATGATGATCAGTCTATCTACGGCTGGCGCGGTGCAAGAGTAGAGAACATTCTTCAGTTCCCTGATGAGTACCCTGACGTAAAGACCGTTAGACTGGAGACCAATTATCGTTCCACAGGTAATATTCTTCAGGCAGCCTCCTCACTGGTTAAGCACAACCGGAGCAGACACGGAAAAACTCTCCAACCCATCCTTGGTCCCGGGGAAAAAGTTCAGGTCAGGCAGACTGTTGCACCGGAGGACGAGGCTCATTTCATACTTTCTGCAGCCCGCGACCTGAACAGCGACGGTACAGAGTGGAAAGAGATCGCTGTTCTTTTCAGGACAAACGCCCAGTCCCTGCCTCTGGAGAACATGTGCCGCAGAATGAGAATACCCTACGAAGTTGTCGGCACTGTCCGGTTCTTTGAGAGAGCTGAGATAAAGGATGTGGTTTCCTATCTCAGAGTTATTGTTAACCCGACTGATACTGGCAGTTTCAGGAGAGTTCTGAACAAGCCAGTGAGAGGTGTAGGGGCAAAGGGACAGCTGAACTTTTTTCAGTGGCAGGAGCAGAATGGCACTGACGTGGTAACCACCCTCGAGAAAAGTGGTTCGATCCCCGGTATTGTCAATAGAGCTCAAACTGCTCTTGAGAACCTGGGCAGGAATCTTCGCTCCTGCATGGATGGCGTGGCGAGTGGAGATACCTCCAGCGATATTGTTGACAGGGTACTTGATTTTACAGGGATTCTGGACCTCTACGGGTCTGGCGAGGTAGCCGACGAGACCAGACTGGAGAACATAAGGGAGTTAAGGAGCTATGCCGCAGAATTTGACTCCAGGAATCCCGAGGGTGGTCTTCCCGGTTTCCTGGCTGAACAGAGCCTGCTTTCAAGCTCTGATACATACTCCGGTGACGATAAGCTTGTGTTGATGACCCTTCACAGCGCCAAAGGGCTTGAGTTTGACTGTGTATTTGTTTCAGGTCTGGAAGAGGGACTGCTTCCTTACATAAGACACCAGGAGTATTCACCAAAGGATCTGGAGGAAGAAAGAAGGCTTTTGTACGTGGGAATTACCCGGGCCAGGGAGAGGCTTTTCCTTACATGGTGTACAAACAGACCCAGGCCGGGAGCTTTTCCCATGGGAGCCAGCAGATTCCTGGCTGAGGTTGCAGATGATGAAATGCACGATACTCATATGCCTGTACCTCCTGTGGGGAAGCCGGAATCAAAGATAGTTTTACCTCCGCCACCACAATCCGCCTCGAAGTACAGCAGGGGTAATCTTGTTAAACACCCCCGTTATGGTAAGGGTGTTGTGGTCTCTGCTAAAAGAAGGGGGAGTGAGTGGGAGTTGAAGATAAACTTCGGTTTTGATGAACCCAAGACCCTGCTTACCGGTTATGTTCCGATACCTGTTTTGAAAGAAAAAGCTCAGAGATCAGATCTGGATCTGTAAGGGAGAAATTGATGGAACTTTATATTGATACCGCAAATGTGGACGAGATACGGGAAATAGCCGGGTGGGGAGTTCTTGCAGGGGTTACCACCAATCCAACTCTCATCGCCCGGGAGGGCAGGGATTTCCTTGAGGTGATTCGAGAGATCTGTGACATTGTGGACGGTCCTGTGAGTGCCGAGGTTATCAGTGAGGATATGGAGGGGATGATAGAGGAGGGTCGTGCAAAGAAAAACTGGCACGAGAATGTGATCATCAAGCTTCCCTGTACTCCTGCAGGAATTGGAGCATGTGCAGTTCTAGAGGAAGAGGGGATTCCCTGTAATGTAACTCTTGTCTTCAGCGCAGCGCAGGGATTACTTGCAGCCAGTGCAAACGCCACCTTTGTCAGCCCATTCGTTGGAAGACTTGATGACGCAGGATCCAATGGAATGCAGGTTGTTGAAGACCTGGCAGAGATGTTCGAGATCCATGGGTTCAGAACAAGGATAATTGCTGCTTCAATAAGAACACCCAATCACATCACTGAAGCAGCTCTTGCCGGGGCTCATATTGCAACTGTTCCCTATTCAGTGATAAAGAAGTCAATCCTTCATCCTCTCACCGACAAAGGGCTTGATTCGTTCAGAAAAGACTGGGAAGCGGCCCAGAAGTAATGATATCCCCCAGGGTTATCAGAGAGGATATTCTCCGGATGATACACAGCGCAGGCAGTGGTCACCCGGGAGGAAGTCTCTCTCTTGTAGAGATCCTGATACATCTTTACTGGAAAGAAATGAAGATTGACCCAGACGATCCGGAGTGGGAGAACAGAGACAGACTTGTCCTTTCAAAGGGACACGGTGCCCCGGCGCTTTATTCAGTACTTGCAAGACGGGGGTATTTTTCACCAGAGAAACTTGAGACCCTTAGGAAATTCGGTTCCGACCTTGCCGGTCATCCTCACATGGAGAGCCTCCCGGGTCTTGACTGTTCCACAGGAAGCCTGGGTCAGGGTCTGGGTATTGCAGCGGGTATGGCCCTGGGTCTTTCCCTGAAGGAGAATCCTGGAAGAGTCTTCTGCATACTGGGCGATGGTGAGCTTCAGGAGGGTAGCATCTGGGAATCTGCCATGTCAATTCCCGCCCTTGAACAGACGAATATCACAGTCATTGTTGACCGCAATCGGGTTCAGCTTGATGATGCTGTTAAAGAGGTCATGCCGATTGAACCTCTTGCTTACAAATGGAGGGCTTTTGGCTGGGCTGTGACCACCTGTGATGGTCATGATCCGGATGACATAGAAAAAGCTTTCTCCACAAATTCAGAAAAGCCTCTTGTCATACTGGCAGAGACTGTGAAGGGGAAAGGCGTTTCCTTCATGGAAGATCAGGCTTTATGGCATGGCCGGGCACCGGATGATAAACAACTTCAGAAAGCTCTGGAGGAGCTTGCATGAGAGCCACCCGGGAAGGCTATGTGGAGGGTCTCCTTGAAGCCGGTGAAAAGGATGAACGGGTTATCGTAGTGGACGGTGATGTAAGTCGATCAACCGGCACCATTGCTTTCAGGGACAAATTTCCCAACCGGTTCTTCAACCTTGGTATTGCCGAACAGAACATGGCCGAGTACTGTGCAGGGCTTGCTCTTACTGATTTTATTCCGTTCTACAGTACCTATGCTGTTTTTGCCGCTGGAAGGGCCTGGGATCAGATCCGTACCTCTATATGCAACATGAATTTGAATGTCCGGATCGGAGGAGCTCATGGTGGAACCAGCGTTGGTCCTGACGGAGCTACCCATCAGGCGCTTGAGGACATTGCGATAACCAGAGTATTGCCCAATATGACAGTGCTTGTTCCTGCGGATTCCAACCAGACACGGCAGGCTGTTCTTTCCTCTCTTGAGATAGACGGACCTGTGTACATCAGATATGGCAGAAATCCGGTCCCGGAGTTGTACAGAAGGGATGAATCTGTTGTCCCAGGCAGGGGTCGATTGCTTCGAGAAGGCAAGCACGCTTCGATAATTGCAGTGGGAGCCATGGTTGCCATTGCACTTGAAGCTGCTGTAATGCTCTCAAAGAAGGGTATAGAGGTTTCCGTTGCTGATATGGTAAGCATCAAGCCTCTTGATACCCGGCTGATAAAGCAGCTGACAGACACTTCAGAACTGATCGTTACCGCAGAAGACCATCAGATAACCGGTGGGCTTTTCGGTGCTGTATCCGAGTACATGTCTGAGAAGTGTCCCAGACGGATCATCCCGGTAGGTGTTAACGACAGATTCGGTTGCAGTGGTACACCTGAAGAGGTTATGGCTCACTGCGGCCTCACTGCGGAAGCAATAGCAGGGAAGGTGAGAACAGCGCTGAATAATTAAAATCCATTGACTTCCAGTGGTCTGTGCAATAGCTTTCACTAGCTAGGGCTACCTTGTTACCGATTAGCAATTTAACCCCAGGGTGGAGGATTAAAATGAAAAAGGTTCTTATTTGCGATGCAGTTGCCGATTCGGCAATCGATATGCTCAGGAATGCAGGGCTTGAAGTAACGGTAAAAACAGGTATGGATCAGGACGGTCTTCTTGAAACAGTACCTGCTTACGATGCAATGGTGGTAAGAAGTGCAACCAAAGTAAGAGTGCCTGTTCTCGAGCGCTGCAAGGATACACTGAGGCTCATCGTTCGCGGTGGGGTTGGTCTTGATAATATTGATGTAAAAGAGGCCGAAGCACTTGGAATTTCCGTAAGAAATACTCCCAGTGCCAGCTCTGTGGCAGTTGCTGAACTTGCCCTTGGGCACATGCTGGCTTGCTGCCGTTACATTCCCGTTGCAGACAGAACTATGAAGCAGGGAGAGTGGAACAAAAAGCAGTACGGCAAGGGGCTTGAACTCTGGCACGGAACACTTGGTCTTATCGGTTTCGGCCGCATAGCAAAAGAAGTTGCAAAGCGTGTAAAAGCATTCGATATGGATGTTATTTTCTACGATCCTTTTATCGAGAACGCAGTTGTTGACGGTGCGAGAAAGGTCGACCTTGAGACTCTCTGCAAAGAGTCAACTGTCATCAGTCTGCACATTCCTCACAATGATGCAACCCATTACATTCTTGACAAGCCTCAGTTCGACATGATGAAAGACAATGTGATCATCGTTAACTGTGCTCGCGGTGGAACCATCAACGAGGCTGCTCTTGTTGATGCTCTTGATTCCGGCAAGGTGTTCGCAGCCGGTGTTGATGTTTACGAGAAAGAGCCATCCACATCCGAGAACTGCCCGCTGATAGCTCATCCAAAGAGTGTTGCCACACCGCATATCGGTGCAGGCAGCAAGGGTGCTTCAGGCAGAGTCGGTACAGAAGTTGCAAGCATAATCATAGATTTCTTTAAATAGATGAAACTTATCTCAAACCGAAAGGTAGAAACATGCTGAGAAAGGTACCGGCACTGCTTCTTGCACTGCTGCTGGCCACCGGTCTTGCCTGGGCTCAAGGGGAGGATCCACCTCCTGCCGAGTCTGCGGAAACCGGAGAAACAGCAGAAACCGCAGAGGAAGCTGCGCTTGTGGGGGAGGTTGAAGCAGAGATAACAGCTTCAACGGTATCATCCACCCTTGGTGACGGTATGGTTGCTCCGGGTAACATTGTTGTGGCTGATTATCCCAACGATGCAGGTGATGGCCTACTGCTTTATTTTGATCCAGGCAGCGAAGCCGACAATGAGAACTTCGCTGGATATGCAATTTACCGCAGAACCCTGGGTGAAGAAGAACTACTCCTTGTGGGAACCATAGATGCGGATGAGGGAGCTGAGTTCGTCGACGGTTACGACCCTGACTTCATAGTTGAACCGGGAGTTCAGTATGAATACCAGGTTGCAGCCATGTATCTCAACGGTGCTGAGGTTCCAAGTGACCCGGTCACGGCCCAGGAAGTTGCTTCTGGTCAGATCTATCATGCAGGTAAAACCAGAGTACTTGTAGGCTGCGTCCTCTTTCTTGGTCTGATACTCTTCTACTTCCATGCTGCACAGCGCGGTGTTGAAATGTATCTTCGCCCAATAGCAGGTATTGAGGCGATCGATGAGGCCATCGGCCGTGCAACAGAGATGGGTAAGCCAATTCTCTATGTACCGGGGCTTTCAACTATCAGCGATGTGGCAACTATTGCCAGTATCACAATTCTTGGTCGCGTTGCAAAAAAGGTGGCCGAGTACGGTACACCTCTTCTTGTTCCCAACCGTGATCCCATTGTTTACACTATCGCTGAAGAAACAGTGAAACAGGCTTACATGGAAGCTGGAAGACCTGATGCCTTCGACAAGGACAGCGTTTTCTTCCTAACCCAGAGCCAGTTCGCATTTGTCGCAGGTGTTAACGGTATAATGATGCGCGAGAAACCTGCCACGAACTTTTATCTTGGAATGTTCTGGGCAGAGTCATTGATTCTTGCGGAAACCGGTTCACTCTCAGGTGCAATACAGATTGCGGGAACAGATGCTGTTACTCAGCTTCCGTTCTTCATCACAACCTGTGACTACACCCTGATCGGTGAAGAACTTTACGCTGCAAGCGCATACCTTGGCCGGGAGCCCAAACAGCTTGGTTCCATCAAGGGGCAGGATGCCTGCAAGGGAATAATTATGGCTGTTATTACCCTGGGACTGCTTCTTGCTCTCACAGATATTATCGCTGGAACAGAAACCCTGGACTGGCTTAAGAGTGTTGTAACCATGCCTATAGTGGACTAACCCACCGAAAGGAGAGGATTTTATGAAAAGATCGATTCCTCTTGCGATAGTCATGGTGGGCGGAATACTGTTCATGATACAGTATTTCATTCCCCACCAGTACTCGCAGACACTGTTTGACTACTACACCGAGTGGGCACCACTTGTGGGTGCTTTTGCTCTGGTTCTGGGAGTGGGCAGTCTTTCCCGCCTTCACTCCCACAAGATAAAGAGAAAGGCCAAGAACTGGCAGTACAGTTATGCAGTTCTTATCCCCCTGTTTGGAGTGCCGTTCTTTGCTTTGATAATGCCTGAGAGCCTCGGAGGAGGAATCATGCAGACAATGGGGGGTGACAGAGTTACACAGGGGGTTTTTGATTTTACTTACATGAATGTTCAGGTTCCGATACAGGCAACCATGTTCAGCCTTCTTGCCTTCTATATTGCCAGTGCAGCGTTTCGCGCCTTCAGGGCCAAATCAGCCCTCGCTTCTGTTCTGCTGATAGCAGCAATAATAGTGATGCTTGGGCAGGTTCCAATTGGTGAACTTATCGGCAAGTGGTTCCCGAAAATTGGTCTCTGGATACTCAGATATCCAAATCTTGGTGCAAAGCGAGCTATCGCCCTTGGCGTAGGTTTTGGAATGCTTGCAACACAGCTTAAAATAATCTTCGGCGTCGAGCGTAATTGGCTCGGCGGAGCCGGCGAGTAAGGGGGGTGAATATGAGCATCTGGGAAAAAATGTTGAATCTGGACAGACGCTGGATCTTCCTTCTCATAGGAATTGCCTGCGTTGTTCCTTTCTTTACTCCCCTGGGTCTGCCCATTCTACCTTCAGCCGAGGTACTGGGCATCTACGATCATATTGAGGGGCTTGGACCGGATAATGCGATCTTCGTGGGGTTTGATTTCGATCCTGGTACTGCTGCAGAGAACATGCCTATGGGCGTTGCTGTTCTCCGTCATGCATTCGCAAGAAACATTCCTGTTTTCATTACAGCGTATACCCCCCTGGGGCAGGGCATGGCTGCAATGGGTCTTGCTGAAGTCACTGACGAGAGTACACCGGACTACTTCAAGTATGTATACTGGGAAGAGTGGGCCTTTGTCCGTGAGCAGGGAATAATTGACAGAGCTGAAATAGAGGAAGCCTGGATAGCAGAGGGTAACTCACTTCCAGAGAACGCAAGCGGATGGGTATTTGAGGGCAGGGATGTTGCCATGCTTGGTTTTCTTCCTTATTTCCATCTGGTTATTCTGGGCATGAGTAGTTCTATCAGCTCTCAGTATCCTACTGATGTGGGAGGTACTCCCCTTGAGGATATGCCAATGTATCAGGAACACAAGAGCCTTAGAGAGATAGATCTTGCGGTAACGACTGCTGGCTCAAGTGCCTGTATGGCCTGGATAACCTACGGTCGGGAAAAGATAGGTCTTCCTATTGCCTTTGGCGTAACTGCAGTTATGGCAACCGATTATTTCATCTACATACAGTCCGGGCAGATCATAGGCCAGATGGGTGGCCTCCGGGGTGCTGCCGAGTATGAAACCCTTCTCATGGGCTGGAGCGGAGACGGCATAGATAGAGAAGCCTACGCTTCTACACCGGGGAAAGCCTTCGTTGGAATGGATGTGCAGAACATTGCACATCTCCTGATCATTTTTCTGGTTATCCTTGGTAACATCGCCTTCTTTGCAGGGGGCTTCCACAAGAAGACAAAACTGAAAGGAAGGAGGTAGATCATGACTGAGACCATTGGACTCTGGGTAGCAGCCCTTTTTACAATCGGTATCTACTCTTTCCTTTACAAGGAGAATCCGCTCTACCGTCTTGCAGAGCACCTTGTGGTAGGGGTATCCACCGGATACGGTATTACTGTTACCTATACAAATGTGATACAACCGAGGTTTGTAGAACCCATTGCAAATGGAGAGCCCGGGGCTTGGATACTTGTTGTTCCTGCTCTTCTGGGTCTTCTCTACATAACGAGATTCTTTCCAAACGCTGCATGGCTCAGTCGATATCCCATGGCTTTCCTCATGGGTGCTGGTATGGGCATCGGCTTTCCTTTGTCAATGAAGGCAAGTGTACTGAGACAGCTTGAAGCATCTCTTATACCGCTTTATGAGACAGGAATGGCCTGGGATGTAGTGATTGGTAATGTTGTAATGGTTCTGGGAACCCTGGCGGCGCTTATATACTTCTTCTTCAGTAAGCCCCACAAAGGGCCGTTCTTTGGAACCGGTTCAAAGATAGGTATCTGGGTTATCATGGTTGGTTTTGGAGCCACCTTCGGCTTCACCGTCATGGGGCGTATCAGCCTTCTGATCGGCCGTATCCAGTTCCTTCTGGGAGACTGGCTGCACATCATAAAGTAGCCTGAACCGCAGCGGATGTAGAAGCCCCCGGTGTTCGACCGGGGGCTTCTTTGCAGGTTGCTCTACAGTTTACGGGAACTTTCATCGTGGATTAGATCGCTCTAAATCAGAAGATTGCGATACCTTAGCACTAATGGAAAGATTCGCTGTTCTGTTGAATTTAGTTGATTCTGTTGTTTCTGAGAATCAGTGAGGTCCAGGTTCTAAGAATCCTTGCTTGATTTGACCGGGGAATTAGCAGAGCATTCGTCCGGAATTGTCAGACTATGCGGGAGCCCTGATGCGAACATGAGAACTTATTAAGAAGCTTCCGGTATAAGGGAAGCAAACCTGGGACATTCCTCTCTCGAAGCATGCGTTTGGGGAAGCCAAAATGGTCAATTCTGCCATTTACAAGGTTGACCGGAATCGGAGTCATGCTCTCATACGCATGGGCTAAAAGCAGTTAGCTTCTCTGATGGTGAAGGAGCTTCCTTCGCTATTGTCGGTACCGACATGAGCTTCTTTCGAAAATAACACATTGTTCGATCAGGCAAACTTAACGATCGGAGGTATGAATGAGAGCTCTTGTATGTATTCCGCTAATAGCTGTTATTGCCCTGGGATTTCAGATTGACCGCACTCTGAATGCACCGGCAGGAAACATAACAGGCCTGGCATTTGGTGAAGGGTTACTCTGGTGCCTGGACTCTGGATCATCAATGTGCTACGGTGTTGATCCAGTATCAGGCCAGGTAGAAAGCAGTTTCCTTTTCGCAGGCACTGAAGACTTCAGCCCAGGCGGACTGACCTACTACAACGGTAATCTGTTTGGAAGTTTCTTCAGCATAGCTCAAAGCAGCGAGGTTTACTGGTATTCCACATCCGGTGTCTATCAGAACTTCGACGAACTCTGTTGAGAGATGTATGTCCCGTCGGCGACGGGACTCGGGTGGAGTGAAGATAATCTCTATTCCAGCAGTACTTTTGCTGGATTTGAGAGCTGTGAAAAATATGACTTCAATGGAACACAGTTCGGAAATCAGACTGAATATATAGATGAATACTCAGGCAGTGATGACGGATTTGATATTGCCCTATTGGGAGGTAATGTCTGGATGGCAACTGACAACGCCACCTCGCCAGTGATGTGTTACCAACAGGGTTCCGGTTCGTTTCTCACGGGAATTCCCGCTGCATCCGGAATTGGAGGGGAGGTGCGAGGCGTTGCTGTAGAGTCTGATAAGATCTGGGTCAGCAATACTGCCACAGATCAACTATATAGGATTACTGAAATATCGGACATCGGAAACACAAGCACCCCTGTAGATCCCTCCCTGCCTGGTATAGAGATTCTGTGTAATCCATTCAGGAGCACCGTTGGTTTCTCCGCAAATGCGTGTGGTGCATGGCAAGTTGAAATCTTTGATACCTGTGGAAGAGTAATCTATGCAGTTGAGTTCACCGATTCCATGATCTGGGACTCAGGAAGTTATACTGCGGGAAGAGGCCTCTATCTGGCGATTTTTACTAACAGTGAAGGAATTCGTCAATCGGAGAAACTCATCAAATACTGAAAAGCATTCCCGTATCCCAAAAATCAGGCCGAAGCCACGCAACTTTGGCCTGATTCCTTTTCCCGGATTGGAACAATGTCAATTCTGGCCACTACTAAATGCGCTGATTCCATGGGAGGACCTGTTCGACTTGCCCAGTGTAGTCGTATAAGCCTATAATCTTCCCGGAAGTTGTATTGACGGAATCTACAGATTGCCAACAGCAATAAGAATTCCCAGTTTTACGGAAGAATCATCGGAAGGTCTGAGTGGTATTCATATCTACAGAATTGAAAGAAACAAGAGCGTATCCCGCGCAGTGGAAGGAACGAAGCTCAGGCAGAGAGGATGGAAACAATGGTTAACGAGAAAGTATTCATTAAGATCATTCGCTGGACCGCTCGGATAACCTCAGCCATCACAGCACTGCTGATTCTGATGTTCTTCGTAGGAGAGGGCTTTCACGACAGATACCAGTTCCTCTTTCACCTTCCCCTGAAGGATTCTCTGATGATGATTACATTCTTTATTCTATGGCTGGGTTTGATCATTGGGTGGAAACGGGAACTCACGGGAGGTCTTCTTACGGTAACAGGTCTGGGAGTTTTTTACTTGATCGATTACCTGTTTTCAGGCTCTTTCCCAAGAGGTCCCTATTTCCTCGTTTTTGCATCTCCAGGATTCTTCTTTCTTTATTGCGGTGTTAAGAGCAGGGAACATAAACATGATTAGCTATTATCCACGGGAATAGTTCACTGCGTTCATAGACATTGTATCTACCATTCCAGCTTTCTGTTGTTATTCCGTTGACAACTTCTGCATGTATGTGCATATCATCACAACTGGTAAACAGGACTGTTGTTTCCTGGAGAATGTAACTGGCATTTTGGTAATTTGAAGGTCAGAAGTATCTCTGATATTGTTCGTGATCTGCAGGCAAAGGGAGTCAAGGCACCATGGGTATCAAGGAAATTATTGAGATTCTTCGCATGAACAAAGCGCTATTGCATCAATTTCATGTTAGTTCTCTGTCAATTTTTGGTTCAGTAGCCAGGGGAGACGCTGGACTGGACAGCGATGTTGATATGCTGGTGGAATTTGAACCGGGAGTTGCAATTGGTTTTTTTACATTTGCCCGTTTGCAAAGCTCTCTTTCCGATTTAGTGGGCAGACCGGTGGATCTGGTAACAGTTGATGCTCTGCACAAAGCGTTGAAGCATAAGATTCTTAAAGAAGCAATTTATGCCCTCTAGAAATTGGGAATTCCGAGTACAGGACATTCTGGATGCCATTGATGTGATAACAGAATACGTTGAGGGTATGACATTGAGTAGTTTTAAGAATGATCAGCGCACCATAGATGCAGTGGTTCGTCGCCTTACGATAATAGGTGAAGCATCCAGCCGTGTACCAACTACGGTAATCAAGGAAAGTCCGAATGTACCATGGGGCGAAATGAGAGCTATGCGCAATTTTGTGGTACATGAGTACTTCGGAATCAGTGTAGATATCCTCTGGAATACCATTCAAATAGATCTGCCAGGTACTGATAATGCATTTGATAGATGAAGAGTACACTCGTCATCCCTTCTTGGGTTCCAGACGCTTGAGTGATTAGCTCGCAGATCAGGATTATTCTGCCTGCCGGAGCAAAGTCAGTCGCCTGATGAAGGTCATGGGTATTGAAGCAATTTACCCTCGTAAGTCGCTCAGTGCCCGTCATCCCGAGCACAAGATTTATCCGTATCTGCTGCGTGGGCTTAAAATTAATCATCCAGATCAGGTTTACTGCATGGACATCACTTACATCAGGCTCAAGAGAGGGTTTGCTTATCTCACAGTCGTAATGGACTGGTACAGCCGTTATGTGATCTCCTGGGAGCTCTCTATGACCATGGACAAAGGTTTTTGCACCAGGAGTCTTAACAGAGCCCTTGATAAAGGCACCCCAGAGATATTCAACACAGATCAGGGCAGCCAGTTTACCAGCAATTCCTTTACACAGATATTGAAAGACTCAAAGGTTAAGATCAGCATGGACGGTAAAGGTAGAGCATTTGATAACATTATGATCGAACGGCTGTGGCGCACCGTGAAGTATGAAGACGTGTATCTTAAAGACTACGAAGCTCGTAATCATCTTGAGAAGTACTTTGATTTTTACAACAACGAGAGAAAGCATTCAAGTCTTGGTAAGATGACTCCAGCGGAGTATTACCGTAAGAACAGAAGAGATCTGAAGGTACCAGCATGATACAGAGAAAGACCAGCCGTCATTCCGCTCCGGGCTACGCCCTCTGCTCCAATGCGGCTGAAGAAACAAGAAAGACAGGGGAAGAATCCACCTTGAAGAACACTGGTTCCTGTGTTGACAACCCGGGCCACCTTATATAGTATGCCAGTAGCAATGGTATGTATAGATTCCGATTGAGATCCTTGTGGAGCGCCGCTCGATCTCACTCAATAGTGTTTCTCTGATGGGAAGGATTTAGCATGAAGACTTTCATAATCGTTCTGAGTATTTTCTTGATGGTTCCAGGTTGCGAAGATTCCACAGGGCCTTCCGGCAACGGATCCAATGGCGAGCTGTCTGATGTAGAGTTCTGGATGTATCAGATACAGGACCAGCACATGGACGGCGCAATTGAAGCCCTGGGAGACACTCATTATGACATGCTGGTGATAGATCAGACCAGATCAATTACAGGTGAAGAGGGCTGGGACAGCGCAGGGGATGTGGCTTACCTTCAGTCAACCGGAAAAATGGTGATCTGCTACATTGATGTAGGAGAAGCAGAGGACTACCGCTGGTACTGGCAGGATGGCTGGGAAGTGGGCAACCCTTCCTGGATAGCAGGAGAAGACCCTGACGGATGGGACGGCAATTACCCTGTAATTTTCTGGGACGATGAATGGAAAGCCATCATGGCTGAGTACCTCACAAGGATCATCAATGACGGCTACGACGGGATTTACCTGGACTGGCTTGAGGTCTATGATTTCGACCCTGTGATCGAAGCTGCTGAGGCCATGGGAGAAGACCCTGAGGACCTCCTGGTGGAGTATGTACAGTGGATCGAACAGTATGTGCACAGCCGGAACTCCGACTTTATCATCATCGCTCAGAATGCCGCTGAAATGGGATACAGACTTGATTACCTGCAGGCGTTTGACGGGATTGCACAGGAGGCCATCTGGTTTGACGGGGGAGGCGACCCTGATACCGGTGATATCCCTGGAGACATTCCTGTGGATGCTTCATGGACTGCAGAGTACATTCAGTCTCTTCAGCACTGGAAGAATGCAGGTCTTCCCGTATTCAACTGCGAGTACTGCCAGGAATCTGATAATACAACAACCTCATACAGCAACGGTGATCAGTACGGCTACACCACTCTCTGCACTCTCCGGCCCCTTGACCAGGTCACTGAAACCCCTCCACCTGGATATTAGCATCGATTGGACAAATTGATTTTCAGCGGTTGAGTAAAGTGTAATTCATCTTTAGCTAATTCCAGTTTGGTCACTGTTGACAATACTACACCCTGATGGTACTATGATATCATGCCGAAGAAGATAAGAGAACTCATTCAGAAGCTTAGAAAGGCCGGGTTTGTTGATCGAGGCGGCAAAGGAAGTCACCGAAACTTCAAACACTCATCAGGAGTGACCATAACGATCAGCGGTAATTCCGGATCTGATGCTAAGATGTATCAGGGGCGGTCTGTTGAAATTGTGATTTGCGAGGTGAATAGCAAAAATGAAAGCAAGTGACAGGTATATCAAACTGGTGGAGTGGTCACACGAAGATCAGTGTTATGTAGGGACATGCCCCGGGCTTATGCTTGGCGGTGTACATGGAGAGAATGAAGCAGAGGTGTACAAGGAGCTTTGTGTGGTTGTTGATGAGTGGATCAAGATTCATGCTGCAGATGGAGATCCCCTTCCGGAACCAACCACAGGGAAAGAATACTCCGGTAAGTTCGTAGTCAGGGTTGGTAAGAACCTGCACAGGGTACTGGCTCTCAATGCTCTTCGTTCTGGAGAAAGCTTGAACTCCCACTGTGTAGATTTGCTCGGGGAAGATTTAACTTCTTACGGAAATGAGTGACCCCCCACTTTCATATTCGGATCATTAACAGCTTTTACAGAACAGAGTTTGTACCGGAGTATATATTAAGATGAAAATGAGTTAACCTCTCTGTTTCTTAAGCACCGGAGGGAATAATGGCTGATCGTCTGCTTGTGAGTGATGTGGGAAGTACAACCACAAAGCTTCTTCTTCTTGAGGTTGGCGGAGGCAAGTTCAAAGCTCTTGGTTCTGTGGCGGTTGGTACCACAGTAGAGAAGCCTTCAGAGGACGTGTGCATCGGATTCCTCCAGGGTGTTAAGAAGCTTTCTGAACAGACGGGAATTGAGCTTCTTGATGGAGACGGGATTCTTTCTGTTCCATACTACACCACCAGCTCCGCCGGTGGCGGGCTTCAGATCCTGGTGGTTGCCCTTGCCTCATCGGACTCAGGCAGTATGGCAAAAGCAGTTGCATTCAGCTCAGGTGGTGTTGTTCTTGATTCCTTTGCCATCGATGACGATATGCCCAGGGTGGAAAAGATACGGCGGATGAAGCATCTCTCACCTGATCTGGTGGTAATGGCCGGTGGATACGACGGAGGGGCAATAGCTGGAGTTGTTAATATGGCTCAGCTTGTTGCCTTCTCGCACCCAAGACCAAAATTCGGTGGTGGTAAACTTCCGCTGGTTTTTTGCGGGAATCCCCAGGTCAGACCATACATAACCGGAATGCTTGGAGATCTTTTCTCTCTCTCATTTGCAGAGAACATCAGGCCTGACGGGCTCACTTTCAATCTGAAGCCGGCGATCTCCCAGGTTCACACATTGTTCATGGACCATGTGATGCAGATGGCTCCGGGGTACTCAAAACTCTCTTCTATGACCTCGTCTCCAATCATTCCCACACCTGCCGGTGTGGACAGAATACTTGAGAGGTACACTTCTCAGCTGAAAGGCAATGTTGTTCTTGCAGACATGGGTGGTGCAACAACCGATATCTTCAGCAACATCCGTGGCGGGTTCCAGAGAACCGTGGCTGCAAACACAGGCATGAGCTACAGCCTATCCAACATCATCAGAGAAGCAGGTCCAGAGAGAGTATTTGCCCATATCCCCACTGTGGACGAGAAATTGGCCAGGAACTGGATACTGAGCAAGACTCTTTTTCCTACTGTAGTCCCCGCTGACGAAACCTCAGAGGCTGTGGAATGCGCCGCTGCCGCAGAGGGAATGCGCCTGGCATGGAAGCACCACCTTGAGATCGGATATGAAAGAACCAGAGTTGGTTTCACTGAACGGGTCAGACGACTTGGAAAATGCAAATTTGATGAGGCATTCAAAACAGTTCAGGGAGACTCGTTCAGGGTTTCGGACATCTCTGTTGTTATAGGTGCCGGTGGAGTAATGGCTCATGCAACGAAGCGAAGAGCCGCATGGATACTTGTTTCAGGCTTTCGCCCAAAGGGTCTAACCGCACTTATGGTAGACAGACATTTCCAGAGTCCCCACATGGGAATTCTAGCAGAGAAGTATCCTGATGAAGCTCTCAAGTACTACAGAGAAGAGTGTCTGTACACTGTGTGCCGGGTATACTCTCCGCTGAAAAAAGTAAGAAGTCTTAAGATCAAAACAGCTGACTCGGTTGTAAAAGTTGATTCCGGGAATTGTCTTTATCTTGACACCTGCCGAGGGGTGAGCATTCCGGGAGTATCTTTACCCGATGATGATGTACCTCTGCTTGTTGACTGCCGTTTCGGGGATGAACTGCTGCCAATGGATTTTCTGGAAGAACCGTCTGTTTTTTTGACAGTATCTGTCCTGCCGGCAGCGGCAGCTCCTGAGATATCCGTGGAGGAGATCGACAGAGAGTTCAGCCTTTCCTATGCCGGTGAGATACTGGTTAAAGCTGGTGACTCTGTGGCACCCGGAGATATTCTGGGAACCAATAGACTGGTACCGCCCAGGGTGTATTTTGTAGATGCCAGAGGGCATGTGGGTTACAGTAAGAATGATATAACTGATGAAATGGTAATGAGCGGGATCAAGGTGAAGGAAGGGGACAGGGTAACTATCAACAGTGAGATATTCTCTCTGTCCATTGGCAACAGCCTCACCGGATTCCGAAGTTCCATGCGAAGCCCTGTGAGAGGCATTGTACATTCCGTTGTTACTCCTGGAATGATAATACTGAGAGAGATACAGGATTATGATGGAAAAGCTCACCATGTGAATGTAGCCAGGATACTGGATTTGAAGCCCAAAAGAATTACTGCAAACATGAAGGTGCGCCTGGGAGATTTTGTTGAACACTCTCAGACCCTTGCAATCGGGGAGAAGCTCAAGAGGGTTGAATCACCGGCAACAGGCACAGTACTGGAGATAGACAGAAAGACAGGCATAGTAACCATTCAGTACATCCTTGAACCGGTGGACATGCTATCACCAATGCAGGGACTGGTTACCTCTGTTGATCCTGTTATGTCTGCCCGGGTAAGATCCAGAGGTCTTATAGTTCCTGGAATTGCAGGGTTTGGCGAGTTGCGATGGGGAAAGCTCTCAGTTCGTTCACTGGAAAAAGATGCCGTTGTCCTAATTGACAAGCCCCTGAGCTCTTCCTGTCTTGCAAAGGCAGTTGAAGCAGGAGTTACCGGGGTCATTGCTCCTTCCATTGAAGGGAGGGATCTGGTTGATTTCCTTGGAGAGGAACCGGGAGTGATCCTTACAGGAACGGAGGATATTCCTCTTTCACTGATCATCACCGGTGGTATGGGCAATGTTCCCATGGATAGGGAGCTCTTTGAATCTCTCGCCGTCAATGCCGGTATGAACTGCGTCATGTTTACAACTACCAGACTTCGAGCTGGAGTGGAGAGGCCCTTTGTTCTAGTTCAGACAGAGACAGTATAGCTGCTGCGAAGCGTCTCTGATCCACTGTGCAAGGCTTGAGTCTTTTGAATTTATTTCAGCAAGAAGAGGCCAAATTTTTGCTGGGTAATTGATTGTGTTTCAGGGGTTGACCATTTGCTGAAAACGGCTTAAATTACTGCCTCCGGTGCCGAGATAGCTCAGTAGGTAGAGCAACGGACTGAAAATCCGTGTGTCGACGGTTCAATTCCGCCTCTCGGCACCATTCTTTTTTTGTTTCGTGGAGCTTTCTTCCTTAAGCTCCTCCAGCATCTTCTCTATTTTCCTTATTCTTACCGCTGTGCTGTTCATCTGAAACTCTATGGTGTTCAGTATCCAGAACTGGAAGTGCTCCACTTTCTGCTGCCTGTGGATCATCCAGATGATCTTCATGGAAACAAGAAGAAGGGCGATCTCAACGCTGAACAGTTCGGGCATGAAGTCGATCTGTATATGAAGGGCGTGACGCATCACATCAAATGAGAAGAATAAGAAAACAAGCGTGGCAAAAACAATGTTAACGGTTTTTTCCTTCTTTGCCGTTCCTGTTCCACCTATCTGCCCGAGAATGTTCCTTACTGACTCTTTCTCGTCCTTGTACTGATTGATCTCATCCTGCATTATGTCTGGCTCTGCCAAATTTCCCTTCCCTTCTCGTTCAAATCATATATTCAACAGGTACCGTTGACTATAACCTTTTAAACTGAGGATATGATGAAAAGGTCTTTTCTTCTTAACTGGCTTCCATTTGAGAACACAGCCACTGGAGCTGCAATAAGAGCTGTTGAGCTTCACGAAAGGCTCTCAGGTGAGTTCAACCTTACCGCAGCTGTTACCCGTGATTTTCCCGGGGACATTGCCCCTGGAGTGGAGAAGAATATCTTTGCCGCAGGCAGAAGCTTGGCCACACGGCTTTCTGAAAGGTCTCCAGGATTCTGGGAAAGGCACGGAAGCCCTGATGTGTGGGTAAGCGATACACTTCCTGTCCCGAGGTTCAAAAGCAACATCAGGACTGTTCTTACTGTTCACGATCTGCGTTTTCTTGTTAACTGGAAGTACCTGAGCCTGCAGCGGTATCTCTTCCTTAAACTGAACATGAAAGCAAGTCTCATCCGGGCGGATGTGGTGATCACTGTTTCCCGCTGGATCGCGGAGCAGATCATCGAGACCTATGGTGTTTCCCCGGAAAAACTGCATGTAATACCCAACGCCGCCGCATCCATGCCCAAAGTAAGCCTGCCTGACTACACCGGACGGAAATACATTCTCACCGTTGGGCATCTTGAGCCCCGGAAGGATCACAGAACACTGCTCCGTGCATTTGCCGCAGTTGCCGGCAAGTGGGATGGTGATCTTGTTGTTGCCGGCAGAGGACATCTCATGGAACAGCTCCAGTCTCTTGCTGATGAACTGGGAGTGGGCTCCAGGGTGAGATTTACCGGTGGGGTGAACCTTGCAGAACTTTCAGTTCTGTACGCGCAGAGTACCTGCCTTGTCTGTCCTTCAGTGTATGAGGGTTTCGGGATGACTCTTCTTGAGGGTATGCTGGCGGAACTGCCTGTGATAGCATCAGGTATTCCACCTCACAGAGAGGTGGCGGGTGAGTCGGTTCTCTGGTTTGAACCAGGAGATCATGAGGATCTGGCAGAGACTATCCTGCGTGTTCTTGAAGACCATGGAAGCTTTGATCCGAATGAGGGAGTACGCAAAGCCAGGATGTACAACTGGGATGAATCTGCTGAAATGCTGGCTTCGATCTACAGAGGATTCTGATCCTCAGGGAATAAGCACAAGCCGGGGTTGATCTTGACCGATAGCTTTGTACTCTGTTACCCGACCTATTATCGCCGTGCTTTCATCGCCGCATTCTTTGAGAGCAGTAACCACTTCTTCCGCCTGATCGGCTCTCACTGAAAAAAAGAGTCCCCCGGATGTCTGGGCGTCAAAGAGAATATCTGCCATCTTTCCGCTGATCTCAGGGTCAAAGTATGCATTCTCACCAACATACTTGCGGTTCTGCGCAGAACCCCCTGGGAAGAATTCATCAACATATTCCATGACACCAGTGAACAGAGGTATTTTTTCCACATTGAATTCAAGTGTTACATCCGCCGATCTTGCAAATGCAAGCGAGTGTCCCAGCAGACCAAATCCGGTTATGTCCGTCATGGCACTTACATCGTAGTCGTTAAGTACATCTGAGGCGTACATATTCAATCTTTCCATGGCAGCTATCATAGGTCCCATTATTTCTGACCTGAGAGGATTTGCTTTGTTGGCTGTAGCCAGAATGCCGGAACCGATACGCTTTGTGAGAATAAGTATGTCTCCAACCCTTGCATTTGAATTTGTCCTTGCTTTATCGGGATGGATAGTGCCGGTGACACTGAGGCCAAAAAGAACCTCATCCTGCTCGGCAGTATGACCTCCCACAAGTACCACGCCTGCTTCAACAAGTTTTTCGCTGGAACCTGTCATTATCTCTTCCACTACCTCTATTTCAAGCTTACCGCCGGGGAAGCAGAGGAGATTCATGGCTGTGAGAGCGCTGCCACCCATGGCCCATATGTCTGACATGGAATTAGCAGCTGCAATTCTTCCAAAGGTTCTGGGATCGCCCACTACCGGAGAGAAGAAGTCCACCGTCTGAACCAGGGCTGTGGTGTCGTTAATTCTGTAAACCCCTGCATCGTCCATTGTATCCATTCCAACTATAAGATCCGGGCTGGGCACACTGGGGAGCTTCTCAAGTATTCCCGACAACCTGCCGGGAGCCATTTTACCTACTCAACCGGCACATGCGGCATAGTCCATCAGATTTATTCCTGATGAACCTCTTCGCACTGATCCGCTTATCCTGTCACAGTATGTACGTGATCTTGTCCGTTTGTGAAACTCTCTGCATTCTGCACAGTTTCCGTACCATCTGCAGGAAGTGTTCGGGCAGGGGCAACTGGTTTTCAAAGGATATTCTTCCCTTCAACATGTAAAAAAAACCTGTGAAGGAGAAATATACATCTTAGCTTTGTTTCAAGAAACCCGACAGGTGATTTTCCCTGTCAGTAGGTGTTGTTCCGCAGCTGAGTGAACTGCAGAGAATCTCCGAAGAATATGATCTCTATGGTTTCATCATTGATCCCATGGGTGACATAACCGAAATTCCCCTCCATTGTTAGTCCATTCTCATTCTCAACGATGACTTGAAAGTGGTCATCGCTTGTGTAAACAACGGTGAATTCTTCTGTTTCCCCGGGAGCAAGGTTCTCTATTGTCCAGCTGCTGTCACAGACAGATACTGTGATTGAACCGCATATCTCATCAGATCCATTCTTCACCTGTACCAGATTTCCCCGCCCCATGCACCCGGCAAGGGCAAGAAGAGCTAATGCCGGAAGAGAGTTTTTTCTCACTTGAACTCCTTTCAGTGAGTATGCAGGAGTATTGAAATATGTCAATACTGTACCTCGGAACGTTTCCGCTCTATAATCGGTAATCACTTACTCTGTGGAGGTACACCTTGATCACTGTTTTTATCCTCTTTTCTGCACTGTGTGCAGCACCTGAGATAGTATCTGTTACCAATGCCCCTGATGATGACGGCTCTCTTCTCCTTATTCAGCTTGATGGTGCTGTGGAAACAGCTGAAGACCATATTGGTCTGCTTGTTATGAGAAGAGAGATAGATTCTGAGGGTGCTCTCTGGGAGACGGTTTTTGAGGAAGTACTTCCTCTGGAAGCCTCGGAGGTAATGGACGGTTACGACCCTGATTACCCTATTCTTCCCATGACCTCTTACGAGTACAGAACAGTGACTGTTACTTTAAGCGGTGATTCTATTTACAGCGATGTATTTGTAGGCGCTGAGGTTGCCCGGGGAGAGTGGTTCAATCAGAGCGAGGTTCCCACTCTCATTGGCAGCTTCCTGTTCCTGGGACTGATCTTCTTTTACTTTCACAAGGCTAAGAGGGGAGCGGATCTCTACCTTCGTCCCATTGCAGGAATCGAAGCTATTGATGAAGCAATAGGAAGAGCCACTGAAATGGGCAAACCCATTCTGTATGTACCGGGACTTTCCACAATTGGTGATGTTGCCACTATTGCAAGTATTACAATCCTGGGAAGGGTGGCCAAGAAGGTGGCTGAATATCAGACTCCTCTCCTGGTTCCCAACTGTGATCCCATCGTTTTTACTGTTTGTGAGGAAACTGTTCGTCAGGGTTACATTGAGGCGGGCAGGCCGGATGCCTACGACAGCGACAGCGTTTTCTTTCTTACGCAGAGCCAGTTTGCTTACGTAGCCGGGGTGAATGGAATAATGATGCGCGAGAAACCTGCGACGAACTTCTATCTGGGAATGTTCTGGGCTGAATCTCTTATTCTCGCAGAAACCGGTTCTCTTTCAGGAGCCATTCAGATAGCCGGTACAGATGCAGTTACACAGCTTCCATTCTTCATTACAACATGCGACTACACACTGATAGGTGAAGAACTCTATGCTGCAAGTGCTTATCTGGGCAGGGAGCCTAAGCAGCTTGGATCCATCAGGGGTCAGGATGCCTGCAAGGGTGTTATCATGGGCTTTATTGCTCTGGGTGTAGTGCTGAGTATTGTCTATGCTATAACAGGAAACGAGTCAGTGATGTTCCTGGGCAATCTGCTTGGTCTGTAATGGCTGATCTCCTCGTTCCCCTCTATGACCTGCCGCATAAGTCCACTCCTGCTGGATTTGTAGTAAGAAGATCACTGGTGCATGAGGGCGGAACTATCCGGAACTGGATCGAGGAACACTTCTCTCCGGGCTGGGCTTCTGAAGTACTCCCTTCGGTTAGCAGGACTCCTTCAACCATGGTCTTGGCTGTTGAGAGGTCCACAGGGAAACTTGCTGGTTTCTGCGTCTGGGACTGTACAGCACTGGGTTTTCTAGGGCCGGTGGGGGTTGCAGAGGAATACAGAGGAACCGGTGTGGGCAGGGCTGTAACAATTCAGGTGCTTCACAGTATGCGTGAACAGGGCTACGGATACGGGATAATTGGAGGAGCAGGACCTGTTGATTTCTTCAAGTCCGTCTGCAGAGCATCTGTTATTACCCAGAGCACTCCTGGAATTTATCCGGATATGATCAAGTGAACATCCAGTCTATGAAACCGGAGCACTATGAGCATCTTATGGAACTGTGGAGCAGTTTTCCAGGGAACACACTCACCGGGGCTGACTCCCTGGAGGGTTTTACTCTTTTTCTTGAAAGAAATGGAGCTTACTGCTTCACTGCTTTTGAATCTGATGAGATCGTTGGCTCTGTCATGGCAGGGGAGGACAGCAGGCGGGGTTACATCTACCACCTGGCTGTTAAGAAGGAGATGCACCGCTCCGGTACAGGCAAAGCCCTGATGAACAGAACAGAGACTGCGCTTCGCAATGCAGGAATAGAAAAGATTCATCTGCTCATAATTTCGAACAACCCAGCCATTGAGTTTTACAAAAAAGCCGGATGGCACCCCCGGGACGATATTAAGGTCATGAGTAAGGTTCTCAGGGGAGACAGGTACATGGGAACCGGGAAATCTTAGCAGCAAAGCATTTTTACAGCCATTGCTGTGAGGGCTACTGCAAGAATTGCCTTGATCCACTTTGGGTTCATCTTCTGGCTGAAATTACTTCCCAGTATGCCTCCAATACTGTTGCCGGATGCAAGGACCAGCCCGGGAATTATCTGAATGTTCCCGTTCTTTGCGAAGATCATTATGGAAGGAATCAGGTAGACTGCAATGATAACTGCCTTCATGCTGTTGGTCTTTGCCAGGCCAAGCCCTCCCACTATGGTCAGGCTGAAGATTATCAGGTAACCTGTGCCCGCCTGGATCAAACCGCCGTAGAAACCAATAATGAGAAAGAGAACCATTTGCAGTGGTTTCCTTTTCAGTATGGAGCCTTCTGATTTCGATCGTCTGTGAAATAGTATCACTGAAAGCCCCAGCAGAATTGCTCCTGAAAGAATCCATTTGAAAGCTGCATCTGAAATATCAACTGCGACAAGAGCTCCCGCAACTGCACCCGGTACCGCTGCAAGCCCCAGAAGAATACCCTGTTTGATATCCCTTCTGCCGTGTCTATGGAAATTACCGGAAGCAAAAATGTTCTGGATAAGCACTGCGATACGGTTGGTGCCATTTGCCACTACAGGGGGCATTCCTGCGAGTATCAGAACAGGGAGGGTTAATAAGGACCCTCCCCCTGCGGTCACATTTATGAAACCGGCCAGGATCCCCGCGCCCAGAAGCAATAAGTAGTATGACATCCGGTAAGTATACAAGCGGGAGCCTTTGGCCGGAACTCTACTCTCCTGAAGCTTCCGGCTGGATCAGACCCAGTCTTTCCAGCCTTGCCAGGAGAGCACCGGAGCTTCTTCCGAAGGCCTTGGAGATCGACTCCATGTCGAGACCTTTCTTGAACTGTTTCTCCAGCTTTTCTTCTTCTTCAGTCTCCCACTTCATAAAAGCCCTTGGGTTAGTCTTTCTTGCCTCGGCAATTTCTTCATCTCTTTTTACATCGTAGAGTTTTTCCAGCATTTCACAGACTTCGGTGATCTTTTCTCTGAAGTTCTTGAAGGACTCCTGGAATACTATCACTTTCTTCTGTTCGAAGGTGCCATCATCCTGTCTGCGTGAATCAGTGATGGTAATGTAGTAGTGATTATTCTTTGCCTGCTTACCGTCAATGAAGAAGGTGTTCTTTCCTGCAGATACTCTTGCTGTGTACAGTGTTGTTCTTTCTTCAGACATCATTCTCTCCTTCTCTCTGTTTCGTTTGTGCGGCAATCTGCCACTTAAAGGTGTCAGAATCATCTTTTTCCCGACCAGCGTCTTTCCACATCGTCTTTCAATCCTTTCACGGCTAGGGGAACATATGTTTACTTCACTAGTAACCTCCATGAACCGCTTTTTTCCAAGTGCACTGTGAAAGCTTGACAAACAGCTTTCCAGCAGACACACTAGGTGCATGAATAAAGCACTTCCAATGACTGCTGTTGAAATGCGTCACCGAGGATGGGATCAGCTGGATGTACTGATAGTCACCGGTGACGCCTACGTGGACCATCCCTCCTTCGGAGCTGCTATCATTGGAAGAGTTCTTGAGAGCAGAGGGTACAGGGTTGGTATTATCGCCCAGCCGGACTGGAAGGATCTGGATTCCTTCACCGTAATGGGAAAACCCAGGCTCTTTGTGGGGGTAACTTCCGGCAATATGGATTCAATGGTTAATCACTACACATCCAATAACAGGCTCCGTTCGGATGATGCCTACACTCCGGATGGATTGCCTGGTAAACGGCCGGATAGAGCCGTTCTCAAATACACTAACTGCCTGCAGAGAAGCATGAAGGGTGTACCTGTTGTTCTCGGTGGCATAGAAGCCAGCCTGAGAAGAATAACCCACTATGATTTCTGGAGTGACAGATTGAAGAAGTCCATTCTTCTTGACAGCAAAGCATCTGTTCTTGTCTACGGAATGGGTGAGAAGCAGATAGTGGAGATCGCCAGGCGTATTGATACAGGAAGCGTTCTTACGGGTATTCCAGGAACTGCCATTGCGCTTCATCAGGGGAAGTACAAGTCGAAAGACGGTGATATTGTACTTCCTTCCCACGAATCACTGAACTCTAACCCCCTTGAATTACTTGAGCTTTCAAAGATTTTAGAAGCAAATCAGAACCCATGGTGCAGTTCAAGATTGATCCAGCATACTGATTCCAGAGTTGTTGTTGTTGAGCCACCTGCCGAGCCTCTTTCCTCTGAAGAAATGGATGCTGTCTATGATCTTCCCTACACCAGACTGCCCCATGGATCATACAGAGGAGAGATCCCGGCACTGACCATGATCAAAGATTCTATTACAGTGGTGAGAGGGTGCAGCGGAGGATGTACATTCTGTGCCATAGGGCTGCATCAGGGGAAATTCATCACAAGCAGATCCTGGGGTTCTGTTCTTCGTGAGGCGAAGAAGATATCATCGTCATCAGCTTTCAGAGGTACTATCTCTGATCTTGGCGGACCTACAGCCAATATGTACGGTCTGGGCTGTAATGATCCTGAGCAGATGAAACGGTGCAGAAGACCATCATGTCTATACCCCTCGATCTGCAGGCACTTTCGAACAGATCACAGCAGTTATATCGACCTCCTTAAGAAAACTGGAACAGTTTCCGGAGTTAAGAATGTCTTTATTTCAAGTGGCATAAGGCACGATGTTGCTCTCTGTGATCCTCTCTTTATGGCCCGGCTCACATCCAAGAATATCTCAGGTCATTTGAGGATCGCACCTGAACACACTCACGACAGGATACTTGCACTCATGCGGAAGCCCACCCGTGAGGTATGGGAGAAGTTTGCCGCAGAATTCAAATTGAATGCCGGGAGGTCCGGAAGAAAACAGTACATCGTCCCTTACATTATTGCAGCCTTTCCCGGATGTACCATTGGAGACATGCAGGCGGCAAGATCCTTTCTCGAGACCCAGGGAGCGATTCCCAGGCAGGTTCAGATCTTTCTTCCCACTCCCATGACAGTGGCAACCGCCATGTACTTTACCGGCAGGTCCTACCCGGACGGAGAGCCTCTGCGGATTCCCAGGAAGCCTTCAGACAAGCAGCAGCAGAAAGATATGATCCTATACGGTACTCAAGGTATGAAGAACCTTCGCCGCAAGGATACAGTGAATCGCAATGTCGATCACAGGAAGGGCTTTTCCAGTAAACCGCCTGGACGTTAACAGTATAGCGACCCTGATGATCCATTCAAGTACATAGACAATGAGGAATAGTTGGAAGCTGGAGTTTGCTCTGGCCTGATCCTTCTCTCCTGTGAGAAGACAATTCATGTCAGTGGTCAAACCACAGAACGGACAGGGATCACCTGTTAACTCTTTGTAGTAACATCCGGGAAGATCTGGAAACTGTCTGGCAAGAACAGGTGAGATCAATGAATAAACAAGGACGTACAGAAGTAATCCCAGAATAACCAGGTTGAATACTCTGTATGTCCGCATTGAAGCGATTGTTCCGTCCTACTTTATTATCATCTCATTCACAGTGTATGAGTCACCTGTGACCATAGCAAGAATCAGGAAGGCTGTCATAACCACTAAAGGAAGAGCGTTGAGAATGATACCTGTGAGAGCGATTCCCGTTGGCAGTTCTTCTGCACTCCTCTTCCGGAATGATACGATCCCAAGGATCAATCCAACTATTGCAGGTACAATTACAAAAAGATTTAGACACGGGATGAAACCGATGATCGCTGCAACGATACCGATCACAAGAGATGCTGTATCCATGTTCTCCCCCTTAGAGTTCAACCCTGTCTTTTATGTTCAGTGAATCAAGGATATCTTTATTTCCAGCCACACAGACCCTGATATCTGAGATCCTTTCCTTCAGCAGGTCAGCAAATTCACTTATCGATCCGGCATTTACATCAAGAAGAAGCACTCTGCGTTTCGCGATCAGATCTCCAGTAATTCCCCTCAGTTGCCGGAGCAATGCAAGACCGTTAGCCATGGAGGGACGAATCGCAGGGTCCATCCCCTTAACGCTGGCTATTATTGAATCTTCTATTGTCCTTGGACTCAAGTCAACTTTGTGAATGCCTTCAAGTACGGCACTCTGGAAAGTCTGCAGGCTCGTTTCAGGGGATGGGTCTCTGTATGAGTAAAATGTGATTGATGCCGCGCTCAGGCTTGAACTTGCTCCGTAAGCGCCTTTTTTGACCCTGATCTCTTCCCAGAGATAGCCTTCGGAGAGCATCCGCATCATGACAAAACCTGAAGCAAAAAGCGGATCAAGGGAAGGTATTCCAGGCAGTGCCATGGCGGCAAATGAGGTGCCTCCTTTTATCAGAATCCCAGTGTTGTTCGGTAGAGTCGGGAAAACAGGAGGCTTGTGAGTTGCTAATCCGCTATTTGATCCCGGAAGTTTCTCAAACCACTTTGACACAGTGTCTTTCCCGGCAGCGGGTCCAGACCATGCAAGAACTTGAGAAGCTTTTTTCACCAGATGATCGTGGATATCTTTCATGGCGGAAATTTCTTCTTCCACTGTGTTCTCACCGATAGAGGCAACCTGTTTTAACACTGGTATACCGTGGAGCAGATCATTGGCATAGGTGGCTGCAGAAAGACCGGCTTGTGCAGTCATGGAGGCAAAGAGGTGCCCTCTGGGAATGAGGGAACTTCTGGCGTGTTCTGAGAGCTCTCCTGCAACAAGAACTATCCTTTCAGCATTATCAAGTTCCGGGCGGAAGAGTCTATTTTCCAGTAGTTCAAGCATATCAGGCAGATCTTTTTCAAGACAGTGTCCACCTGCTTTAAGAATGATCCTGTACTCATTACTGGAAGTTACTGTGGAAGAGATGGCTGTTACCGAAGCACCAAGACCGCCGGAACATGCAAGCTCAACTTCAGCCATTTCAAGGTAGTCTTTACCTGCGGCGCCTGTTCTTGTAATGAAGCTGGCAAAAAAAGGCAGGTGATGGATCAGCTCCAGTGGAAGATCGGACATGTCAAAACAGAGGTCAACATAACAGACTCCTGCTGTCTGTATCTCCGTGGGAAGAAACAGTTTTCCGTTTACTGACATTTCCTGGTGAAAGACTGAAGGCGGATCAGTGGAAACATCGGAAATACTCAGTTTGGGCAGTGTGGCCAGCGCCTCCTCCGTACTGGGGGTATCCATTGAATCAGCGAGTTTCTTTGACCGTGCGGACAGCTCACTGAGTTCAGTATGAGACATTGATTCTTTTCTGTTCTTCAGTGCTGAGGTAATTGCTGTATCTTCCTCCAGGAAGTGCTTCTCATCCGGATAGAAGACACAATCAACCCGGTGACCATTGTTCAATAGATACCGGCTTATCATGTCCTCAAGGAATCCGGAGTTTTCCTTCAATCTCTCTTTCAGGCTTTTCAGAAGAGAATTCAGATCAAGTAACTGCAGTACGTCTTCACCATGCGTCCAGGCTGCACAGACCGACGACATAAGTGCAAATGGCCAGCTTGGCCCGATCTCTCTGAGATGCAGTTCCTTTCGATGCAGCATGTTTTCTATCAGCTTTTGGTTGATCCCGTTATCAACCAGGGACTGCAGAGAAGTGTGAATAAGCTTTAGAACCATATCAGCATCAGCTTTCGATACGCCCTTCAAACCTATGACAAAATTTCTTTGCTCGGGGTCTGAATCATACCCGCATCCTGATAGACCTGTACCGTATTCAGAGTCCAGCAGGGCTGCTTTCACAGGTGAGGAGTCATCATCCAGAAGAACATCTTCCAGCAGGGAGAAAGCAAGGGTTTCCACGGGATCTCCTGCATTGTTTACCATCCAGGCGCTGGTAACTGTACACTTGTTCTCGGCGCTTCCAGGAACTGGTATGCTCATTTTTCTGGGCTGAACGATGCGAGCCTGCCTGTTTGTCTCAATTTTTTTCCGGGAAGCCGAGAAGCCCGACAGTCTTTCTTCAAGGAACTCTGCCATTTCCTGGAATGGTATCTTAGTCAGGGTGAATAGGCAGCAGTTTGAAGGGTGATAATGATCATTATGGAAGTTCTTGAATTGCCTGTAAGTGAGCGACGGGATGGTCAGTGGATCTCCACCTGAGTCTTTTCCGCATGAGCCGTCCGGGTAGATGAATCGAGTCAACTCCCGCTCTATGTAGCTGTCCGGATCAGAGTAGGCACCCTTCATCTCATTGTATACAACACCGTTGTGGATCAAAGGGCTTTCAATGTTTCCCGGTTCTTCAAGATCCAGGCGGTAGCCTTCCTGCAGAAAGGAATCCTCTTTCAGGAGAGGGTGGAACACAGCGTCCATGTAGATGGAGATAAGATTGCGAAAGTCCTTCTCGTTGAGGCTTCCACAGGGATACAGGGTTCTGTCGCCAAAAGTCATGGCATTGATGAAGGTCGCCATACTGCTTTTCACCATTTCCATGAATGGATCCTTCACCGGATATTTTTCAGAGCCGTTGAGAACAGTGTGTTCAATTATGTGTGGAACACCGGTGTCATCAAAGGGAGGAGTCCTGAAACAAACTGAAAAGAAATTCTCACGCTCTTCGTCACAGTGAACATGAAAGAACTCTGCGCCGCTTTTTGTGTGAACCGCCCTTGTTACCGTACTTCTAACCGAGGGTATGAATTTTGACTGCAAAACTTTGAAAGATGATTCCTGATTCATTTATTGTGCTTTCCGTGGTCTGGTTCGGTTCGGCAAGATTCCCTTATGTTTCAGGGTCATACCGTATCCGAAAACTTGGTAATGGAGGTTATTTCATAGCTCTGAATATAGTCGTTGCAGCTGCCGGTAGAAAACTGGGAAAGACTCTTTTCTGTACTGAACTGATAAAGACGCTTCATAACAGTGGGCATTCTGTCGCTTATTACAAGCTCAGAAAACAGAATAAAGATGGAGTTGAGCTTGTTCCCGGACCGGGTAGAAAAGGCTCTGACACATGGAGAGCACACAGCGCAGGTGCCCGTGAAGTCGTCCTGGTAAAGTTTCAAACAGGAACTGATCTAGAAGAATTCTTTACGGAGGTATCCCCGGTGTTCGATGTAATTATCTGGGAGACAAATTCTGCTGCAACTCTTATAGAAGAAGCTGTAATTGTTTACATTGATGGAGACGCAGCTGACCCCAAGAACCCTGAACTGACAGCTAGTGCCAGCGTTCTTCTGGATGGCCCCCTTGATACGATTGCTCCGGCAACCATTGGCTTGACCCTTTCAGTAGCAGGTCTTCCAGCCTTTAACCCGATTCGTTCCGGATGGAAACTCTGGCTTGAGAGTGGGGGTCAACCTGTGTTCGGCAGAGGAGTCGCTTCGCTTCTTGAGGCCATTCGTGACACAGGTTCAATCCTTGCGGCAGCAAAGAATACCGGAATACAGTACAGGCGCGTATGGACCCTTGTCTCCAATACAGAGAAGAATCTAGGTGTGAAACTTATTCGCAGGAACCGTGGTGGTGCAGGAGGAGGAGGCAGTTCTTTGACCCCTGTAGCTATCATGCTGCTGAAAAGGTACCATTTTCTTGAGGATGCAATGACCGCTGCAGCAAAAAAACTGGAGGAGGATAGTTAAGATGATAAGCGTTCAAGACGCTCTGAATACAGTATTTGAGAATACTCCTTCTGCTTCAAAGGAGACTGTGGCTCTTTACGGGACCTCGGGCAGGATCCTGGCGGAAGATGTGGTAAGTGATATTTCAATGCCACCTTTTGATCGCAGTGCCATGGACGGTTTTGCCATCCGGGGGATCTGTGATGAGTATGAACTGATGGATGAGATCCCTGCGGGTGTACAGCCACAACCCATACAGCGGGATGGAGTGGCTGCTCCAATAATGACCGGAGCTCCTGTTCCGGAGGGTGCTGACAGAGTGGTAATGGTAGAGGTTACCAGTGTATCAGACCGCAGGCTCACCATAGGAAAAATGCCGCAAAAGGGAGCAAATATCTGCCGGGAGGCCGAGGATATTACGAAGGGTCAAACTGTTCTTCAAAGGGGAACTTTGATCACTCCATCTGATACAGGCATTGCCGCAATGGCCGGGCGGGAAACCATTTCAGTTTACAAAAAACCCCTTATCAGTGTTCTTACAACCGGCACAGAGGTTATCCCCCCTGTTCACATTCCCCGGTTGGGCCAGGTAAGAAATGCCAATGGTGTTCTTATCTCCTCGTTCCTTGCTCAAGCGGGTTTTCCCCCGGTAAAGGTCTTTCATTCAGGTGATGATCGGGCATCTCTCAGGAATGCAGCTGTTCAGGCTCTTGCGGTTTCCGATATTCTTGTTACAGCCGGTGGGGTTTCCATGGGAACGCACGATCTTGTTCCGTCAGTTCTTGAGGACCTGGGTTTCAAATTCCATTTCAGAACGGTTGCACAGAAGCCGGGAAAACCGTTCTCATTTGCAACGGATCATGAAACAGGGAAGTTGATGTTTGGGCTTCCCGGTAACCCTGTGAGCACTCTTGTTGGTCTGGAAATGTATGTACTTGCTTGTATAAGGCTTTTTTCCGGGCATGCGAGATATCACCGAAAAGAGCTTACCGGAACGCTTTCGGGTTCAATTCGCAAGAAGCAGGGCCGGTTGAATTTCCTCCGAACCATTGCCGAGTACGCCCATGGGGAATGGGTGGTCAGTATCCCATCATCTTCCGGTTCCGGAGACTTGATGAGTACCCGGGGAACGAACAGCATTGCATGGCTTCCCCCGGAAAGCTCAGGAGCCGAGGCAGGAACCTCTATTCCGTTCACTCTTATGTCGTGGGCTGGTGGAGAGAGCTGCTGGGAATGAAGGACAGCTTCGGCAGAAAGATCGATTATCTGAGAGTATCTGTCACAGATAGATGTAATCTAAGATGCATATACTGTATGCCGGAAACAGGTATATCTCATATTGCTCATTCCGCGATCCTGAGACTGGAAGAGATCCAGCAGCTTGTCCAACTGATACATCGTGCTCTAAACCTGAGGAAGATAAGGATAACAGGTGGGGAACCTCTTGTTCGCCGTGGGATAGTTTCGCTTGTGAGAGGGATATCACCTCTGGCAGAAACGGTAATGACCACCAACGGTATCCTTTTTCCGGAATTCGCATCTGATCTCAGTGCAGCCGGTCTATCAAGGGTGAATATCAGCATTGACAGCCTGAAGGATGAAGTGATCAAAAAAGTAACCAGGCGTGATGTCACCTTGCGTATGGTCGAGAAAGCTATTGAAGCTGCGAAAGAAAGCAACCTTGGTCCGGTAAAGGTAAACTGCGTTGTGCTGAAGGGTGTAAACTCGGAAGAACCGGCTGACATGATAAAATGGGCAGAGAGCATGGGTACTACCATCAGGTTCATAGAGCATATGCCCATGACCGGATCGGAATGCAGTTATGTGCCGGAAAAAGATGTTCTTTATGGGATAACAAAAGAATTAGGACCCGTTAAACGCATTGCCACTGAAGGTACTGCTAATATGTATAGCACCTTGTCAGGAACAAGGTTCGGCATAATAGCTCCCGTTGGCGGAGGAATGTGCGCAAACTGTACCAGACTCAGGCTAACCGCAGAAGGCGAGCTTCTGCCGTGTCTGGCTGGGGGAGAGTCTCTTGACCTTCGGGAGAGGCTTAGATCAGGAAGCAAAGACAGTGAAATTATTACAGCAGTTCATGCCCTTGTTGCAAAGAAGCCACACCACGGCGCGTGCGGTGGTGTGAGTATGTGGAGGATAGGCGGATGAAGTTGACACATTTGAATGAAGAAGGATATGCCCGGATGGTTGATGTATCCAGCAAGCAGCCCACAGAGAGAACTGCCCTGGCTGAAGGCACTATAGAACTGGGTGACACTGTACTGGGTATTTTGACCGGCGGAAACTCGCCAAAGGGTAACGTACTTAACACTGCTGTAGTTGCGGGGATTCAGGCGGTTAAAAAAACATCAGAACTCATACCCATGTGTCATCCGCTTCCCCTGCACGGAGTAGACATAAAATTCGAATTCAACGGCTGCAACTTGAAGTGTCTCTGTTCAGTGTCAGCAGAGGCAAAGACCGGCTTCGAGATGGAAGCCCTTGTGGGTGTCACCACTGCACTGCTCACGGTGTACGACATGCTGAAGGCAGTGGACAAGTCCATGGTTATCACAGGTATTCGGTTGCTGGAGAAGACTGGTGGTAAATCAGGGGTTTTCAGGATCTCCGGAACTGTTGAGGAATGAGGAACATGGCTACTTTCAGCGTACTGACAGTTAGTGACAGTTGCAAAGAGGGCACGCGGACGGATACCAGTGGACCGACCATCATTGAAATAATGGAAGAGGCCGGTTACACAAAGGTGGATTACAGAGTAACTGAAGACGGTGTTGAGCCGGTGTCAATCTGCATTGAAGAAATGTGTCGTGAAGGCGTTGATCTCCTGCTTACAACTGGCGGGACAGGATTCAGCCCCAGGGACTTCACCCCTGAAGCTACTGAAAGAGTCTGCCACCGGAAGGTCCCGGGAATACCTGAGATGCTCAGATATCGCTCCAGCGAAAAGGTAAAGGCTGCCTGGCTCAGCAGGGGCACAGCGGGAATAAAAGGAAACACCCTCGTGGTCAATCTTCCCGGGAGCGTGAAGGCTGTTACCGAGTGCGTTGAATTCCTGCTACCCATTCTTCCCCATGCCCTTGAAGTTCTTCGAGGATCTGTCGGGCGGTGCGGAGGGTGACCTGCTTTTATTGTAAGGTTCATTCATGGTTCGCAGAGCACTGACAGGCGATGCTGATTCGATTGCCGGTATAATCGTTGACGCCTGGCAGACGGCCTATGCCGGGATTGTTGATGCGGAGTATTCAGCATCTTTGAACAGGGAGAAGTATTCAGGAGTATTCACAAGTATCATAAGGGAGAACAAGCAGACGGTTTTTGTTTTTGAGAAGAACAATACTGTATTTGGCGTTGTCTCTGGAAAAAAAGAAGCTGGTAAATACGATTCTCAGGTCGTTGGTCTTTATGTGCATCCCGAAGAGCAGGGTAGTGGTATTGGAAGCTCTCTGCTGGAAGAAATGAAGAAACACTTTGAAAGTGAGAATTGTAAAACCATGATAATATGGACTTTGCTCGGAGCAAAGAACAATTCATTTTATAAAAAGCACGACGGCATTCTTAGGGAATCCAAAGAAATCAGACTTGGGGAGAAAGCATATCCTGGTGTAGGCTTTGCATTCGATCTGCTACAGTAAGTATTGAATCCGTATTCCGTTTTGAGCAGCCTGGCAATATGAAAACAAACCGGTGTTCTTATCTATCCTTGTACAGAAGCAGTTCAAGAGAAACCCAGCTGTTGTCTGAATCAGCATCAGCCTTATTGCCGGTATTGCCTGTGAAAGACATTCCACCCTGTCCCCGGACTTCCAGCCAGTTCTCGGGATACCAGCCAAGATCGAGAGACAGTTCTGTGGTGTTCTCCACTATGCCAGAGGGGAAAGCTCCACCTGCCTGAACAGAATCGGGCCAGCCTTCGTACACATTGCCTTCACCGTGTCTTGTGTAGCTGCCCTTCAGCTGGGCTGTGATACCGCGGAAGCCTATGTACGAGAGAGATGCTGTTGCTCTGTCTGCGTCTGGACCAAGCTGAGAGCCGATGATACGGGCATCGTGCATGTAGTAGTTGAACACTTCCCGCTGACTGTACACATATCGTTGTACTGCTGTGTATTCGATCACTGCACCCAGCCCGTACTCCGGTGAGAACAGATCCGTGCCGAATGTGTAGCCCAGTTTGTTGGGTACATCGTTAACGTTCTCATACTGTATGTCATCTATTAGAAATTCTCCGTAAAGAGCAACACCATGAAGAGGCTGCCATGTGGCATCAATGCACATGAATGCGTTGTCGTCCACCCTCTCATTCCACTGCACAGGGTACCAGGGGATGAATACATTTGCGTAAGCCAGATCAACGCCATCCGAAGTGTAGAGGATCGATTCCGAGAGACCTATTCGGAGTTTGTCATACGGCTTGATGTCCAGCCGGTGAGCCGATAGCCAGGTGCTTGAATCGGAGTTTATGGTGCTTGTGAAACCGGTGAAGTGTACTTTTTCACCCAGATCCAGATCGATCTTTAACATGTCCATTGCAGGAGCTCTGCCTGATATCATCAGCTGCGTGAATCTGCCAGGTCCCCAGCGGACAGGAATTCTTCCCATGGCTGCTTGAAGAGGTCCTGTCTCTGCTTTAACAAAACCCCAGTCAACATAGAGGTGCCTGCCGTGCTCAAGGCCGTAGTGGAAAGGAGAAAAACCTGAAGGAGGATTGCCGTCACTGCCTGTCCAGAGGGAGGTTCTCTGGGAAATGGTGAGCCAGCTCAGAGGCTGAGCAAAGATTTCAAATGCGGTCCCGCCGCTTGAGACGAATTCAGAGCTGTTGCTGCCGGCCTGACCAGCAGCGGTGGCATGCCAGCCAAGAACACCGGTGTCTGTGGAAGGCGCTGCTGAGCGATCCTGGATCAGATGCCAGAGCCACATTGAGCGGGAGCCCGGCTCCAGTGATACAGTGTGCTGGTCCGGGAACTCTCCGGAAAGCAGGGCACCTGTTGTCTCGGAATGATACAGCCAGAGATTCAGCGGGTTCTCAAGGGAAAGAGATGCGGTTGCAAGTGATACGAACACGAGAACTGTAATGACCGCTTTCATCTTATTTACCTCTTTCCAGAAGAAACACAGTTTCTACATGGTCGGTATGGGGGAACATGTCCACAGGTGTAATTTGCTGGATTGTATAGTGCTCTTTGGTGAAAATTGCAATGTCTCTGGCAGCGGAAAATGGATTACAGCTCACATAAACTATCCTTGCAGGGTTCAGTTGGAGAAGCTGTCTGGAAATACTTATCCCCATGCCTGCCCTCGGTGGATCCGTTATCACTGTATCGAAAGTTCTTTTCTTTTTCAGTGCTCTTGTAAGGAAGGATGTATCTTTTCTGTTCACAACAACAAGCGTCCCGGGTTTGATGCCGTTCAACTCTGCGGCGATCTCACAACCTCTGGAAGCTTCTTCATCCATTTCAACCGATATTACCGTTAAACCTCTGGCAGAGAGAGGAATTCCAAAGGTTCCAACGCCGCCGTACAGGTCAAGAACAGAACCGCTCTCTTCGGGAATGTGCTTCAGCACAATGTCAATCAGTTTTTCAGCTGACCTTGTGTTCACCTGGAAGAAACCGCCGTGGGGGATTTGAAACATGAACTCACCCAGTTTTTCAAACATGTCCCCCTGTTTAACAGAGAACCAGGAATTCTTCTTTCTGATAACAACAGAAGGCCAGCTTACAGGTGCCTTGTCTTGGTAATCTCCAGTAAGCTCGATGATGGTGCTGTTCGTGTTTACGGCTCCTCTTACCGATATGCTGGTAATCCCGTATGGAACACCTGCAGTGAGGAATGCTTTTAGAGCCTGTCTTGAAGAGGTGTTCATAAGAGGGCAGGCGCTTACAGGGATCGGATCACCCTTGAAGGCATGGAGTGTGAGATTGTTACTTTTTATGTGAAATGTCACTTTGTTCCTGTAGCCCTCTGTTTCCGGAGAAGGAACCACCAGGTCGACCTCCGGGATCGACAGGTTTCTCAGCGCTTTTTCCACCCAGATCTTTTTCCACCGCAACTGCTCATCATAGGTGAGGTGTTGCAGAGAACAGCCTCCGCAGATACCGTAATACTTGCAGAATGGTTTAACTCTGTGGGGGGAAGGGCTTTCTATTGAAACAAGATCTGCTTCAATGAAGTTCTTCTTTTCTCTGAAATTGCCGATCGTAACCCTTTCACCGGGAAGAGCTCCTTTGATGAAAATGGCCGGTGAGCCGTCAGGCCGTGCAATTCCCCCAACCCGGTTACCCAGGCTTTCAATAAGTACATTTTCAGGAATTTTCAAAGAAACCCATTCTCTTCAGCAGTTCCCTGGAAGTGGATTCATACCGGTCTTCGGCAATGGCCTCTCTCAGTTGTTCCATGAGTCTGGCAAAGTATCTTAGATTGTGCAGTGTTGCATAGATGGGGGCAAGCCATTCCTTTGCTTTGAAGAGATGGTGCATGTAAGCTCTGGTGTGATTTCTGCACACGTAGCAGTCGCAGTCTTCCTGGACGGGACTGAAATCATTTCTGTGCTTTGCATTTCGTATGTTGAGTTTGCCGTCCGGGATGAAGAAACAGGCTCCACGGGCGTTCCTGGTGGGTACAACACAGTCGAACATGTCAATACCCATCCCTACGAAATCTATAAGGTCTTTTGGTTTTCCCACGCCCATCAAGTACCTGGGTTTGTTTTCAGGAAGACGATCTATACAGCTGTTCACTGCCAGTTCCATCATTGGTCTTTCCTCACCCACGGCTACTCCGCCTATGGCATAGCCATCAAAGTCCATACCAACAAGCCTGTCTGCACAGTATTCTCTGAGCTTCGGGAAGCCACCGCCCTGAACGATTCCGAACATGGCCTGTCCGTTCATGGGATGAACCCCGCGAGCCCTTTCCGCCCAACGGAGAGTGAGCTCTACAGATGCTTCAGTTTCTGCTTCTTCGCTTGGCTGTGCAAGGCACTCATCCAGTATCATCATAACATCACTTTGGAAAATAGTCTGGGCGCTGATCACCTTCTCCGGTGTGAGAATGTGACTGCTGCCGTCTATGTGAGACTGAAAATTGTACCCTTCTTCCGTTACCTTCCGCAGGGAGGAGAGGCTGAATAACTGGAAACCTCCGCTGTCTGTGAGGATGTTACCTTTCCAGTTCATAAAGGAATGAAGTCCACCAGCTTTCTCTATTACTTCAAGCCCCGGACGGAGATAAAGATGGTATGTATTCCCCAGAATAATGCTGTAACCGTCTGCTTCCAGGTCAGAATTGCGAACAGTTTTCACAGTGGCCTGGGTACCCACAGGCATGAAAGCCGGGGTTTCAACCGGGCCGTGCGCCAGTTGCAGGGTTCCGCGGCGGGCTTTCCCGCTGATATTGCTAAGGTTGAACGAGGGTATCCGGTTCAACGGTTTCCTCCTCTGCTTCTTCTAAGACCGGAGGAAGTGATTCCTCCGGAGTGATCTCAAATTCATCTTCTATGGGAGGAAGCAGTGTATCAGGCTCTGTCTCAGGTATTACCTCATCCAGCGTATCAGGCAGTAATTCCAGCAAGGTATCTGCTACAGTTATGATCGTATCGGTCGGCAGTATTATCAAGCTGTCCACAGTAGTTATCAATTCTGTTGAATCTGCAGGCATTTCCAGAGAATCGGATGCAGTAGTGTCTGCAGCAGCAGAATCTGCCGTTGTTTCTGTTTCAAAGAGTATTACTTCATTGATATTCATGGAAGAATCTCCAGGGAGTGGCTCCAGCATCTCAAATGTGAATGCGGTGGTGTCCGCCAGGATTAGAATTGCATGGGTGGGGTCAATGCCTTCAATTAAAGAAAGTTCATTGAAGAGATCCTGTTGCATATTGTTTCTGTGATAGAGACTTGCAAGTCTGACATGGTATTCCAGATCTTCCGGGTGGAGTGTAGTCATTTCCAGGTAGTTTGTAAGAAGCTCCTGTTCATGTTGTGGCAGGCCTTCCTGTACCCTGGGTGTTTGTAGTGCGATCATTGCAGGTGCTGAATGAAAAAGGATAAAAACCGCTGCAGCTGCAGCGAGAGGAACATAGGACAGCATTCTCATGCGGATCATGGCTTTTCTGATCATTCCATTGATTGCAGATGTGGCCCTGGGATCAAATCTTCTGTCTGTGGCGGTGAGGCGAATGCCTGTGAATATCTCAGGAATTGACGGTTTTCCAAAAAGAAGGGAAATGTACCCGATCAAGGCAGCAGGAAAAAGCACTGTGGTGAGGACGATACGGGAATACACCACCCATCTGGATGTGATCTTTTTCCCCTGGAAAGTTTGCTGCTTTATCTCAAGGGAAACCAGCGGGCTGCCATCGCCGGATATCTCCATGGAAACAAGAAAATGGATAGCAATGAGAGCAGCGGGGATAGTGGCATATATCCAGATCTCAGTGAATGGAAGCAGAAGTGCGCCCCCCAGCGCCCCCCATGCGACAACAAAGATTGTTTCCTGTAAAGCAAGGGCAAGCACTGTCCTTTTTTTGGCTGGTCGTTGTGTATGGTAAGACACAATTACTCCTCAGGTGATCAGCATGGCGTCACCATAACTGTAGAACATGAATTTTTTCCTAATGGCTTCTTTGTACGCTTCCATAATGAGATCCAGCCCTGCAAAGCTGCCCACCAGTGAAATAAGAGAACTGCCGGGAAGATGGAAATTTGTCAGGAGAACATCCACATTCCTGAACTTGTACGGCGGGTGAATAAAAATTGATGTACTGCCTGACAGTTCAACGCTGCTGTTTATGTCTATGGATTCAAGAGTTCTGGTCACAGTGGTCCCTACTGCTACTATTTTCCCGTTCTGTTCCCTGCACTTTCGCAGTGATCCCAGGGTTTTTGATGAAACTGAGAACCTTTCTTCTTCCATGGTATTATCCTTAAGGATCTCATTTCTCAAAGGCTGAAAAGTGCCGGGACCCACATGCAATGTGAGGTATTCCAGACAGGTGCCCTTGCCACTGATCGTTCCTAGTATTTCCGGTGTGAAGTGAAGCCCTGCCGTTGGGGCTGCCACTGCGCCGTCTTTCTCAGCGAACACTGTCTGGTATCGTACAATGTCCAACTGGTCCGGTGCTCTTTTTATGTACGGGGGGATTGGTATGGTTCCAGCTTTCTTGAGCAGTTTCCCGGTAGACTCATCTGAGGGAAACTCAACTACTGCCCTTCCCATTCCCAGCTCTTCTTTCACCATGGCTCTCAGTCCGTGATCGAATATGAATACATTGCCCTTTCGGCATGTTCTGCCCGGTCTGATCATTGTTTTCCATTTGCAGGGAGATATCTTTTCAAGAAGCAGGAGCTCAACTGCTCCACCGGAGGGTTCCCTGATTCCTTTCAATCTTGCGGGGATCACCTTCGTATCATTGAGGACCAGGGTATCATCAGCGGAGAAGAACTCCGATATCCTAGGGAATTCTATCTCAGAGATCGCTCTCTCTTTTCGATTCAGAACCATCAGCCTGCAGGTTCCTCTTACCTCTGGAGGGTGCTGGGCAATAAGCTCTTCAGGCAGATCATACATGAGATCCGATTTGGTCAGCATTTGATCCTCCCGATAATCAGCCACTGACTTTCAACCTGATTATCATTCTTGTTGTCTTTCCCTTGTTGGAGAATGTACTTACCGTTCCTCCAAGCTCTTCTGTAAGCTTCCAGGCCAGTGTGAACGCCATGTTCTCTTTCTCTGGCAACCTGTCCACAGAGAGACATTCTCCTGGAATACTTCCCCCTGCTGTATCGAATCTGAAGGACCAGTAATCCTCCCGTTGAACAAAAGTAAGATTAACCTTCTGGCAATTTTCACAATAATCCAGAATGCAAGCAAGCAGGGAATAGGCTATCATGCTGATAAATGAGCCATCCGTACAAACTTCTATGTCATTCATCGGGGGAGAGATATTGAGTTCGATACCCCTGGGGTCGAAAACTCTTCCGAACTCATCAAGAACTTTTGCCAGTAGAGGCACCGGGTTGATCCATCTGTGTTCAGGTGAACCATTGTAAATTGAGATCTTTAACCACCACAGCGTCCATTTGCTGAAAAAGGTGAGCCTTTTCACTGAATCTGTGAGCTTGCCCAGCTCATGCGAGTTTAGATCACTGTCTTTCAATTCCCTTTCCAGAGAATCAAGGTAAACCTCTGAGGAGGAGTTAAGAGCTGATATGTTGTGAAGTATGTGCTCAAGAGTTTGTTGCTTCAGAGCATTTGACCCGTGTGTAATATCCTGCGCAGTTCCATTGCTGGTGGAGCTTTCCGGTGCAGTGAATAGGATTGCCATTAATTGTATCAACTCAGTTTCGGAGTAGTGGAACGCTTCTGTTTCAGTTGAAGCCAGCAGAATGACGCCGTCAGCAGTGCTACCGTTGAAGAATGGTACTGCAAGTTCTGAGCGGGAATTAGGAAACACGGGAGAGAACCTCAGATCATCTTCCGGAGTTTCAGCAAAGAAAGCAGTTTCTCCTCGAAGGCACGCCCATGATGCTGTGTTCAGTGCTTCAACTGGCAGTTCGGGAAGTAAGCCTATCACCCCGGAGGAGCCGATTCCTTTCAAAGCTGTTCCATTGGCATTTATCTTATAAATAACTGCTGTTTCTGCGCGGCACTCTTTTACCAGATCAGAGAGTAATCCATCAAGAGGCTCAGTTTTTTTAAGGTATCCCTCTGCAAGGGTTTTTACTGTGGAAAGAATACGATGACCAGCTCTTAGAGCGGACCTGGCTTCCTGCTCACCAAGAACCCTGGATGCGGCACCGAGAACGGTTAGACTTAAAGGGCTTAAAGTCCGGTTGTGTATTCCCAGCAGAACCAGGTGCGAGATGCCGAAACCTGAGTGTATTCTGTGTATGAAGATGCCATCCTCCTGGAAACCGCAGGATCTGGCAGCGAGCTGAATTGGATCAAGCATCTGCATAAGCCCCCTGGAGTCTCCAACTGTGACCAGCCCTCCATCGTGTACAAATGCTGCAGAGGAAGCCCCCAGGAAAGTAGCAGTTGTTTTTACTATTTCCGTTTGAGACAGATCTTCTTCCCCAAGCAGTTTTGTCAGTTCGGCAGGTGTTGAACTTGATCCGCCATTATCACTTGTGCCGGCATCAGTGGTTTTTGTTTGTGAAAAGATGACATACTGATCTGTGTCGGGAATAGGGACCACAGAGATGTCAATACTGATCTCAGAGCCGGATACAGAAGGTCGCAGCTTCACAGAAAACCTTGAGGTTGTAACAAAGCCTCTGTTCCTCTGCTCATGTCTCGTCTCAAGGACCTTTCTGTGGCTGGGATGGATGAAATCGAAAAGGTTTGATCCTGTGGGGATCAGCCCCCACATCTTCATGCATATATTTCTGGCTATCTCATTCATGGAGGTAATTATGCCCTGATCGTCAATGATAAACGCAGGGCAGAAGCTCTCTTCCAGAAGCACGCTTATCAGGCTTCTTTTTCCCATGGTACGGGTAACAACTGCCACCGACGGGACTGTAAGCCGGCAGTAGATCAGCTTGCCCGGCGATGGAAGCTTTCTCATTGATAGACTGTAATTGGCTCTGTCTCCCCCTCCGGTTCTGTGGCTTACAAGAATATCCTGGGTGCTGCCGGAGAGAATACAATTCTTAAGGGCGGCCTGTATTGCTCCGGAGGAGGATGAATCAAACAGTGACGCAAGGTCGCTGCTTTCTCCGAAGAGAGATACAGCACCCGGGGAGATCGTAATGATCTTTCCAAGTGAGGAGATCAGAACAAAGAGTTCGTCTGCTGTAGTGGTATACAAAAAATCTGCAATTTCACCGGGATTAACCGGCGTAAGAGACAGAATTAGGGACTCAGAGGAAATTTTCATGGAGGACAGCTTGAAAGTTCTGCCTCCGAGAAGGACAGGCCATTCCCCTTCATCGGTGTTCTTTACTAGAGAAACCAGGGTTTCCTCCTGCATGTTCAGGCTGCTGGCTATTTCACGTATCATATTGGAACAGAGGTGTTTACCTGTGTCTAAGTGGAGAAGTATCCAGGATCCATTCCTTGTCAGGTATGTGTCAAAATTTTCATTACTCTGCATATTACCCAATCGTGTTGGTATCTCTTTAACTTTTTAAACTTGCAGGACACATACAGTATTCTATATTAGATGAGTAAATGGCAAGGGAGAGCACATATTGAAATACTCAGCCTTAAGTAAATTTGAGTTATCAGCGTCTTCCAGAGACGAAGTGATCAAAGAGCTTCTGGATCTGTTTTCCGTGGGAGAAAAGTCCAGGGGGTTGCTGGCAGTAGCTCTGGATATAAGGGAGAAAGTCGGGGCAACAGTTGTTCACAGCAGTATTGCTCTGCCTCATTGCAGAAGTATTCTTGTTGACAAACTGACCATTGCTGTAGGTAAATCCTCTGCCGGCATTCCGTGGCCGGAGGAAAAGGTAAATACTGTAGTACTATTTATCTCCCCGGTGAATCTAACTGCACCGCAGGAACATTCCAAGTTTCTTGCTCACATTGCAGGTAAAATTAAGAATTCCGGAGATAAGATCATTGCATCCAGCAACCAGGACGAGCTTCTCAAATTGCTTGGTTTTCAGCTTGAGAAGCAGGGGGAGTAGATGGACAAACAGCTTGAGAAGTTGATCAGCCTTCATGACCTTGATGTAATGATAGCTGATCTGAACAGAAAAGATATCAGAAAACGAGAAGTTGAGATGGGTCTCCATACCGAGGGGGCCCTGGAAGAACTGAAGGAGTTACGAGAGACGTACTGCAAGGGCATCAAAAGAAAGTGGCGGGGTTTGTACAATCAGCTTACAAGGCACTACGGGAATGCCGTGGTTCCTGCTCTTATGGGAAGATGCGCAGGGTGTCTTACCAGATTACCTACTGCAGTCTGTTCTGACCCCGAGAGAAATTCTAAAATTCACACCTGCCCTACTTGCGGGAGGATAATTTACTGGGCCGACTAGAGGCCTCTCGTCCAGGAGGAATCAATGAACCCGAGAGAAGCACAGGAAGCTCTTACTTTTGACGATGTTCTGATTCTCCCAGGAGGCTCGGATGTACAGCCTGGGCAGGTCAATCTTCATACTGAGTTGTGTAGAGACATCATTCTTAATATTCCAATTATCAGTGCAGCCATGGATACTGTTACAGAAGCGGGAATGGCTATTGCCCTTGCACAGCAGGGGGGATTAGGCGTAATTCACAAAAATCTTACTGTTGATGAGCAGGCACAGCATGTTCGATGCGTAAAAAGAGCAGAAAGCGGAGTGATAAATGATCCTGTTACTCTGAAGGTCTCTGCGCTTGTTTCCGATGCATTTGATCTGGCTGAAAAAACAGGAGTGTCCGGATTCCCGGTTCTGGATCATGGAAAGCTATGTGGAATTCTCACCCACAGAGATTATCATTTTGAATTGGATGGATCCACTCCGATACTGAGCCTGATGACAACCATGGATCATATGGTAACAGCTCCTGTGGGTACCAGCATTGAGGATGCTCTTGTCCTGCTGAGGCGCCATCGTCTTGAGAAATTGCCTCTGGTAAGCAGCGATGGACATATTGCCGGACTTGTTACGCTAAAGGATGCCCAGAAGGCAATGGAATACCCCGAGGCCTGCAAGGATAGCAGAGGGCGACTTAGGGCAGCAGCAGCGGTGAGTGTGGGAGAGCCTGCACTTACCAGAGCAGATGCCCTTGTGGAAGCTGGTGTGGATTGCATCTTTATAGATACTGCTCACGGTCAGAGTAAAGCTGTGATTAAAACCACTGAAGCAATTAGAGCAAGGTATCCTGATCTGGCCATTGTTGCAGGCAATGTGGTAACCGCTGAAGCAACTGATGTTTTGATCAAATCAGGTGCTGATGTTGTAAAAGTTGGTGTTGGCCCCGGATCCATCTGTACCACAAGAATTGTGGCTGGAGTGGGCTGCCCGCAACTCACAGCAATTTACGACTGTGCTGAAGCGGCAGGCAAACATGGTAAGAGCATCATTGCCGATGGTGGTATTAAGTACTCTGGAGACATTGTGAAGGCTCTTGCTGCTGGTGCATCAAGCGTCATGGTAGGAAGTCTTTTTGCAGGCACCACTGAGAGTCCGGGTGAGGCAATAATCTACAAGGGCAGGAAGTTTAAGACATACCGGGGGATGGGCTCCATGGGAGCAATGAAGAAGGGTAGCGCAGACAGGTATTTTCAGGATGCCTCTGTCGAGAAGAAACTTGTACCCGAGGGCATTGAGGGTATGGTGGCATTCAAGGGTCTGGTAAGTGACTACCTTGTTCAGCTTACAGGTGGTCTCAGATCCGGAATGGGATATGTTGGAGCCTCAAACATCAAGGAACTTTTCCAGAGAGCTAAATTCGTAAGAATGACTTCTGCAGGCTTACGGGAGAGTCATGCTCATGATGTTACGGTGACCAAGGAAGCACCCAACTACTCATCGGATGTCAATGGATACTGATCTTTTAGGGAGTTTTGGCCTTCGGCTTGAATCTACCGTCTATTCTGATGGTAGTTATTCACTGTACCGTGTAAACTATCAGGGCAGAAAACTGATCGCTGAAATATCAGATATATCCGGGGTATACCAGCATCGCTGGCCTTCGGTTGGAGGGCTTATACAACCTATCTCCGCCCGGGACCTTCCAGATCAGCGGAAACTTCTTCTCTTTGATATCGGAACAGGGAAATTCCTGTGTGAGTTAACTGAGGCTATTGGCCGGTTTTCTTCTGAAAGAGCGCTTGAATTGACCAGGATGGTGTTGAGAATAGTATCAGATCTTCAGGCTGCCGGGATGATCAGCGGTTACCTGGGGCCGGAGATGTTTGTTGCCGGTGGTTCCATCGTTAGATGTCTTGCTGGAAGAAGGGGAATCCCAGTATCACCTTTTACGCCTCCGGAGATCCACTCCTCCAGGCCATCGGATCCCAGAAGTGATGTTTCTGCCATAGGTTCGTTTCTCTTTCGTCTTGTTGCCGGAACAGATGATAGAGAAGAGCAAATGCATATCTGGCAGATACTTGACCCGGATTTACAGGTTGCTATTCAAAGCATGGTTGCACCCTCTGTCGTTGGCAGGCCAAATGGACTTAAAGCGGTTTTATCTATTCTGGATGATCTGAATGCTCCGAAGCCTGTGCAGGAGGCTGAAGAATTGATCCAGCATGATGAAGGATTTTTAAGAAGTAAAAAGAAAAACAGTGGTTCATCCCGAAGTAAGAAGTGGTTTTGGATCATTGGCTCAGTGATCGTTCTTGCCCTTGCTTCTGTTGCTTTCTTCTTTTCCGGTCCACCTCTGGACACGGGAGAGGATCCAGTATTTGTAGACAATTTTCCTGATGAACAAATCGAGGTAGAATCTCCCTGGGTAGAAGACACGGTATCCACAATTGAGAATGGAAATTCTCTGGTGACTATTCTTCTTGAGGATACTGCGAAGGTGTGGATATCAAACTGCACCGGAGTCACAGATATTGAATTCGAGTTTCGCGCAGGTGAGGTTAGCCACTATTCTCATGTGTACCCACTCTCAGGTACAACAAACAGACAATTTTCTCTGATACTGGCCAGAAGATCTGACCCTTCTGTTCCATTAGGCGGAACTTCACTGGGCACTGCTGTGTATCAGCTTGCAGATACCTTATTTACAGTGAAAGCTGTTGACCTTACCATTATGCTGGGAACAGATCTCAATTACCCCGGGATAAATGGAGGGTTCTTGAATGAACCGGTTGCTCCTGCAGGCACGCTTTTTGTTGATGTGGTGAATCATGGCCTTCAATACGAACTTGATAATATGCCTGCAGCGGCATGGACTGCCAGTAAGATCAACGGTATGTCATGTGAGATCAGTGGAGTTGAATGGCTGATCTCTGTATGTGATGTTCGTGATGCTGATAGATTCAACGAGGACATAGGTATCCCTGAACTACTTGTTGAAACCATCTTCCTTCATAAGGAAAGCAGTGTTCCTGCGGGTCATCTTGAAACGCTTTTAAGACAGTACTTTCAGCCTCTCCCGGACAGTGCGGAGTTTCCTGTGGAGACGATCCCTGTTCCAGACATTCACATACTTATGGGGCAATCAGTTTCTCATTGACAAAACGCCGATAAATTGCTATATTTCGCCTCAATTTCCATCAGGGAGGCATAGTGCAGTATTCGATCAATGACAGGGTTGTCCACCCTTACCACGGAGCAGGCATAATCACAGACATTACCATGAAGGATATCTCCGGCGAGATGGTGGAGTGCGTTGTCATCAGTCTTTCCGGCGGAAGGGCAGGAATCCTGCTTCCGGCGTGCTCTGTTAACGAATCCGGTCTTCGCAGGGTATCTTCCAAAAAAGACATTGATCTTGCTATGAAGATGCTTTCTACAGAAGGTGAAGAGTTGCCCAAGGACTGGCGCAGGCGTATCGATGTTCTAAAGGAAAGAGTTAATTCCGGAGATCCGTTGATCATAGCTACTGCCATAAGAGATGTTCTTGCCAGGTCATCCATTACAAAGATGAACCCTTCAGAAAAGCGGGTTCTCAATGAAGCTATCGTTGTTTTTGCAGGTGAGCTTTCTCTTGTAAGGGTTATCACCCTGGATTCTGCCAAGAAACTTATCCATAAAAAAGTATTGGGAAAGAAACCAACCTCCTGATGTCCAACCATCAGACTCTTTTCAGAACAGTTACAGATGAGTTGCTGGAGCGGGTACTGCTTGTCTCGGTAGCCCTGGGTGGAAGTGATATTGATCCTGCAGGAATTGCAGAGATGATCCGCCTGGTGGAAAGCGCCAGCGGTGAAGTTGTTAGTCAGGTCACCCAGAAAAGGAACAGACCTGACGGCGGCTTCTTTGTGGGGAAGGGAAAGGCGGAAGAAATTGCACTTGAGGCAGAGGGTCTTGACCTTACCACCATTGTTATTAACTGCAATCTCAGCCCCGGCCAGGTTAACAGACTGGAAGAACTTACCAAGTGCAAGGTTATCGACAGAACCGAGCTCATCCTTGCAATTTTTGCTGTGCAGGCAAGAACCCCCCAGGCTAAGCTCAGGATAGAACTTGCTCAACTGGGATACATGCTTCCCAGACTTTCAGGCATGTGGCACCATCTTGATCGTTTAGGAGCGGGTATTGGTACCAGAGGACCTGGAGAAACACAGCTTGAAGTGGACAGACGACGGGCCAGGGCAAGGATGTCTTCCATTGAGAAAAAGCTTGAAGCTCTTGACGCAGGTGCAAAGGTAAGACACCGTCGTCGGGCGGGAATGTTCTCAGTTACTCTTGCTGGATATACAAACTCAGGCAAAAGCACTCTTTTGAACAAGCTCTGTGATGCCGGTGTACATTCTGAGGACAGACTGTTCGCAACTCTGGACACTACTTCAAGAAGGCTGGAGCTTCCTGATGGCGGGTCAGTGATCATCAGTGATACTGTAGGATTTATTGATAAACTGCCCAAATCTCTTCTCTCAAGCTTCAGGTCTACACTTGATGTGGTGGGTGAAGCTGATCTTATCCTTCTGGTTGCGGACGCCGCCGACCATGACAGGTTGACAAAGATATCCACAGTTGTTGAAACTCTTGAGAAGATAGACGCCGGGTCGATTAACCGGATCACAGTGTGGAACAAATGCGATCTTATTGAATCATCCGGAGCAGGGGAGATGTCAATTTCCGCACTTACCGGAGAGGGTATTGACAAGCTTATTGATCTGTTGCAGATGAAAAGAAGAGAAGCACTGGACTGGTGCACGGTAAAGATGGATATTTGCAATGGAGAGTTGGAGTACTGGATAAGAAGTAACAGCATAGTCGATAGTTTTATCAGAGATAATAACTCCGGTGCTGTGGAGATAGTTTGCGGACTGTATCTGGGATTGAACCACTTGAGAAAGAAGCTTGACCGTTCTTGTTCAAAGTGGAGTGTTTTACCCGGGGTTGCAGATACTGGGATCTCGAAGGGAATGTGATCATGCCTACAGCAGAAAAGGCAATGGAAAGGTTGTCCGGGAGGATGGATACTCTTGATGACCTTTACGGTCGTGGAATAGTCACCGGCAATCTTCTTCGCAAACAGATCAAGTCTCTGCTTAGTTCTAAAGATGCCCGGACCATATACCGTGAACAGATCGAAACAGACAAGCAGGCCATCAAGATCCTTTGCCGTTTAGAGGATCCGGTTGCATGGCGCGAGCTTTTTTCCAGGAACCGTGATGAGCGGGAAGGTTTCTTTTTTAAAACCCTTGAAGACATGATGGGTATCAAGGATGACCGTCGGGAAAGAATTCTGCGCATGCTTCAACTGTCATGCCTCCCATTCTATTCCGGTTTTCTTCCTCTCACCTCCAGTGTAAAAAGAGAAGTTTCTAAGGCTAAGCCCAGCAGAGTAAGTGTTCTGGATTAATGCTTAAAAGTTTCAAGGGGCGCATTACCGTTCTGGTAGGCGTCTTGTTCATTCTTGTATCAATGTGGTTTCTGGGAAGATCCCTCCTGAGTGGTATTCAGGAAGCAGGCGGTCTGGGGAATCTTCTTGATTTCAATGTTCCGCTTTTCCTGGCGGCTTCTGCGGTTATGGCTATTCACCTGACTCTTGCCGGCTATACCTGGACCATGGTTACGGGAACTGCAGGAGGTGATCTGGGGTTCAGAAAGGGCTTTTCGATTCACTTCCTCTCTCAAGTAGGCAAGTATGTTCCCGGTAAGGTCTGGGCGGCTATGGGTAAATACACACTCAGCCGGAACAGCCACCTTACAACTGCTCAAACCGGGCAGGGCCTTGTTCTGGAGACTGTGTTTATTCTTCTTGGGTGCATTATTACCACCCTTCCCCTTATCCCCTTGACTGCAAGGGATGCAGGACTGGGCGTCGGGCCGGGTCTGGCACTTGCCGGGGGTCTGGCAATACTTCTTTTAGTAACAGTTCATCCTGTTGTTTTCCAAAGGCTCGTTAGGCTCATCGCAAAAGTGATGAAGACCGGCAGTACTCTCAGGGTATACAGTTTCTCAGAAATGCTTCGTCTTCTGCCTGTTTACATTGCCGTGTTCATATTCCTTGGTGTTGCTTACTGGCTGATGTGTCTTTCGTTCGGGCTGGATATGCCCTTCTTTCCCGGTGCATTCATCTATCCTGCTGCAATGGGGATAGGATATCTTGCAATTTTTGCTCCTGGAGGTCTTGGGGCCAGGGAACTTACCACTGTCTGGCTTGTGCATCTTGTGGTCCCCAACTGCGAGCCGGGACTTGCCGAGTTGACTGCTATTGTGGCAAGGCTGTGGATCACAATGGGAGAGGCCATTGCATTCGGTGTTTCATTCCCGCTCTACGGGGTAACACCGTCTTCTCTGAAGAAGCTGCTTACTGCAAAAGAACTACCTGACGGAGATGTTATCCAGGGAGATGAAGGGTAAGAGATCTGTTCCAATTCTGTACTGCCTCCCACCCACAGCAATAACTCTTGACAGGGCATCGTACGCGTTGCCGTAGAGAACACAACCATCGCAGTAACCTTTTATCTCTCCTCTTTTGAACAGATAGACCCTGCCGCAGTCCAGAGAAAAGTTACCTGATGCTGCATTTCCTCCCCCTGCAGAAAGGATGCTGGTGACGAGTATTCCACTTTCGGTCTCAGTCAGGGTGTCTTTGGAACCATCCATAGATGGATCAACGGTCAAATTAGTGCATACAGGCCTGGAGTGCTCACCAAGGTTTCTACCGCTGCTGCCCGTGGATTCCACACCACATTCAGCAGCAGACCCCAGGTCGTGGAGAAATCCAGTGAAGATCCCGTCCTCGAAGAGGGTTTTATCCCTGGTAGAGATGCCCTCGCTGTCAAATGGCGCTGAAGCCCCGCCACTGTTCATTCTGGGCAGATCTCTGATGGTAAGCAGATCCGCCATCACCTTTTTACCTTCCATGGCCTCAAGAGGTGAAGCCCCTTCGGCAAGGAGTTTTCCGCTGACCCCTGTTCTTACAGCCTGAAGAAGCAGAGAGAAAGCGGCAGGTGAGAAAACCACCTTCTTTTTTCCTCCGGCACAGCGAGAATCCACTTTGCCTGTCTGGATGGGAAGAAGAAGCATCTCAATGAGATCGTTCATAACAGGTAGAGAACTGGTTGTGGTCAGGGAATAGCCTGACTGCATGAGGCCTGAGTCGGAAGGAAGAGTTACTGAGACACCAGTAGTGGCTGTTGTTTTGGAATATGATCCGCGGAGACCGTTGGAATTCATGATAACGAAGGAATCTGTTCCCCACTGTACCCTTGCAGAGAGTGAGGCTGAGGGATGGATGTCCTTGATCCTTGTCTGCAGTTCATTCAAATAGTTTTGTACTGTACTGTGTGTAATGGCCGTGAGTTCACTTGTTATAGCCTTCTCCCATCCCTGAGATTCTCCGGGAAAAGAGAACAGGGCCTCAGGACCGTACCGGCAACTGCCTATGACCTTGTCAACCAGGGAGAATGGATTGATCACACCCCATTCTCCGGAAACACCGAGTTTACCGCTTCTTACCATTCTAAGACCCCAGCCTGTCCTTTCACCAGAGCCGTGAATACTGTTTCCCGGATTGAACTCAATGCTATTGTACCAGCGATTCATACCGGTGACCTCTGCCTGGGTTGATACTTTTTCGCAGGCAACGAGTATATCCGAACCGGTCATGAGGGATCTTTCCATCAATTCAGTTTCAGTTCTAATATTAATTCACCTGCATTTCAGAGATAAGTATGTGCGGTCCACCGTATGTAACAGCAATGGCATTGCTTCTTCTCCGGGAACAACCGGTGAGACTCCCTGACAGCCTCAGGTCATCACTGGTGTTCAGGACAGATCCAAGTATATCGCTTACCTTACCGGAGATAATTACTGGTGTAACCGGCTTTTGTATTACTCCGTTACGAACAGTCCAGACTTCTTGAACAGCGATGCTGAACCTGTCCATATCAGTGGCTCCGCCCATGAAGCCTTTCAGATAAAGGCCCTGGTCAAGTTGTATCTTCAATTTATTAAGAGAAGTTGTGCCTGGCTCCATATAAGTGCATGTCATTCTGGCCTCAGGTGTTCTTCCTGCTTCGGATATTCTGGCATTCCCAGTGGGCATGTCATCATTTCGTGACGCAGTTCCCATGGTGTGAAGCCAGTTGACTATTCTGCCTGAAGAGATCAACTGTGTTTTTGCGCCAGGGGTGCCTTCGTCATCCCACTTCATGCTCCCAGCCTGATCCATTAGAAGTGAGTTATCTACCACATTGACGCATTCTGAGCCTATTCTGGCACCTTTTCGCAAAAGGTGTGCCACCGCAGGATTGTTCTCCAGAAAGTCTGCCTCGATCAGGTGTCCGAAGGCTTCATGAACCAGGATCCCGGTGAGTTCCGGGTCAAGTATAACTCTGGTTCTTCCAGGAGGTACGGTGGCGGTTGTTTCCCGGACAAGGAGAGTCCTGCCTATCTCTTCAATATGCTTCTCTCTGCCCTTAAATGGTTCAAATGAGCCTCTCAGAGCTAGCTCCTCATTTGCAATCAGACCGCCGGGCAGCACAGCCTGCGTCTTCATTGAACCCAGATTCTCCAGTTCCCGCACACTGGTACCGCTGGAGTTAACAATTACTCTGTCTCGAATGATCTCATCATAAATTACTCTTACTGATCCTGATGAAAGAGATGCTCCCAGCAGTTCGCAATAATGCCTGCAAAGAAAAGATTTCTCCCGAAGGGGTACATCAGTAAGTGGAACTCCGCTTACACCATCGCTGTAAGTGTCCCTGCAGGCAGGTGGGAGCGCAGGGAAAACCACTTTTGGAGATTCGTTTTGGATTGCCAGTGCCGCTGCCTTATCCATTGCATTGTGCATCTGCTCCGGAGAACTGAATTCACAGATTCCCCATCTGTTGGAAATGAAAGCTCTGGCGGTACCGGTGAACTTTTCCACAGGGCCGGAGTTTATATGGGTGAGTCCTGCATGTATCACCTTGGTCCGTGAGGTCTGAACCAGTCTGATCTCTGCAAAATCCGCTTCCGAACCGGCAACTGCTTTCTCCGCCAGATCTCTCCGTTTCTGCAAGTCACTTCACCTCAGTTCAACGGTTCCGGATAAGAGCTCATCAAGGCACATCCGTGCCGAGTCGGCCCAGTGTCCATTAGGCTCGAGGTAAAGGTATCTGTTGATACTGTCAGTTGCCCTTAGTTCATCATTCTGCTCCAGGTACATAACAGCCAGAATATGATGAGCTTCAGCTTTGCCGGAGCTGGCAGCCGGGAGAAGTACTTCCCTGGCTTCCGGAAGGTCTCCATGTTGAAAGAGCAGAGAACCCATGCGTACCCTGGCTTCATCAGCCAGCTCGACATTCTCAGTGAATATTCGCCTGTACCATGTAGTAGCCACCTCGATATTGCCCAGTCTGCCCTCTGTATCCGCCAGAACCAGCCAGCATTCTCCGTTGAGTGGAGCCAGCGAGAGGGCTGTTTCCGCAAATACCAGAGCGTCCGGGTATCTTCCATAAACGGTTAGAAGCATTTCTGCCATTTCCAGGGGTGCCCGATAGTTCTCCGGTCTGAGCTCCATGTAGATTAGATACTCTTCTTCAGCAGTTGTCCAGGAGCAGTTGATCACGGCAATTCTTGCAAGACCAAGATGAGCCTCATATGCCTGATCACTGATCTCAAGTGCGGTTATGAACTCTCCCATGGCTTTGTCCGGAAGTCCCTGCTCAATGTATGCCATTCCTGTTTCCACATGAAGGTCAGCTGAAAGAGCATCTACATCAAAATCCAGAAAGAGTACTGCTGCCATGAGAAAACAACTGGTCATCATATTATTTCCCTTCTTCTTCATGAATCCTACAAGTGAAGAATCCCGGTGGCAAGAGAGAAAGAACCACAACAGTCTTTCCTCTTATATTTACTCCTCTATGATCACGGTGAATACAAGTAAAGATAATCGAATAGAGGAACAGGATGAACAGTAAATACGATCTGGTAATTCTAGGTGGAGGTCCAGCAGGCTATATCCCGGCCATAAGAGCAGCTCAACTTGGCAGGAAAGTTGCAGTTGTCGAGAAGGAAGAGGTGGGTGGAACCTGCCTGAACCGGGGCTGCATTCCCACAAAAACCCTTGTGGCATCCGCCTCTCTCTACAAACATGCATCAATGGCAAAAAGATTCGGCCTTCAGGGTTCTCTTGATCTTGACTATTCCTTAATTGCAAAACGCAAGGACATGGTTGTAACAAGGCTTCGGAAGGGTGTAGAAGCACATTTCAAGCATTTGGGGATAGAGGTTGTCAGGGGGCATGGAACCCTCAAAAGCGCTGACCTGATAAATGTGGAAGGCAGAGAGCTTCATGCAAAGAATATTCTTCTTGCACCGGGTTCACTCCCTATGGTTCCCGGCTTCATGGATCAGGGGGGTGTACTCACCAGCAGAGAGATACTCGCAATGGACACTCTTCCTCACAGTCTTATCATTATTGGTGGAGGTGTTATTGGTTGCGAGTTTGCTTCTATCATGGCGACTTTCGGTGTGAAAGTGACCATTGTGGAAATGCTTCCCGGTATCCTGCCAGGTGTTGACAGGGATGTAGCCGCAGTGGTGCACAAGGCTTTAAATAAAGCAAAGGTGAAGATCCATACCGGCCAGCCGGCGGAGAGCATAAGGATTACACCAGGCGAAGCTTCCGTAATTCTGGGAGACGGTACTGTACTTACAGCACAAAAGCTTCTTGTCGCCATAGGAAGAAAATCCAGAACCACAGACTCGGGTTTTGAGGCAGCAGGGGTGACTATGGATGACAGGGGCAACATCATAACCGATGACAACAACCTGACAAATCTGCCCGGTGTGTATGCAGCAGGTGATGCAACAGGTAAATGGCAGCTTGCCCATGCCGGCAGTGCCCAGGGGATAGCTGCTGTACATGCGATGTTCCACGCAGTTCCAAGAAAGATAAAAGCCGACTCAATGAGCGGCTGTATCTTTACATTCCCTGAGGTTGCGATGGTTGGCCCTGGAGAGGATGAATGGAAGGAGAGGGGAGTAAGCGTAAAAACCTCTACTTCCAGATACATAGCCAATGGAAAAGCAGTTGGAATGAATGAAACAGAGGGCTTTGTAAAACTGATCTGCAAAGAACAGGATGACACCATTATAGGAGTGCAGGCCGTAGGGGCAGATGCTTCAAGCATTATAGGCTGGGCCGTCATGGCAGTTAACGCAGGCATAAAGGCATCTGATGCTGCCAGTTACATTCATCCTCATCCCACGTTGTCGGAACTGTTCATGGAGGCCAGCGAGGGAATGGGATACGGCACGATACATGGATAGAACAGCAGAGGCTTTGGAGGAGTTGCTGAAGACAGTCAAGACCCTTCGCAGTCCGGGAGGCTGCAACTGGGACAGAAGCCAGACCCTGAAGTCCCTGAGACCCTATATGCTCGAAGAGGCATACGAAGTTGCCGATGCTGTGGACAACAACGACATGCAGGAGCTGAAGAGGGAATTGGGCGACCTTCTTCTGCACATAATCATGGCTGCTGACATCTGTAGCGAGGAGAATATCTTCGATCTTGCCGATGTAGCAGAGCAGATCACGGAAAAGCTGAAGAGAAGACACCCCCATGTATTTGACATAACCTCCGAGCTTACTCCTGAGGAAGTGGAGAAGCAGTGGGAAGCTATCAAAGCAGTAGAAAAGAAGCAGCAAAAACGAAGATTCTTCGATTCCATCCCTGAAGCCATGCCTGCTCTCCAGAAATCCTGGCGTATTCAGCAGAGAGCTTCCGATGTGGGTTACAGGGGAAAAGCAGTTGATGAAAGCAGGAATGACGTATCACTTCTTTTAAAGAAGGAGATATCTGAAGAGGATCTGGGTAGTATTCTTTTTTCCCTGGCAGATATAGCAAGACAGAAGAACATAGAACCTGAACGGGCGCTCAGGGAGAGAAACAGAAACTTCATCAGCAGATTCAACCACCTTGAGGAACTTTTAGAGTCAAGAGGGTTTTCATTGAATGACTCAGACGGAGATCACTTGAAGGATTGCATTGCTATTGCTTTCAACGACTGGTGATTGTATTATCGGAGTTGGTACGAATTTTGCAGGTAGTTGCTGGAGAAAGAGTTGAAACAACGCTCTACTCCAGTATTCAGAAGGTATTGTGGTGCAGGCTTCTGAGTTAACTACCAGTATTGGTACAAGTATTCCGCATCAAACAGAGCCGAAAGGAAGTGCGTATGAAACAGATCATTGTTTTGCTTGCAGTGGCTGCAGTTGCCATGGCTGGCTCCATTGATCCCGATCTTGCCCTGATAATGGCAGGATCCACTGACACAGACCTTATCCCGGTCTTCATTCTGGCCCGGGGTCAGGTTGAAGAGAGCTGGGTGAATTCCGCTACATACGGAATGAACAGTATTGAAAGACAGCAGTTTGCTGTAAGCGCGATGAAGGATATCGCTGAGGTTGCTCAGAGCGACATCATTGCAGAATTGAACAACTCCAATGCAACAAACATCCTCCCGCTCTGGCTTGCCAACGCAGTTTACTGCGAGGCAACCAGAACAACAATAAGAAACATGTCTTTCAGATCTGATGTTGTTCTTATTGAGGGTGCATCCGATCCTGATGCCGGGCTTATTGAGCCTACAGAGGTTCGTCCTCTCAACGCTGAAGAGCGTGGCAAAGGTCTTGCCTGGGGTGTTGCAAAGATCAACGCTGACGATGCCTGGGCTCTTGGCTATGAAGGACAGGGCATAACAGTTGCAGTTATTGATACCGGTACTGACTACAACCATACAGATCTTGCTTCAGTCATGTGGCACGATACACCTGGTGGATTTCACTACGGCTGGGATTTCTACGACAACGACAATGATCCCATGGATACATACGGTCACGGTACACACTGTTCCGGCTCAGTTGCCGGTATGGGTACCGCAGGAACTGAAACAGGAGTTGCTCCTTCAGCCGCACTTATGGCCATCAGGATCAACTACTACTACGGCGGAGAGCCAACCTGGATCCAGGGAATGGAATTCGCCATCGATCATGGCGCAAGAGTTATGTCCATGTCTCTTGGTTCTGGAACAGGCAATGCCTCTCTGAGAACAGCCAATGAGAATGCTCTCACTGCTGGTGTTTACCACAGTATTGCCGCTGCCAACAATGGTCCCGGAGCAGGAACAGTTCTTTCTCCAGGCGACGGCCCTCCACCCTGGTTCCATCCTGATCAGACTTATCACGGCGGTAACAGTGCTGTAGTAACATGTGGCGCTACAGACAGCAACGATAATATTGCAAGTTTTTCCAGCCGCGGTCCAGTTACATGCTGGAGCGACTACAATACTTCCAATCCTCTGATCGATCCTGACATCAGCGGACCTGGTGTTAATGTTGTAAGTTGCCAGTGGAATGGTGGATACACCACAATGAGCGGTACTTCAATGGCTACTCCTCACCTCGCAGGTGTAGCAGCTCTTATCCTCAGTGCTAACCCGGCACTCACTGTAGCACAGATGGACAGTATCATTGAGGTTACCAGCCTGGAACTGGGTACAGCCGGTAAGGACAACTCATACGGCGCAGGCCGTGTGGATGCCCTGGCTGCTGTTCAGGCTGCACTTTCCATGACAGGCACAGAAGAAGCTCAGGGAGCTGTTATTCCAACAGCCCTTAGCATCAGTGCCATCAGCCCCAACCCTGCGAACGGTTTCGCTTCTTTCAGCGTTTACACAGCCGTTTCAGGTACAGCTGATATCTCTGTTTTCGATGTAACAGGTCGCAGAGTGGCCAACATCGACAGCAATGAGATCGAGTCCGGAGCAAATGC
>JAGLDY010000016.1 GCA_023145375.1 Candidatus Sabulitectum sp. | reverse complement strand
GCAACTCTTAACGGAGGCACTGTCTCCAGCAGAATGACTGTTGTAAGGTAACGATACAGAGATACTATGGACGGGGCATCCGCTTGCGGGTGCCCCGTCTGTATATTCACACGATGTAAAGAGCAACAATCCGTTTTTCTCAATCAGTGGAGGTTTTATGAAGCAACTACTTGTTTTGCTTGCGGTGGCTCTAGTGGCTACAGCAGGCACTATTGATCCGGATCTTGCCCTGGAAATGGCAGGGTCCACCGACACAGACCTTATCCCGGTCTTCATTCTGGCCCAGGGTCAGGTTGACGGGGACTGGGTCGATTCCTCAACATCCGGGATGAGTAGAGACGAAAGACAGCAGTTTGCTGTAAGTGCAATGAAGGGTATTGCCCAGGTAGCCCAGAGCGATATCATTGCAGAGTTGAATAATTCGAATGCAACCAATCTCAGATCACTCTGGCTTGCCAACGCAGTTTACTGTGAAGCAACCAGAACGACAATAGGAAGCATTGCTTCCAGATCTGATGTTGTTCTTGTGGAGCGGGGAGCTCACCCTGATGCGGGTCTTTCTGAACCGGTTGATGTGCGGGAAGCTACCCATGATGAGCTTGATAAGGCTCTTGCCTGGGGTGTGGAAAAGATCAACGCTGATGACGCCTGGGCCCTTGGTTATGAAGGGCAGGGGATCATTGTAGGTGTTATCGACACCGGTATAGACTACAACCACACGGATCTGAATACAAACATGTGGCATGACACGCCGGCGGGGCTTCATCTCGGGTGGGATTTCTTTGATAACGATGATGATCCCATGGATGACTACGGCCACGGCACCCACTGTGCAGGCAGTGTGGCTGGTGACGGTAATGCAGGAACACAAACAGGTGTTGCACCATCAGCTACCCTTATGGCCCTCAGGATCAACTACTACTACGGCGGAGAACTTACCTGGATAGAGGCTATGGAATATGGTACCGACAACGGCGCCAGGGTTCTTACAATGTCTCTTGGTTCCGGTCAGGGCAACACAACACTTCGTACTGCCGAGGAAAACCTGCTTACAGCAGGTGTCTTCCATGCAGTGTGTGCCCATAATGACGGCCCGGGAGCAGGCACAATAAGATCCAGTGCAGACAGTCCTCCTCCCTGGTTCCATCCTGATCAGACATACCACGGAGGCCAGAGTGCCGTTGTTTCGGTTGGAGCCACAAACAGCTCCGATGTTATTGCAAATTTCTCCAGCCGCGGTCCTGTAACATGCTGGACTGACTACACCAGTTCCAGCCCCCTCATTGCCCCAAGCGTCAGTGGCCCTGGTGTTGATGTTGTGAGTACTCAGTGGACTGGTGGATACACCACCATGAGTGGCACCTCTATGGCAACACCACATGTTGCCGGTGTTGCTGCCCTTATCCTCAGTGCCAACCCTGCCCTTACTGTGGCTCAGATGGACAGCATCATTGAGATCACCAGCCTGGAGCTGGGTACAGCAGGTAAGGACAACACCTACGGCGCAGGTCGCGTGGATGCTCTGGCAGCAGTTCAGGCCGCTCTTGAGCTTACAGCTACTGAAGAAGCTCAGGGTGCAGTTATCCCCTCAGCCCTTGG
>JAGLDY010000015.1 GCA_023145375.1 Candidatus Sabulitectum sp. | reverse complement strand
TCATAGGTTACATAGACAGGTGCGTAGTGCACCGCTGCAGCCAATGTCTGATCCAGTAAAGATGTGGGGCCAGCGCTATCACCATTCCAGACCTCAGCATAGAAATCGGATGTGTCCCAGGGGTAGCTGGAGTGATGATAGAACCAGAATTCTGACTGGTAAATCATTGTACCAGCTGCTGAGGGATTGAAATCCTGGATGTTGAACCATACACCTCTGTACATTCCGCCCCATGTAAGCCAGGCGGCAGTACCGTCATCATAAAGCAGCCAGTCTGGATCCTTTTCAGGGACATGACCCGGATCAACTGCAATCTGTTCTGCAAGAGCAACAATTGTAAGCAAGAATACAGCAAACATTGTCAATTTCATGTCTTTTCTTCCTTTCATATTCGTTGTACTGCATAGGGAAGCAATCGCCGTACCAGAGCCTTATCATATTGCATCTGTGTATCTTAGCGAAATCAATGAGAAACAATAGATACTTTTTATGGGATATTTTCCTTCTGCATGGGATTATTTCCCTACTATTGATGAAAGAGCATACCGATATTGCTTTATCTATTGCTGTATTCTATGTTACAAATGTCTGGAGGATCATGTGAACAATATAGAAGTAGAGAATATTTCCCTGAGTACTCATGATTCCCATGGGAGGTCCCACATTGAATTTGTGGATCAGCATGGAGCGAAGAGACTTGGACGCATTCTGCCGGGAGATACACCGGTAGAGCATCTGAGTTCTCTGCACGACCGTGCCCGGGGTATCCGCGGTATCATCCTCCCGGATGGAATATCAGATATGTCTGATGGCTCCTTCTGTCTGTCGGTAAAAAACCGGGATCTCTCTCCACTGGCGGGAAGCCTGACCCTTCCTGAGTTGATCACGCCGCTAAAGCATCTGCACACCAAAGGGATGCATCACCTTTCCATAGATGAACACAGTCTAATGATGGTTAAAGGAAAACCAGCTTTGATCCTCTGGGGGGATGGTCTGCTTTCAATTCACCCAGACGCACCGTGTGAGGTAAAAGCCGGTGGAATACCAGGTGCAATATCAGATCTTTACATGCTCGCATCAACAGCCTTGAGAATGAACTGGCTTTCAGACCCTGTCGAAAAGCAAGAAGCCGTCGATCTCTCCGGTAACAGAATTAGAAAAAGATTGGAAACAGCCGAGAAATACGGATACTCCACTGGTATTCCCCTCTCCCCTGTGCTTGTGCCGAAGGCAGGCGTTAGCATAATTCAGGGGGGAAGCTGGCAGGCGAGGGACCTGTGTGTAAATCAACTGAGCAGCGTCGCTGCCCAAAAAGGCTGGGTATGCAGAGTGCTTCGCTGTGCAGCGGGAGAGCAGAAACGACCATTACCGGATACTCCAGTTGGAACGGTGACTAAATCTCCCGGAGAGTTGCTGGAAAATGCTTTCACCGGTCAGGGTGGAATTGAGAAGCTCCTGATCGTCCATGGTCTCAGCGAAGATCAGGAGGATTTTTCAGCTCTCCTGATAGAACTGACTCGGCTGATCCCGCCGGGACTCCGGCTGGTTCTATGCGGGGCATCTGTACCACAGGTTTTCCCTGGTAGAAGGTTATCGATCAAAGGAGCAATAACTTCAGCTGTTGATCTTCCGCTGGGAGAAATCCCGGAGGTCGCCAGAATACAAGGAACAGGGGCATCATGGTACGGCCCGAGATGCAGGGTTCCCGCTGGATCTGTCACTGGGATCAACAAGCCTGCATTCTCTGACGGTGTTCTCTTTAGAGAGGGAGCCTGGAGGTACTCTGCTGCACTGCCCGGTGAGAGGGAAGATGACAATAAAGCGCAAAGCTTGTATGCACTGGGTAGATTCCCGGAAGCACTTCAATTTGTTTCAAAACAAAACTCTGCTCTCAAGGGCAGGATCCTTATGGCTCTGGGAAGATTCCAGGATGCTTCCGATCAGCTGACGGATACAAATGAGGACATCCTTCTTGCAGAGGCCTATCTGGGCCATGGCGAGATCAAAGAAGCTCTTGATGTGCTTAAGAATACCTCTGATCCGAAAGCTCTTCCCATGATGGCAAGGCTCCATGATCTTTCAGGCTCTCCAGCATCTGCCCTTTTGCCCCTCAAGAATGGTTTGGAGAAAACCACAGGAGGGAAGAAAGTAAACATCTTGTGCGCCCTTAGAAGCCTTGAAATGCGATTAGGGATGTATGAGGATGCATTGAAGCATGCTGAAGCTGCGGTATCACTTGCAAAGAGGATTGCAAGTGTTTCTCATCTGGTAAAGAGTCTGCAGGAGCGAGGGCGTACTCTGCAGGTGGCAGGCAACTGGAAAAAAGCACTGGAGGACTTCCGGACGGCAGTGCAATACCACGATGAAAGCGTACTCTCCTTCACAAGACCTCCGCACATTGACCTCTTCGTTCTCCAGTTGAAGATGGGACGCCCGGTAACCGCAGGGGAAACACTTGTAACACTGAGAAAGCACATGGAAACCGGTGGAATCCTGGCCGAGCAGATGCTAAACATGCTTGAGGCCTACAGAGGCACTCTACTTGGCGGTGGTAAGCATTCTCTCCCCCTGGCTCTCAGAGCGGCTGAGCTGGCAGGAAAGCATGGTCTTGAACTCTATTCCGGGATTAGCACCCTCTATGCAGGCCAGCTCTATATCCAGTCTGGAGATATTCAAAGAGGCTGTGAACTTCTAAGACAAGCCCGCTCCAGAGGGCATGTTCTTGGAGACAGACACCTGGTATGCCTTGCCGAAATAGAACTGCTTCTTGAAAAGGCAACTCACAACCTCACTGAAACAGAGATCAATGAGATGGTAACAGAGCTGCCTGAGGAAATGGCAGCAGTGCAGGTCATCTCTGGGGTGGACAGGGAGAAGGGGTTTGAGTTGCTTCTGGATCTTCCATCTCCCCTGTTCGCCTGCAGGCTTGCGGAAAAGTGCGGTTTTCCAGACGATGCACAGCTTAGAGAAAGGATTTTCAAGTGCAGAGAAGATACCCTCAATCAGCTTGATGCCGGTGAACTGGAGAACTACAACGATCTGTTTAGCACAGGATGGGATACTGCTCCGGTAGAGCAGCTTTCTGAGCATAGGATCAGATGCATACTGGGAAAGGTTTCAAGGTGGATACAAAGCTATCTTGAGAGTGAAGCACTTCTATCCGAGCTTGCCGGATCTCTAAACCTGGAGGAGATATCCGTTCAAGAGGGGCTGAACATGGTCTCTGTTCCAGGGATCAATCCTCTCTACTGCAGGGGTACTACTGCCCATGAAGTTGCCTGCTTCCTGGAACCTGTGGCATCAGTGCTGGCAGCAGGACCTGTTGTGAGAATTCCTCCTGGGAGGAAAGATAATCTCTCTGAAACCATTATCGGAGATTCCAGAAGAATGAGAAAGATCCGATATGAACTCGAAATGGTAGCTAAGGAAACTGTTCCGGTTCTCATATCAGGAGAGACAGGAACCGGCAAAGAACTCTGTGCCAGAGCAATACATTTCGGTAGCAAAAGGGAACACCGCAACTTCATTCCCGTAGACTGCGGTGCAATTCCAGAAGCTTTGATGGAATCAGAGTTCTTCGGGGCAGCAAGAGGTGCTTACACCGGTATAAATTCCCCCAGGAGAGGACTTCTTGAAGAAGCTGATGGAGGAACTCTCTTCCTTGATGAAATAGGCAATCTGCCTTTGCACATGCAGGTAAAGCTACTGCGGGTACTGGACACAGGAGTTTTCAGAAGACTGGGAGAGACCAGAGAAAGAACAACCGATGTAAGGGTAGTTGCGGCAACAAATGCCGATGTGGAGGATCGGATCACCCGGGGCTCTTTCAGAACTGACCTTTACTACCGGATCTCAGTTGTGCGTATTGATCTTCCGCCTTTACGGGAGAGACTGGAGGATATTCCATTGCTGGTCTCGCACTTCACAAAAAAGAATATCACCAGAGGAGCACTTGATCAGCTGTCCCTGCACCGATGGCCCGGTAACATCCGGGAGCTTTCCAACGTCCTGAAAAGAGCTTCAATCGCATCAGCAGGAAATACGATACAGAAGAGTCACATATCGTTCAACAGCATTACTACAAAAAACGCTGATACACTAACTCTTCACAAAGCAATAGGAAAACATATCAGGCAGACAGTTGAATCGTTTGGAGGAAGTCGAACAAAGGCAGCAACAGCTCTGAAATGCGACCCAAAGACTCTTCGGAAATATCTGGCGGAAGAAAATTAGAAGAGGGATTTACCCGTTGTGTTCTGAATCCACCAATTACATCTGGTAGTTGGAACAGATCAATACTATTATCGGTGTTGCCTTTGGGAAGACACGTACACAAACCGGGAAATGGAGACATTTATGAACGATGAATTACTGCCAATCCTTGAAGTGTTGAAATACTTTAGAGCTATACATGTCATGGCTATGCTTCTTCTTGGTTTTGGCTTCCTCATGGTCTTTGTAAAGAAGTATGGTCGTTCCGCTCTCACGGCTACATACCTGCTTGTAAGCATAACCATCCCGCTCTATTTCATAAAGGAAAGTCTGGGGATAATTGGAAGTGCCACTTCACAGATAGACAGTTTGATCCTGGCTGAATTTGCTGCAGCAAGTCTCCTGATCGCCTCAGGTGCTGTGCTCGGCAGGCTGAAAATGTACCAGTACCTGCTTCTGGGTATACTCTTTGTACCATTCTACGCATTGAATGAATGGATCTTACTGGAAGGTGGATTCGGGTTGGTTGCCCATGGCAGTTTCGTTGATACAGGCGGCTCCATCGTGATACACGCTTTCGGTGCTCTGTTCGGACTGGCGGCAGCTTTTGTCATGACCACCAAAAAGGAATTTGCAACACCTATTGAAGCAGATTCTGTGAGTGATCGCTTTTCTCTACTGGGTGGTATGATCCTGTGGGTATTCTGGCCATCCTTCTGTGCTGCTCTCGTGGCCGTAGAGCAAATCCCCATGACCATAATTAATGTGATACTGGCCTTATCCGGCTCAACTCTCGCAACATACTTCGCCACTGTGAAGCTTCGGGGCAAGATCTCCCCTGCGGACATAGCAAACGCTGCCCTGGCCGGTGGTGTTGCCATCGGGTCAACATGCGACAAGGTTTCCCCGCAGGTTGCCTTCTTGATTGGTATCCTTGCAGGTGTTCTTTCAACTGCGGGCTTCGCGGTGATCCAGAGCCGCTTCCAGGCACTTACAAAGAAGATAGACACATGCGGTGTATTCAACCTTCATGGTCTGCCTGGATTGTTTGGCGGACTTGTTGCGATCATTGCCGTTGATGGTATCAGCAGATCCAATCAGATCAAAGGGATCCTGATCACCATTGTATTCTCCATCATTTCAGGTCTTTTTGCAGGAAAGATCCTCTCCCTCACTGGAAGAAGAAAAGTCCCATATGTGGATTCTGAAGAATTCCTGCTTGACTGACATCTGATGGCGGTCTGCAGAAGTTCTGCCTGTTCAGACAATTGCACCGGCAAACATACTGCCGGTGCAATTATCGATACAGTCGTTCAGGAAATCTTCTTGAAAAAGTAGAAACCCTCTCAGCAAAGGAGTTTCAAGCTACTTGACTGGAACCTGATTGAAGAATATTGTGATGCTTGCCGTGGTCATGGCAGAGATGCATTTTTTTACAAAAGAACCTTGTTTATTATTAGATCCAAATTTTCCAAATTGGAGGGCATTCCATGCACAGAATCCTGTACAAAGAAACTCTGGGTCCTGACATCACGCTCTACAGGCTGCATGCCCCTGATGTGGCAGCCTATCGGCAACCGGGACAGTTTGTTCTGATAAGGATCTGTGACGATGGAGAAAGGATTCCCATCACTCTTGCGGATGTGGACCGCAACGAGGGAAGCATAACCCTGATAATTCAATCAGTGGGAAAAACAACACTGAAACTTGCTCAGATGAGCGTAGGCGACTCTATTCCAGACATTGCAGGTCCCCTTGGAGAGCCAACTCACATAGAAAAGGTCGGCCATGTGGTTTGTGTGGGTGGTGGAATAGGTATTGCCCCCCTCTACCCTGTGGCACAAGCCATGAAAGAAGCAGGAAACAGGGTTACATCCATTCTTGGCGCAAGGTCGGAGAATCTGCTGATACTTGAGAAGAAAATGCTCGCAGTGAGCGACAAGGTGATAATAACAACTGATGATGGTTCAAAGGGGAAAAAGGGACTTGTAACTGATGCAATTAATGAGCTGGTAGATCAGGGTGAGAAGTTCGATCAATGCATCTGTATGGGCCCCCCAATAATGATGAAATTCGTATCTCTGCTCACAAAAAAATTAGGCATCCCCACTCTTGTTAGTTTGAACCCCATAATGGTGGACGGAACCGGAATGTGTGGAGGATGCAGGGTTACTGTAGGGGGAAAAACAAAATTCGCCTGTGTTGACGGGCCTGAGTTCGACGGCCATGAGGTCGACTTCGATGAAATGATAGCCCGGCTGAATACCTACAGCAGTTATGAGAGAGTTGCCCTTGAACACTATTCAGACGAAACAGGCTGCCGACTGGAAGCATCCCTGAAGAAAAAGGGGGAATAATGAAACCCACAGAAAGACTGAAGATCCCACCAACCGTCATGCCCGAGCAGGATCCAAAAGAGAGGATCCACAATGTTAAGGAAGTTCCCCTGGGCTACACACCTGAGATGGCAATGGTGGAAGCACAGAGATGTCTTCAGTGCAAAACGCCATTCTGTATTGAAGGCTGTCCTGTGAGCATAGACATTCCCGGATTTATTAAAGCAATTGCACAGGGCGATTTCAAGCAGGGTGTACACGTTCTTAAACAGAAGAATCTTCTTCCAGCAGTTTGCGGACGAGTCTGCCCCCAGGAAGAGCAGTGCCAGGCGGTCTGTGTCATCGGAAAGGCCAAGAAGGATCCCAGCAAAGCTGTGATGATAGGAAAACTGGAGATGTTCCTCGCAGACTGGGAAAGGAAGCAGGGAGTGTACCCCACCCCTCCGGAGGTGTCAAAAACAAATAAGAAAGTTGCCATTATAGGTGGCGGTCCCGCAGGTCTGACCGTTGCAGGAGACCTTATCAAATTTGGACACGATGTAACTGTATACGAGGCATTCCACAAAGCCGGCGGGGTTCTTCTGTACGGAATTCCAGAATTCCGACTTCCGAAAGCCATAGTTCAGACAGAAATTGACTATCTTGAAAAAATCGGGGTCAAGTTCCGCTACAACTACATTGTCGGAAAAACTTCTCCCGTTGCAAAAATAGTTGAAGAGAACGACGCTGTATTCATAGGAACAGGTGCCGGTCTTCCCAGGTTCATGAGAGTTGAAGGAGAAAATCTCCTGGGAGTACTCTCCGCAAACGAATACCTCACCAGAGCAAACCTCATGAAGGCTTACACCTTCCCGCAGTCGGATACTCCCATTGTAAAAGGCAGAACCGTAATAACAGTAGGCGGTGGCAATGTTGCGATGGACTGTGCCAGAACCGCACTCAGAATGGGAGCAGAGAGATCCCTCATAGTCTACCGGAGAGCCGAAGAACAGATGCCTGCCAGACTTGAAGAGATCCACCATGCAAGGGAAGAAGGGGTTGAATTCCATCTTCTGAACAACCCGATTCGACTGGTGGGTAACGATACAGGATGGATAACAGGTGCTGAACTGATCAAAATGGAACTTGGAAAACCGGATGCTTCTGGAAGAAGACGCCCTATCCCCATCGAGGGTTCAGAGTACATCATGGAAACTGATATACTGATAGTGGCAATAGGTAACAGTCCAAATCCTCTGGTTCCAGCCTCCTACCCTGAACTTGATGTAACAAACTGGGGGGGTATCATTGTAAACGAAACAACTGGTCAGACCTCTGTCCCGGGAGTTTTTGCAGGTGGAGACATCGTTCTTGGGGCAGCCACAGTAATCCTGGCAATGGGTCACGGAAGAAGAGCCGCAAGAGCAATGAATCTGTATCTTTCTTCAGGTAGATGGGCAGATCTTGCAGACGGCCTGGAATTGAGCAGAGCGGAAGTCCGTTGATGTATAGCAAGTTCTTGACTTCAGGAAGAGCGAGTCATAGCGTTCACTCATCCGTATCTTTTATTAACAACAGAGGAGGAATCCATTGAAGGGTCGAGTACTCATAATAGACGATGAGGCTGAGATTCGCAGGAATCTTACCTTCGGTCTCACCCAGGAAGACTATTCCGTAGTAGCATGCCCGGATGGAATATCGGCAATACACGAACTTAACCAGTCCAGGAACAAAGGGCTGGCGTACGATTACCTGATAACAGACATCTTCATGCCGGATATCGATGGGCTGAAGATCCTGAAGGTAATAAAGAACCAGTATCCTGATCTCCCGGTGCTTGTGATAACAGGCTTTGGGGATGAAAGACTTATGATGACAGCGCTGGCGGAGTACAACACCGGGTTTTTAAACAAGCCGTTTGAGATTCCTGAACTGGTCAGTGCTCTTGAGGAACTGGCACCTGGAAAAACCTCCACTGATAAAACCGGGGAACAGGTTGAAGATGGTATGCGTGAATCCACCAGTGCGTATCTCACAATAAAGATCACTGATAACGAGAACAGTATGGAGATCTTTGACAAGCTCTACAACATGCCTGGTATACAGTCATGCGATGCGGTTCGGGGAGATTTTGATGTAATTCTTCTGGCTCAGGCTGAATCAGCAGAAGGCATCGAAACAGTCTTTGATACGGTAAAGGCCATTGATGGAATTCAGGTTCTTTCAATGTCTCAGGTAGAACGACCAAAGCTGGACAGAGATGTGGATCAGTTCATTGACACGTATCAGAAAGCTGTTAAGCAGGAGACGCAGGCCAGTGGAAGAAGACAGCCGGGCTCAATGAGCTACATCATTGTAGATATTGATAAAGATTCCATCCAGCAGATATTCACTACAGTCTTCTTCATTGATGAAGTTCTTGTCTGTGATGTGATTGAAGACGGAACAAAACTTGTTGGTATGATCACAGGCCATGGCGCTGTGGGAAAAACCCCGAGAATTATTGAAAAGCTGAGTCAGATCGACGGTGTACTCAGAGTCCGGGAAGCCAGAGTAATTAAACTGTTAGACGACTGATAGACAAGACACACCAGTAGTTGTAATAGACACCGACCCCGGCAGAGATGGCTCCACCGGGGTCAGAGTGCTTGACTCTGAAGGGAGTGATAAAAACGGCTGCGATCAAAGAAAGCTTCAACTACAAACTCTGGAGGTATGATGGTGCACCGGGGGAATTGATACCCTTGCTGCAGTCAGCCCAGGAGCATTTCGGATACATTCCCAGACGGGCGATAACCTACATTTCAGGAGTAACTACAATTCCTGAATCTGATATCTATGGTGTTATTACTTTCTACAGTCAGTTCAGACTTCAACCCATGGGAAAGTTTGTTGTGAGGGCATGCGCAGGCACTGCCTGTCATGTATCAGGAGCCAAGTCGATCATTGATACCATTGAGGATGAGCTGGGAGTGGAAATTGGAGACACTTCCCCGGACGGCCTCTTCACACTCCTTACTGTTGCCTGTATAGGCTGCTGTTCCCTTGCCCCTGTGGTAATGATCAATGATGACACTCACGGGCGTCTTACTCCTGCATCCATGCGGAAAATACTCAAGGAGTACCGCAGAAAAGGGAAAGAGATCGCCGAAGGCGCAGTTGGTGCCTCCTGATGACATCACAAGGAGAAAACAGATGAAGAAGATAATAGTCGGAATGGGAACGTGTGGTCTTTCCGCAGGTGCCCAGCCAGTGTATGACAAGCTAAAAATACTGTCAGAGGCACACCCGGAGACCTGCAGACTTGACATTACCGGATGCATTGGAATGTGTTTCCGTGAACCGCTTGTGGAAATACGGGATGAGAAGGGCAGAACGATCTACGGTGATGTTTCGGTGGATTCTGCAGAGGAAATATTTAACGAACACATTTTGAATAGCAAGAAGATCGATGACGAGAGAATTATCTACGCAGTGGATACCGATGGGGCGACCTCCGGCTCTGAAGTAGCATTTCTCAACCTTCAGGACAGGATAGTACTGCGGAACTGCGGTATCATAAACCCTGAATCTCTTGATGACTACGAAGAGGCTGGCGGGTATCAGGGATTGAAAAAAGCTCTCACAGAGATGATCCCTGAAGAGATTATTCAAACAATGAAAGACTCAGGTCTACGAGGAAGAGGCGGAGCGGGGTTCCCCACAGGTCTCAAATGGTCATTCGCCGCTGCAAACAGCGATGACAGGAAATATGTGGTCTGCAATGCGGATGAAGGTGATCCCGGTGCATTCATGGACCGCTCTGTACTCGAGGGTGACCCCCATGCTGTTCTTGAGGGAATGATCATCTGCGGCAGAGCAATAAGTGCCGGCTTCGGCTACATTTACTGCCGGGCAGAGTACCCCCTGGCCATTGCAAGACTGGAAAAAGCAATTACCGCCGCCAGAGCAAAGGGCTACCTGGGCAGGAACATCTTCAACTCAGGTTTTGATTTTGACCTTAAGATAAAACAGGGAGCAGGTGCATTTGTCTGCGGTGAGGAAACGGCTCTTTTCGCCTCCATTGAGGGGGAAAGAGGAATGCCAAGGATTAGACCTCCCTTCCCTGCAGAAAAGGGACTGTGGCAGAAGCCCACAAACAACAACAATGTTGAGACATTCGCAAACGTTCCATGGATAATTTCCAGTGGAGCATCTGCCTACTCATCAATTGGCACCGAGAAAAGTCCAGGCACAAAGGTGTTTGCCCTTGCAGGCAAAGTTGCAAAAGGTGGCCTTGCAGAGGTACCAATGGGTACTACCATTGAACAACTTGTATTCAATATCGGTGGTGGTATCAAAGATGGTGGCGAGTTCAAGGCTGTCCAGATGGGCGGACCATCCGGAGGGTGTATACCGGCAAGTCTGAAACACACACCGGTTGACTTCGAATCTATTCCAGCCACAGGAGCCATCATGGGCTCAGGCGGTATGGTGGTAATGGATCAGGGAACCTGCATGGTTGGAATTGCCAGATTCTTCCTGGATTTCACCCAGAGTGAATCCTGCGGCAAGTGTACTTTCTGCCGGATCGGAACACTGAGGATGCTGGAAATCCTTGAAAGAATAACTCGCGGAGAGGGAGTTCCGGAAGACATTCCAAAACTGGAAAAACTCTCAATACAGATAAAGGAAGCAAGCCTCTGCGGATTGGGTCAGACAGCGCCAAACCCGGTTCAGACAACTATTCGCTACTACCTTGATGAGTACAAAGCACACATTAACGACAAGAAGTGTCCTGCAGGGGAATGTGAAGCCCTGGTGGACTTCGTTATCATCCCCGAGAATTGCGTGGGATGTACCCTGTGTGCAAGAGCATGTCCCGTTGGTGCCATCACCGGGAAAGTCAAAGAAGTTCACGTCATTGACCAGGAAAAATGCGTTAAATGTGGCAAATGCATAACAAGCTGCAACTTCCATGCAGTAGTGAAACGGTAGGGGCAGCAATGGACATGATAAAACTTAAGATCAACGGACAGAGTATTGAGGCCCCCCGCGGGAAAACAATACTGGAAGTGGTTCAGGAAAATGATCTCGATAACATTCCTACCCTCTGTCACTCACCCGAGCTGAAACCATACGGCTCATGCTTCGTCTGCGTGGTAGAGGTAAAGGGCAGAGGAAATTTAGTTCCTTCATGCGCAACCGTTATTGCTCCGGATATGGAAGTGGAAACAAGAAATCCGAGGATACTTGATTCCAGAAAAACCGCGCTTGAACTGCTTCTATCAAACCACTACGCTGACTGCGTCTCACCCTGCCTTGAAGGGTGTCCTGCGAATGTAGATGTACAGGGATACATCGCCCTGGCTGCAATGGGTGAACTTCAGCAGGCCATAGACCTGATCCGAGACAAGAACCCGCTTCCTGCAGTTTGTGCAAGGGTCTGCGTAAGAAAATGTGAGGATGTCTGCCGAAGAATGGATGTGGACACTCCGGTGGCCATCAACAACATCAAACGCTACCTCTCTGATGCTGATAACGCCTATGCAACAGAACCGGAATGCCTTCCACCAACAGGGAGATCAGTGGGAATTATCGGTTCAGGTCCTGCAGGACTCACCGCAGCATGGTTCCTTGGAAAACAGGGGATCAAACCGGTGATCTACGAGGCAAAGGAGCAAACGGGAGGAATGCTGAGGTACGGTATTCCAGAATACAGGCTCCCGGATGATGTTATGGACCAGGAAGTAGAGTACATCAAAAAAGTAGGTACCGAGATTCACTGCGGAGTCAGAGTCGGCACCGATATTACTTTGAATGAATTGAAGAATAAGCATGATGCACTCTTTCTGGCAGCTGGTGCCTGGACCGGCAAAGCAATGCGTGTTGAAGGCGAATTTGATACTGAAGGCGTTGTAACCGGGGCTGACTTCCTTCCTGAAAAAGTGGACAACCCGGAACCGATCAGAGGAACCGTTGTGGTAGTTGGCGGTGGCAACACCGCCATGGATGCTGCCAGAACCGCATGGCGCCTTAATGCAGACAAGGTCATTGTTCTCTACAGAAGAACCAGAGCACAGATGCCTGCAGACAAGATGGAGATCGTAGATCTCCTCGAAGAGGGCATTGAACTCATGGAACTAGCTGCCCCGGTGGGCATCGTTAAGGAGAACGGCAAACTCAAAGCCATGAGATGCCAGCGAATGAAGCTTGGCGAGCCGGATGAATCAGGCAGACGCCGTCCTGTTCCCCAGGAAGGCTCGGAATTCGAATTGCCCTGCAACCTGGTTATCTCCGCCATCGGTCAGAATACCGTTCTTGACGGTCTCACAGAGATCGAGACCGGCGAGGTGGAATTGACCAGATGGAATACCTATGTTGTAAACACCAGAACCATGGAAACAAATGTGGAGGGTGTGTTTGCAGGTGGAGATGCTGCTGATGACGGTCCTACAGTTGCCATTGATGCCATTAGAGATGGCCAGAGAGCAGCAAAGTCCATTACCGCCTGGCTTGTTGGCAAAAAGATGACAGCAGAACCCTTTGTGGTTCACAAGGAATTCTGGGCAAAGCCTGGAAAGACTGAACTGGGCCAGATCAAAGAATCAACCAGACGTGAACTTCATACAATTGAAGTTGACGAAAGACGGAACAGCTTTCAGGAAGTTGCAACAGGGTTTGATGCTGAGGACAATGAACATGAGGCTGACAGATGTCTCTCCTGCGGGTGCGTCCGTTTTGATGATTGCGACCTCAGGCTCTACGGCGAAGAATACGGCGTAGACATGGAAGAGTTCAAGGGACATGTACGAAAGCACAAGGTGGATGATAGGCACCCGTACATTATCTATGACCCGAATAAGTGCATTCTCTGTGCAAGGTGTGTTAGAACATGTGCCAGGATTCTTCCCCTGCCGGCCCTTGGCCTGGTTGGACGAGGTTTCAAAACCGAGATGCGCCCTGCAATGAATGACCCCCTTGTTGAAACAAGCTGCATAAGCTGCGGTAACTGTGTTGATGCCTGCCCTACAGGCGCTCTGACCATGAAGTACCCTTTCAATGGCAGGGCCTGTCTTGATACAGAGGATATCAAAACACACTGCGGTTTCTGCTCTATCGGTTGTGAGATCATCGTAAGAAGCTTCGGAGATCAGCGTTACTTCATAAAGTCAAACGGTGTACCGGGAGACTACCTCTGCCGTTATGGAAGATTCGGTAACGAACTTTTCATCAAACAGGGAAGAATGAAGAGCTCTGTTATCAGAGAGGGCAGCTCGCACAAAGTTGTGGAGCAGCAGAATGCAAATGACATGATCGTAAAACAGATGAGAAGAGCAGCCAGTGAGCATGGAGCTGATAAAGTTGCAGTTTTCATCTCACCGGAACTCACCAACGAGGAATTCTACCTGGCATCAAAAATTACCAGAACCGGACTAGGTACCAACAATATCGGCTCACTTGCTATACTCAGCAGTGGAGGCCGATCCGGTGTACTTGATAAGTCTTTTGGCTTCACTGCATCCACTTCAGACAAAGAGTGTCTCACAGATGCGGATCTGATCATCTGTAATAACACTGCTCTTGAAGATGATCACCTGATCCTTGCTGTTGATGTAATACAGAGGGTGAAGGACGGAGCAAAACTCATAGTAGCAAATTCAACCCTTGCGAACTCCGATGAACACCTGGCAACCCTTGCTGTTGATCCCATGCGGGGCAGAGGTTCCTATTTCTGGAATGCGGTGATGCAGGAGCTCATGGACAAGGGTGTTATCTCGCCTGACAGCATTAACGGCAGAGACGAGTTCCTTAAAATCCGGGACGGCTCGATCGACATGGATGCAGCAAAGGCCGGCGTTGAGATCGATGATATTCTTAAAGCTGCTGAGCTGATCACAAAAGCGAATAAGATCGTCATCGTTCACAGCCCTGACAGACCGCAGGATGCGGCACCCGAAGATATTGAGATCTTCGCCAACCTTGCCCTGATGCTGAAGAATACGCAAAAGCAGACTGATCTTCTCCTACCCAGACTCATAGCCAATACTGCAGGTCTTGAGGTCATGGGTGCAGACCCCGCCTTCACCACAGGCCGTGTACCCGTTGGAGAAAATCACCTTCCTGGAGCAAAGACGAGCGAAGAACTGCGTGCTCTTCTTGAAAGTGGAGAGCTGAAAGCAGCCTTTATCATCGGAGAGAATCCACTGGACTTCAGCAGAACAGGTTCCTGGTTCCAGAACTGTCAGTTCATTGCAGCAATGGATTGGACAGATACGGAAACAACCATGGCAGCAGATGTAACCCTTCCCGGTTCAACCTACCTGGAAACCCCGGGGACAAGGTGCAACTACGAGGGTAATGTGATCTGCTTTAACGGAGCGGTCCCTCCGGCCTCCGGCAAAACCGGCCGAGAGGTTCTTGAGTCACTGGCTGAAGCATTCGGCATCAACCTGAATGACACCATGGATGAACTGATCCGTGAGAAACTCGGTGACATGGTCCGCTTCTACTGGAACACCGGCGAGGAGAGGAACTGGGATGGCAAGGGAACTCTTGTGCCCATTACTCTCGGTGCCAAAGCCTCCTCAATACTGCCCCCTCTCACCCACGGTCAGCAGTATCGCAAGGACATAAGAGACGTTGGAACCGAGCGGTTCCGGGTTCTCTAAAAGAACTGATAAAACAGAACAGCGCCCTCCGGACAGGGGGCGCTGTTCAACATAAATACTTCTACTTTTATCCGGTAACTACCTTTATATCACCTTCCACATAGCGGTGAATCAGACTGGAGATAAGAGTCTGGTAGGGAATACCCATTTGCATCGCCTTTTTCTGAATTCCTATGAAATCATGGCTGTACAATCGAATAGTGATCCTCTTATCCTTTTTAAAAGTGTTGTTTGCTGCTGATTTGATTAATTCGATCTCTTCCGGTGATGGTGTAGAGAGCTTCATATTACCGCTCTCCAATGCATCTAGAATGTACTGTTCTTCTTTATCGTATTTCATGCTTGCCCTCCATTTCTTTCTTATACATTTTTGTTGCTTTTCGACTGGGAATAATGGTCTTCAAGAAGATACTCTCTCGCCCTGCAACATGCGGTACTAAATAGACATAGTCGTTGATAACAACAAAGTAAATCCTTTGTCCCGGATAGTTAATCTGATCAGGATGCTCTGCCTCCCGCCAGACATTTCCCAAAGACAAATGGAAAATCACTTCTTCGAAAGAAATATTTCTCTCTTCTTTCAACCATTCATTCTTTTCAGAATTCCATTCGTATTTCATATAGTATTGTACATCTATTACATGTACATGTCAAGCGACTGATTCACTCGCCTGGGTAATCGCTGTTAAGTAAATCAGTATATCCCTCAAAACGAATGATGTACACAGAATAGTAACTCTCAGGATCCTCTGGGACAGCCAGAATCCCTCTTCTGGAAATGTTGAACTTCCAGTGAGCGGTATCATCTCTCCCTGGAAGAACTGCAGTCATCAGGTGTTCCCCAGAGATGTCATACAGATCAAAGGTCGGATCCTGCTCAAATCCCCTCTGCACCCAGATCCTGTCCAAACTGTCCACTCCAAGATTTGTGATCATCGGTTTATTGGGAAACGGCTCCCATTCAACCTGATGTGTATACTGAGATGAGTGATAGAAAAGTTCCTCTACAAACTGCTTCTGTGCCTGAAGTTCCTCTTCTGTTCTAACTACTTCCGGATAAGGCAGATTCAGTGTATCCATCACCGAACCATCCTCATGGAAAAGAAGCAATATCGGCTCAGTGCGTGGTTCAGGAGCAACACATACAAAGCCATCACCTGCAGTGAACAGCATGGGGAAAAAGTCTACTCTGATCAAGTCCTTACGGAACTGAATAAGATCATCAGCATCAAGCAGATACTCTTGGCTGAAATACTCAATTTGTACTGAGTCCGGCATATCTGCAGACCATTGGCAAATTCGTTTCTCCACTACCAGATAATTATCGTCACGGCTCAGTCCACTAAGTATCCCAAGTACACTGGCGGAATCCAGAGCCAATATCTGCATTGGAGAGGGCCGCAAAATGTTTCCTGAGCTGATACACTCTCCCTCGGAGTTATATCTGAGCCAGCCCAGTTCTCCGTCATCAATACTTATGGAGCCGTCATCCATCAGTGCAAGATAACCGGGCTGAAGCATCTCTCCGGGACCACTGCCGCGCCTGCCGATCCGCTGTATGAATTCACCATCTGATGAGTATCTGAAAATGGTGCATTTGATCCAGTCCACCACATAAACATCTCCGAGTGGACCAATCTCCACATTCCGAACGGCGCCAAACACATAGTTGGAGTCCCCAAGCTCGACACCGATGGGATCAATGACAGTCAGAGTACAAACACTGGCATGGTTCATCCCATGAATTAGCAGATTTTGACTACCACTATTATCAAATGAACTGCGGTATGTGTTGTTATCTCCTCCGCAGGAAATACCAAATAAGAAGACCACCGAAACCAAACAGACTAAATATTTTCTTAATTCTGAACTACCTGCAAATCCATGCATTTGAAACTCTCCTTCTTTTTAGCAGCAAAGCTTCACAATCGTACGATCTGCTTTGACATCAGCATCAGAGGTTCTTTATTGAGGGTGGGTTATTCGGTAGTTGGGCACAATGCCAGACTGCAACAATCCAGATCGTCATTTCAACTTCTCGGTAGAAGAATCGATATGGCCTGACAAGAAGCTCTCTATGAGGCAGATATGGGAACTCAGGAATGATCCTGCCGGACTTCGGGAAATCAGTTAGTCTACAAAGAGCCTTTTCGGCTTTTATTCTGAAATCCATGGCAGCCTTTGGATCATCTCTTCTTATGTACGATATACCTGCTAAGAATTGTGTTCTTGCTGATGGAGTAAACCTGATTCTCACTGTTCACCATTGAGTATCTGGTCTGCTTCTTCCATGACACTGTGAAGGCTGTAACCCTCACTTGTTGCAATCTCCTTATCTCCTTGTGCAAGCATCAGCAGTAGCTGTCTATCCCTGTCCGACTTTTCGTATGCCTCAATGCTCAACAAAACAGCTGCCGGTCTGCCCCTTTGAGTTATTACAAGCGGTTCATCTGATTTTCGAACCTGCTGTAAAACGGATGCTGCATCCTGTCTCAAATCGGTAATTGGAATGATCTGCGGAATCCTCAATTGACGTACCTCCTTTCATACAACTAAATGTACTATTAGAAAACCTTTTATGCAACCGTATAAAAAGTATATCTTTTCAAAAAACGGGATTCACACGAGCAGGCATTCCAGATCTGCTGCCAATAGAAGTCTTGCACTACCCACTATCCATTGTCCAATGTTCAGAAAGTTTACATGATTGAGTTGCCTGAAGTGAGCCAATAGGTCTGGAGACTACTGTGAACAAAGAACAGCTCAGAGAAATGAAGCAGCCGATCAAGGACAGAGAGCTTGCAGTTAAGCAGGTACTGGATCACTACTGCTCGGAAGATGGCTGCCCCTGCGGATTCAAGAAGTTTGTATTCTGGGCTGGCAAGAGCCAGGGACCAGGGTGGATGGATAACATTCAGAATCAACTGGTTGACTCTGCGCGAGAGCTTGATTGTTTCTCTGAAATAGAAGAATACCAGAAGGAATACTGGCTGGAAGGTGCGTACTACTGCAAGAACTGCGGTACCAGGTGGAAGTTCTTTTCGGAGGAATGGAGAATGCTGGCGTTTCAGAAACGCCTTCTGATAATTGACGGGGATAATCCCAACAAACTATTTGATGAGATGATAGGTGGTGAGATCTTTGCCACTCATGGTTCTGAACCTGCAGGCAGAAATGCTCTGACCCTTGAACAGTGGGTTGAATTTATGCTTGGCAGGGAATACCGCACAGAACCCCATCCTGTATTTGAACCCCGGGGCGTTTGAATGCGAGGTCAACCCATTAAGGAAAACCGCAGAGATTTCAGAAGTTGATACTTCGCAACAACAATGCGCGGTTGACGATAGTCAAAGATTGTAACATTTAAGAAAGTTGCTTTTATTCGTATGTCTCGGAACCCGGAAAGGGCATAATGATAAGTCTTGACGATCTCTATTCGCTCATAGAAACCACTTTTGATTTTCTCCTGGTTGTTGATGACAACGAAAAGATCCATTACGTCAGTCCACTGATGCAAAATGCATGTTCCACCCGGGATCCGGATGTAACAGGCAGACACCTGAAAGATCTCCTGGACAAGTCCTCCATCAGATCATTCAGGAACGCAATGAAGAAGGCAAGCAGCGGTGCCCGGGGGGTTCTTGCGGTCTTTTCCACAGGAACGATGGATTCCATACCAATTCCGATGAAGGTTGCGTTTACAAACAGCGTCACAGGCGGATTCTACCTTATCTTCGGGAAACAGGCTGATTCACTGAGAAAACTCGACGGCTGGGAGAAAGAGGAACGAGTGAAGGAACTCTCCTGTCTCTATTCAGTTGCAGAGTGGATAGAGGCTTCCACAACCATTAAGGACTTTTTTACCAAGCTGCCCCCTTTTCTGGCGCAGGGAATGCGTTACCCGGATGAGGCCACAGTCTACTCGATCTACCAGGGCATAGAGTACGGTCAAGAGCCGGAAGGAAGTGCATTCATCAGCACTAAGCTCTTCATTAACGGAGAGTTGAAGGGTGAGATCAGGGTAGGCTACCTTAACAATGGAAAAGAGATGCTCCCTGAAGAGTGGAAGATGATGAAGCAGATCGGGAGGATGCTCAGCCTTGCCCTTGAGCGCAAGGAGCTTTCCGAGAATATAGCTCTTAAACAGGGAGAGGAAGAAGATTTCAGCAGAAGACTGGCTGAACTTGAAAAAGAGATAACAACAAGAGAATCCGAACTCGAATCACAGAAACAGAAGCTCAGTACCGTGGATTCATACCTGAACAGGGTCAACGAGACCATGGACGAGAGCAGCAGAAGATTCGAAACAATGTTCAAAGCCATCCCAGACAAAGTTCTCATGATAGATCTTAACTGGGATGTGATCATGAGCAACCGGGATGATATTGAATCTGGAGACAAGTGCTTCCGTGCATGCTTTAACAGGGAAAGCCCCTGCGTCGACTGCAGACTGACAAAGATTATCAGGAAGAAGACCCCGGTCACTGTAACCATAAGGGATGAAGAACGCTATCTTGAAGTACACGCCCTGCCCGTATTCAACAAAGACGAGGAAGTTGAGGGTATAATGGAATTCTACAGGGATGTTACCCTGGAGAAAACCTACGAGCAGCAGATCCAGCAGGCGGATAAGCTGGCTTCACTTGGGCAGCTTGTCAGTGGCATAGGCCACGAGATAAACAATCCCAATCAGTTCATCCGGGGAAATATTAAGATCGTTAAGCAGGCTCTGGATGATATGCTGCCGATAGTGGATGATTACCAGAAACAGCACCCGGATCTTAAGATTGCCAGACTGAAGTACGCATTTTTCAGGGAGCATATCATGACCCTGGTGGATGACATGGGCCACGGTTCTGAGAGGATCAAAGGGATCGTAGAGGGTCTCAGGGGCTTTGCCAGGAAAGATGACGGCCTGCTTGTGGATAATGTGGATATCAATACTCTGATCTGTGCCACCCAGAGACTTGTGCAGAATGAGGTTCACAAGCATGGAGAAATGCAGCTTGAACTCTCAGAAAATATGGCGATCTTCCCGGGCAATTCCCAGAAGATAGAACAGGTGCTGGTTAATCTCATTGTTAACGCTTCACAGGCCATTCCAGATGACGCAAAGGGTCTTATAACAGTTAGCTCATCCATGGATAAAGAAACAGTTGTTGTTGAGATCGAGGATAACGGGAAAGGTATGGATGAAAAGACTCAGAGGCAGATCTTTGACCCCTTCTTTACAACTAAAAGATCAAAGGGGGGAACCGGACTGGGGCTGGCCATTACCTACAGAATAGTTGAGGAACATGGAGGAAGCATCTCTGTGACAAGTAAGCCGGGAGAAGGTACGAAATTCACCATCAGGATCCCAGTAACAGGGAGCAGGGAGAACAAATCATGAAAAAAGTTCTGATAGTGGACGATGATGTTGCAGTAACCAATTACTTCATGGTTTTTCTCATGCAGACTGAAAGGTTTGATTCCACCGTTGTGAATGACTCCAGAGAAGTTGAGAACCTTCTGGAACAGGAGAAGTTTGATGTGATCATGCTTGACCTGGATATGCCGAATGTAAGCGGTATAGACATACTCAACATGATAAGAGTTAAGCGTATTTCAATCCCTGTTATTATTCTCACAGGAGCAAATGATGTTGACCTTGCTGTAAAGAGCATGAAACGGGGAGCATTTGACTACCTGACAAAACCTGTGGATGATGAACACCTTATTGAAGTGCTTGACAGCGCCATAGAGCACGGAGCCATGAGCGAGGGGATAGATGAGCTTGCAGAAACCCTCACTAAGGATGAGCTGATAGATAAGACTATCTTCGAACACCTTCCCACAAAGAATTCTGAAATGATCCGGCTTTTCCACAGCGCGGATAGAGTGGCTAAATGCGATCTAAGCATATTCATCTGGGGAGAGCAGGGTACCGGCAAGGAAAGCCTTGCCCGGGCGATCCATCAGACAAGTCTTCGCGCCAAAGGGCCGTTCATCGCAGTGGATGGTGCTGCCTACAGACAGGAAGACTTCTCTGCTGAACTCTTTGGCAGAGCAAAAGACTGGAGTGGCAAACACGATGAAAAGCTTGGATTCATAGAGGCTGCCTCCGGAGGAACTCTTTTCATAGACAACATAGACTGCCTTGAACTGCCAGTTCAGGCAAGGCTGAAAAGAGTGATCCAGAACTCAGAGTTTTACAGAGACAACTCCACTGAGATCATAAAGGGCAATGTTAGAATAATTGTTTCATCTACCCGGGATCTAACCACCTCCAAGTACAGGGATACATTCTCCAGAGATCTCCTGTATCATCTAATGGTAAATTCAATCAGGATACCTCCACTCCGAGACAGGACTGAGGATATTCCTCTGATCGTGGAACACTTCCTGAACAAGGAGCTCATCAAGCAGGATAGAAAAGAGAATGAGCTTACCGTTTCTGATGAACTAATGAAAATGCTTATTCAGTACAACTACCCGGACAACATCCAGGAACTCCAGAACATTATCGCCTGTGCGGTGGTCGGCACAGAAAACAGCGTAATCTCTTCTGATTCCCTTTCTCCCTACATAAGAGAGCGGATAACACCCGGGGAGGTTTCAGGTGACTTCACACCGGCACTTCTCAAGGACACAATTACAGATCACATAGAAAGAACGATCAAATACTGCGGCGGAAACATGGATCAGGCTGCAGAATTACTGGGTGTTTCAGTTGATGAACTAAGTGATCACATAGAAAAGAACTGATCTTCTACCAGCTGCTGGCACCGCTCTCCACAGAGCCATGAGATGGCGTTGCCGGACAGCTCACAGTCCAGTTTTGTCCGTCAACAACGTATTTGTATGCTCCTGCTTCCGGACAGATGGTGGACCCGACTTCACCCAATGTGGCTGGAAGCTCTCCATTCTGAGCTTGATACATGGCAATAGATGCTGAAATCGTAAGCAAATTTGCCCGGCAGACATTCTGATTTGCCAGATCGATCCCACTAGTGAGGTGCGCCACAGCTACCTCCGCAATGACATCTGTTGCTGAGATGTTAATTGCAGGATCTGTCTCCGGTTGCTGGCTTCCACACCCGGCGGCAAGCACAACAAGAAAAAGAAATGCAGTGATCTTCATATTGCTACTCCATTCATTTGGGTTACTTCAATTATCATGCCTGAACATGCCACAAACGCTCTAACACTTTTTCTTACCTGCAAGCAGCTTTTCAGAAAGCCAGAATAACCCTGTAATAACTGCGAGGACAGGCACAAACCACTGATCTATCAGGATGAGGCCCGCAAGGATACCAAGTATGCCTCCAAAAAGCTCGATACCAGCCAGACTTTCTCCGCTGACATCGGTTATCAGCTCTTCCAGTTGCTGGAGCTCGAATTCGCTGACTTTCTTCTTGACCATCCCTTTGATGTCTATCTTGTGAGCATGCTGCAGCATGAAATCCCTTGCAGTCTTTCTGAATTCCTCTGATCGTATTTTCTTCTGAGCCATAGCTTCAAACTTATACACAGCTGAATCCAACTGCCTCTCAAGCCAGTTCCAGAATGCCCCCGACTCAAGATAAGTAATGAGTTTCTCTCTGGCTGACGCTACTCCTTCTGTCTTTATCCATTTGTCAAATCGCAGCTTCTGCTCGTTAAAGAACTCCGAGAACCTCTGCTTCACAGCCGGATCATCCCCCATTGAAGAAATCGAAGAGATGTTCTCCCCGATCAGGTCCATTACATCCTGAAAAAACAATGGGCTTCTAACCTTATTAAGAAGTTCATCTCTGATCCGGTTACTGTCTATCCCGAATACTCCTTTACCCAGCATCATTGCTTTCCTGACCAGAAAGGCTTTTGAGTTGATCCAGTCTTCCAGCATACTGTTCACGAGCCTGGATATGGTTGAAGCATTCCTCTCCGCAAGATCGGTGACAACCATTGTAAGAAGATGAAGAGTCTCCGGCTTTTCTATTTCCCGCTCAATAGCGTTTCTTGCATGGGACCACACCACATCAGAGGACAGTTTCTCAGAAGCATGATCCTTTATAATCTCAGCGATCCTGGAAAACAGTCGTCCTGCCTGTTCAACTCCCTTTCCCTGTGCGTATCTGCCTATAGCAGTAATGATCTTTGCTCTGTTCCGGGGATCTTTAATCAATTTGTGAGCAAACTCAAGCAGTCCCGACGCAGCCTTCTCAACCAGGTCATTCTCTTCAAGGTATTCAAGAATGGAATCAGTATTCAGAAGCTGCTCTGAAACTGCTGATGCAATTCCATCTGCAATATCGTCTCTTCTCCCGGGTATAAGACCCTGTCTGCCCAGGGGTGTTCTTTCATGAGGCCGAAAGAGCATCTTGATCGCTATGTAATTCGTACCTATACCAACAGTTCCGGAAAGGCATACCTTGAAGATCCAGTCCAGCCACTCATAGTCCAGCAGGTTCAGCAATATCCCTGAGACCAGAGTCATTAAAGGAAGAACAACAATTGCTATCTTCCTGCCTGTCCTTACCATATATGCTCTCCTTCAGAAAAATGGACGATTGAGCTTAGTGCCCGATCAGCCAGATTCACTTCAAAATAACATAGAGTTCTGGAGAGGGCAAGGCAGTTAAGGATCTGCACTTCCTGATTGACAAAGAATCCTGCGAGATTTATGATTCTGCCCCAATATTAAATTGATACGATACCGACCTCTCTCGCGAAAGCACTGGTAGAAAATATGAGCTCCGAAAGTTCAAAGATATCGAACAAGCATATCGTACGCACATTCTCCCCGGGCTGGTATGCATCAGTCATGGGTACAGCTGTAATGGTCATAGCCATTTTTGTTTTCAAAGAATTTGTCCCTTTTGCGGATCAACTGCAACTTTTCTTTCTGGGTCTGTCCGCTTTGCTGTTCGTTGCCATCTCTGTACCCTGGTTCCTGCGCTGGGGATGTTGTCTTGATGCTATCCGGGAAGATTTCAAACACCCGGTCTCGGCTGCCTTCTTCTCCACAATGCCCATCTCGCTTATTGTCTGGGGTATCGCCCTGGAAAAAGCAGGTCCTCTGTTCCTGCCTCATACCACCATACACGAGATAATGAGGATACTGTGGCTGCTTGGAGGAATTGGCATTGGTGCATTTGCCATAACCTTTCTGGCAACCTATTTCGGGAAGAAGGATCTTGAATGGCAAACCGCCAATCTGGGCTGGCTTATACCCCCAGTTTCAGTCCTGATCCTGCCGGTTCTGGGTAACAGTCTTGCTGTGATCTATGCAGGAACAGCCTGGGGAAGCTTGCTTCTCTTTAGCAATCTTATTGCGCTGGGAACAGGTGTGGTTCTTTACATTTTTGTAGCCAGTACCGTCTTCTCCCGGTATCTGTTCCATAAACTGCCCCCTTCCCATCTTGCTCCAACAATGTGGATCGGAATAACTCCAACTGCGATTATTGCAATAATTATCATAAAGATGATACCATCTCTCAAGATCGGGCTTGCTCTTTCCGACCCTGTAGCCTCTGTTCTTTCCACTCTCACCAGAGTAGCTGGAGTCAGCCTGTGGGGCTTTGCTTTCTTCTGGCTTCTTCTGGCCATTGTAATAACTGCACTTCACCACCGCTGGGAGAAGCTGACCTTTGCAATGAGCTGGTGGGCTTTTGCTTTCCCCCTGGGAGCCTTTGTGGTCTCAACTGGATTGCTGAACTCAATCTTCCACGAGCCTTTTTTCCTCATCGTTGGTCTGACCTGTCTGACAGGGTTGATCACAGTGTGGATCTTAGTTGCCATTTTGACCGTAAAACGCACTGCGTCCGGGGAGATATTCAAGAGATAGTGACCGGCCAGCCTGATAAATACCATACAAGTATTTCATTGAAAGCAGGGCAGCAACCCAATTACCAGGAGAGTAATATGAGGATCACAGCGTTCAATGGAAGTTCCAGAGGCAAAAAAAGCAATACAGGGATCATGGTGAGTGAATTTCTTGAAGGAGCAACGGCTGCCGGTGCAGAAACAGAGCAGATATTTCTTTCGGAAAAAAAGATCGAACATTGTCTTGGGTGCTTCAAATGCTGGGTAGCTACTCCGGGAAAATGTGTTATCAAAGATGACATGGCCGAGCTGCTTGAAAAAGTCATCACCAGTGATGTAGTCATCATGGCAACTCCACTGTATGTAGACGGTGTTACAGCGATCCTCAAGGTGTTTATGGACAGACTGATCCCCCTGGCGGACCCGCACTTCGAGCAGGACGAGAACGGGGAATGGAGACATGTTAAACGATTTGAGAAATACCCGAAGATCATTGTTATCTCAAACTGCGGCATGCCGGGGCAGGAACACTTCCAGGCGATAAAGCTCCACTTCCGCCGGATGGCCAGGAACTTTCATTCTACAGTGGTGGCTGAGATCTATCTGGACTGTGGAGAACTTCTAAGGAGCCCCATGCTTGTTCTGAAGCCGATCATCTCGAAGTACAAAAAGAATCTGCACAGAGCCGGTAAGGAGTTTGTGGTGGATGGCTCCATTTCAGAGACAACAGCCAGAAAGCTGAGAAAGCCCCTTATCAGCGGTGAAAGATTCATCAAGGAAGCCAACAGCCACTGGGACAGACTACTCTCAAAACTGGATGACAAGAACTGAGAGCAACCGATATCCCGTTTGTTTACCCTGAAACTGCGCTGCACGCTACTGCTTCGGCAATAGAACCCTGTCTCTAGGAATACCATATCGAGCAATTATCTCACCGTTGACCGCCATGGCTTCCTCTCTGTCCAAAACAATGACACTACCCAGATTTGTGGTAAGATCAAGGAACTGAACTGAGTCGTCATCTACCAGTTCAACAAACTGAGAGAAGCTTCTTACAGCCGTACCATTCACTGTTTCGACGATCTCATTCTGGAGAGTCTCATAACCGGTGTTCACCTCTGCAGGGAGCATAAAGGTCAGAACAACTATCTCCTCTCTCGCTTCAGTACGCCAGTTGTCAAAAAGGAACGGGTAGGTGAGGTAATCCACTGCATTCACATACCAGTCATATCCCCAGGATTCAAGATAGTTGAGAGAGAGGGGCATGAAGACCACTCCTCCAAAAATGAAGTACTCCGGCGGTGTGTCGTAGATCTTGTTGGAAACAAGAGAGAGATCGTGAAATGTTGTATTCAAGGTCATCTCAACAATTTGCTCAAGTCCATCTCTGATGATATCAAGTGAGATAGTCTCACCTATCTGGTGTTTGTTTATCATGTAATCAAGTTGCGTGCGGTTACCTGCACGGAGTTCAACAGTACCGTCACCGGCTATTGGCCTGCCGTCAATGGACATAAGAATATCACCGATGACAAGAGCATGCTCTGCGGGGGAATCAAAGGCAAGCTTCGTAATGAGAACGCCAGTCTGCTCCTGTTCCACACCGAATCTGGCTGAAAACGCATCGTTTCTTATGTTCTGATAATTGAATCCAGCTGATGGGAATCCATCGTATACGCCATCTTCCATGTCTTCAAAGAAATGCTCTATCACCGGCACTGGTATCACATAACCTATGTTGTCCGCCTGGGTCATTGTCTGCATGGCAACACCAATGATCTTGTTACCGATAATGGCTGGACCACCACTGTTTCCCGGATTGATGGCAGCATCAATCTGTACGGTAAGTAGGGAGAGTCCGCTGTGGGTGTAGAAGGAGCTTTCAATTCTGGAAATGACTCCCTGTGTTGTACTCAGAGCATCACCGCCCATGGGGTAACCATACACTGTAACTTCTTCTCTGGCATAGGGAAGCTCTCCAAGTTCCAGAGGGTCTATATCTCTGAAAAAAGAGTCATCATCAACGGTGATAAGTGCCAGATCAGAATCATGAGATATGGCTACTACAAATGCCTGATACTTCCGTGGATCGCCTTCTTTTCGTACCTGCAGATAGCTTTCATCAGTAACAACATGGGCATTTGTCAGTATCATGTTTCCGTGAACCACGCAACCGGAACCGGAGCTTTCCATGGGTGCATCGGTACTCCAGGGAAGATAGTAATTGTAGGCAACACTGTTCGTGTATATCTTTACCATTGCCTGATCGATACTGCCGGCCATGCTTGTTACGGAGAAAAATAGCACTGTGAAAATAATCACGTGTTTCATTCCTGTCCTCACTTCCCGGATTGTTGTTCGTGTGAGTAGCAGTTTAAGCAACAGGTGTATCCTAACCGGGAAAAAGGGCTCTCGCCAGTTTCAGACCAAACGCTTTCCAAGATAGTTCTCGATACCTGCATAAAAAAGAAGATCTACAGCCAAACCCCAGATAGCTGTAAGCTGTGAGTGATAAAAAAGGAATATCTGAGTAATGAAAATGCTTACAAGAACAGCTCTTTTGAACCAGAGGAATGCATGGTGTAAAGACCTGCGCAACACGAGAACCCCCATGAGAACCATCACACCACTGATAAAGATCCCGACAATGGAAAAGCCTGAAGTATCATTCATAGGCAACCAGCCGGGACTTATCACGCCGAAGATTATCCCGAGCTGGGTCAGGTTCAGAAAGACAAAAACTATCATCAGAACAGGGATGAACCCTTTGATGGCAATAATTCTGTCAACACTATCCTCAAATTGCTTCTTCACAGCATCGTACCATTTCAGAAGTTTTGATGATGTGTCATGGAGGTCACCAAGATCTCTTCGCAGGTTACCGTTCACCTGGAGTTCTCTTGAGGAAAGCTCTGACTTCTCGGCAAATCCCCTGAATAGAAGGTACATCAGAATGAATATCACATATATCACGGCAATTGTGGGCTTATAAAAGTAGTCGTTGTTGTCAGTAATGAATTTCCCCAGCTCATCGATGAATAAGCCAAATCCCATTCCACCAAAGAATGCTGCAAGTCTGCGTACAGAGGGATTCCAGTAACGGAACAACATTACAAGGGCAATAAACATCAGCATGCCTCCCCAGAGCATGTGGGCAATATGAAGATCACCGGGGGATAGTTGCGGATAACCTGTTGCTGCAAGAATTACTCTGTTGATAAGAATAGTTGCCACTGCAACAACCATGAGTAACTCAAGCAGATTGCCTGTATCAGTATCCCTCACAAGCGGGCTCTGCCTTTTTCTCATAGTTATTCCTCTTTCAGAGTGGTATGCAACCGGAATGGAGGTAACTGTAATATGCAAAATGTGCCCCAACGGAAAAACAGACAGAAACGGATTGACAATTCGGGGATCTTTTCCGATAAACCAGTAAGGAGGTACTATGGGAAAATGCAGTGAGATCATTAACAGTTTACAGAGATCCACTGACCCGGTCCGGGCAGAGCACAGTCAGGGATTCTTCAAGACCGGACCAGGTGAGTACGGTGAAGGTGATCTGTTTCTTGGTGTTAGAGTCCCCATAATACGAAAACTGGTTAGAGAATTCAGAGGTCTTGATCTTATTGATATGGAGGAGCTGCTTAACTCAAAATGGCATGAGGTAAGACTCTTCACCCTTCTTTCCATGGTTGATTCGTTCAAGAGACATCCCGGTAGAGGCCGGGAAGAAATTTACAACCTGTACATGAGTAACACAAACAGGGTAAGCAGCTGGGATCTGGTGGATTCTTCCGCTCCGCACATTTCAGGAGCTTACCTGTGGGATCGCAGCAGACAGCCTCTGTACGATTTCGCAGTTTCGGATTCTCTCTGGAAGCACAGGATAGCCGTAATCTCAACCCAGCACTTCATAAGAAAACAATCCTTTGATGATACACTGAAGATCGCGGAATTGCTCATCGACGATAAAGAGGATCTGATCCACAAGGCGGTGGGCTGGATGCTCCGGGAAGTCGGAAAAAGGGATTTACGCGTAGAAGAAGACTTTTTGAGTTCTCTTTACAAAAAGATGCCCAGGACCATGCTGAGATATGCTATTGAAAAATTCGACTCCAACCGGAGGAGATCGTACCTGCAGGGATCGATCTAACGGGAATCCCTCAGCTTCTTTTCAAACCTTATCAGGACCACTTTCTGCTCATCGGTTTCAACGGCGAACGGATTTGTCTCTCTGAGTTTCTCGATTGCAGTTGTGGCGGAACTTTTTCCATCACGCATGATCCATGCTGCCCCGAAGGTGCCTGTTCTCCCGCTGCCACCCTCACAGTGAACAAGAACGGTGCCTTCAGACTCTTCCACCAGTTTTACGAACCGCAAAAGTTTTTCCAGGGCTGGTGCATCGTAATCTCTTACCGGGATCTCCACCCATTTGACACCGGGAATGGCAGGGTTGTACTTCAGTCTCTGCTCAATGGGGTCGATCAGTGAAACGATGGTGGTGAGGTTGTCAATTTTAAGTTCAGACTGTTTCGGATTATGAGAACCAATAAGCTTCGGTTTGTCTATCCACCACTGCATCCTGCTCACCTTTCGAAAACGATTTGAAGAACCCCGGCAGAGTCTAACATACAATACGGAACGCCGGGTTACTATATTCCTGCTTCAATTTATGAGAGGACAGAGATTGCTTTACCCTACACTGCTGATCATCTGCTGTGCGGGAATCCTCCAGGGGTTCTGCGGGTTCGGTTACTCGCTGCTTGCCCTGCCCCTTATCTGCCTCTTTGCGCCGGCACAGTGGGCTGTTCCGGTGATAGCAGTTTCCAGTCTTGCTCTTAACATCATGGTACTCAGCACTTCATGGCGTAATCTGAAACTCAGGGGTTTTCTTCCTCTGGCTCTAGCCGGCATGGCATTCACTCCACTGGGTGCGTGGATGCTCAGTGCTCTGTCAGACACTGCGGTGAGGGTGGTCATAGGCATCGCTGTTACTGCTGCATCGCTGCTTTCGCTTTCCCGCTGGGTTCCACATGTAAAAAGATCTCCTGCTGGCATGGCTTTGACCGGAGCCCTTTCCGGGATCTTCAACGGGCTCACCACATTCAGTGGACCACCAGCTGTTATCTATCTCTCTGCAACTGAAACAGAGAAAGATTCTTTCAGGGCAAACCTGTCAACGTTCTTTCTTGCACTTACGCTGATTGCCATTCCTTCCTTTGTAACTGCTGGAGTTACTTCCGCTGCGAACCTGGTTCAGGCAGCTATATATCTGCCTGCTGCTGCAACTGGTGGAACAGTGGGAATAATGCTTGCGAAGAAAGTGGACAGCTCTGCTTTCAGAAAAACTGCCCTGACAGTTCTGTCTCTGCTTGGTATTTTCGGGGCAACTCAGGCGCTCTTTTAATCCATATCGGTGACTGGCGCAATTGATTCTGCATCTCGCGTATCAAACACAAGATGATTTGCTTTTGTCTTCCATGTACCTTTTCTGAACCACATCCACCCTGCCAGGGTGATAACAGTGTTCGATATGAACATTGCCCACCATATTCCAAGCGGGCCCATTCCAAGGGTGTACGCAAGCAGATATGCACCGGGAATTCGAAGAGCCCAGAGCCGGGACATGTTAAGAACCATCACCGGTGTCGTGTAACCTGAACCCTGAAAGCTGCCTAGAAGTACCATGAGGAATCCGAAAACAAAAACCGAAGGGGTAGTTATTCGGAACATGGTTCTGCCTAATTGTATAACCTGCGGGTCGTCAACGAAAGCCCGTGAGATGTCCGCACCGAAAAAGAACATTCCCAGGGCCACGGGCAGTAGTATCAAACCAATGAGAAGAAGGGCTGTGTTCGACGACTTCTCTGCCCTTTCCACATTGCCTGCTCCAAGATTCTGACCCACTGCTGTTGCATTCGCCTGACTAAGACCCATTGCAGGAACCATTGCCATGTGGATTATCCTGTTGCCCACGCCGAAAGCTGCGGTAACAGCACTGCCGAAAGAGTTGACGATACCAATCATGAAGGTGAAGCCTAGACTGGTGCCCAACTGCCCCAGCGACACAGGAAGACCTATCTTCATTATCTTTTTCATCATCGTACGATCGGGTTTAATATCAGCAGCAACTATCCGAAGACCATTACTACCCTTAAAAAGTCTGTGCATACCTATCCCCGAAGCAAGTGCCCTGCTGAAAACGGTTGCAACAGCAGCTCCCACAACTCCCATTTCAGGGAAAGGACCCAGTCCGAAGATCAAAATGGGATCCAGGATAACATTCACCAGAACTGCAATCAGGTTTACCTGCATAGGACCGACAGTATCGCCAAGACCAGTGCTGATGCCCTGATAGACGAAAAAGATGAACAGAAGAGGAAAACCGGTGAATATCCAGCGCATGTAGTCGTAGGTCAATTGCCATGAGTCTGAAGGGGTTTGCAGGAGATTCAGTATCTGAGGTGTTAGAAAGAATCCCGCCACACCAAGAACCAGCCCTATGCCTGTAAGAATGATAAGAAGCTGCCCGCCAACCAGTGTAGCTTTTCTTTCGTTGCCAGCACCCTTGAATTGACTGACCAGGGTAGTACCTGCTGCTCCTATGCCCATGGCAAGGGCAAAACCGATGAAGAACACATGCATCGTGATGGTGGGAGCAGTGAGAGCCTGACGACCCAGCTTACCAAGCCAGAAAGCGTCAGCCAGGTTGTAGAAGGTCTGGAGCAGATGAGAAAGCATCACAGGCCATGCAAGAAGCATGAGTTTGCCCCTCACCGAACCAGTAGTCATATCAATCAGTCCTGTGATCTTTTCTCTTCTCAAATCTTGTCAGCTCCAAATTGAGAGGTGTTGAACACGGAACATAACATTCTGAAAAAGTAGCATTAATCCATGAGTAAACAATAAATTCGAGCTTAGAAAAAAGTTGTAGCTATCCTCCAGGTCCCCTCTTGAAGCATCATGGGGTAGCGGTAAACTGAATCCTCGTTCACAATTGATATGTAGACCAGAGCAGTGTCTCCCAGCATGGTATGACTGTCACAGGCTATCATGTCCCTTGAATAAGGAATCTCATTTCTAAAGAATGGTGAATCAATGATCAGAGAAATAAGCTCCTGTTCACTGAGGGCATAAACTTCCGAAGAACTGATCTGAATGTTAAGCTCCTGTCGCAACTGAAGAGCTACCTGATCCGGAGCAAGCCTCACCATGGCAATTACCATAGCCAGAGACTCCTGGTTCTCCGTGGTGAGTCCTTTGTAGACGGTTTCTCCGTCAGCCCGGTAAAGTGCATCAAGAATCATATTCATGTCACCTTCCGGTGAGGCTGTCGCAATTACAGTCAGGATCAGAACAAACAGAATTGCACTTCTCATACAGTTTTCCCTTCAACTGTGTAAATACAGGGAGGCGGGACAAACCCGCCCCCGCTCGCTCTACTTTATTCGGTGAGAAGAGTTCCCAGAACCTCGATCAGGGCTTCTTCATTTGCAGGATCTGATCCCACCGCGTGGAAGGCTACTGTACCATCCTGTGCTATCACATAAAATGTGGGGATGCCCTCAACGAAATACTGCTGAGCAACTCCATCTCCATTAATGACAATTTGGTACGTAAAACCGTTCTCTTCCATGAATGCTACAGGGTCTTCCTGTTCCCAGGTATTCACACCGATAATCACAAGTTCTTCACCATGAGATTCGTGAAGCGCCTGAAGTGATGGCATAACCTGACGACAGGGACCGCACCATGTTGCCCAGAAGTCGAGGATAACCACTTTACCGCGGAGATCCTCAAGTGAAATACTGCCTCCATCGGGAGTATCAAGTGTCCACAGCGGAGCTGTTGACCCAACGGAAACTGCTCCGATGTATTCCTGAGTGGAATACCCTTCAGGGGATTCCAGCTGGAAGGTGGAAAGGTCAGGATGAACTTCAGCATCAAGGTCCATGAGTGTTACAGTGTACTCCATGCCAGACCCGTCAGGACCCCATACAGAGATCATGTTTGCCCTTGGAAGGTAAGTTTCCGCATCTATCCACCAGGTTGAAGAGTATGGAGGCATCTGAACCTCTACAACATGGCAGAGGTGATCTTCAATGACCTCCTGTTCAAGCACTTCATATCCCGCTGCATTCAGCTCTGCACCGTAAGGTTGGTCGCTTATGAGGTACTCCACCATGATAACTCCCTGAGGAACATTCTGAACCAGACGGGAAGCTCCTTCACTTATGGCTCCAGAGAAGTACTCCTCGGAGGTATAGTCTACGAAGTAACTGTTCACTCCATCAGACGCTGCTGTTCCCGCAACGGTTTCCTCACCAATGGTCAGGGTGTAATCAGCAAAGACAAGAGCTTCATCAATAGTGGCTCCTTTTTGAAGTACAGCTTCACCGACCAGGGAAACTTCTATGGTATCCCCTTCCACAAAAAACCCGTCAAGGCTGATACTGTAAGAAACAGCGTCAACTGCAAGTACAGCTTCTGTTGCAGCTGTTAGAATAGCCACAGGGTCTGTGGCTATATCTGCTGGAGCATAGACATCAGCCGTTCCTGCTGTGTCGGTAACCTCTTCTGCCGGCCCTCCGCAAGCGAGCAGAAGGAACAGAATACCGGGAATTACAACTTTCTTCATCAGTTTTCCTTTCTTGTTATGTCAGTTTTCTTATGTCTGTGGCTCTTTCATCATCTGTACCAGGCGTCTCAGCTATTCCCGGAATCCGGGAAAGCAGAGGTGACTGGAAAAGAAAACGAAGACCCTCAACACCAATCGTTCCTGCTCCAAAATGTTCATGCCTGTCTCTGCGACTGTCACATTCAACTTTTGAGTCGTTGAGGTGAAACGCCTTTATGTTGCTGCATCCAAGCACCATGTCAAGTTGTTCAACAAAACTGGTAACTGTTTCCGGGTCTGTGATCCTGTATCCCGCTCCGTGAGCATGGGCTGTATCAATGCAGTAGCCTATCAGTTCCGGAACCCCGGCACTGTCACGAATTGCAGAAAGCTCTTCCAGACGACAGCCTATGGTAGTTCCAGCACCTGCAGTATTCTCCAGAAGAAGCATGGATCCCGAGTCCACTAAGGGGAGCAACTCTGTTAGAGCAGAAGAGATCATGTAAATTCCCTTATCAAGACCCGCCTTCTGATGAGCTCCGGGGTGCAGAACCAGATAGTGAATACCAAGGGCTTTGCACCTTTTCAGTTCTTCAACAAGGGCAATATGAGATTTCTCAATAACCTCCGGATTTGCTGACGCCAGATTGATCAGATAAGATGCATGAGCAATAATAGTGAGACCTTCAGAAGCTTCACAGAATTTGTCAATGCTCTCCAGGGGGAGTTCGCTATTCTTCCATCTTCTCTGATTTGCGGTAAACATCTGCCCTGTAGTCAAATCAAGTTCCCGCAGTTTCAAAGGAGCCTTATAGATACCGCCTGCTGTGGAGACATGAATTCCAGGGATCATAAATTGAAGGTCCTTTTGAAGTGCTCCGCGGTTCTTCCAGCTCGCTGGATCAGCTTTTTTCGCAGAGGGATCATTCTCTGAAGAATGCTTTCTGAATTCATCCATGCTTTATCCAAAACTACAGAGGCTTCTTTTCCAGGAAAACCAGTATTTCCCTGAGGAGTTAACTCGGTAAGCTCTGCCTGTTCCATAAATCTGGTGCATTTGCTGGCATAAGATATTGACACAGGAATTACCCCTGAAGCAACAGCCAGTATCGCTCCGTGAAGAGGGGTTGTAACAAGCACCCTGCACCGCGAGATCAGGTCAACAAACCCTTCAGATAAAGACGAATCTGCAAGTGTTACACGGGATGCATGCTTCATACGACTCAAAACAAGTTCACAAAAGCTGTTGTCGTTATTGGAGAGAGAGCCTGTGTGAAAAGGAAAAAGGATGATTTGAGAATCGTGTTTGTCAACATGCGTGTCAAGAAGAACAGCCCATGCATCAGCCGCAGGAAGAAGATCCGGCTCCTGGTAGTTTCTCATCTTCTTACGAATTTCAAGGGGGAGGATCTTTCTTGATCTGTTGGAAACATCCCTTGGTGCAGCCCCCAGAATGTTTGATTGAGCATGCTCGAGCTTTTCTTCAAAGAGAGTCAGTGCACAGTCTGATGCCAATATCATCTCAGGTTCCCTGAACCCGAGTTTGTGCAGAAGGCTAAAGGAACCTCTGTCTCGAACGGTTATTCCGCTACAGCCCTTAAGTGCAAGCCTTACTGCAAAGGGTGTCCACGGTGCAAGTTCCCTGCCCTGACCGACACCGATTGCCCATGCAAAGGTTTTCTTTCTCAAAAGAGCAGCGGTTAAGAGAGGAAACAGGTTGTAAGGACTGTAGAAGAGGGATGAGATGTCCTGTACAAGCTCACCTCCGCCCACAACCACAATATCACTCCATTTTATACCGGCTATGACAGCTTTAAGCCTTCCACTGGAGACATCGAAACACTGTACCCCGGGATATCTCAGCTTTGTTCGCTCTGGATCTGCAGTAAGAACTCCTGTCTGGACTCCCATACTGCTCAGAGTATTGAACTGGGCTTTAAAGATCATAGTATCCCCGATGTTTGAGCCACCGGCCTCCAGCTCTCCCCAGCTGAAAGAAATTACTTTCTTCAGTTTCTTCCTCCGAAATCCCGTATAGTCTCTGCCATTTCTCTCAATCTTCTCTCTGCCATACCAAGGATAGTGTCTTCCGGGTAAGCTCCGTGAAGACCCTTTTCACCGGCTTCAATACCGGTAAGGAGGGTAATGCCCTGATTTATCGTAGAGACCGGATAAATATGGAACTTCTTTTTCTTCACAGCCTCGATCACATCACCATGAAGCTGAAGATGTATAACATTGGAATGAGGAATTAGGACACCTTGCGTTCCTGTGAGTCCCCTCTTTTGGCAGACTTTGAAATAGCCCTCTATCTTGTAATTGACGCCACCGATGGGTTGGATCATGCCGTGCTGGTTCACGGAGCCTGTAACAGCCAGGTCCTGACGGAGAGGAACGCCTGACAAGGCGCTGAGAAGAGCATACAATTCAGTTGAGCTTGCGCTGTCTCCATCAACTCCACCGTAACTCTGTTCAAACACAATTCCTGCAGAAAGACTCAGCGGGTAATCCTGTGCGAAGTGTTCCCGGAGGAACCCTGTAATAACAAATACACCTTTCGTGTGTATCTTTCCGGACATTTCCGCTTCGCGCTCCACGTTTACAATACCCTCAACGCCCGGGCTCACCGTGGCGGTTATCCTGCTGGGCAGACCGAAGGAATGATCAGCTCCTGAATAAACTGCCAGGCCATTAAGCTGGCCCACTGCAGACCCCTCAGTATCAACCATGACCTGATTCTCAAGTATCCTCTCAGTTGCATAATCTTCACCTAGACTCAGCCTGTGATGCTTCTCACTGATAGCCTTTGCTACGTCCTCAGCAGTCACAGTATCTCTGCCCACCTGACCGGCCCAGTAGGATGCCTGCCTTACAAAGTCAGCAACCATGTTGAATCTCAAAGAGATCTTATCTTGTCTTCCTGTGAGCCTGACCGCCTGCTCTGCAATGGCAGCCATGGCTTCACTGTTCAGCGGATGAACAGATTCCGACTGGCAGATATAGGCTATTACTCCGGCAAAATCACGGATGTTCTCCCTGTTCAGATCCATCCTATCATCAAAATCAGCTCTGATCCTGAACAGATAACCGAAATCAGGGTCCTGGGTAGCGAGCGTGGAATAAAGCCAGCCCGGACCGATAAGAATAACCTTGACATCAACATCTATGGGCTCAGGCTGGAGCTCGATGGGCATGAATGCCCTGGTTACCTCGTTAGGTCTTGTGATCACGGTTCTGTTACGGACAGTCTGGATCAGAGTCTGCCACAGTCCCGTCTGGCGAACCACATCCATAGCATTAATGATAAGGTAGCCACCGTTGGCCCGGAGGAAAGAGCCGGCGCGAATCATTGTATGATCGCTGTAGGGTTTGCTGTCTATAACTATCCTGTCAATGTTTCCGAAAAGACGCACAACGTCCGGGAACTGTTCCACCACAACCGGACGCTTCTTGCAGGAAGAGTTATCAACTATCAGGTTCACCTCAAATATTACATAGGGATCAGCCTCTTCCGAATTTGCTGAGAATACTTCAATATTGGTAAGAATGGTCTCTGCAATACGCTCTACATACTCTGCAGATTCCTTGCCCCCGAGCCCGGAAAGCCTGTCAAGAATGCCTGTTACCGTTGGTTTCAGTATTCTTCTGTATAACTTCTCTATCTCAACTTGAGCCTTTATTTCAATGGACTGTGAATGCCTTATGGCGGCGGTAAGTAGCTTGAATAATTCCGTATGCAGACTCCTGTATTCCTTAAGCTGCTCTGTTGTGATCTTCTCCTCGGCTGCAAGCTGTTGAAGGTCTTCATATGTATGGGGTTTACCGTCAAGAACAGGAAGAACGTCAGGTCTGCTCTGACCCTGAGCGGTTGGAATGCTTACAACAGCGAAGCCAGCCTCCACTGCAGCCTTTTCCACTGTCTCCATCTGCTCTTTCTTCTGTTCCGAGAAGTTTTCAAGCAGACTCCCTTTCTCAGCAGCGGTACTCTCGCTTCTAAGAACCACAGGGATATTCTTCTTTAAAAGCTCAACACACAGCTCGATTCCCTCCTTGAACTGTTTTCCTTCCCCGGCAGGGAAAACAAGGGCACGGGGTCTGGTGGAATCGTCAAAATTGTAGACATAGCATAGATCTGTAAGTTTGTCTGTATTGGTATCTATCTGGTCAAGGATCCGCTTAACTGTTGTTTCTCTTCCGCTTCCGGAAACTCCTGTCACAAACATGTTGTAACCGCTGTTGGGTATCTCCAGACCCAGCTTAACCGCCCTTACAGCACGGTCCTGACCTACAATATCCCTGGAAGGAGTGATATCACTGCTCTTGTCAAAATCAAAAATATCCCGGGGGCATGTCCATCTGAGTTCTGTGGGTTTAAGAGGCTTGACTTCCATTTTTTCACCTTCCAGAGTGGTGTTTCATTAGTACGCACTGTGTCACATAGAATACCATAATCTCCATTTTTTTCAAGACTCTCCATGAAACCCCTGGATTGTTATAATCAAGAAGTTTTTCAAACCCATAAAAGGAGAATCAAATGCAGGAATTTCTGGATTCGCTGCCGGGTATGCTTTCTACATACGGGCTTAAAATACTGATCGCACTGGCAATCGTTGTCATAGGCCGCCTGGTTGCAGTGACAATACGCAAGGCGGTAAGGAAAGCACTGTTGAAGAAGAATGCAGATTCCACTATTGTAAACTTCTCGTGTTCCATTGCGTACGTATCCCTTATGGCTTTCATTGTTGTGGCTGCGCTGGGGCAACTGGGGGTTCAGACCTCATCCATAGTTGCAATACTGGGAGCATCAGCTCTTGCCATTGGCCTGGCCCTTCAGGGATCGCTTTCCAATCTCTCCGCCGGGGTTATCCTCATGGTTACAAGACCCTTCAAAATTGGAGATTACATTGAGACCGGTGGGGATTCTGGCGTTGTGGAACTTATCAGCCTTCTTGCAACAACACTTAAAACAGTTGACAACAAGAAAGTAATTATTCCAAACTCAAAGCTTATTGGCGGATCGATAATCAACTACACTGCGGAAGAGATCCGCAGAATAGACCTTACCGTGGGGGTTTCCTACGACAGTGACCTGAGAGTTGTAAGAAAAGTCCTTATGGACGAAATTACAAAGGAGACCAGAGTACTCAAGGACCCGGCTCCGTTTGTGGGAGTGGTGGAAATGGCAGACAGCTCTGTTAATCTTGTGGTTCGTCCCTGGGTAAATACTGCGGATTACTGGGATGTGTTCTTTTCTCTGAACGAAAGCATCAAACTGAGACTTGATGCTGAAAGTATTCCAATCCCATTCCCACAAACAGACATTCACCTCTACAAGACAGCTCAAGCTTAGTAATCATTCAATAACCTTTCGAACAACTGTTCGCTCCGCTGTGCTCTCGCAGCGGAGCAGCAGGGTTGCTCCAGGTCGCCTGAGAATAACTGAGGCCTTTCTGTACCAGGGAGACGGAACGAAGACATCCACAATACCTGTTTCATCCTCAAGCATAAAAAAACCTGCTCCCTGTTTCAGTGACCTGCCGGTGAGAACCCTTCCCCACACAAGAGAAATTCCCCTCTGTGGCATATCTGCTATGCAAACTGTTCCCTCCGGTCTGCTTTTGAAGGTCAGAGGGTGTGCCTCTGATGTTACTTCAAGAAGTTCCAGTTCTTTTGAAGCCCTGGCTGAAGGTGTATAGGACGGCAGAAGAGGAGGAGGCATACCGAAGGGGAACAGCGAACTCACTCCTTCACGAATACACCATGAAGCCTGTGGGCGGTTCATCTTCATTGAGTCAAAACAACCGGCCATGGCCATGTTCTCTGCAAGTCTCATGCCCACCCCGGCAGTTCTGACCTGTACGGGATGGGTATACGGTCTCCCCTTCCTGATCTTCTCAAATTCAGTTTCACCCATTCCAGCCAGATAACCAATTCCCATCATCAACATTTTTTCCCCCGGCGAAGTACAGAACCACTGGCAACTGTTCACATCCGGCGGAAGTATCTGAAGCCCCAGTCTTCTGGCCTCTTCAATGTAGACAGGATGCCTGTAAAACCCTCCGCCTGCTGCCAGAAAGGATGCCATGGCAACAGCAGGATTCTCTGCTTTTATAGTGGCATAGGCGGAAGCCACCGCTGCATAAGTCATGGAGTGAGCCTTGCAGAACCCGTAACCGGCATAACCTGAGAGCAGTTCCCACCCACGCTCCGCCATCCTTCGGGAAAATCCGTTACCAATACACCGGGAAACTATTTCATCTTTCTCAACAGCTTTCCTCTTCAGCCTTCTGCGCATGTGATCCCCCTCTGCGGTCGAAAGCCCCAGTAGTTCGCATGCAGCCTCTGTAACATTCTCCTGATACAGCATCACTCCGCGGTTTTCCAGAAGAATATTCCGAAGGGGAGCAGGAATGTTCCTCTCTCCTCCTGCCATGTACTTGTCCCGCCCTCCTCCGGAGGCAGCACCGGGCCTCACAAGTGCCAGCGCCCTTGCCACATCCTCCACAGAACGAATTTCCATTCTTTTCAGAAGCCCGCGCATGGCCGGGCTTTCAATATGCGGTACACCTATTGTATTGCCTGTATTGATAAGTTCAAGTGTTCTGCTGCCCAGAAAGCCGTTGTGGTTCGCAAGCTTGACCGGGTCGGTCTCTCCAGCTGCAAGGGAAAGGGAGGTAAGACCCCTCTGCCCCAGAAGATCCATCTTGATAAGACCGGTGTACTCAACACCGTGCATGTCCAGCTGGGTAACAGGCAATCCTCCGCTGCACATCTCCACGGGAACTGTGGAAGCAACAAGCCCCTCCCCCACCACAACACCGCAGGGATGAGGCATCAAATGGGAGGGCAGCCCTTTCAACAACTCAGCCTGTCTCATTACTTCAGCAGGCAGTTGCTGCTTCCAGATAGGATTCCACGGGTTTCTGGAAAGTTTTGCAAGCACATCAGTTTCGTCCCGGGATACACCACAAGCCGCTGCCGCCGCCCGAACAGCAGATCTTGTCCTGTAAGTGACTGTTGCGGAGACTGCTGCTGTCCTCTCTCCCCACTCCTCCAGAAACCACTTGTAAACCTTATCCCGCCTGCTTCCATCTATGTCCAGGTCGATGTCCGGCGGATCATCTCGAAGGCGATTGAAGAACCGGGAGAATGAAAGCCCGTATCTGATAGGGCATATCGCCGACAGACCGAGAAGCCTTGAGACAAGACTGCCTGCGGCAGAGCCCCTTGCAATTGCCAGTATCCTGTGGTCTCTGCAGTAAGTGATTATCCGGTGAAAGACAAGGAAGTAACCGCACAGCCCGGCGCCGCTCAACTCTCTAAGCTCATCGATCAGCCTCTTCTCGGCTGCCTCACTGCTGCCGTAGGCCTCACGAAGCCTGGGAAAAAGAATTTCCTTCAGACGACCACTGTCATCTTCAGTTATCACAGGTGGCCGGTAGGGGCTCTGTGCAGGAAGGGTACAGACAAGCTCGCCCAGTCTCAGGTTGTTCTCCAGCGCAAAGGGCGCAGCCATCCACAACTCAGAAGAGTAAAGGGGAAGATGCTGTCTGCATGAAAACAGCGGAAGTTGCTGCACATGCGGCAGAGGAAGCAGTTCATCTGCTCTTCTGAAGATGGAATGGATCAGAGGAGAATTCTCACCGGCATACATTGACGGGAAACAGGCAATGGGAAGAACTCCCGAAGGACAATCCGGATCCGGTTCTCCCGGAAGCACTGGAAAATAAACTAAACCCTTCCATCCCTTTTCAATTACCAACGCACCCTGCAAAGCATCTTTCACAAAACAGAAAAGATCGCTGGAATCTGAGAATGCTGAAAGGTGATTCACACGCTCCGGAACGTGAACAGAGGTTATCAATCTGCACAACTGCCCCCAGCCTGCAGCCTGAGCTCCAACCACAAGAGCACCACCCGCTGTCTGTATCTCTGCACCGGCTAACCCTTTGACACCAGCTTTTGCAGCAGCCACAGCAAAACGATGCTGTCCGTACACTCCCCCGGAGTCCGCCAGCATCACACCGCCAAAGCCGCACCGCACCGCCTCTTCAACAAGAGACTCAGGTAGATTCGTGCCCCATGAAAAGCTGTATGCACTTTTTACCCAGAGAAGTATTGGCCTTTTCATGCGCTAATACTAAACAAATGTTTACCTGTTAAACAGGTAGAGGGATTGCTGCAGGTTATCAAGAGAGATATATTGATTTCGCATTGTTTTAACATCTTGTTGGTGCGTTTGAAGACACACTTTATCATTATCAGAATTGATCACAGGGGGCAGACGTGAAAAGATATCTTACAGCATCATCAGGTTTCCTGGCAGTTCTTCTAATGCTGCCAGTTGCCGGAGTATCCGACCAGGGCATGGAATTGGTAACCCAGTGGCAGTCTCCTCCTGAAGATATACTGGATGTGCTTTATGCGCCGCAACTTCCATGGGTGTGGATAGCGCCCACAGGAGAGTACATGCTTCTGGTAGATCCTGTACCTTACCCCTCCCTGGCCGAGCTTTCTGCGCCGATGCATAAGCTGGCAGGTATACGGGTTAATCCTGCTCTTAACAGCATACACGGTCGCCGGGGGGGCACAACCCCGCGTCTGGTGGAGGTAGAGGGCGGTACAGTTACTTCACTGGATCTACCGGATGGTGCACAGGTCCACGGTGTAGTTTTTACCGCTGACGGGGAGCATTTTGCACTTACTGTGGGTCACTCCGACCACATTGGGCTGTGGGTTGGCTCTGTGTCAGGGGACCTGAATGAAATTGAAGACATTGCTCTCAATCCCCTTCTTGGTGCTGCTGTTCGATGGCTCCCTGATCAGGAGCGTCTAATGGTACTCCGGGTCCCTGAGCGGGGACTGCCACCCGAACCTCCGGCTATTCCCGTGGGGCCAATGGTTACAGAGGGGATAGGCGCATCAGCAAGATCCCAATACGAAACTCGCAACCTGCTCCGGACAGCTCATGATGACCAGCTGTTCGATTACTACTGCAAGTCTGAACCGGTAATTATCGATCCTGCGAATAGCAGTGTGAGTGTAATTGGTGAAGAAACACATTACTACAATGTGGAGTTCTCCCCGGATGGTGAGTACATTCTTATGGAGAAACTGATCGGCCCATGGTCCCACGAGGTGGCCTGGTGGAGATTCGCAAGGGAGATCGAGGTACGGGACGCAGAGGGAGAACTGGTAGTGAGTGTTGCATCGCTCCCTCTGGCTGATGAGGTTCCTGTACATGGTGTACCAATGGGGACGCGCTCGGTCACCTGGCGTGCCACAGCACCACACGAGCTATTCTGGATAGAAGCCCTGGACGGTGGTGATCCCGCTGCTGAAGTGCCTTACCGCGACCGGCTGATGCGACTTGGTGCACCATTCACAGGAGAACCGGAAGAAGTTTTCACGGCTGAGCATCGAATATGGGCCTCGCAGATGGCCTGGGGTGACGAAGGTGGAACACTCATGCTCAGTGAGTATGAACGCATGCGCCGCTGGATTTTTGTCTGGTTACTGGATGTGGATGATGGTACAGCGCGCCTGTGGTATGACCGTGATAGTGGCGACCGGTACGGTGATCCAGGTTATCCGGTTTTTCGCCAGTTGCCCAACGGCCAGAGGGTGATGCACCAGGTTGGAAATGCTGTCTACTTCAGCGGCAGTGGTGGCACAGAGCAGGGCGACCGACCCTTTCTGGATCTGAGAAACCTGAATACAGCTGAAACCCAGCGGCTGTTCCGTTGCGATCCGGACCACTACGAATACTTCCAGGCGTTTGCCGGCAGGGAGGATCGTTTTGTATTGCGCTCCGAATCCAGCATAGAGGTGCCTAACTATTATCTCACCACCCTGGGTGAAGAGATTGAAGCGGCAGATGGTGAGGCTACCAGAGCAGCAACCCGCGTACCGATAACGCACTTCCAGGACCCTGCACCCCTGCTGAGAGATATTGAGAAGCGTTTAGTACACTATGAGCGCGAGGACGGTGTACCTCTCAGCTTCCACCTGTTCCTGCCCCCGGGCTACGAAGAGGGCACACCGCTGCCCACAGTTGTGGATGCCTACCCCCTTGAGTACTCCGGTGCTGCTACAGCAGGCCAGGTCAGGGGTTCAGCCCAGCGCTTCATGCGTATGTATGGCGCTTCACACCTTTACTTTTTGCTGCAGGGCTATGCAGTACTGAATCAGACAGCCATGCCGATGCTCGGTGATCCGGAAACCACATACGATACTTTTGTACCTCAGCTGATAGCAGACGCCGAGGCGGCAGTGGCCAAAGCCGTGGAAATGGGAATTGCAGACCCGGAGCGTATTGGTATTATCGGTCACAGCCATGGAGCACTCATGGTTGCCAACCTCCTGGCACACACTGATCTGTTCAGGGCAGGTATAGCACGCAGCGGTTCTTACAACAAAACCAATCAGCCCTTTGGTTTTCAGGCCGAGCGTCGCTCCCTCTTCCAGGCGAGGGATGTCTATATCCAGCTTTCACCCACATTTTTTGCCGACCAGATCAACGAGCCTATACTGATCATCCACGGTAACGACGACTCAAACCCGGGAACCCTGACCTTTCAGTCTGAGATCCTTTATGAAGCAGTGCGCGGTTCAGGCGGTACTGCCCGACTGGTGCTGCTGCCTTTCGAGGATCACGGCTACAGGGCACGTGAGAGTTTGGAGCATGTGTTGTGGGAACAGTTCAGGTGGTTCGACCAGTATGTGAAAGGGGATGAGACAGCAACAGCTGAGGATTGATGAATCAGATGTGAATGTTGATTTATTGGGACTATTGCCAGGAGTCGTAGCACATTGCATACTAGATACATCACAGCAAGTTACAGGAGGTTCCATGTTTACTTTAATATTGGTTCTGCTTTCACAGCCTCTATTCGGGCCATTTGAGCAGTTCACCTTCATGGGTGAGCCGATGGATACCGGACTTGGCTCAGCACCCTGCCTTGTTGACTGGAATGGGGACGGTCTAACCGATATTCTTGTGGGAACCAGAGACCCGTACTCTCCACTGCTTCCTGATGTAGATGGTGGGATCTTCTATCTCCCCAACACAGGCACGCCGGATACCCCGCTCTATGAAACTGTTGCAGTTCTTGAGGCAGACGGGGCTCCAATCACCCACAGCAGTTGATGCGGTCCCTCTATTCCGCGGGTCGCGGATTTCAACAACGATGGCATCATGGATCTTATTGTGGGCACAGACTCATACAAGATAGCACTTTATTCAGGATCTGACTCCGGTGATTCTGTTCCCCTGCTCTCTTCAGAGGGTTATCTGCAGTCAAACGGTACGCCGATCAGTATAACAGAACCCTCTCCTTGCACTTATGACTACGATAGAGATGGGATAGATGACCTTCTGGTAGGCTCAGGCGGCGGGAAGATCTATGTATTCATCAACACAGGCACCCAGGGGAATTACAGTTACGACAATGGTTATTTCCCTCTGGAGAATGAGAACGGTGTGGTTGATCTGGGATTTGATGCGGTTCCGCAGGCAGTGGACCTGAACGGCGATATGCAGGAAGACCTGGTAGTGGGGTACTTCATTTCAGAAGAGGGTCATACAGCATTTCTTGAAGGTAACCAAGCAGGCGGAATGTTCAATTTTGCTCCACCGGTTGATCTGTGCTCATACTGGGGAGATTCCACCATTACATTCGGATCAACGATGTATCCCTTCGCAGGTGACATCAACTCTGACGGCTCTGTTGATCTGGTATCAGGAGAATACTTCGGGGAAATGTTTCTGTTCATGGGGGAACCTGGAACAGGAACCTGTGCTGACTCCAGCCTTCCAGTACAGAAACCTGTATTCACTGTTCTTTCCAATCCGGTAACTCAGAACACCCTTCATATTCAGGTTGATGCCACAGGCTCTTCATACCTTGCACTGTTCGACTGCTCCGGAAGAAAGATCAGCGAAAACCCGGTAGACAATGGTTTTGTCACCGTTGATATGCAGGATCTTCCATTCGGGATCTATACGGTCTTACTTACTTCCTCCCGGGGCGTCTCTTCTCAAAGGGTCACACTGCTGGAGTAGAAGAACTACTTCATGAACTAGAGTATGCAGAAAGCTGTGGTACCTTCCCAGCTTGACCCCAGGCTTTCATAATCACCTGTTCGTACATCAGTCTTCCAGAGAGTACCCTGCCAGATACAGTAGACATAGTTGCCATAGGCGGCCATTTCTGTTGCACCGTCATACCCGCCACCGAGGTTCTCGTAATCTCCGGTGCTGGGGTTCACTTTGTAAAGAGCATCACCCTGGATCACAAAGAATGCACTGGATGTTGCAGCAGCTGCAGTGGTTCCACTGTAAGAGGACGGCAACTCAGAATACTCTCCGGTTGCAGGGTCAGTGCGGTAAAGAGTACCATTTTGAATCACCATAAGCGCTCCAGCAGACCAGGCAAGATGTGTTGTTCCATCATAGCTCCCGGGAATGCTCTCCCAGCTGCCATTGTCAGGGTCAATACTGTAAAGCTGATCGTTCTGAACTGCATACAGCCAGTTATCTCCTGCTGTCAGACCAACAGTACCGGTCCAGGAATCTGAAAGCTCGGTCCAGGTACCGTCTCTTGCAACCTTGTAAAGAACATCCCCCTGTATTGCATACAGGCTGCGGGAGAACGACGTCATCAACTCTGTACCTTCCCAGCTTCCGGAGAGCTCCACCCATTCACCGGTACCGGTGTCCGCACTGTACAGACCACCCCCCTGAACTGCATAGATAGCCTCTCCATACGCGCCGGTAACAGCAAACAGACACATAGCTGCCGACAGTGCAAGAGTTTTAATTCCTTTCACAACTTCTCCCTTCGTATAGTGTTTATTGATTATAGCAGGATTTGTGGAATCTTCAACCATTATCAAAAGACTGTATAAGTGGCTACCGGTAAAGAAACTGTTTTGCAATTTCCGCAAATGAATGAATGGCGTAAAGTGGAATATTAACAAGCCATTCCTCTTCCCGATAACCTGAAAGAGATGTTCTAAATGCCTTAACAGGCTGGTAGCGCTGATAGTAGCTCTTCAGACTTTTTGCCTGCAGGTTCTCAGCTGCCTTGACCTCAAGAGGCAACACCATTCCACCGGCTTGCATTACAAAATCAACCTCACCTCTGGACTGCTCTGCACTCCAGTAAAATGGATTGATTCCTGTGTTGGCAACTATCTGCTGTAGAACGAACTGCTCTGTTAAAGCACCCTTGAATTCTTCAAAAAGCTGATTGCCCTGAAGAATTGATATGGGGTCCAGGCCGCTCATTGCACAGAGAAGTCCTACATCCAATCCATATAGCTTGAACGCTGAACTATCGCGATAGGCCGAAATGGGAATTCCCGGTTTGGTTACTCTGTCAACCCTGTTAACAAGTCCGCAATCCAGAAGCCACTGTATCGCCAGTTCGTACTCCCTTGCCCTGGCTCCCGTTTTTACCAGTCCAAAAACAAATTTCCTGTTTTCCCTAGCAAGTTGTGTTGGCAGACTCTTCCAGACCGACCTGATTCTCGGTACAATTCTACTGGGGGCATGTTTTGAGAAATCCTGCTCATATGCGGAAAGAAGCTGCTTCTGAGAGCTCTGTACTTCTTTGAGATCATGTGTATGAAGAAAAATCTTCACCACCTCAGGCAAACCTCCCACAAAAAAGTACTGTCTGAGAAGCTCCGTAAATTTCGTGGAAAATACTCTGACCATGCTAAAATCAAGCTTTTCCAGCATGTCATGCAAAGGTTCATTTCCTGACGCAAGTAGAAATTCCGGAAAGGACAGTGGAAACAGATCCAGAAATTCCACTTTTCCCACAGGAAATGACGTACCGGGATGAAGGGCGACTCCCAACAGCGAACCTGCAGCAACAATGTGATGCTGCGGGGCATTCTCATGAAAGTACTTTAAGGATGCAAGTGCATGGGGCACTTCCTGTATCTCATCGAAAAGAATCAGGGTTTCTCCGGGAATAATAGACTGCCCGGTCTCTGCATGCAATCCAAGCAAAATTCTCTCTGTATCAAAGTCGCTTTGAAAAAGGGCTTCCATGCGAGGATTGTTATCGAAGTTGATGTATACATATTTTTCATAGCAGGTGCTGCCAAACTCTTTCATAAGCCATGTTTTACCGGTCTGTCGAGCTCCACGGATGATTATCGGCTTCCTCTCCGATTTCTCTTTCCAGAGCTTCAGTTCTTCAATCGCTTTTCTGTACACAGCAACCTCCCTGCATAACAAGTATAGCAGATTCCTCACATAAGTCAAACGTCTTTCGTGATATTTCTCACATAACTCGTACGACTTATGTGATTAGTTACACATTTATGCTACGACTTTTGTGGTTCCAGGTTCATTGACACTAAAGAGGCAACGGTCAATACTTAAGAGAATGACACTGAATTCATTAAACAGGAGGTTCATAATGAAAGCTGGAGTATTACTTGCGCTGATCTTATCATTTGCAGCAAATGCAACCACTGTTACTGCAGAGCTCCCCAGTGAAATAATGGGAACCATGCAACTGCATACGACCTCAACGGGATCAGTACCGCAGCTTGCAGGTGCATACGCCGGTACTGAAGAGGGATTTCCATCTCTGCCGGAACTTCCCTGGAGCATTCTTCTGCCTGCAGGGGAACAGGCTGCATCTATAACTTCAGAAGCGGTATGGGAGACAGTATCCCGGGACATTACCATTGCTCCCCTTCCCAGGCCATTACCACTGATACTGGACACTCCGGAAGTATCTCCAGCCCCTGCGGAAGACATCTACAGCTCAAACAGTTTCTGGCCCGGTGAACCGGTACAGCTTACCGGCACAGGTTTTATCAATGGCCTGCCGGAGGCGGAGCTCCTTGTAACTCCACTGAGATGGAATCCTGTCACCGGAGAACTCCAGAGGCTTACCTCACTTGAGGTCAGAATTGAGACAGCCCCTCTTATGGAAAGACCTTTCTGCAGTGGAGGGAAAGACTACGATTTTAAGAGGATGCTCATAGTAACTGACTCTTCCCTTGAAACAATCTTTCAGTTGCTTGCAGATCGAAGAACTGCACAGGGTATTCTTACAGAAATAGTTACCATGGATGTGATATACGCAGCGGCTTCCGGAAGAGACAATGCTGAGAAGCTTCGCAACTATGTGAAGGATTACTACACCGAGAACGGTCTGGACTATCTTCTTCTGGGAGGAGATACGAACCTTGTGCCTTTCAGATACGCTTACGCCATGACCTGCGAGGCGGGATACGACCCACGGGAGGACAGTCTGCCCTGTGATCTCTACTTCTCCGACCTGGACGGAACCTGGGACGCGAACATGAATGACCTCTTCGGTGAGATCGCCGATGATGTGGATCTGCATCCTGACATCTTCGTGGGAAGAGCAACTGTTGAGAATACAACAGAAGCTCAGATATTCGTTAACAACATCGGTGCTTACGAAGAATGCTTAAAAGATGACTTCTATCAGAATGTCCTGTTTCTGGCAGAGGTTCTGTGGACAAGTCCTTACACCAATTCCGGAGATAGCAAGGACTACATAGAAGAACACTTTCTTCCTGGTTACCTGAACATCACAAAACTCTATAAGGCTCTGGGGAACGAGAACCTGTACACCACGATGGCCGCTTTGAACGCAGGGCAGAATCTCATAAACCACGATGGGCATGCATGGTATTCGTGCCTGGGTGTTGGTGATGATTACATGTACATCAGTGACGTAAATGCAATCGATTCGGATGGAAGATTTGCCTCGGTAATGTACTCTATAGGCTGCTGGGGTGCCTCGTTCGATTACGACGCCATTGCCGAACATTTCCTTACCAACGCATCAGGGGGAAGCATTGGGTACATAGGAAACTCCAGCTACGGGTGGGGCTCCCCGGGTAATCCCCTTTACGGTTATTCAGACGCTCTGGACCACCTTTTCTTCGATTACCTTTACAGCGACTGGTCCCTCACGCTGGGAGAACTGCTGGCACATACAAAAGAGTATTTCATACCTTACAGCCAGTGGGAAAATGTGTACAGGTGGCATCAGTACGATGTGAACCTTCTTGGCGACCCTTCCTTCAGACCATACAGAACAACTCCTGCGGCAATAGAAGTTCAGTGCCCGGACCTGGTCACGGCAAATACTGAGATCTTCCCTGTGCAGATCACCGGAGTGGACCCCGAGGGTCTGATAGCATGTGTTCAAGACGACGGGAACAACTGGATCGTTACAGAACTTGACCCGACAGGTCAATTCAACTTTCTCTTAACAGAACCGGTGACGGGAAGTGTAACACTCACCGTTACAGGACCCGGTATCAAAAGAACAACCGTTGTCGTTGACCAGTCTTCCGGGCCTGATCCAGTTATCTCACTGCTTGTCATAGATGATGATCAGAGCCTGGGACATCTTTCTCCCGGGGCTTCCGCTGATCTTGTTATCACCCTTCTGAATCAGGGAAACGAAGACCTGTCGACGGTTGAGATCAACATTACTTCCATAACCGGCCCTGGAACTCTGACCCAGAGCTCCAGTTCTTTTGGTAGCATCCCTGCGGGAAGTGAATCCACCGGGTCACCACTGCTGGCACTTGCAGTGAACGGCTCCGCTTCAACTGGTTCAGTAGTAACACTGAGCGGGCAGATCACAGCAGGTGAGGGCAGCTGGGATGTATCGATACCTCTTCTAGTGTACGCACCTGGGCTTTACTTTACTACTTACTCTGTTGATGACGATGCCAGCGGAAACGGTAACGGAGTTCCGGAACCGGGAGAGACTTTCCAGCTTGATGTGAACATTGCCAATCTCGGGCTCCTCGCAGCAACAGGCGTAGCGGTGCAGATGGTTGAGTTTCCTGCATGGGTTTCCTGGCCGGAGGATTCCGCATGGGTAAGTTCAATCCCGGAGGACAGCACACGAACACTTTCATTCACCTGTGAACTCTCTTCAAGTGCACCCTCTCCATCTTTCCCGTGGTTCCACTTCGATATTGCTGCTGAAACCGCCAACTACACCACGGAGGACACGCTGAGGCTCACTGTGGGTGAAACAGGGATCTCAAACGATGTTGAATCCGGGGCTTCCGGATGGACACACTCGGGCACGAATGACCTGTGGAACATCACGGATACCGTCAGCCATTCACCCTCCCACTCATGGTACTGCGGTGGCTCAGGCGGTTACGTGGACAACATGGACTGTGGGTTACTCTCCCCTGAACTGACGCTGGCGCCAGATGCTTCCATTGAGTTCTGGACCACTTTTGATGTGGCTATTTACGGCAGTGACGGCATTTATCTCATCATACAGGACCTGACTGACCTTTCCTCAGATACCCTGGATTTCATCGGGTCAGGTGGAGCACTTGGTAAACCGGCAGGCAAGGGAAATGAAACCGGCTGGGTACCCTATTCATACGATCTCTCCATGTATGAAGCAGGAACAGGAGTTCAACTTGAGTTCCGATTCAAAACAGACAACGACGGCGACACTGGAACAGGCTTCTTCATTGACGATATCACAATAGAGGGAGCCTACACAGGATACACAGGCAACCCTGGAGGATTCCTGAAGCCGGATTCTCCCATGGGTTCTCCCTACCCAAATCCTTCACACTCATCAGTAAATGTTCACCTGTTCTCAGAGATCCAGAGAGAGTGGACCCTTGGTATCTACGACATTTCCGGAAGGCTTGTAAGTGAGAACACAGGAGCTTCCCCGGTAAATGCAGATGTAAGTCTGGATGTCTCTAACCTTTCACCGGGAGTTTACTTCCTCCGGTTCTCCGCTGAAACAGAAACATCAAGAAAGCTGGTCATACTGAGATAAAGGCAGGAGAAGGATATCACCCAGAGAGAACTGATCAAAAAGGGGATGAGCGCCGGAGACTCTGATATGTACGACGAGGATCTTATCTGGTCACAATACAGTGGAGATAAGACAGATATCGGCTGTGAACTCATGCAAGTGATACGAGGGTTGAACAAAACCCTGCCCCTCTCCAGAGAATTGGATGTTCTTTCCATAGGATCAGGCTCGGAGCCTCAACTTAAGATACTGGAAGCTGCTTTTCAAGGCAGTGTTAACCTTCTTGACATTGACGATGTCCCCCTTGGTATTGTCAGAGGATATGCGGAGCAGAGGTGGATAGAAAATGTATCCACTATTCAGGGAGATTACACAAAAGAGCTCCTTGCTCCTTCTTCCGCAGAGTCTTTCCTGAAAAGCCATCTGTCAGAGAAAAGACAGGATCTGATAACTCTCCATCATTCTCTCTACTACTGCAGGGAAACTGATTGGACAAGGCTGTTCGATAGTCTTTACCGGAAGATCCTCGCCCGCCAGGGAGCAATTCACACTGTGATGATGGCCTCGAAAAGTGAGGACCACACCACCACAACCTGGCTTTACAACCACTTCGCTGGGAAATTCTTTGACTGTAACAACGATCAGGATCTGAGATCATTCGGCAGAGAACTGGAAAAGAACAAAGCCTTCAAAGACGCGGTATTCACCAGAAAGACCCACGGAGTAAAATTCTGGATTGACGACTTCGAGAAGTTCATGGCTGTTGTGTGGATGATCCTCCTCTACCCCAATGTGCACCAGTACACCGGCAGCCAGAAGGAAGAGATCACTGAGTACGTCCACAGCAACTTCTGGGTGAACAAAGTACCGCTTATTCAAATGCAGGATCACCTTGTGATCATGAAATGACTTTGAGAATTGTCAGAAGCATACCTGTTAGCTTTACAGTTGACAGTTAATGCTGAAGTGATATGCTAATACTATCTGAGCAAGGCTAAAGGAGGAAACATGGAGAAACACAAATACATATACTATGAAGACGATGGTGTTTTTGTTGGGTTCTTACAGGATTTTCCAGACTATCGGACCCAGGGAAAGACTCTGGATGAACTGACAGATAACCTTAAAGACATCTATCTGGACCTGAATTCGGGTGTGATACCGCATGTTCTTCATGAGGGAGTACTTGAATTCGCATGAAGCGAATTGATCTGATAAAAATCCTGACAAAATCCGGCTGTGTTCTTGTAAGACATGGCGGGAAGCATGACTGGTTCATGAACACAACAACCAAAATATCTCAACCTATCCCAAGACACAGAAAGATTGGCGAATCATTAGCAAAACACATAATAAAGAAATTGAAGTAAGTACCACCCCTTCTTCAAGTGGCTTGGCAATCCATACTCAGAAACTACATCAGCTTACACAAAGGGCAGAACTCCTGACTTCAATAATGAAGCACAATCCAGAGAGAAGGATAAGTTTTCCGGATGGAGTAAGGTGGGGAGAACTGATCCTGCCTGCGAAGGATGAAACCAGGAGCAAGAACCACGAAGGTCTAAAGGTAATGGCCATCTGCAGTTGGACTCTGGGCATTCTCGCTTTTGAAACACTGAAGCTTTCGGAAAGAAGACTTCCGGGAAAACTGAATATTGTGGGGCTTGTCACCGATGATCCAACTGACAAAGATGCGAAAATTTCGAAGAAAAGAAGAATCTGGCGCTACTATGACAGTGAAGAGCAGGAAGAGTATGAGCGTGGTGTCATTGAATCGGCTCTCACATTCGGTGTGCCGTGCTACACCGGAGATGTTAAGTGTGAGTTTTTCAGAGATCTCCTGAAGAAGTGGAACCCCGACCTTATAGTGGTATGCGGTTTCGGGCAGCTTATAGATCAACCAATTATTGATTACCCGGAGTACGGTATCTATAATGTCCACCCTGCTGACCTGCTTCACCACCACGGAGCGGGACCCCAGCCATGGGAAGATCTTGTTGCAAGAAAAGCGGAAACCACAAGAGTTACCATCCACAAAGTTTCCACAAAAATAGATTCAGGTGATATTGTCGGGCAATCTTCCCTTATCAATGTAAGATTAAAGAACAACGAATTCACAGACAATGTAAGACTTATCGGAGAGAAAACCCTGCTTCCCGTGGATCACATGGTTGCTGAACTGGTGTGCAGAATTATTCGCAGAAAAAATGAAGGTCTGGAAGGAGCTGTTGATAAGATTGATTTTGAAAAGCTCTTTTCTCAGGAGTTCAAGAACAAGCTCATGGAACCCATTGATCCTGCCACCAGGGGAGTAATACTGCCTTTGCCCGCAGAAGATATTAAGTTCACAGTGTAACACAGAACCGGAAGGATTGATTCAATGAAGATCAGATCAGCTGTAATCTCGTTCTCAGACAAAGAGATCAACGAAATTCTGGCAAAGCTGGATCTTCCGGTGAGTGAGATCTCCGTTGAGTGCCTAAGTGGCAAACTGTTAGTAACGATAAAGAAAGGGATCTCGATCAAGATCAATATCTTCTTTGCTGCTGACGGGAGGCATCTTTCAGCAACCATTGATATGGGGGCTCTGGGCAATCCGCTGGTGAGCAGGATCCTGAAAAAAGTGGTTGAAAAGGGCTCGGATTGGGGCATCACTCTTATGGACAGAACTCTTGTCTTTGATCCTCAGGCAGCATTGATCAATTCGGGGATCAAAGGGGATCTCAGAGTAGACAAGATCGCAGTTGGAGCAGGGGAACTCGTAATGGCCATTAACGGAGATATCCAGCTTGAACAGTTTCTGAATGTTTCCGGGAAAACTCTTGATTGACTGGAAAGAGAGCCTTGCAGCAAGGCGATCAGGGCACTATTTTAGATTAGGATAGAGGAAGACCAGCTGATTTGATTGCAGTTGTTCGCAGTACGATACTTCTTAACTACTGCATAATGAAGGATGTATATGGACGAAAGAATTGATAGAAAGGCTGTCAGTATTGGCAGCTCTGAAGATCAGGAAAAAGAAGATATTCGATACTGGGCAGAAGCAGATGCAACAGAAAAATTCACAACGATCACATACCTGAGGGAATGCTTTTATGGGCCTGAGGCAACTACCGGAAGACTTCAAAGAGTTTATACAGTTCTTAAACGATCATGATGTTCATTACCTGCTGTTAGGTGGCTGGGCTGTTGGTCTTTACGGGAATCCGCGAGCAACTGGAGATATTGATTTTCTCATAGCAACGGATGATAATAATATCGAGAAACTGCAGCAGGCACTTCTTGCTTTCGGGGCACCAACTGTTGCGAATGAGGTTTTTCAGGAAAAAGGTAATGTATTCCGGATGGGAAGATCACCTGTACAGATCGACATAATAAATGATGCTGATGGAATCAGTTTCAGCACATGCTATGAACGTAGAAACATCATAGAGATAGATGACATCAGTATCTCCGTCATATCCAGGAACGATCTGATCGTGAACAAAATGGCCTCTGGAAGACACAGGGATCTTGCAGATGTTGTATCCATGGAGAGTCAGCAGGAGCACAGCGCAGGAAAGTGATAAACAAATTGTGTTTGCTGTGATACTGTATAATTTTGAGTGGAACTCAAAAGGGAGGTTACGATGAAGTATCTGGTTTTTCTTTCAGTACTGATTCTTTTTGCAGCATGTTCTGATTCTCCGGACTCACCCCCGGGCACTCTGCCAATAGTTCAGAACTGCAGGATAATGGAAACTGAATGTAAAGGCGATACAGTTATTGTCGCCTGGGATGCTGTAACTGTGGAAGTGGACGGATACAGGGTCTGGTTCTCTGACACAGATCCTGGGGACTGGAGCATTATCTCCCAGGTTGAAGGTACCATCACCCAGCATATTGCAACGAGCACAGGGTATTACTGTGTTGATGCCATCAAAGGCATTGACTCCTCTGAAGATCAGTCCAACAAGGCTAACGACAGAGCAGAAATGTACCTCATCGACGACACGCTCACCGTAGGCGCCACAAACGGCCTCCAGTTCCAGGCGTCACATACCGCTCTCGGAGATGCCACCGATCCATCTTTTGCTCAGGATCTCTACATTGCAAAATCCGGTGACACCATTCTCTTCTACAGCGGCAACTCCGACCCTGCGATCTATCCAGGAGGCACGGGTGCAATGATTGCACTGTCTTCAAACTACCTTGCACCAGGCCCCGGTGACGCCGCCTGGAAGAACTCTTCAGCGGCGCAGAACGCTTCAGGCTTCTTTGTTCAGCTGCGCAATGGTGATTTCGCCCATTTCTGGGTTGACACAGTGGCAGCAGATTTTGTTGTACTGAACTCCAGCCAGTATCAGGATATAACAGGGCTGAGGCTTTTCAACCCTTTTATCTTCTAAACCAGACTGTGCAGTGCCCCCCTGCCCGGGGGGCATTCTTTTGGGAGAATACTATGGCCAGAGATTACAAAGCAGAAGAGATCAACAGGAAACACTGGGATGAAGTGGCCCCTGTTCACGGCAGATCGTATGACACAGAGACCCTGATAGCCGGTGGTCACCACCTGGATGCCAATCAGAAGTGAAAGAGGCATTTACGAAACTATTTACTGAAGCTGCACGCAGGATCTCTGTAAGTTCGGTATCACTGTTTCTGTGGATTTCAGTAGTGGCTGGGTTCTTCACAGGAATTGCGGATGTTGTTCAATACCTCAGGTACAGCAGTGGTTTCCCCGAGAACAACTACACCATAAACCTTCTCGCGGGCATTGCCGCGTTACTGATGTTCAGTTCTTCTCTGAGTGCAGTGATCAAACTCTATAAAAAGCGAAGCAAAAAACTATCAGTCCATTTAGCAGTTTCCTCGGCAATGGCATTCGTACTGGGTTTTATGCCAAGAACTGCAATAGGGTCAGCAGTTCGCCTGGACCTGTTTATCTACCTGGGTGGGCTGGGAGTCCTGGCGTTGTTGCTTGTTTCAATCTCAGCTCCTCCAGATACCCCAGACGATTCTCCATGACATAAGGGGAATATCATCCGGGAGGTTCTCCGTGTGCATCTCCAGGAAAGCTCTGTCCGGCTTTTGAAGAGAACTCTGAACTTCACCGCCTGCCTGTTTCCTGAAGCCTGCTTCTTGAAAGAATAGATCAAGCTGACTTCCATTGGTCGTATTAATGCTGTCCCTCTCAAGACCTGCTCTGATCAGATCACCCAGGCCGGTATCCGGAGATTCACTTATCCGGGTGTAGTCGTATTCAGCAAAGACCGCGAACAATCCGTCCGATGAAAGGTTCTTCCGCACCTTTTTCAACCACTTTACAGGTTTATCCACACTGGAGAAGAAAAAGGAAGAGACATAAAGATCGGCGTGAAGAGGGTTCTTAACGGCATCACCGGCCAGGAATCTGTTACTTTCACCTTCAGGTAGAATACTCGGATCGATGTCCATCCCTGTGTAGGCGGCATCAGTAAGGCTCTGAAGCTCATTCCCCAGAAGCCCGGTTCCACAGCCCGGTTCAAAGAGACTGTGGATCTTCCTGAGAGGAAGCTGTGAACAGATGTGCCTGCGGAGAGGCGCCAGCTCATGGAACTGTCTTCTGTAGATATCCCACAGCTGATCCCTTTTACATTGAGTCCCTGCAGGGGGCTCCGTTCTTCTTTTCAAGGGGGCATCCTCCTCCGCAAAGGCTCAAGTCAACACACTCCCTGCAAACATCGTCCACCCATTCTCTGTTACGGGCATTCTTCATCAAGTCACTGTTCCAGATAGAATCCCACTCTGATGTCAGGATGTTGCCGGCAGATTCGTACCAGCTCTGGCATGGGAGTACCTCACCATCCGGCTCGATACAGAGGTTGTATTCACCTGCTGTGCACCTCTTTGCTCCGAGATCGAACTCCAGGGGATTGAAACTGCAGTATCTTGTGGGCGAGTACCAGATGAACCTCATTCCCAGTTCTTCGATCTTCTCATTCATTGAGAGAATTATGTTTTCCAGTTTATCTGTGCTCACCGCAAAATCACCTTCAAGGGCTTTGCCGCTGTGTATTATGGTATTAGCCGCCACCGAGGAAAGACCCAGGTCGTGAGCGAATTGCATTGTATCGGCCATACCCTCACTGTTCTCCTCGGTTATGGTGGTGTTTGTAATGGTGTGGATACCTGCTTTCACGCAGTTTCTGATCCCCTGTACAGTGCTGTCAAAGCTGTCAGCGCCTGTCATTTTGTTGTGTGTATCTCTTTCACTTGATTCCAAGGTTATCTGAATGTGATCAAGACCTGCGTCAACAAGGCTCTGCAGATAAACCTCGTTTGACAGCTTTACTCCGTTTGTAAGCAGACCTGTTACAAGGCCCAGGGCTTCCGCGTACTGGATCAGTTCCTCGAGGTCGTCACGAAGGGTAGACTCACCGCCTGTGAATATCACATGAGGGATACCCAGATCCCAGATCTTCTTCATTATGGTCTTCCACTGTTCAGTTGAAAGTTCATTCTTCTCACGGGTCTGGTTGTAACAGTGACCGCAGTTGATGTTGCACCTGTAAGTAAGAGCAAGGTCCATCCTGTACGGTACCTCGACTTCAGCCTGGAAAGGTTCTGTCACTTCCATGTTGACAAAAGTGATCGGTTCTGAAGCCCCAGTTTCCAGAATGTCGTTGAGAACTTTACCAAACTCTTCCAGATCATTCGCTGCCTGCTTCTTTTTTACAGAATATCTTCTTCTGAGAGACTTAAGAATGTACTTATCTGGAATCTCAGAGAGTATCATCCAGGCCATATCAACAGCCACAGGATTAAGGTGAATTATCCGTGACGCGTCCACTGTTAGTATTCCCCGGCCGTTCTCACTGATTCGCAGATGGACTCTGTGTTCACCATTTCGGAAATGATGCATACCCTGCTCTGAAATTCTCTTTCCGGATTCTTTCAGATGTTTTATCATGATTACCTTCCTCCCCCTGCACAGGCGCAGGCACATCCTGCGCAGGCGCACGCACAGGCGCATCCACCACCGCTTGAACCCCTGGAAGTAGATACAGGAACCGGGTTTGTCTTTGCAGTCACCGAAGAAGACAACCTTGTGATATTGCTCACAGCGTTACCTGCTGTTCTTTCCAGAGCCCCTGCAACCTGCGTGCAGGCCTGTGAAAGGTTCATTCCACCAGTGCTGGAACTCCCATGAATCATTCGCGAAGTCCCGGGAAAAAAGCCGTACATGTACATGGGAAGAAGAATGTCAGTATCTGAGGGAAGCTTCCTTGCTCTGGAATCATATTTCCCGTCTGCCAGAAGCCACTGGAATCTTTCACCAAGGATCTCACCGGCTTTTTCAGCGGAACGATCAGCAGATACCATCTTCCAGGCGCTTTCTATGACACTCCTGTAGTATGCCTGAGTTTCTTTAAGAGAGAATCCTTCCATTTTCTTCTCAAGAACCTCGATCATGCCGAGGAATATCTTTCTTATCTCTTCTTCAGGAACAGGCTTGCCGGAAGGACCATCGGGAAAAAGTGCAAGCAACTCTTTTTCGTAAGACCGAAGGCCATCTGTCAGGCCGGTCTTTTCAAGTTGATCTTCATCAAACTGAAGACTGCCTTTCTTTAAAAGCCCGAAGACTATAAGAACGAATATCCTGTCCAGCTTCTCCTCAAGAAGCAACGCCGCGAGAGGCGCTGTCAGCCCTCGCCTTATTCCAGAACCCTCAAGGCCGAGTTTCGGAGGAAGGTACTCTTCTCTTCTACGCTTTGCTTTAATTACTGCTTTGACAATTATTAATATCATGAAGCCAAAGAAAAGGAAAAAGAAAGCAAAACCAGCCAGTGCGACAAGAGCACCTTCGCTTAAAAAGGGTTCCCCGGGTCTTTCCAGAAGAGGTCCATCAACCAGAGCCACCGGAAACGAGATACCTACGATGTACTTTGAATCAACACGCCTGGTCTCTTCCCAGGTGTATACCACCCGACCGTCCTTATCAACTGTGGAGCTGGTGAAGGGTCTGGCATGGTGCCTGACAAGGTCGGGGTCTGCCCCGGGAGGAAAGACCACGATCAGGGTAAAATCACTTGAACCGCTGAGTATCCCACCATCAAACCATGTTGGGGAGAACTCCATGGAAGCATAGTCATCTTCCTCTGTATCCAGAAAGACCATATCTCTGTTCACGCCGGTGAACCGGAAATGTCCCTGCTCTCCCGAATGGATGGCATTTCCGTCCAGATGAACCTCTACACCATTGTCTATATAGGTTGAATAGTAAATACGGGAAAGAGTATGGCTGTCCACACCAGCCTCCACATCGGACAGACTGAAGTCGCTTGAAGGAAATCCAATATCAACAATGTCTATACTGCTGTAGCCCGGGGTGCACTCAAAGAAGATATCGTAGCTTATATCAAGGCTTCTGTCCCTGTTCACCTCCACCACACATTTGAACTCCGGAATAGAGAAATCATAATTCTGACCACTTGCAGAAAGAGGGATGAGAAGCAAAAGAAGAATAAGCAGGCTCTTCACCATTTGGGCGCCTCCTCTATCTGATATTCACTGCCGCAGTACGGGCATGAGACGAACACCGCTCCAGCTTTTACTGACACATTCTCAGAGGAGAGGGTGCCTCCGCACTGGTTGCACTTCATACTCTCAATATCCACATCACCGGAGAGCTCAAGCTCCCGCCTTACCACAACATCTCTTGTTTTTGGTTTTCTCAGGCCGTAAATGATCATAAAGACACCGATCCCAAGCATAACAGCGCCTGTTACCGGTCTTCTTCCAATGACAAAGACAAGACCGGAGAACACAAGAGTTACTCCGGCAACTGCAAGGATGATCTTAACGGCTTTCATGTTCCCCTCCTGATAGTATTACCTTGTTAATAATACCTGCGGTTGTGTCGGGCAACCTTAAAAGCATAAATGGGAAAAAAGGAATACTATATCGCCGGGGCTGCTTCTTCTAAAATATCTGATTCCATGCGATAGAATGGTACAGATGTCCCATCTTCAAGGGTGGCAGTTCCCTCTCCGGTAACCTCGAAGCCTGTGCTGCGATACGCTCTGATGGCTCTCTCGTTGGCCTTTCGCACCGTAAGTCTGACACGGGAGATCCCAAGAACCTGTACGGCCTCGCGGATAGCTGTTTCAATTGAACGGCGGCCAATGCCCTTTCCAAGGATATCAGGCCTGCCGATGAGGATTCCCAGTATTCCAAGAGTATCACCGGGACGCCTTCTGTCTATCCAGACTCCACCGATAGCCTCTCCGTTAACTGTGATCGCAAACCAGACAAAATCTGTCCCCCAGTGGTCCAGGTCCCCCGGGGATGAATAGTTCAGAGGTGTGATCTTCTGCATATACTTGTGAGCACCTACAGCATGGCTCCATGCATCAAGATGAGCCAGATCTTTTTCCTCAAAACGCCTGAGAGACAAGTTCATATATTGTTCATCCTTATGCTTGCTTACTGCTCGGTAATATCCCTGGATGGCAGGTATATATTCAATTACCACCTGATTGGTCAACTTCTTTGCGATATTGTAGATTACGGAATGGAAGCAGTAAAGGAGGGGAATGGCCCGTTCGTCTGAAAGATCACACTGGGACAGATTCTGGGAAAGGGAAAGAGACCTTTCCGAAATCTACGATAATGATGACAGGATAAGGGTAGAGGTCAGAAAGCGACTCAGCCTGCAGAACATGCTCACTCTTGAAGTAGGTGCTGCCACAGCAAGAGACAGTGTTGCTCTTGCCGAGGACGGAGCCCTGCCTGTTGCTCTGGATTATTCACATGCTGCACTGAAACTCGCCCGGGCAGCTGCCACAGAAAAGGAAAAGACACTCTTTCTGGTGTGTGGTGATGCAAATGCGCTTCCATTTAAAGCAGACACATTCGATCTGGTTTTCCACCAGGGAGTTATGGAACATTTTAAAGATACAGACCCAATGACAGATGAGTGCATAAGGGTAACAAAGCCCGGTGGGGATATCCTTGTTGATGTTCCCCAGACCTTTCACATCTACACAGTGATCAAGAAAACTCTTATTGCGCTAAATGCCTGGTTTGCCGGCTGGGAAACACAGTACACGGAAAAGCAGTTGAGCAGCTATCTCCGGGAACACGGCATTGAACCATGGTCAGTATATGGAAGGTATTTCTCCCCCTCTCTGGGTTACAGAATGACCCGTGAGGTTCTTATGAAGATCGGGATCAAACTGCCAATGAAACCGGTGATCATTCCCGCGGTCCACAGGCTCCGAACAAGGGTGAGAGAGGCTGTGGAACAGAGCTGGCTGGGACCTAGAACCGCTGTAGTGATCGGCGTATTTGCCAGAAAGCCGGAAAAACAGTGAAAATTCTAGCATTGAACTGGAGAGACCCTCACAACCCTGAGGCAGGCGGAGCAGAGATCCATCTTCATGAGATCCTAAAAAGGGTTGTTGCAGCAGGCCACGAAGTGATCCATGTCTCACATTCAATTCAATGGCTGCCTGACAAAGAGGTGATCGACGGCGTGCAGATCCACCGTCATGGAAAATGGTACTCTTACAATTTCACCTTGAAAAAATACTGCAAGTTACTTGATCTTGATTCCTTCGACCTGATAATCGAAGACATCTGCAAGGTGCCGGTTTTCTCCCCCAGTTGGTCAAATACACCTGTACTGGCAATTGTTCCGCACCTGTTTGGCACAACGGCATACAGAGAGGTCTCTCCGCTGAAAGCGCTCTATGTGAACATGCTTGAAGCAATGATACCCCGTGTTTACGGCAACAGCAATTTTGTTGCGATCAGCAACAGCACAAAGGATGATCTTGTTAGAAGAGGTATACCAGCTGAGCGGATAAGTGTGATTCCCTGCGGAATAGATACTGACTTCTACAGGCAGGACCCTGCCATTGCCCCTGAACCGGGAAGACTTCTTTTTGTGGGACGTCTGAAAAAGTACAAAGGTGTCCAGCATCTGCTCAAGGCGATGAAAATACTTCAGAGCAGAGACATTCACACTAATCTCACAGTGATCGGAGAGGGAGACTACTCTCACTCACTGAAATTGCTGGTGGGTAAGCTGAATCTGCAGGAAAAAGTAACTTTTGAGGGGTTCATACCCCAGGAAGACAAACTCAGATGGTTGCAGAAAGCATATGTAGCAGTGTTCCCCTCTGCAAAAGAGGGCTGGGGCCTTACAGTTATTGAAGCAAACTGTTGCGGCACCCCGGTGGTTGCCAGTGATTCTGACGGTCTTCGTGATTCTGTAGTAAACGGGAAGACGGGCATTCTGGTAAAACATGAAGATCCAGCTGCCATGGCAGACGCTCTGGAAAGCATTCTCACCAATCCCGAAAAAAGGAAGGCTCTTGCACAAAATGCACTTTCATGGGCAAAGGGTTTCAACTGGGACAAAACCAGCGAGAAAATGCTTGAGATAATGAACACCACTGCTAAGGGGCACAATGCTTGAGATCATCAGAAATAGAAGAAGCATAAGAAATTATCCGGATGAATCAATTCCCGCCGGCAAACTGGATGCATCCCTGAGGACTGCTCTGTTGCTGTTCAGAACATTCTTCTTGAAGCGTTAAACCACTGAGCCATTGCATGAACCGGTACTTTCGCATATCTTAAAAACACGAAGAAAGGATTGCTATGCCCACCGTTTCCCCATACAGTGAATCTTTTGAGAGAGTTCTGGCTGCAGGGGCTATTCTTGTAAACATCGGTGACATTGATATCCTGCTGGAACATATCCTTACAGAGGCCAGGTTCTTTACCAACGCTGATGCGGGATCTATCTACACAGTCGAAGGAGATGTTCTCTCCTTCCGTCATTCACAGAACGACACAATGACCTCCCGTGGGAAGAGGATTCCCTACACCCGTTTCACTATTCCAAAAACAAAAAGCAGCATGGCAGGGTATGTGGCATGCACCGGCGAAATACTCAACATCGATGATGTCCGGAAGATTTCGGGGGAAGCTCCATACTCTTTTGATGACAGTTACGACAGGATCTCATACTACCGCACCATATCCACTTTGACTCTGCCCCTGATAAACAACCGGCATGCGGTGGTGGGCATACTGCAGCTTATCAATGCAAAAGCTGACCAGAGAGAGTTCATCCCCTTCCAATCCCCAATGGAACTTTTTGGTAAATACTACGCCACCCTGGGGGCTCTTGCTCTTGAGCGGGCAATGATGACAAGAACTCTGCTTATGCGAATGGTGAGAATGACGGAATTCAGGGATCCGAAAGAGACGGGACCCCATGTAAACAGAGTCGGAAGTTACTCCGTTGCGATCTATGACTCCTGGGCAAAAGCCCACAAGATCCAAGATAGCGACAGAACCCATAACCGTGATATTCTAAGAATGGCTGCAATGCTCCATGATCTTGGCAAAACCGGGATAAGCGACAGCATCCTGAAAAAACCGGACAAGCTTACCGCTGAAGAACGAAGCACCATGGAGAACCACTGTTCCATAGGTGCTGAAGTTCTGCAGAATTGTGAATCTACCTTTGATGAGATGGCCAGAGATATTGCCTTAAGCCACCATGAGAACTGGGACGGCTCCGGATACCCCAATGGGCTCAAAGGGGAAGAGATTCCCTTCATGGCCAGAATTACATCCATCGCCGATGTGTTTGATGCACTCAGTTCAAAGAGAGCATACAAGGAGCCATGGACTGACAGCAGGGTAAACGATGAAATGGAAAAATTGTTCAAGAACAAATTTGACCCGAACTTGAGAGATCACTTCATATCTCAACTTGAAGCTCTCAGAGAAATTAAGGAAAGCTACCCGGAAGAGTAGAAAAGAGTGAAAGAACAAAGTAGCGGTTGGGAACGCACCCTGTTCATACCGTTGTGTTTTCTCCAGATCTAGAGTTAAGGTCTGCTTTTGACTTTCGTGATGAATTGTCCGCCACAGTGACAAAAGCTTAATCTATTTTTTCTGAAGAGTTCTCACCTAATACTCTCTATGTCTTTCTTCAACTCATCAAGCCGCTTTCGCAAACTCCACTGGGGCTCTTCTATGTAATACTTTTCCCCGTGTTTCACGCACTGTTCCAGAACATTCCTGTCACCTGTGGACAGGTAGAGTTCCTGCAGAATCTCAAAGTTTTCCAAGCCCTCTTCAAACTTCTTCAGCCCTGCTCTCAGAACAGCGGCGGCTTCCTTCTTTCTGCCTTGAAGTCGCAAAAGTCTGCTTTTGCACCACAGACTGCTGTAAAGGTAATCTTCAGGAATTTGCAACTGATCTATCTGCCGGATCTGTTCCTGAGCCTGGTCCAGCAAACCAAGATCCATTAGAACATGTGCTGTTTCAAAAGCATAATCCAGTTGATGAATACTCATTCCTTCTTTTGAACAGATACCAAGAGCGGCCTGGAAAAATTCCAGAGATTGTTCAAGCCTGCCGACTTTCTGATACCCTCTGCCCAGATTGGCAAGAGAGATTGAAAGAGACTCATTCCCTCCATACTTCCTGGAGAGCTCCACCGCTTCCTCAAGAAGCTCAAAAACCTCTGGGGTGGAAGCCTCTCTTTCCAGCATTGTGCCCAGGTTTCCAACTGCCTGCAGTTCCAGCAGACGACTTCCTGTCTTCCGCGCCAGCTCCAGGTGCCTTCGAGTCATACTTACTGCTTCATTATGCCTGCCCGACTGGTATTTGTAGACCAGAGCAAGATTCCCCACAGCCAGCGTTTCCATCACAAGGTTCACAGTTTCTACAGCGTATGCAAGAACCTGCTTGAGTGGTTCTTCCGCTTCAGACCTCATGCCCAGACGCAGCATACATCCAGAGGCATTCCCCAGGGCTTTTATACCAATGAGTTTTTCTTCATAGGTTCCATTTTTCAGCTCTTTGTGTACATCAAGAAGCAGGTACATTGCCTCTTCCGTTCTGGCCTGAAGCATGAGAATACGCCCGCGATGGTTGAGTATCTGTGGTCTCAGCTCGGGGTTTGCCTTTTCAATGCCATCCAGCAGTTCCGAAGCTTCCTTCGGTTTGCCAAGATTCGTGGCAAGATTCACCCGCATCATTTGTATCCTGGCGCGTTCCCCGTGGGAAAGGTCCTCTAAAGCTGCCACTCTGATGGCTTCTTCCGCTTCCTTCCAGGCTCCACTGAATGAGTACAGGTCAAAGATCATTCTGTGTGCATCCAGTCTTGTTGAAACAGCAGGGGAAAGGAGAAGAACCTTCTGCATCTGTTCATGGCTTGTGGTGAGCATACTTCTGGAAAAAGAGTGTTTGCCTGCCTTGAAGAACCACTCTGCTCCATCCTCCCACTGATCAGACTGCTCAAGATGAAAAGCTATGCGATGAGCTTTTTCAGGTAAATGCGCCCACTGCCTTTTCATCTCTTCCGCAGCTTTTGTATGAAGCCTTCTTCGCTCCGAATGCAGTTGAAGATTGTAAGCAGCCTCTCGGAGCAGTACATGGATAAAACTGAACATCCCGTCACCGGCACGCTCCCAGACCCTCTCCACAACACCTTCAAGAAGGGTTTCTTCCAGATCATCACCCGGTATGATCTGCTGGAGAATACCCGGGTCGAAGGTCCGGCCAAGTACGCTGGCTGCAAGAACTGTCTCCTTGAGGTTCGACTCAAGCCTGTCCAGTCTGGCGACAAGAAGTGCATGGAGGTTGCCTGGGAATTCATCTTCATCCGGAATATCCTCTGCAGAAGTAAGCAGCATGGCATACTGCTCCATGAAAAATGGAATTCCCTCGGTACGCAGATGAAACCAGTCAAGCAGTCTCACTGAAGGCTCTCTTTTCAGGCTCCACTCCAGAAAACTGTTGCAGCCTTCTCTGGAAAGCGGAGGCAGGTCAATTTCAAGAGGAGTCAAGCCAAGATCCCGGACAGTATCTTCCAATCCAGGTCTTGCAAGAAGAACAACGGGAGGCCTGTTCTCACCAAGCTCTTTAAGAACAGCCGCAAGAAGTATCACAGAATCAGGGTCCATCCACTGAAGATCATCAAAGAACAGAACAGTCCTCTTCAGAAGGTTGTGACCTCTGATGAGTGCAGCAGTAACAGAGACTGTATTCTGGAATCTGCCACGGGGATCCAACCCCTGGTAAAGGGATCTCTCCCAGTGGAAACCAGCCATTGCCGCCAGTACCGATTCCGCCCTGAGTAATTCCCCTGAGACCTCAACTGCCGCAGAGTCATCAAGCTCATCCAGCATATCTATGAAACCATACAGCCTTCCCCGAAAAGCTGTAAGTCCTCCCTTGCCTGTATCACTACCAATCCACTCTCCGAACAATCTGGAGAAAATATCCGAACTGCCCCCGGACGAGCTTTCACACCGGATGGGAATAGCATAGGCATCACCCATCCTTCGACTTAACTCTGTTGCCAGTCTGGTTTTTCCAATGCCGGTAACTCCGGTAAGCAATACCTGAGCATCATCCCTTTCCAGTTCAGATTCAATTTGATGAAGAAGTTCATCCCTTTCTATCAGCGGAGGGACGGGATCCGCCGGGGCTGTCCTCTTTTTCCACGGAGACAGTACTATTGTCTTTACAGGCGACGATATCCCCTTCAGAGAGATCTCCTTCTCACTCCTGATACCAAGGCGGGACAGGTTATTAAACACAGAATCGCTGTATACAGAATTCCAACCTGCTGAACTATGCAGACGGGCTGCCAGATTCACCGAAGGGCCGAGAACTGTGTATGATTCCAGAAGGGGTGTACTCAGCAAACCACTGAATACCAGGCCACTGGCAGTTCCGGCTTTTATCCTGCCGTTGGCTTCTGCAAATACTCTCCGAAGAAAAGTATCAGCACGACGGGAATCATCCTCCCTGGAGATGGGAGCGCCGAATACTACCAGAATATGGTAGTCTTCACTGACAGCCTCCAGGCCGGATACATAACCGCCGAGTTCACCTGCAACTTTTAGAACAAACTCCTGAAAACTTCTCGGGCAGTCCCTCCCTGCACGATTCTCAAGAGAAATGAAAATGTTGATCACGCGCCTGAATTCATTTACTGCACTGTCACCGAATAGAGCAGGTGGATTGAAACAGTCGACGAGAGAAGCTTCTGTTGATACAGAGATCGATTCGTCATCAACAGCTGCCGGTACCGGAGGTTCCACGGAACAGTTCGAACTGGCAATAGCTGCATTTCTAACTGCAGAACCCTGAAAACTGTAGAAGGTCCATCCATCCATGGGAATTGCATCCCAGACAACAGTACCCACACCCACAGAGCTTCTTAAAGGAAGAAAACTACCAGGGTCCAGCGTTAATATCTGCTGGCAGGCCAACTGCGCTTCTTCAAGACCGTCCGGGAAAACAAGAGCAACCGCATCACCTGCAAATGAAACAGGAAAGCCCCCAAAACGGGCACAAATTTCAACAACGGCAGAAAGGGTTTTGCTTACTTCCCTGGAAACAAGCTCTGCCCCTTCTGCGCCAAGCTCTGTCATCCTGTCAAATCTTGAGGTAAAACCAATAATGTCCGCAAGCAGCACTGCACCGTTGAAGTTGCCTGAGACCTCTCCCCTGCGGATCATTTCCCTGATAAACAGCGGTGCTTGATTCAAAATAGCCTTTCTGAAAAAACACAAAAGTTCAGCAAATTCAACGATGACAATAGAGAGGGTTGTTCCGCTCTGTCAAGTGAATATAGCTCTCAGGATATTTACACTTCCTTTGGCTTATAATCGGGAAGCAGTCAGGAGGAAAAGATGTTGGAGATCGAGCAACTGATAGATCTGAGATGCGCTCTTCACAGGCAACCCGAAGTTGCCGGTAGTGAAGAAAGAACGGCGAAGATCCTTGCTTCTTTCCTCAGACAGCAGAACCCTGATGAACTTGTCAAAGATGTGGGTGGCAGGGGAATAATTGCCATTTACAAAGGGGAGAAACCCGGAAGAACAGTTCTTCTCCGCTGTGACATGGATGCTCTACCACTGAGCGAGAAACTGGATATCTCTCACGGATCTTTGAACCCTGGAGTATCTCACAAGTGCGGGCACGATGGGCACATGGCCATAATGTGCGGAGTTGCTCAGTGGCTTGGAAAGAACAAACTGTCCGATGGGAGAGTCATGCTTCTCTTCCAGCCTGCAGAGGAAACCGGCCAGGGAGCCTGGAAAGTCATCAGCCAGCTGACAATGGAGAATCGGCCTGATATCTGCTTCGCATTGCACAACCTCCCGGGCTTCCCGATGGGTAGTGTTATTTCCGGTAAAGGACTTTTTGCCGGTGCCTCAAGGGGACTGGTGGTGAAGTTCACAGGAAAATGCTCACATGCTGCTCAACCAGAGGAGGGGATCAACCCTGCCCTGGCAGTTGCCTCTCTGATCCAGTACTTCAGCAGTGTATCAAGGAATGATGAAGGAATCCTGATGACGCTGGTACATGCGGATATCGGTGAAGCTGCGTTTGGAACCGCTCCCGGCAACGCCACTGTAATGGCCACTCTCCGTGCCCCGACAGGAGAAACCATGCAGCAGCTCTCACTGGATGTTCAGAAGGAGATAATCAAAATAGCTGCGGGGAACGATCTTCAATACACCCTGGAATGGACAGAAGAGTTCCCTCCCACCACAAACGGAGAACTCCCCGATTCAATTGTAGAGCGAGCGGCGGAAAAGTTGGGTTTTCAGAGAATCACCATAGGGAAACCTTTTCCGTGGTCGGAAGATTTCGGCCATTTTACGGAAAAGTACCCGTCAGCACTTTTCGGCCTTGGCGCAGGCACTGACTCTCCCCCTCTTCACAGCCCTGAATATGATTTTCCTGACATGCTGATACCTTATGGAATAAGAATGTTCAAAGAAATAATAGAGAGGTCGCTGAAACTGTGATATCTGAAGACAAGACAATTAGGCATTACAATAAGAAAGCGAGAGGACTGGCAGAAAGATACGAGTCTGCTGATGTTGGCAAGCTTCAGAACGAGCTGCTGAACGCTCTTAAGAAATGCAGAAACATCCTGGAACTTGGTTGCGGTTCAGGGAGAGATGCAGCTTTTCTCCTGAGCAGTTCCACCGGCAGGAAATTGACGATCACAGATGGCAGTAATGAGATGCTTCGTCGAGCGGCAGAAGTACACCCCGAGCTATCTCCGTACCTCAGAAAACTTGAACTGCCTGAAGACCTGGCACGGGAGACTGGCAAATATGACGGCATCTATTCCATAGCCGCACTGATGCATCTACCTGAACCAGATATAGTTGAAACCATCAATAGAATAGCCGGACTTCTTATGCCAGGTGGCATCATGTTTATATCCGTCTGCACTGAAAGAGAAGAGAATTCTCCGGGTGAATCCAGAACATTCACTCTGAAGAACAGAGATTGGTGGACCAGACAGATCGAAACCTCCGGGTTGGTAGTAATGGAAGTAACTGAATCCACCGACGGTCTAAAAAGAGAGAACACTGTCTGGCTGAACGTCACTGCCCAAAGCCCCTGAAAGTTGACATAAGCAATACTGCCTTAATATTCTGGCGTTAACCAGCTGACGTTCTAACTGACAGGAAAGGATATGATATGAAATTTCTTTTAATAATTCCACTTGCATTACTACTGGTCACAGGTTGCGGAACCTCGGAACCGGCTGATGATACCGGCACAGCTGACACCGCGGTAGACGCGGCTGCAGAAGAGGAATACTCTCTTCCGGTTGCAGATAACTACCTGCTGATAACTGACTCTATCGGAGTAGAACTTGGCGACAGCAACCTTGTTTTTGGAGCGATCATCGCAGCGGACTTCTCCCCTGAAGGTGATGTTGCAATTCTCGATGCTCAGAAATCCAATGTGTCACTCTTCTCGCACACAGGTGAATTCATCATGACAATAGGACGACAGGGGAGCGGCCCTGGTGAATTCCTCATGCCGGTGGCTATGGCGTTCCGACCTGAGGGTGGTCTGATCGTTGCTGATGGTATGGGTTCTAAACTTGTCTTTTTTGATGAAAACTATGATTTCACCTCAGAAACTCCTGGATTCGTTCCTGCCCCGCCGGCACAGATTGTTGCAATAGAGGGAATGGAACTGGTTGGGATGAAACCTGACTTCGAACAGAACGAGGATGGCATGTTCATGGGGTTCACTGTTGCAAAGTGGACCACAGAAAGCGCTGAACCTACCGTCGTTTACTACTCGCAGATGTCTCCCTTCAATCCTTCTGACCTTAGCTCAATAGGGAATGATGTGGCCCTTTTCGCCGCATCAGTGAATGGAAGGGTGTTCACATCACAGATGTCCACTGAAGAATACTCCTTCACTGCATGGACCCCGGAAGGTGAAGAAATATTTACCTATGTTTATGAGGATTATGAAAGAGTGGAGAAAACCCAGTCTGAGATCGATCTTGAGGCGGAAATAGTCAATGCAAGAATGATCGCTCAGGGCATGCCTCCTTCCATGGCAAACTGGGAGCCTGACCCGTACAGAGCATCCATCGCCAACATGTCTGTGGATGGCCTGAATCGCCTCTGGATAGTAAAAGGTGATGAAAGAACATCCACATTTGATGTGTTCGACCTTGACGGGAACCTGCTCTTTACAGCAGCTCTTGATGCTGGCGAGGCCGCTCGCACATGGAACACGGTGATCGGCAGTAAATACTTCATCTGCTTCGATGTTAACCCTGAAGATTACCCCAGAGTATTCTACGGTACTCTTCCGGGATTTGAATAAAGAGACCAGTTTTAAAAGGGGCGGGTCTTCCGCCCCTTTTCTTATGGTTGTACTTCTTCTCCGTTCTCATCGAAGAACAGGTGTTCCACTAGTTCACCCTCCTGATCAAAAACTGAAACAACTCTTGCATAACCTGTACAGAGGTTAACCAGGCTGCCGGAGATGCCAAGGTATCTAAGCTCTATGCATCTGCCCTCTTCATCGTAGACAAAGCTTCTGGAGTGACACCCTAGGGAAGAGTTGATAACAGGCTCACTGGAAGAGTCGTAGTAGGAAATAAGCACCGGCTGGCCATCCTCTGCATAGGTGAACCTTGTAAACGCAAATCCCCCGGGGAAATCGGCTATTTCAAGATCAGCGTTGTATGTGGAAGACTCTGTTACCCTTCCCTGCTCATCAAATGTTCTTCTGGTTACAGAAATTCCTTCTATCTCCGTCCGGTGCCCATGAATATCAAACCACACGGATTCTGACACGCCACCGGAAAGTTCTCTCTGATAGACTATCGAGGAAACCCCCTGCAGGTTCTCAACTGGCTTGCCATCAACGCCATAGTGTCTCTCAAGTATGTAGAGACAATTCTCATCAAACGACTGCACCGTATACGCTATGTTCACCTGATTTTCAACGATCCCATGCATATCGAAAGAATAGTTTCCGGTTGTGGGTAGAGAGTAATCATTGGGAAGGAGGTTTCCCTCAATGCTGATGAGCCTGGTTGAAGTAAGATTTCCTGCAGGGTCATAGGTATATCTGGTTTCCGCTACCCCGTCTGAGGTTGGGATGATCTCACCGGAGGCGCTTACCATCCTTTTAGACAGGACCCTGCGAAAGCTGTTCAGAGTGTACTGCAAGGCAGATGCAGAGAGAGTCTCATACTTGAAATACTCAAGGTCCCCATTATCATCCAACCGGACAGCAGTCCCTGTATAGTTAGGCAACAAATCTGTATCCACTCTACCCATGAGAGGATCAATAGAGTAAACGGTAACAGTTGAATCGTTCTCCCACGCCCATTCCAGGAATACGGAACCATCAAGCTCTGACAACAGGGCAGGAAGACCGTTCTCATCAAGCATCATCCTGTATCCGGAGGGTTCACTGTCCGGAGATATCCAGGTAATGGAAGAGTCTGAAGAAACCACTGAGAAACCTCCGGGAAAATTGTAAACCGGAGTGGGTACTCCCCTGTCCAGTCTCACAACAGCAAGCGTATCCCGGGAAACACGAGTCAGCTGAAAACAGATCATGTTGCAGGCAATATCAGCGGTGATCTCTCCCCTGGGAAGAAGATCCATTGTTGGAGTGAGATCCAGGTACCTGTAAAAGGTTCCGCACAGAAGCAGAAGAACAAGATTTACCGCAGAAATACCCACCGCCTTCCTTAGAGCATTCCAATATATACACAGGTGCGCGAGTGCTGTATAATAAGGAGTAATGTAAAAGGAAGGTTGGAGTTATATGAAGCTATTCTTTTCTGTTGTATTTTTGTCTCTTGTTTTGTCCTGCTCAAACCCCTTCGATACATCCATCAGTGTAAGGTATGAGGTGACAGGAAGTGCTGAAACTGTGAACATCACCTACGAAAACGGCAGTGGGGGCATTTCGCAGCTCACTGGTATTTCTCTGCCGTGGTCTCACAAGTTCTCAGCAGATCCTGACGACTATGTTTACCTTTTCGCGCAGAATCAGGGAGAGACAGGCTCTATTACTGTAACCATCTACAGTGACGGCGATGTGTTCAAAAGAGCCACCAGCGAAGGCGCATTCGTAGTTGCTTCAGTCAGCGGCACTCTCTAAACAGGAGTCTCTCCTCATCAGCTCCCGTGTATCTCATGAAGTTCAACGGGAAGCACATTGATCAGGAGGCAATACAGAGGTGCTTACGCACTTAACACCCTCGGCTGACACAAGGCTGCTATATTCTGAAATGCAATACAATGTCCCAGACAAGACAAACCATACAGGAAAAAGGTTATGAAAGACTTCCTTAGCCGTATTCACCCGTTAGCTTTTCTCTTCTTTGGAGTGGCAATCGCTATGGTTTATCTTGGGATAATAACGGGCTTCGAGCACAAAGTGCTTCATGTGATTGCGGTAAGTGGAAATGTGATCTCCGGCCTTTTGATACAATGGAAGTATGGGTCAGATAGTAAGAAGTAAGATAGAACCTCAGCTGTAGGCACTTGCCTGAACGGTATACATCTCGTGGTACAGGCCATGCTTTTCCATCAGTTCTTCATGGGTACCGTATTCAATGATCCTGCCCTTGTCCATGACGGCTATCCTGTCTGCCATTCTCACAGTTGAAAATCTGTGGGATATGATCAGGGAGGTCTTTCCCTGAGCCAGCTCTCTGAACTTCTCGAACACTGCCTGCTCTGCTTTTGCGTCCAGTGCACTGGTGGGCTCATCCAGAATAATAATGGGAGCGTCACGAACGAAAGCTCTGGCCAGAGCTATCTTCTGCCACTCTCCAATGGAAAGCTCCTTGCCATTCTTGAACGATCTGCCAAGAACAGTATCGTACCCGTCAGGCAGTTTCTCTATAACCGTATGGGCGCCTGCTGCCTCAGCGGCACTGCGAATAAGGGAATCGTCCGGTGACTGGTTTATGTCACCGAGACTGATATTCTCTTTGACCGTAAGATGGTACTTGGCATAATCCTGGAAGATCACACCTATGTTGCTTCTATGATCCTCCACTTTAAAATCCTTAACAGATACACCATCAATATTTACGCTGCCTGAAGCGGGATCATACAGTCTGCACAGAAGCTTCACCAAAGTTGTTTTTCCTGAACCATTCTCACCCACAAGTGCAAGCATCTCCCCTGTCTTGATCTTCAGCGAAACATCATCCAGAACCAACTTGCTGCTTGAGGTGTAATTGAAGTTCACATGTTCAAACACAATTCCCTCATTGATACAGGAAGGGAAAGGTGCGGGGCTTGCAGGATCAATAACAGACGGCTTTATGTCAAGAAAATCAAAGAGATTTGAGAGAAAGAGATTGCCTTCGTAAAGACCGGCAAGACTGCCGAGAAGACCCCTGAGAAATCCCAGCCCCCGTTGAAAAGCCTGGAAGTACATTACCATCCCACCAATTGTGATCAGACCTGTAAATGCCTGCCTGGCAATAAAGGCCAGCGAACCGTAGATCAGCACAGTTGCAACAGCCTGGGTGCCCAGATCAGAAAGAGCCCTTCTTTTGGCAATACCAAGCACTTCCTTCCGGAGAATGGCTCTCAGGTCCATGTACATTACCCGGAAATGTTCTCCCAGCCCGAAAAGTCGAAGCTCTTTTGCATGACCAACTGAAGTAAGTAACCAGTGGTTGTACCAGGCTTTGCGTTCTGTCTCGGTTCTCTTGCGCTTCCACTTCCAGCTGACTTTTGAGAACTTAAGCTTAACAAGCACTCCGGGAAGCGCAGCAGCCAGCAGCACAACTGCAACTATCCAGTGAAAGGATAAAAGAAGTCCCACCATGGCAAGAAGTGAGATAGTGCTCTGCACCGTCCTGATCAAACCGTTGACTATACTCGTGGGTCTGTAGGGAGCCTCACCCTGTGCCCTGTGCATTGTATCGTAAAACTTGGAATCTTCGTAGTACGCAAGATCAACCTCAATGGATTTTTTGTGAAGAATATCCTGCATGTGATCGGTAACTACCCTGGCCTGGGTCTGCTCCACGATACCGGCCAGAGATTTCACAAGAGCGGAGAGCAGCGCCACACCGCCCATGACCGCCACAAGAATGCCGATCTCCTGGTACGAAGTGGTGTCACTGCCATTGATCACCGACTCGATGGAATCAATGAGCACTTTCATAAGATAAAGAGGTATAAGAGGAAGCAGTCCCTGAACTACAGTAAGACAGAGGTTGGCGATGGTCAGCCCCCGGCTGCTCTGCCAGACAAGGGAAACAGCCCTTCCTATCATTACTTTCCTGCTACTGTGTTCGTTCTCCATGCAACTAATCTAAACCCGCGAATAGAGAGGAACCAGCAGAAAGAAGAGAGGGTTGTGATATCCCGGCCTCTGAAGTATCCATTAGGTACTATGAAAAGAGTGGAACAACCGGATGCTGTGACCAAAGATACCTGCCTGTGGCTCCTTGCGGGAGCTGAGGAGGGGGGGTATTCCGGTGCTGACCCTGGTGAGACCCATGGTCTTTCGCCCCTGCTCTCGCGGGAGACCGGCAGGACAGAGATCAGCCTCTCGTGTGCAGCCATGTGGTTCCGCCAGGAACAGATCATCAGAACAGTTCTTGAGAGAATCGCCGCAGAAGGAATTTCAGTCTGGGCAGTAAAGGGTTTTGACCTGGCAGGAAGTGTCTACCCGTTCCCCGGAGGCAGACCCATGTGCGACGCTGATCTGTTCATCAGAGAAGAAGACCGTCAGAAGATAATGGGCATCTTCCAAAGGGCAGGCTGGTCAAAAGGGTCCCCGGGAGATGGTGTTTTTACTTCCGGGATAGTCTCCGAAATGAAGATGTTCAAACAGGGGGTGATGGCAGAACTCCACACACACATATTCTATTTTCCTGCAACATTCCCGGGGAAACTTCCAACAGACCTTTTTGAGAACGGCAGACTGCTTGAACCGGGTCTTATGGGGTTTGCCTGGCACAATGCGCTGCTCCTGGTGATCATTCATCTGCTAACAAATGTCAGTATAAGACCTGTATGGTGGGTTGATGTATGTCTTCTCTGCCGGAAGGTCAGTGAATCAGGAACATGGAATGAATTTGCACACAATGCTTCGGGAACACAACTTGGCCATGCCATATCCGGAATCCTTGAAACAGCATCATCTGACTTGAAGGCTCCTGTCCCTGAAGAAACAGTAGAAGCTCTGTTCAACTGCAACAGCGAAAGAGAAGTTATTCTGGACCAGCTGAAACAGGGAAAGAAAATACCCACACTGATGAATCTGAAGCACCTGAGGGGCTGGAAGAAGGTATCCTGGGCCTGTGCCCTATCCTGGCTGATCCTCACCGGCAAACAGCCACTTAAGAAAGAGTAGAAGATGAAACTCAATGAAGAACAGGTAGACATACTTCTGAGAAAATGGCAGGACATCCTGAGGCTGAGGGACTGGGACATCAAACCGGTTGTGGTAACACAGGAGTGGAGAAAATCCGGGGATGTGAAGATCGACCGGGACAACCATATGGCCGCAGTAATGATACATGAGACCGTTCCCGAAGAACACCTGGAAGAAGTGGTTGTTCATGAGCTTCTTCATCTGAGATTGTACGGCATGGACCAGCTCATAGAAGAAACCATTAACATCCTCCACGGACCTGATGACTCGGACCCCAAGAAGCAGCTGGCCATTGGTATGTTCTTTCTGGAACTGGAATCAACCGTTGAAGACCTTACCAAAGCAATGCTCACAGCGTACTGTAACAAAAAAGATTTCTGGTTCAAACGGGTAGACAAACAGATCTGTGAAGAGCTGGAGTGATCCAGCTACTCCCGGTAGATCAGAAGAGTGTTACTGGAGGACAGGTCTTGAGGATCGTAAGAAAAGGATCGCACAGCAAGAATTACCTCTCCGTTGCTTGTAATCTCAACAATTGAAGGGCTGTTCTCCATAGGATACTCAAAAACCGTCCGCCATATCTCTCTGCCCTGCGGGTCCAGTTTTAAAAGGAACACATCAGTATCCTGAGGAGGCATGAAGTAGCCGTCATCTCTTTCGTATCCGGTAGACCCGGCAATGTAAATGTTCCCTGAATCATCAAGTTTCATGTTCCCAAACTCCCCGTGAAAACGGAAATCTTCCCTGACATCAATGAACTGATTCCCGTCACTTTCGATCCCAGCAAGAAACATGTAAAGATTCATCCCCAGATCATCAGTAGTTCCTGTTATCAGAAAACTTGAGTCTTCCGTCTCCACCACTTCTGCAATTCTCAGTATCGGGCCGCCCTGCATCTGAAACTCGCCGCTCATGAGTACCTCACCGGAGTCACTGAGACGATACACCATCCAGATGAAATCTTGAGGGGTGGGGCTGAAAACCGCAAAGCAACCGCCGCTTCTGCAGGGAATAATCCGCAAACCTGTCTCTACACGATCTTCCAGGCTGTCCAGCATCACAGTCCACAAAGTATCTCCGGAGGCACTGATGCGGGATATCCCGGCAAAGGTCTCCCGGCTCTCAATTCCATCAGGAAATGGAACTGTTACATAAGAATCCCGGGCAGGGTGATCTTCCAGAATAAATACCTCCCGGTTTGTGACCATATGACTACCGTTAAGGACTACAGTGATCTCACTTCGGTAGAGAGTGTCGCCTGTTTCTTGAAAGAGATCAAAAGCATAAATTCCTTCTCCGCATTCTCTAAGTCCACTGGCCCGGGAACCCTCAGGCAGCTCAGCAAGTACCGTCCATTCGAAGCCGAATACCAGAGATACCAGAATGACACATACGATAGAACTCTTCACTGCAACCTCCACTGAACGATTTACCTGGAAAAAAGCACAGAACTGAAATTCATTCCCCTGCTTCTTCAACCTCTATCTCGGGGATCTCCGAGACATCGTACAACACTTCAACACGGTTTCTGAAAAGCAGCTTCTCGGAAGCTACCCTTGAAGTTACTTTGTCAGTTTCAATCCGCCACAACTCGTTTTCCCTGAAAACAGTATCATTCCCCCTGACGAAACGGTGCTTCTTTTCCACAACTGAATATGAAAAGGGCAGTGCTTTGCTACACCTTATCTCACCGCACAGATACTCTTCCTCCATCCATACCTTCAGCTGAAAACTCACAGAGCTGTCATTCCGGAATCCCAGGTCGATGTAGTTGTAGAAAACTGTTGCACCTGTTCCAAACGGCACAAGTCTTTTGTAGTCAGGGAATGGATCAGTGGAATGTCTGTGTCGTTCAGTAACAGAAAGAGGGGTCTGAAGAACCATCCAGTGAAGCAGGTTTGAAAGCTGACACAACCCTCCCCCAGTCATGGAGATCAGTTTCCCGAATGAAAGCTGCAGCCCCGGAAGAAAACCTCGGGAAGACGAAGGCTTGCCCACCAGTTTCCAGAAAGAAAAGACCTCTCCTGAACCGACAACAACACCGTCTATCAAAGAGGCTGCGATGTGCAGGCTCTGCACCTTGTTCTTCTGCAGGGCAATATCAGTACCTTCAAGTTTACGAAGCAGTAGAGAGCGGTGGGAGACAACAACAAAAGGGAATGGTTCACCGGATGGACAGGAAGAACAATACTTGACCCCGCCAAAGAGCCAGCTGCACCGTCTGAGGAAACGACGCAGTCCAACAGATACCCTGTAGAAGAATGGATTTCTCGAGGAGAATGGTCTCATCCTAGAAGAGTCCCGTCACATTCCCCTGTTCATCCACATCCATCTTCCCCGCAGCGGGAGATACCGGCAACCCTGGCATTCTCATAATGACACCTGCTGATATCTCAATATCAGTCGGAAATGAACCCATTCTATCCTCCTGCAAAAAACCTGATTCCTTTTCGTTGGAAATAGTATTGTCCCCGGCACCGCTCAAGGCAAGGGAAGGAACGCAGATATGAAACCATGTCAAACAGATTCCGGTATGGCTTTCCGGAACAGCGACAGTTGGCTTTCTTGTGGAAATCATGATCAATTTGCCGTGCCCTGAAGTGTTTCTTTATGCCGTTCATAAATATACAGATGTTAAGCACGAAGGAGGTTCCTTTGCAACTCCTGGATATGGCAACCGATGTATTGCATATCCGAACCAACAGGCATATCTTCTGATACATCTTTTAGGAGGAGATAGTCTTGAAACACATGCGCTCACAGTTGCTCACCATTCTGTAGGAGTGAGAATGACTTCAATGAACAAACTGGATGATCTTACCGGCCTGCACACCCGCGGGATCCTGGATGACCTTGACCGTGAATTCTCAGCGGAAGAGGGCAGGGATATATGGTCTATGATGATAATCGACATCGACCACTTCAAACTTGTGAACGATGTTTACGGTCATCTTCAAGGAGATATGGTGATCCGGCGCATAGCCAATATCCTTTCCCGAAACTGTCGGGGAGCAGATACTCTTCTTCGGTACGGAGGAGATGAGTTTGTCATAGTTATGCCTCATACGGAGCAGTTGAAGGCTGTAAACCAGGCGGAGAGAATTCTTCAGGGGCTGGCAAGGGAAGTTTTTTCCCAGGGAATGGATGTGGGTCTTTCAATTGGTGTTGCAGAGAGCAAGCCTGAGGATCTTTATCTTGCAGACATACTAAAAAGGGCAGACGGAGCTCTCTACGAAGCAAAAAGCGGAGGCAGGGGTAAAGTTTCCTTCCACAAAGACAAGAATACAAAAAAAGAAAGTGCTGAGATATCCTTTGAGCATTTTGTGGGCAGGCAGGCAGATCTTTCTACCCTCCGAAATGCTTTGAATGAAACAATAACCGGGAAGGGACGCTTCGCCCTCATCTCAGGTGAACCGGGGATAGGCAAAAGACGACTGATCAGTGAGCTGAAACACTATTCCAGATTCAAGGATTGTCTTTTCCTTCAGAGCAGTTGTGATGAACTGGGCGCAGACAAGCCCTATCAGCAGATAACCAGCCCCATTGCAGAAAAGCTTCTGACCTTCTCGAAAGATGATCTGGAGAGCCTGGCTAAAGTCCTCCCGAAAATCCTGCCTCAGACTGCTGAGTTGTTTCCCGACCTTAAGCTGAAGCTGGCCAAAGCGCCATCAACCGACGAAGAAGGTGTGGTAAGACTCAGGATCTACCTGGAGATATCTTCCATTCTGCGATGGATCGCATCCAGACAGCCGATTCTATTCGTTGTGGATAGTATTCACTGGATATCCGACAATAACTTTGATCTTCTTTCTTACCTGATAAGAGCAACAGAGAATGTTCCCATAATATTCATTGCAACCATAAATGAATCCCAGGAGGACCCTTCTGGGATCAGGAAGAAGATACGGATTCTTTCAAGTCTTGTTCGGTTCACCTCTATCAACCTTGGAAGACTGGATGAAGAGTACACAAAACACATGGTAATGTTTGCACTTCGTGACCCGAAGATCCCCGGGGATGTCCTTCAGATGCTTGTGAAACAGAGTGGCGGCAACCCTCTTTACCTTAAAGAACTACTTCTGTCTTTACTAAACAGCGGTGCCATTGAACCTGCTGCAGAGGGGGGTTGGATCTACAAGATAACCAGCGATCTTCCACTTCCGGCAACGATCTCTCAGCTGATGTCCGGACGGCTTGATAGACTTGACCCTTTCACAAGAGATGTTCTCTCCGCCGGATCACTTATGCCCGGTGGCTCGTTCTCACTTGCTCCTCTTTCTGCAATCCTTCACCGGGATGAACTGGAAATTGCAAAAGCTCTTGAAGGCCCCCTCAAACTGAAACTAATCTTTGAGCATCTCTCCCAGTTCAAAATACTCGAGTACCATTTCATCCATGATGCCATGCGCACTTTTCTCCTCCATGACCTCTCTCAGGGTACCCGGAAGGCACTTCAATCCAGGTTTGGGCTCTACTATGAAGAGATATACAACCATGGCAACACTGCCATTGTTCCACTGGCAGCCCACCACTACTGCGACAGTCTGGATCCTGTAAAAGCAATGCGCTTCGCTCTTCTGGCCGAAAAACAGGCAGACAACAGGGATGCCAAGCGTGATGCGCTTCGCTGGCTGGAACAGTATATGGCCTTTTCAGTAGGTGTGGAAGAAAACAGGCAGGAAGCTTTCTATGCCAGGCTGGAGCTGGGAAAACTTCACACCCTCTTTGCCGAACACAGCAAGGCAACTGGGATACTGAAGGATGCAGTAGCTTTTGCAACCACCGTCGATCAGACGGCTCTGCTTCGATTTCAGGAAGCACATCTGCATTTCAACATGGGTGACTACGGTACTGCAGACAGCCTTTACAAAACAACGATAGCCCTGCTCCCTCCTGGAAAGGAAAGAATTCTAGCGAAATTGCAGATAGCTTTCATACAGTACCTTACCGTATCAGAAGAAAAAGGCTTTCAGGGACTGAACGGAATTAAGGAAGAAATACAATCTATCAAAAATGTCCGGGAGAGAAAGCATCTGCTGGCTACTTACTACATGAGGCACGGTACAATTGCTCTGAATATCTTTTCCCGGGTTGACAGTACCGAGGAGTGTTTGAAGGCAGTCACTATCTACCGCCAGCTGGGGGACAAGACAGGCGAGGCAAGAGCTCTGCTGAACACTGCAGCATCTCTCTTCGCCACCAGCAAGTACGAGGTCAGGATCAACATCCTAAATGATGCACTGAAAGTACTCACAGAGACAGGTGATACCCATGCCATCATGGGTGCCTACATTAACCTTGGACAAGCTCACTACAGTGCAATGGATTTTGATCTGGCCAGAGACTACTTCCAGCGCTGTCTTGACCTGGTGGAGGCAACAGGCACGAAAAGATTTGGTATCTGGGCAAACAGCTACCTGGCGAACCTTGATACAAGAGATGAGAACTATTCCAGTGCGGAAATGGGATACAAAAAAGCCATTGAATCTGCAGATGAACTGGGTCTTGCCCCCATGGCCTTGAACGCAAGGATGAACCTGGTGACAATGCTGATAAACAAAAAGGACTTCAAAGAAGCAGACATTCATCTTACGCAACTGGAAACCGAAGAGACAATGAAAACAATGGACGGTGCAACTAGAAAAGTTCTTCTGGGGTACAGAGGCACCGAACGGCTGAACAACCCCTCACTGGAAAGAACCAGTGCCCTGAAAGAGGCGGAACAAAATCTTCGTAACGCCACATCAGATACAGAGGAGGAGCCCTCTATCCGAGAGATAGACCTGCTGGGTACACTGGTTGAATGTCTCCAGGAACAGAACAAGATGACTGAAGCCGGCGAAGCCCTCACAAGAGCACAGAACATGTTCAGTGTTTTTGTTTCAGCCATAGGAAGCGATCACTACAGGCAGAAGATACTGGAATCAACAACAGCTAAAAAGCTGGCAAAGCTGAAAAAGCAGCTGGAGAGAGAATGACCTTAAAAGGTACCTGCCTGACACCTTTGGAATGGATTTAGACAATGATACGGTTTTCCAGTGGTTCAAGGTCAGCCAGGCAGAAAGCTCAGCTATACAAAACAAGAAAGGGAAAAATATGAAACTTGTTATCATTCTGTGCAGTATTGCAGTTGTATCAGCTTTCTCAATGGAAACCAGCGTAACTCTGGGAGGACTGTTAACATCCGGGAACAGCAGGATCAGCCAGACGGACGCAGGGTTCGAGATCTCAGGTACACCTGCAACTGCTTTTGAAACCGGCCTTGTTCTAATTGCATCATACGGTAAGCAGGAAGAAACCACCTACAGAGAAAGCTACTTCTCTGAAGGCTCTCTTAAATACAGTATTACAGAGCACAACTACACAGCGGCAAGAGCTTACTGGACAATGGATAAGATCTCCGGGATCAACCACGAATATGGAGCAAGCGCAGGGCTTGGGCGTGAGCTTATCTCAGGTGGCAGTTTTACAGCCACACTTGAGGCTGGTGCAGGATACCTTTCAAGAGAAAATACTGAAGATGTCATTCTGGAAACCTCCACCTGGTACACTGGAACAGACCTTGAATGGCAGATCAGTGACTCCTGGACTGCGGTGGAATCAGCCATCTTCACAGGTGATCTGCAGGATTCAGAGAACTACTACATAGGAAGCGTTCTTGAAGCAAGATCGGCAATCACTGGAAGTCTGTCATTTGTGATGGGATACGATGTCACCTATTACAGCATTCCCCCTGTAGAGGGAAATGAGAATACCGACACAGCACTTAGACTTCAACTTAGATTTGATCTATAGACGGAAGGAGAAGCAACCGTGAAGAAGAGTCAACCGTACAGCTTCATCATTGCCAGTGCTCTTACATGGGGAGCGGTAATCGTTGGATGTGCCTTCAAGCTTAAGGGCACGCAGTACTACAGCGCAATAAGCCCTATTCTTATCGGCGGGGCGGCTATTCACCTGGTTCTTATCTGGGGCACCATTAAAGGTCTATCCTGGAAAAACAAAGAGGAAAAAGAAGAATAGTCTCCAAGAAGCAGTTGACAAAACAAATGCTATGCATGACATCGCCATAGCAACACGCTCAGTACACTTGCAATAACTAACATAATCTGATAGTTTATGTAAGCTGGTTGTCTTCCATTTAAAGGATAGAAGCATATGAAACAGATTCCTGTAATGTCACAGTGGCTGGATCAGCTTCAGACCAAGGGGCGGTACACATTTACCGTCACCCAGACCGAAAGTGCTACAGGCCGTTCCCCGATTGCAGTGCAAGCCGCACTGAGGAGACTTAAGAAGCAGAAACGAATAGTCTCCCCGAGGAGAGGGTTCTTTGTTCTTGTTCCGCCGGAATACAGAACTGTAGGATCGCCTCCAGCAAGCTGGTTTATCCACGATTTGATGCTTTTTCTGGAACAACCTTACTATGTGAGCTTTCTGAGTGCCGCTTCTATTCACGGCGCTGCTCACCAGCAACCCATGGTTTTCCAGGTGGTTACCAACAAACCAACAAGGGAGATGCACCTGGATAAAGTCACAATTCACTTCTCAATGAACAGTCGTGTCAAACAGTTCCCGGTTGTACTCAAGCAGACGGAAACAGGAACTATGCGTGTAGCTACTCCGGAAACAACAGCATTCGATCTGGTTCGCAATCCATCAGAAGCTGGCCATCTCAGTAATGTTGTAACTGTACTTAACGAATTGGCAGAGCTAATAAATAAGAATGCTCTGGCTGAAATCGCTCCACTTGTTCGAATTCCTGATGTTCAGCGTCTTGGCTACCTGCTGGAGGTTACGGGACATGCTGAAACAGCTTCATCACTTCTCCTGTGTCTTCCAAAAAAGCTAAGACCTGTTCCATTACTTCCGGGCAAGGCAACAAATGCTCTTCCCGATTCAAGGTGGCGTGTTGTACCCAATGTAAAACTTGAGCCAGACTCGTGATTCCCCGTGCAAACATAACCGCATGGCGATCAAGTGCACCCTGGCCTTCCAACGACCAGGTAGAACAGGATCTTGTGTTATCCCGGGTACTGGTTTCTCTGTTCTCCAGTCGAGTTGTTGCTGATGAAGCCGTTTTTCGTGGAGGTACAGCACTTCACAAGATGCTTTTCACCCGGCCTGGTCGCTACTCGGAGGATATTGACCTCGTCCAGAGAAATTCAGGCCCAATAGGAAAACTGATAACTGCAATCCGAAGTACTCTCGATTCATGGCTTGGTGACCCGGCATGGAAACAGGGAAAAGGGCGGTTCACTCTTTACTACGCTTTTGAAACCTCTTTTGCCCCCGTATCCACCAGGCGAGTAAAGATAGAGATCAATACCAGAGAGCATTTTACAGTACTGGGCATTGAAATGCATCCCTATGCTGTTGTAAATCCGTGGTTTACAGGCACTTCCAATATCTCTATCTACTCTCTTGAAGAGCTTCTGGGCACCAAGTTACGCGCTTTGTATCAACGCAGAAAAGGCCGTGATCTTTATGATCTCTGGCAGGCGCTAAGCGTGGAGGAGGCAAGACCTGACAGGATTATCGAGTGCTTTCAAAGCTACATATCCAGAGATGGCCTCAGAGTTTCTCGAGCACAGTTCGAAGCAAATCTGGCATCCAAACTGCTGAGCAAAGCATTTCTGGACGATATTCGGTTGCTTATTCCAGCAGATATCGAATACAACACTGCAATTGCTGCAAACATCATTCAAGATAAGCTGCTGACAAGATTACCAGGCAACCCCTGGAAAGGTACTGCTTCGGAGTAGTTCCAAAAACAGAACTGAGCTGAACCGTCTACCCTGAAATTGAAAAACCAGCTCCGTGTCTTTTAGACTGATAAGATGTCTTCAGCTGTAAGAAGGTTCTCCACGGAACCTATTTCAACAAAGGAAACACCTTTGCTTCTTCCAAAGTTACCCCCTACAACAACTACCTGATCCTCAATGTCTAAAGCATTCTCGGACAGGAGTAAGCTTAAAGCCTTGCCTACAAACTCATGGGTTATCTGCTCCGGTTCCATGAACCTGGCTGACACTCCGTATGAAAGAGCAAGGTGTCTCACGGTTTCACTGTTGTAGCACTGGGCCAGAATGGGGCATTTTCCTCTGTAGGCGGAAAGGCTTCTCACAGTTCTCCCTGATGTGGTGTCGGCAATAACAGCGTGAGCATTAAGCTCCACCGCACCTTCCACAGCAGATTTAATAAGGAATGCTGATATTTCATTATTGATCACAACAATTGGAATGTCGTTGATATCCTCTTTGTCTGTCTCCACTTCCCCTGCTATGGCAGTCATGGTCTGTACAGCTTCCAGGGGGTAAGCACCAATTGCTGTCTCCCCACTTAGCATGATTGCATCAGCCTGATCGTATATGGCACTTGCAACATCATTGACCTCTGCACGGGTAGGCCTGGGGTTCTCGATCATGCTGTGAAGCATCTGAGTTGCAATGATCACCGGTTTTCTTCGCTCAATACACTTGTTGATGAGCATTTTCTGAATTCCAGGTACCCTCTCGAAGGGTATCTCAATGGCAAGGTCTCCCCTTGCGACCATTACGCCGTAAGCAACATCAAGTATCTCATCAATGTTCTCAACACCGTTGTGGTTCTCTATCTTGGCGATCACCTTGATACTGCTTCCCCGTTGAAGAAGAATTTCCTGAACAGCTTCCACATCAGCACCGGAGCGAACAAAAGAATGAGCGATAAAGTCCAGTCTGTTATCGATGGAAAAATCAATGTACTTGAGATCTCTTTCACTGAGCGAGGGCAGCCCTATGTACACATTGGGGACATTCACACTTTTCTTTCTCTTTATCTCACCGCCGTGAATCACCCTGCAAAGAAGGCAATTCCCCTTAACCTCAAGGGCCAGCAGTTCTATTTCTCCGTCATCGATGAGTATGCTGCTTCCAACAGGCACATCACCGGCAAACTCCGAATGAGTCACAGGAATGCAGACCCCGGAAAAAGAATCACATCTCTCCCCCAGACCAACAATCTCACCATCATCAACAATGAAGGGTGAAGAAAATGATCCTGTTCTGATCTCAGGCCCTTTGGTATCCATCATCAGAGCAATACGAGAGGAAACAGCCCGGACTGCATTGACTATCTTAAGGGCACCTGCAAGAGACTGGTGAGCAGAATTGATTCGAACCACATTCATACCATTCTCATAAAGCGAGCGAATGAACTCTTCCGAGCAGTTCAGATCTGAAATGCTTGCAACTATCTTGGTCTTCTTCATTTAACTTCTCCCGGAAGCAGTATAGACAGAGTTTCCCAAGGTTCTACTATAACCAACATCTGTTTCATGCAGACACCATAATACCAGAGAGGAGCAACGCATCCATTGCGCACCGCACCTTTAGAGAATATCTTTTAGGTCAGCCCTGAAAGGGAGGTGTATGACAAGCAAGAACAAACTGGACGATCTGACCGGTCTATACACACGGGGCATCATGAATGAACTGGATTCCCGGTTCTCTGAAGCTGCAGGGGCAGATATCTGGTCCATTGCGATCATTGATATCGATCATTTCAAGCTTGTGAACGATGTATTTGGCCATCTTGAGGGTGACAAAGTTATCAGGATGGTTGCAAATATCCTGTCCAGAAACAGAAGAAATACAGATACCCTTATCAGATACGGCGGGGATGAATTTGTGATAATCATGCCCGGCACCGAGCAGCTTCAAGCAGTTAACCATGGAGAGAGAATTCTGCAGTGTCTTGCACGGGAGGTCTTTCCGGACGGAATGGAAATCGGGATCTCCATCGGTGTTGCTGAGAGCAGGCCCACAGACAACCTTCTTGCAGACATACTGGGAAGGGCAGACAAAGCTCTTTATGAAGCAAAAAAGAGTGGCAGAGGCAGAGTCTCATTCCATCAGGAACTCTCAGAGATCGACTCTGACAACAAGATAACTTTTGAACATTTCGTAGGAAGAATTGACGAACTCTCCGAGCTTCGTGACACACTGAACAACACAGTGAACGGTATTGGTAATTTTATTCTTATTTCCGGTGCACCGGGGATAGGCAAGACCAGACTGGCGAATGAGCTTGAGCACTACTCCAGCTTCAAGGACTGTCTGTCTCTTCAAACCAGATGTGATGAGCTTGGTAATGAAAGGCCATTCCTTACCATTACTTACCCCATCTCCGAGTATTTAAGGACTCTGCCGGACGATGATATCACAGACCTGAGGAACTCACTGCCCGGTCTCCTTCCCCAGACTGCAGAACTGTTCCCTGATCTGAACCTGGGAACAGTACCCATGGCTGAAACAGATAAAGAGAGCGTACTGCGGCTGAAAATGTATTCAGAGATATGGCTGATACTGGAATGGATAGCTTCCAGACAGCCGGTTATCCTAACAGTTGATAATCTTCACTGGATATCAGAGCATGACTACGATCTGCTGGCGTACCTGGCCAGAGCATCAGGAACTCTATCAATTCTGTTCATTGCGACCATGCGGGCTCCCACAAAGAACTTTCCTGAGATAGAGAAGAAGCTCAAGATCCTCTCAAGCATCATAAAGCTCACTGAACTCAAACTCTCCGCTCTTGACGAAGAATACATCAGACACATGGTCATGTTTGCTCTCCGTGACCCGAAGATCCCGGGAGATATTCTAAAAAGACTGGTCAAGCAATGCAGCGGTAACCCGTTGTACCTCAAAGAGCTTCTAATAACTTTGCACAGTACCGGGGCAATAGAATCGGTAGCAAGTGGTGGATGGGCTTACAAGATAACCGATGATATGCCTTTACCTGATTCAGTATCAGCACTTATGGCAGAGCGGGTAAAAAAACTCACCGGTTCTGAAAAGGAAATTCTCTGTACCGGCTCCATGATGCCCGGTGGCTCATTTATGCTGAAACCTGTCTGTGCAGTGCTCGATCTGGACCCACTGGCAGTTGCAAAGGCCCTTGCAGCACCTCTGAGAATGGGAATTATTACAGAGAAACTATCAGCATTCAATATCCTGAAATACCAGTTCATCCACGATACCATGCGTACATTTCTCTATCAGGAACTCTCTATGGGAGTCCGCAAATCGCTTCAGTCCCGGTACGGACTCTTCTACGAGAACATGTACAACAAAGGGGACGAAACGGTTATTCCTCTTACTGCCCACCACTACTGTGACAGCCTGGATTCTGGTAAAGCCAGGTATTTCGCACTCCTGGCGGCAACTCACACTAAGGCAAAAGGTGCAATAAGTGAATCCTTCCGCTGGCTGAAACATTACATGCGTTTTGCTGATCTGTCCAAAGAGGATAAGCAGGAGGCTTTTCTGGCCAGGATCAAACTGGGCACACTCTACAGTTTTTACGGTAAATACGATGAGGCCTCAGAAGCTCTTAAGTCAGCATCAACACTGGCCACCAGCGATGAGCAAACGGGAAATGTCCACTTTCAGGAAGCGGAAATGTGTTCCAAAAGAGGAGACTACGAAGAGGCATGTACCTTGTACAGGTCAGCAATTGATCTGTTGCCGGTTGGCAGGGTCAGTATACTGTCTAAGATTCAGATCGCTCACTATCAGGACCTGATTGGCACAGGCGGTACCGGCCTTGATGAGCTTGAAAGCGTACTCCCTGATATCCAGAGTATCAATGAGGAAAGCCTCAAGAAAGAGCTTCTTGCAGACTACTACATGAAATTTGCTCTCCTCGCACGGGAGGGAAGACCTCAGCCTGAGAACACAGAAGCCTGCAGGAAATCGGTTGCCCTGTACAGGGAGCTTTCCGATAAGGTCGGGGAAGCAAAAGCTCTTCTCAGCACTGCCATTTCTCTGCGTCTGACCAATAAATTTGAACAGAGGATCGACGCCCTTAACCAGGGTCTTAAAGCACTTATTCAAGTGGGTGATGCCCATTCGATCCTCGTGGCTTACATCAACCTGGGTGAGACGTACTACGGCGCTATGCAGCACGACCTGTCAAGAGACTACTTTGAACGGGGCCTTAGGCTTGTAGAGTCCGCCGGCTACAGACCGGCTTCCATATGGGCAAACTACTACCTGGGGCTGGTGGACAAAGAAGAAGGCAAATTCAACAATGCCAAGAAGCGGCTCACCACAGCAATTACCCTTGCAGAAGAACTGGGTATGAACTACATGGCATTTACCACAAGAATATCCTATGTGGGAATACTCATAAAGAACGATGAGTACGAGCAGGCGGATATTGATCTCACCAGCCTGGAAACCGATCATGGCTTAGATAAAATAGATCCCTCACAGAAAAAACTGCTTTTTGGTCTTAGAGGTATTGAGAGGATGAACAATCCGGCTCTTGAAAGACCCCGGGCTCTGAAAGAAGCTGAAGATAAACTAAGAGCCGCAACCACAGATCTGGATGATGAGCCAACCCTTCTTCAACTGGAATTCCTGACTACTTTAGCTGAATGCCTGCACAAACAAAACAAAGTGGAAGAAAGTATCAGAACCTTCAAACAAGCTGATACCCTTATGAACAACACCATTAACAAAATAGAGAACGACCATTACCGCGAAACCATTTTACAGTCACCCATCTTCACTACTTTTGAAGAGCTCCGCGAACTCCTGAAGCAGTAAAAGAAGCATAGCAAACAAGCAGCTCCAAAGAAAACATCAAAGAGGCTTTCAGACGTTCCGCATTGCTTTTCTGTGTATATCCAAAGTTCAACTGGGGATTTGCGCGTATTAAGCTGCTGAATCAGAATATTCAGTGAACCCGGTAATACCTCCATTGCGTACCACCCCACGAGGGAATATCTTTCGGGTTATCTTTTGAGGGAAGGTATATGACAAACAAGACAAAACTGGACCATCTCACCGGCCTCCACACCCGGGACATTATGGATGAACTGGACAACCGGTCTCAGACATAATCGATGAGACATGGTCTCTCACAATAATAGACATTGATCACTTCAAGCTGGTTAACGATGTATTCGGACACCTTGAGGGTGACAGCGTTATCAGAAGAGTTGCCAATATTCTTTCCAGGAACAAAAGAGGCACAGATACTCTTATCCGCTACGGTGGAGATGAATTTGTGATTGTGATGCCTGAAACTGAGCTCCTTAAAGCCGTCAACCAGGGAGAGCGGATACTGCAGGCCCTTGAACGGGAAGTATTCTCTGAAGGAATGAAAATTGGCCTTTCCATAGGAGTAGCGGAGAGCAAGCCGGAGGACCACCATCTTGCGGATATTCTGGAACGGGCAGACAAGGCTCTCTACCAGGCGAAGAAGGGCGGGCTTGGGCGGGTCTCCTTCTACGAAGATCATCAAAAAGAAGAAACAGAAAAGGAGATCACATTCGAGCATTTTGTGGGCAGAGGTGAAGAACTCACTGAGCTGCGAAATGCCCTGAACAACACAACCTGCGGCAAAAGTCACTTTGTTGTTATCTCCGGTGAACCGGGAGTGGGGAAAACCAGACTGACGAATGAGCTTGAACACTATTCAAGTTTCAAGAACTGCATAATAATAAAGACCAGATGCGACGAGCTTGGCGCAGACAGGCCCTATCTGCTCATATCCGACCCGATAACAGACTACCTCAACACACTGCCGGCGGATGATCTGACAGATCTGCAGAATACACTACCTGCCATTCTGCCTCAAACTCAGGAATTGTTCAACAATTTGAATCTGAGAACAGCACCTGCACCTGCCACCGACAAAGACAGCATACTCAGATTGAGAATGTATTCAGAGATCTCACAGATCCTGCAATGGACAGCATCCAGGCAACCTGTAATTTTCACCACAGACAACCTTCACTGGATATCAGAGCATGACTTTGATCTGCTTGCCTATCTGATCAGAGCAGCAACAGATCTGCCGGTTCTCTTCCTTGCAACCATGCGTGCTCCCACAGAGAGCTTTCCGGAGATCAGGAAGAAATTGAAAGAGCTCTCCGGTATTGCCCGCTACAAATCAATAAAACTTAAAGCTCTTAATGAAGAGTACACCAGACACATGGTCTTGTTTGCCCTCCGTGACCCCAATATTCCCAAAGACATTCTTCAAAAACTTGTAAAACAATGCAGTGGTAATCCCCTCTACCTTAAGGAACTCTTACTTTCCCTCAGGAATAAAGGAGCAATTGAACCGGCAGCAAAAGGAGGATGGACTTATCAGATAGCAGATGACATGTCTTTGCCTGATTCAATATCGGTACTTATGGAAGAAAGGCTTAAAGAGCTCACCGACCAGGAAAAAGAAGTTCTCTGCGCAGGCTCAATGATGCCCGGTGGTTCATTCTCGCTGGAACCGATAAGTGCAGTGCTCCGCAGAGATGAGCTGGAATTGGCAAGAACTCTTGAAGAACCTCTGAGAAGAGGACTGATACATGAAAGACTTGAAGAATCAAGTATTCTAAAATACCAGTTCATCCACGACACCATGCGTACCTACCTGTACCAGGAGCTCTCTCTGGGAATCCGCAAAGCGCTTCAATCCCGATTCGGCCAGTTCTATGAGCAAAACCAAAACAGCGGAGATGAAACAGTTGTCCCTCTTGCCGCCCACCATTACTGTGACAGCCTGAACTCCAGGAAAGCCAGACACTTTGCACTTCTGGCCGCTGCACAGACTATGGAAAAGGGCGCTGCGCAAGAAGCTTTTCGCTGGTTGAAGCAGTACATGCTCTTTGATGATCTCTCAAAAGAAGATAAAGGAGAAGCTTACAAGGCAAGGCTGGACCTGGGCACGCTGTACAGCCTCTTCGGCAAGTACGATGAAGCCTCGGAGGTTCTTAAAGCTGCTGAGACACTTGCCACCGATGACAAACAACTGGCTGACATCCAATTTCAGGAAGCAATGATGTACTCTAAAAGAGGTGATTTCAGTAAATCTTTCAACCTGTACAAATCAGTCATTGATCTTCTGCCCTCCGGGAAAAGAAGAATACAAGCGCACATCCAGATGGCTCACTTCCTGGATCTGCTGGACACGGAGACAAAAAGTCTGGATCTCCTGGAAAGCATCCTCCCCGAGATACATGCAATCACAGAAGACAACCTCAGGAAAGAACTGCTTGCAGATTACTACATGACACTGGGTCTTATCGCACAGAACAGAAGACCCCAGCCGGAGAACACTGAAGCATGCCTCAAGGCAGTTGTCCTTTACAGGGAGCTCTCCGACAAGCTTGGCGAAGCCAAAGCTCTTCTAAACACCGCTGTAACTCTCCGACTGACCAGCAAGTATGAACAGAGGATAAACATCCTCAACGATGGCCTTAAAGTATTAATACAGGTGGGTGATACCCACGCAACCCTTGTTGCTTACATAAATCTGGGTGAGACATACCACGCCGCCATGCAGTACAGCCTTGCCAGAGACTACCTGGAACGCAGCCTGAAACTTGTGGAGACCACCGGCTTCAGATCAGCCTCTGTCTGGGCAAACTACTATCTGGGACTGCTGGAAAAACAAGAGAAGAACTACAGCAATGCAAAAAAACACCTCACAACGGCAATTGACCTTGCAGATGAGCTGGGACTCAGCAATATGGCTCTCAGCACAAGAATTGACTTTGCCGGTCTGCTGCTCACCAGCAATGAATTCCAGCAGGCAGACGCAGTACTCACGGAACTTGAAAACGGTGAAGAGATTGAAAATGCAGACACCACTACAAAAAGACTGCTACTGGGCTTCAGGGGTATTGAGCGGCTGAATAACCCGAACATCAATAAAACCATAGCACTTAAAGAAGCCGAAGAAACGCTGAAAACAGCTGCAGCCATAATAGACGAAGTCCCTTCAATCCAGGACATCGAGATACTAACCACCCTGGCAGAATGCCTCTTCCATCAGAACAAGAAGGCAGAAAGCACAGAAGTTTTCGAAAGAGCTGAAACCCTATTCCAAAACCACATCAACAGCGTTGAGAACGACCACTACCGTGAAGCTATTCTCAAGTCACCCATAACCGAAACCTTCGAAGACCTGAAGAAACTCCTCTTTTAACGCAGAGATGAAGCTCTGGACAATGGGTCAAAGTACGAATAGAATAATTTGGTTGTGCTCGTGCTAGCTTGTAAGACTAACCGAGATTGGAAACTGTGTTGAACATCCAGAAAGGCTATGTTGGTCTCACAGATCCTAATTGGTACTCATTTTTACGGAATTACCCAAAAGTTGATGAAGTTAACTTCTGGCAACCTCATGGAAATAGAGCCTTTCGTGCGCTGAAACCTGGTGACATATTTTTCTTTAAACTACGTGCTCCTCAAAAGGCGATTGCAGGATTCGGTTTCTTCCAGAGATACGAGAGCCTTCCTGCATGGTTGGCGTGGGATTGCTTTAGTAAAATGAACGGCGCTTCAAGTTTCGACACAATGGTGGAAAAATTGCGACTCCAAGCGATGAGCCATGGCGCCCAAATAAAGAGCATCTTGATTGGCATGCTACAGAGGTTTTTAAAGGATAATCTAATTTTTCCTGCACAATCTTTTAGGAATGAGGCTGAACTATCCCCATACGAGTAACAGCAGCCTTGATTGAGAATACTGACCGAGTCCTTCTCTGTCGCAGAGCTCCTGATCAAAAGCTCTCCGGTTACTGGGAATTCCCCGGTGGCAAGGTTGAAGAAGGTGAAAGCGATTGCGATTGCCTTCAGCGGGAGTTGCTTGAGGAGCTTGGGATCACTACTGAGGTAGGTGCTCTGGTTGCAGAGAACACGCATCACTATGATGGGTTCTCTGTAACACTGGTTCTATTGGAGGCTAAGATTGTGAATGGATCCCTTACCCCTACAGTTCATGATCGTGTTGAGTGGGTTCCTGTTGATTCTTTGCTTGATTGGGACCTTGCTCCTGCTGATGTACCACTTGCTGAGAAAGTGATAAATTTGTTCTCTGGTGGGACTGCTGTATGAGTAAACAATTTCCATATATTAAGGATCATCTTACTGCTGGTGGCAAAAAAGATCCGTTTCTACCAAAGCTTTTACAGACAATCAATCATGCTACTGAAATAGATATTGCAGTGGGGTTTGTGATGTCTCCAGGCATACGACTCCTATTTGATGCATTACTTGATGCTCTTGAAGCAGGAACAAAAGTACGAATCCTCACAGGGGACTACCTATGTGTTACAGATCCTGAAGCTTTGCGTACTCTGCTTGTGCTGCAAGAAAATGGAGCAGAATCAAGAATCTTCGAGAGCAAGGGTCACAGCTTTCATATGAAGGCATATCTCTTCGTTCGAACTGAGAATGATGTTCTTATTGATGGGCGTGCCTTCATTGGGTCAAGCAACATTAGTAAATCTGCTTTGACTCATGGTTTTGAGTGGAATCTCCGGGTAGACTGGAAAGAAAATCCCAAGAGGTTCGAAGAACTCAGATACCAATTTGATCAGATATTCAATCACAGCAAAACAAAAGAGATTACAAATGCCTGGATTGAAGCCTATGCAGCGCGTAGACCGCAAGGAAGAGTAGCTTTCCAAACTCAGCCAGGCGCGGATGAGAAGAGTGTTACTCCAGAGGCAAACCATATTCAAGTAATAGCTTTGAAGCTACTCGCAGAAACAAGGGCTGCTGGCAATGAGCGAGGTTTAGTTGTTATGGCAACCGGTACTGGAAAAACCTGGTTGGCGGCTTTCGATTCTAAAGCAGTGAATGCCAAACGAATATTGTTTGTAGCCCACAGAGAAGAGATTCTTAAACAAGCAGAGGATACATTTATTCGCATTCGTCCCACAGCAAGTGTTGGTAAATACACTGCGAAAAGCAAAGACATAGATGCTGATCTGTTGTTCGCCTCGATACAGACCATTGGTAAGATGAATCATCTGAGGAAATTCCCAGAGGATTACTTTGACTACATAGTGGTTGATGAGTTCCACCACGCTGCTGCAAGAACATACCAGAAACTGTTGGCTCACTTTTCACCTCGATTCTTACTGGGGCTTACTGCCACTCCCGACAGAACTGACCAGGCAGACATTCTTTCTCTCTGTGATAACAATTTGGTAATTCAAAATGATCTCTTTGACTCCATAAGAATGCATTTGCTCTGCCCCTTTCACTACAATGGTATTGCTGATAGTAGTGTTGATTACCAAGAAATTCCATGGCGAAATGGAAAGTTTGATCCCGAAAAACTTGACAACAAACTGGCAACAGTAGCCAGAGCAAATCACATTCTTCGGGTTTGGAAAGAGAAGAAGCAGGCAAAAACACTGGCCTTTTGTGTTTCAACAAAGCATTCTGATTTCATGGCTGAGTTTTTTTCACAGAATGGCATTTCAGCTAGCTCCGTTCATAGCAAATCAAGTGTAAGACGGAACGAAGCTTTGCAGATGCTCCGGGACGGGAGAATTGAAGTTCTGTTTTCAGTTGACCTTTTCAATGAGGGTGTTGACTTACCAGAAATTGATACGGTATTGATGATTAGACCCACGGAATCAAAGATTCTTTTCCTACAACAGTTGGGTCGTGGTCTTCGAACCAATGTAGGAAAGAACCACTTAGTAGTGCTTGATTTCATCGGGAATCATCTGAGTTTCTTTAAGAAATTTGAAGCTATGTTCAAACTAGAGAAAACCAATCAGGCGAGAAGAAAATTCTTGAAGATGATTGAAGAGAAAAAGGTAATGCTACCTCCTGGTTGTTTCCTAAATTACGATCTGGAAACAATTGAATTTCTGAGAGGGCTTCTTAAAACAAGAACAGATATGCAAACCGACTTCTACCAATCTCTCAAAACTTCATTTGGGCGTAGGCCAACACTATCTGAATTCTATATTGCCGGCGGGGGCATCCCTGCAATTAGAAGAGAACACGGACAATGGTTCAAGTTCCTGGAATCACAGAAGGATATTGGTACCGGTGAAATAGATTCACTTAATTCTTACGGTGACTTTCTTGCCGAGGTAGAATCTACTTCAATGGTAAAATCATTCAAGATGATTCTTCTTGAAGCATTACTTGATCTGGATGGCTTCTCTACTGCTCCCACTATTACCGATCTTGCTAGACGTTCATTTAAGGTAATGACACGAAGGAAAAAGTGCCAGGGAGATTTGCCAGAGAAATTCAAGGTTCCATTTGAGGACTATTCTGCTATTGAGAAGAGGTGGATTACTTACTGGAAGGGTAATCCCATCAATGCATGGGTTGGAGGCAATGCCACTGCTAACAGAGCGCAATTCGAGGTGATTGATGATCGGTTTGTTTTCAAGGCTGATATTGTTTCTGTTGTAGATAGCCCCGTAGAACAGATGGTTATGGAGCTTGTCAACTATCGTTATGAGCAATACAATGCGAGAAAAGCTCAAGCAGACAGGCCACATTTCATTGAGACCTCAGAATCTGATCTTGTGCAAATTCCATTCTTTACCGACTTGGGTATTGCTTGTGGTCATTTCAAATCGAGTACCCATGAGATGGAGGTTGCTGAATACAAAACCCTCCCGGATAGTTATGGCAATCTGAACCCGGCAAGGCACTTCATTGCCAGGGCCAGGGGTAATTCAATGAATGGTGGTAAGACGCCAATCAAAGATGGAGCTTACCTGCTTCTAGATTTGATCACGCCTGATGCCGGTGGTAGCATAAGCAACCAGTTGGTTGTTATTGAAAGACAAGATGCAGGCGGTGATGATCAATACCTTCTTCGCTATGTCAAAAAGAATGGATCTGGTGATTACACGCTCAAAGCTTGGAATGAAGAGTACCCAGATATTTCTGCCAATGAGGGTATGACTACTATTGCCAGGGTAAAGAGTGTGATTGATCCGCTAGATTTAGTTCTTCAGACTGCTGTAATGCGAGCGGATATACCACCACTCTTTGATCTTGTATTTAGTCAAGGATTTTGGCAATCTGGCCATGTTTGCCCAAAGGGGCATGAGAACCAATTCCTTCTTGTTACACTGAACAAGCAGGGGCAAAAGGCTGACCACAGGTACCATGACTACTTCATTGATGATCATACCTTCCACTGGCAGAGCCAGAGATCCACAAAACCTTCTATGAAAAGAGGACTTGGTGTAATAGAGCATAGAAGGATGGGTTCAAAGATTCATCTGTTCGTTAGAAAGAACAAGCTAGTATCGGGAAAGGGAGCTCCTTTCTACTACTGCGGTTTAGTGAACTACATTTCACACACAGGCTCAGAACCCATGAGCGTGAAATTCGCTATGGAAACACCTTTGTCTGAAAGCATGGTTAATAGCTTTGGGATCCAAAAGAGCTAGTAGAACGCCCACTCCCCAACCCTCGCCTTTTTGAAGTTCTTGATAAGTGTCTCCGCATCAAGGCTAACTGTTGCCTTCTCTGCCGTTGCCTCCAATTCTTCAATTGTATGCAGGTCATGATCGTCTTCAGTTCTTGGGTGTGGCTGCAGGTCTGGCAGGCCAATGTCTTTTGGTATGAAGAACTCGGTGTCGATCAGGTAAGGGGTAAGCTGGTCAAGTATGAGTGTTCCTTCGATGACTTCTTCGCCCCAGACCTTGTAGTTGCTGGCGTCTGTGTACTTGTAAGTGATTTTTGTGTTTATTTTCTTCTCTTCATTCGCTTCGGTCTATATGAATCTATCCGGGTCAATTAGGAATTCGGGAAGGAAAACCTGCTTTATACCATTCCTTGATGGGATGTTTTTATCCATTGATAGAACCAGTTTCGGGTAATTGTCTGGAATGGCTTCAAGAGATGAGAATTCCCTGTTCAGTGTTTCCTCTGATGCCAGAAGATATGCAACCTGAAGGTATAGGGTTGAATCTCCTTTTTCAGCAACGAAATCTATTTCCTTGCTTGCCATTGTTCCGATATACACGGAGTAGCCTCTGCGAAGCAATTCCATGAATACAATGTTTTCCAGAAAACCAGCGATTGCTCCTTCTCTGTAACCGAAGATTGTATGCCTGAATGAAAGGTCTGTCAGGAATGCTTTGCTTGTGTAAACAAGCTGTTTCTTTCCACGAAGATCAAATCTTTTTACATCATGCAGCGCACAGGCATCAACCATGTATTTCACATAGTCGATAACTGTGTTGGCTGAAGTTTTCCTTCCGTGAGAACTCAGATAGTCAGTGATCCTCTTTCCTGAATACAGAGATCCAATGTTGTCTGCAAGAAATCTGAAAATGGATTCCAGAAGAGCAGCGCTGCGAATGTTGTTCCTTATAACAACATCATTGAGAATCACCGTGTCCAGAACTGAATTCAAGTATTGATAGATAACTTCAGACGATAAATCCATTGAGTGAATTCCCGGCATTCCGCCCAGTTTAAGATATAGCCAGAATTCCTCTTCTAATGATCCGACTTCATTACCTCTAAATTGTATGAATTCTTCTAACCCCAGTGGATAGACTCTGAATTCAATGTATCTTCCAGCAATTCTGGATGCCAGATCAGTTGAAAGCATGCTTGCATTCGACCCGGAGATATAAACTTCTGTGCCACCTTCAGCGAGCAGAGATGCTGTGACCTCCTCCCAGCCCACTATGTCCTGAACTTCGTCAATGATTACCACTGAGACATTCATCTGCTTGATATGATCATGGAGAACAACAGGGTTTCTAAAACGATGATTTTCCATTAACTCCATATTGATAAAGCAGATATTCTCTCCACGCTCTTTCAGAAGTTCAGCAATCTGGCGCAGAAGAACACTTTTACCGGTTCGCCTCATGCCGGTAACCAACTTTATCATCGGAGTTCCTATGAATGGCAGAATTCTATCAAGATACAATCTTCTTTTGTAATGCAAGAAATCACACCTTTCTGTTTATCTTATTTTACACAATAAGATAACTTTCGTCAACTTACTCGTAATTCTTTCATCGGAGGCTGATCTTACAGTCCTGGAGATAGTAGTTGCCGGCATCTGTGTACTTGTAGATAATCTTTGTGTTCATTTGCTCTCCCTGTTCCAGCATGCCTAGTTTGCTGATGCTTGTCATGGGTTGGTGGTGGTCTTGTTGACTGAGCCAGAAGGCCTACGTATTTTCAGTTAGTGTCGCTTCTTTGTTAAGGAGAAATATGTATTCTGTTTTTTCTGTTTCTGTTATTGTTCTGCTCTTTGCTGTTCTGCCTGGTATTGCTGCAGGATCTGAGTATGTGGTTTCTTCCCAGGCGGAGTTTCTGGATGCAATAGGATCTGATCGAACAATTGTGCTTGATCCGGGAAAGATCGTACTGGTTGAGATACCTCCTCCATGTGACTATGAATGTGCACTGTTTCCAAGTGAGCATGCTAATCCTCATGTTGGTTATAACTGGGAGTCCGACGGGGTTACTGTTGTAGTGTCTGATGTTTCAAACATGACCATTCAGGGAAGTGGAGAGCTGGCTTCCTCTCTATTGACTGAGCCCAGGTATTCATTTGTGATAGAGTTTGTTGATTGTTCTGATCTTGTGATCTCGAATCTGATTGCAGGTCATACTGCCGGGGGTTACTGTGAGAACGGGGTGTTCGGGTTTATGAACTGCAATGACGTAGTAATTTCAGACTGCGATCTGTTTGGTTGCGGGACGGTGGGTCTTGAGATCAAGGATTCTTCAGGCTTTCGTTTTACTGATTCTGTTGTTCGCGACTGTGCTTACGGTATCATGGAATTCCGTAACTCTCATGATCTGCTGTTCGAGAATTCTCTCTTCATTGATAATGGAGAGTACTATGGTGTTATAGCACGGCAATGCAGCGGGATTGAGTTTACCGGCTGCACTTTTGAGAACAGTGTTCTTTATGAATGCCCACCGCTTTTTGATCTAAATGCCTATGGGGAGATATCATTCCTCGACTGCATTGTCAGTGATTATCCCTGCGAAGAGGTTGAAGGAATCACTCTGCTCCCTCCGTTAAAGAGCATGACTACAGAAAGAAGCTGGTAGTTATTCTTTTGTGAGGTTTAAAATGCGATCTTTTCTTACTTTACTCTCTGTTGTGTTGCTGGTGCCCGGGTTACTGGCTGGTCAGTCCGGTTCTCCCTCTTCCTCTCCCTCCCCTTCCTCTTCCCCTGGTGTTGACTTTGTTGTACGGATGGGGCAGGGCGGGTTCTATGATGACCGGTCTCCTATTGGCAAACTGGGAGGCGGGCAGTTCAATCTGGATGTATACCCCCGCAAGTGGCCGATTGGTGTTTCAATCTTTACAGAGTACTACACGAACAGTGCTTCCCCTTCATCTTCTTATGAGATCGCAGATCTGATTGCTCTGAATCTGCTTTACAGAGGACGGCTTTTCGGTTTTGATCGTTTGCGCTACTTCCTTGGAGGCGGTGCGGGATGGATGGCGGTACCAGTTGGTGAGGATTCCCCCGATGAGTATTTCTCTACAGATGTCTACAATCTGGAAGCCGGAGTTAGTGTACTGGCATTCTGGAAGATAGGGTTCTACGGTGCAGGCAAATACCTGCATGCCCACAGGGTTGTGGATGATGTGGCTGTGATTGATTTCAATGAAGCAATTGTTCTTATGGGGGTTACTTTTAACTTCAGCCTGTAGTGCGGCATTCATCAGGTTCAGTTCTGTCCAGTGTTAATTACAGAAAAGTAGTTTCATCTCTATTCAGGGTCTGACGGAAGTTCTGTTTCATCTTTCTCGTTTTCTAACCCCTTCAGGTTGGATTACCTATTTTCCAAACTCCTTTCTCCTGGAAAGCTTCAATGGTTTGCCGCTTGGCTTTATTGATTAAATTCGAATGAGAAAGATTATTCTGTTTAGCGTATTCATTAAGAGTAATGATGTTCATACCATCCAGATAGGCTAATCGTTTATGATAGCTGCTGGTAATTGCTTTTCCGACTATTTCTTCCATAATCGAACTGTTGTTATCTCTATCAAACTGTTCAAAAGCATCATAGTAGAATGCACGATCGATGAACTTAATGTTTATTGGCACATAGCCTTCACGAATCAGTAAATAGTTATTCAGTACTCTTCCTATTCTACCGTTACCATCCACAAACGGATGGATGTGTTCAAAACTGAGGTGGAAGAGAGCAATTCTTTTTATGATGTTCTCATTCACGGAAGAATTGTATTTGATGAACATATCTTCAAGTTTGCCGACGATCTGTATAGGATCACAAGCAATATGATTTGCAACTCTTACCCATTCACCATTTTCCCTGAATCGACCTGCTATATCATTGCGAATATTAGTAAGCAGCATTCTATGCAGAAGCAGAATCATTTCTAAATTCATTTCCCGCAGTTTTGCTTTTGTGTCAATGTATTCAACCACTCGCGCCAGATTCCTGGTTTCGAATATTTCCCGCTCAGTGATATATCTTTCTAAATCAAGATGAAGGAGTATTTTCTCTGTTTCCTTCAAATTCAGAGTACTGTTTTCAATAGCATTCGAATTATAGACCTGTTCTGAAACCTCTGCCTCACTGATTAGTTTAAGCAAAGAATCCTTATTGCGAGCAGACTGATAATACCGCTCTCTCAACGAATCAATTTTCTTATAGATACTCAATACTTTACTCATGGCTTGAATTTAACATATTTTCACGCTTTTGGCAACAATACAGTTAATCACGATGGGGAACCGCTATTTTTCACGTTATTAAAGCAAATACAGTTAATAGTGAAGTAGAGTCCGTGATAGTGATGCATGAACACCAGCACACTTAACCGCATTTCTCACCAGAGTCCTTATCAGGCTTCATTCTTCAGACTCTGATGGTGAGATTAAGTTCTTCGACCAGGTAAGGTCTGGAAAATACGGCCAGTGGGCGTAGAAAGGATTGGAAATCATCCAGCCTCTCTTCCTCCAAATATGGCAGCAGCAATCTTACTACTCCTGTCAACTGGATCGACACGCAATTCCTTCAATGGCCGGGAAACATCTCTGTCAGCAGGTTGCCCTGTCCCAGGCAGCAGGTATCTCGCTTGGGAAACGCCACAGCTTGATCTGCTTGTGGTTAGCAAGATAGAGGCCACCTTCAGAATTGTTTTCATAACCGTACCAGGCACGGAAAGGGATCTCGTTTATGCAGTCTCCGGAGACAATGGTCTTTGTCTTCTTATCCGGGTTGGAATTGATCTCCTGCTGGGCATCAATGAACCTGCTTTCTGCAGCAAGTCTGGATTGTACACTTTTCAGTTCAGAGAAAATCACCTGGCGGAAGACCTTGCCAGGTCTGTGAGTTGCATACCATGCGTATTCAATCGGAGTGAGGTTGGAGAGTATAAGCAGCTGGATGGGGCACATTACAAGATAGAGATGACTTTCTCTCTTGTGGTTTTCCGGTGTGCCAACTGCAGCGGCAATCTCAGATACAGACATTCCGTCATGGCAATCATGCGTGTTGTATGCATGGATCTGTCCCGCGTCTTCCATTTCCACAACATGGCCTGCGGTCTTTACCAGAAAGATGCTTTCGTAGGCTGCAATAGGGGTACAGGAAAATGCGTTATTGGAAATGGCAGTCTTGGTGCGGTTACCTGCGTTTGCAGCGGCCAGGGCACTTGTTGAGTCTGCTTCGGCATTCCTCCAGCCACCATCATCAAGATATTCAAAGTCAGGCTTCTGATCCTTGATGGCTAGTTCAACAAAGAGCTTGCGCCCTGTGAAGTGCTTGCCGGAGCCCGGGCTGTAATGCCTGGCTAGCCCTTCAATGCCCAGTGAAGTGGCTGTGGTGATACCCTGCGGAATAGATAAAACAAGCTTAGATTGAGAATCAGACATGGAAACTCCTTTGTTCATAATAGCAGGCTATTTCTGTTGAATCTGTATTGATGCCTAAACCTTTTCAATTTCACACCAAAATTACATACTGCTTTGGTCTGTACCCGTCAAGAAATGCTCATCGTCAGTGAATCAGTTATCCTCTGCTGATTCCCTGTCTGTCAAATTGGAACGATTTTTTCTATTGTACTCCTGAACAGCTCCCTCGACCACGCATCAAGCATTCTCTGATCCCTCACGAAGGGGGCTACCTCTCCTCTGGCCAGATCAATGTTCAATTCCTCAACGGCCTTCTCAAGCATTTTCTGGAGTTTCTACGATGTCAGGCACTCTTCATCCAGATAATCACCCGAACATCTCATTCGAGATTCCAGATGATCCATGTGAACCTCAGGGTGGTGGCCTGCATACCAAAGCAGGTCATACCAGTCGCGTCCTTTAACACGATTACGCCACTTCCGAAAAAGCACTGCATGCAGTTTACCTGCAAACATATCAGGGAGTGAATAAGCTCGAATTGGAATGGGAATTGGTTTCAGCAGATATCGCATTTCTGTATTAAAACCAGGTGGTGGTTCAGTATCAACTTCCAGCTTTATCTTCAATAGCTGACCTCTGTGTACCCCCTGTAAAATCTCTTCGTCTGCATCAATAACCAGTAGCTGAGTGAAAGTATCTGCTTTAAGAAATGCAGACTCAATCACAGAGGTATGTCTGTCTGATCGATCTTCTAATTTTACATTGGTGAATACATTCGAATTCCCTTTTCAATCTTATGCATATTTCTCTTCTCATGAAAGTGATCCTGTATCATTTGCTAAAAGTCAATTTTTATTCTATTGTGCTGCATCTGTTCCGGCTTCCTTTGTTTGCAGAATTTTCCCCGTTTTTACATACTCAGGCTACTTATTTTTCCCCTTCCTTATTACTCGAAAGGCTGGTTCCCATGAGTCGATTAATGCTGATAGCAATTGTTGTCTGTGTTTCCTTTGCATTTGCAGAGGAACCTCTGGTAACAGTGCTTGATAACGGACTTACCGTAATTACACAGGAGCTTCACTATGCGCCTGTGGTTGCTTCAGTTATCTCCTACAGAGTAGGGGCGCGCAACGAAGTGGGCGACATTCTTGGAATGAGCCACTTCCTGGAACATCAGATGTTCAAGGGAACACCGGATATGCCTCCTGGCAGGTTCTGGCAGATCGTTCAGAGGGATGGTGGAAGCGCCAACGCATTCACAAGCGAAGATGTCACCTGTTACTACCTGATACTGCCTGCAAGCAGGATTGAAGATGCTCTTGCAATTGAAAGCGACAGAATGGTCAACTGCCTGATCGATTCAGGAGAAGTTGTTTCAGAGAGAAATGTAGTGCATGAAGAGCGAAGAATGCGCAGCATTGACAGCCCTGATGGAGCTCTCTGGGAAGCTCTTGCTGAAACGGCCTACACAGAGCATCCATACAGAATGCCAGTAATCGGTTACGATGAGAACATTCTGGCTTACGATCACATCAAGACCCGTGCCTACTATGAGATCTACTATGCCCCGTCCAACGCAGTACTTACCATCGTGGGTGATTTTGATACTGAAGAACTGCTGGCAGATATCGAATCATACTTTGGAGATATTCCTGCAGGGAATGTACCTGAAGAAGCTATCCCTGTTGAGCCGTTGCAGACTGAATCAAGATATGTAGAGATCGAACACGCTTCCAATCTGCCCAGATTCGTAATGGCTTTCCATTCAGTTGATGGTAACGACCCTACAAACCCTGCAATGGAGATGATCAGCTCCTACCTCTCCGCAGGAAGGTCAGGCAGGTTTGATCAGCTGCTTGTTGAGAACAACCTTGTCTACAGCGCCGGAGCATGGAATGACGGCGGAATAGACCCGGGCATGTTCAACATCTATGTAACAATGAACCCTCCCGGGGACGATGAAGTTACAATTGAGGAGATCCAGGAGATCATCTGGGATGAGCTGGAGAACCTTGCAGAGAATGGCATTTCTGAATCAGCCCTTGAGGATCTAAAGAACAGATACCGTGCTTCTGAAGTGCTTGGCAATGCCAATCCAGTTGGCCTGGCAATGGGCTACAGCCTTTCCCGGACAATGTTCGGAAATCACATGTATGGTCAGGAACAGCTTGCACTTATTGAACAGCTTACACCTGAGGATATCAGTGAAGCTGCCTCTGCTCTGTTCAGAAGAAACGGTGTTACCGTTGGTGTACTTCACCCTGTTGGTGGTTCAGGCAGAAGCATGGGTGGGAATCAGGAACTTCCCACTGATGTCACTCAACCTACCTCTGTAAACTACGATGGCCTTGAGATCCCGGAGGATTTCCTTGTACCGCCAACTGCATCCATAGCCGACGGCGTGGAAACCTTCGAGCTTGAGAACGGCCTTGTACTGCTCGTTAAAGAAGATCACACATTCCCTGTTGTGTCAATAAACTTCTCTGTGCCCATGGGTAGCTACATGCATTCCTCCGACTTGAACGGCCTTGCAGGGATAACTACCGAAGCAATGCTTAAGGGTACCGATGAACTGGAATACATAGAATTCCATAAAAGACTTGAGATCGAAGGTGCATCTCTGAGGTTCGGGGCAGGCTCGGAAGCATCATTTGGTTCAGTAACACTGCTCTCCGAAGATCTGGAGATGGGCATCCTCACCGTATCGGATCTGCTGTTAAATCCCGCCTTCAGAGAAGCAGACTATGACAAGATTCTCTTTGAGAGCTACGCCGGTCTTGAAGCTTCTGCTGAAAGGTCCTTCAGTGTTGCCTATGACAGCCTTGCTGCGATCACAGCAGAGTCTCCCGCAGACTACAGGAATGTTTCCACTGCTTCTCTTGACAGGATATCCCTTGAGGATGTTGTTGGATACTACGATCTCTGCTGCAGACCGGAAGGTGCAGTTATCACTATCGTGGGAGATGTTGACCCTGAAGCAGTTCTCACCATGACGGAAGACTACTTTGCAGAGTGGAAAAACCCCCAGGAACCTCTGCCGGAAATACAGATACCGGTTTTCACCAGTGCCCCCGGGGACACAGTAGTCACATTCATGGAAGGCAGAACCCAGGGTACTGTGCTTATAGCCACAAAAGCCCCCGGTATTGATATGCCGGACTATCCCGCCTTTGCGGTAATGAACACCATTCTTGGCCGGGGAATAGGTTCAAGGCTGGGTCACAGCGTAAGGGATGAACAGGGTCTTGCCTATGGAGTCGGCAGCTGGGCCTCTGCTAATGACAGCACCGGATCTTTCACTGCATATCTGTCAACCCTGGCAGACTATGTACCCCAGGCAACAGCATCCGTTATTCATGAAATGGAAGTGATCTCAACTGAGAATGTACAGGACGTCGAGCTCCGCCTCGCAAAAGCTAACTCAGTGGGCAGGCAGGCCCTGTCAGGGATGACCTACCGGGACCTTGCAGGCAGATTGACTTCATTGCAGGCTGACGGGAAACCTCTTGACTACCACCTCACTTACCTGAGCAGAGTGCTTGAACTCACCCCGGATGAACTCCGGGAAGCTGCTGCAACATACTTCATTCCCGATGAATGGTTCATCTCCATCGCCGGTAGTCTCACAGAAGAGGATGCTTTCGCAGAATAGACTGAACCTGATACTTAAATTGAAGGAGCCCGGGGAACAACACCCCGGGCTCTTTCTTCTAAAAAATCACAGCCCTGTCCAAGATAAATTCCTAAGTTAGAAAAAGTGCCCTTTTCCGTTCGAATGATTAGAATTTGAGTGCAAACCTAAATCTATCCATCGAACAAAGAAGGGCATCGCTAATATGA